>PCBG01000019.1 GCA_002731315.1 Rhodospirillaceae bacterium | reverse complement strand
GTGCATTCCGTTGGTGGCTGGGCCGCACTGGCCGGTGCGCTGATACTTGGGGCCCGTACCGGCAAATATAAGGATGGCCGTGTGGTGCCGATGCAAGGTGCAAACCTGCCGCTGGCGACCCTTGGAACATTCATCCTTTGGCTTGGCTGGTTCGGCTTTAATGGCGGATCACAGCTTGCTATGGGCACGGTCAGCGATGTTGCCGACGTATCGCGTATTTTTGCCAACACCAATGCTGCGGCTTCCGGCGGCGCGCTTGTCGCTCTAATCATGACGCAGCTGCTGTTCAAGAAGGTTGACCTGACCATGGTCCTGAACGGTGCGCTGGCCGGTCTTGTGTCGATCACGGCAGAGCCGCTGACGCCGTCACTCGGCGCAGCCACAATCATCGGCGGTATCGGTGGAGCGATTGTCGTCTTCTCGGTGCCATTGCTGGACCGTCTGAAGATTGATGATGTGGTCGGTGCCATTCCCGTTCACCTTATTGCGGGTATCTGGGGCACGCTTGCCGTGGCAATCACAAACCCTGACGCCAGCATTGGAACGCAGATCATCGGTATTGTGGTGGTCGGTGCCTTCACCTTCATCGTGTCCGGTGTTGTCTGGATGATCCTCAAGGCGACCATCGGTATTCGGGTCACCGAGGAAGAAGAACTCGCCGGTCTCGACTCCGCTGAACTCGGCATGGAAGCCTATCCCGAGTTCTCGCGTCAGGGCTGATCGGTCCAATATGTAGCAGGGTGGCGCACGCCACCCAGACAACCAAATGGGCCGCCCTGTATCCCCTTTTGCAGGGCGGCCATGATTTCCGATTTCTTTACATTATGTTGGTAAAGGTCGTATGCTTCTTGCCGCAATACTGGGCGGCATTGCCCGGCCCAAGACCGCAGAGAACAAGATGACCGGATCGCCGCGGCCTACCGCAACATCATCCAGAGACACACTTCTCAAAGCGACCGGAATAGTCAAGCATTTCGGTGACTTCACAGCAAATGACGATGTGTCGTTCAACATCAGCCGTGGTGAGATCCATGCGTTGCTTGGTGAGAACGGGGCCGGAAAATCAACCTTTGTGAAGATGATCTACGGCCTGCTGCAGCCTGATTCGGGGCAGTTTGAGTGGCAGGACGCGCCGGTGTTGATTCGCAACCCGCAGCATGCACGCGATCTTGGCATCGGCATGGTGTTCCAGCATTTCTCGCTTTTCCAGGCCCTGACCGTTGTGGAAAATATCGCGCTTGCCATGCCGCCCGGTGAACCGCTTGACGATCTTGCTGACAGGGTGCGGGCCATGTCGTCGGAATATGGGATCGGAGTTGATCCTGATGCGCGGGTGCATAACCTGTCTGTCGGCGAACAGCAGCGCGTGGAAATTGTGCGCTGTCTGCTGCAGGACCCGTCCCTCTTGATCATGGACGAACCAACATCGGTGCTGACCCCGCAGGAAAGCGAGCAGCTGTTCGATGTGTTGCGCCGCTTTGCGGATTCGGGTGTCGCCATCCTCTTCATTTCCCACAAGCTGGAGGAGATCAGGGCCCTGACCGAACGCGCCACGGTCTTGCGGCGCGGGCAGAATGTCGGCACCGTCGACTCCCGAAAGAAAAGCAGCAAGCAGCTGGCCGAGATGATGGTCGGCAGCACCGTTGGCGAAATCGCACGCCAGTCACGCCCTGACACAGGCTCGGCCAGTCTGTTTGAGGTTCGTGACCTCAATCGGGAACCGGCATCGGCATTTGCAAAACCGCTTCACGGCCTGTCTTTTGCGGCTCGTGGCGGTGAGGTTCTGGGGATCGCCGGCATTGCCGGAAACGGCCAGGATGAGCTGATGGAGGCGTTGACTGGCGAATGGACTGGTGACAATGCGGGCGCGATCCGCATTGAATCACAGGATATTGGTATGGCTGGTCCCGCCCGCCGCCGTCAGCTTGGGATTGGCTTTGTGCCGGAGGAACGCAATGGTCATGCAGCGGTAACGAGCATGACACTTGCGGATAATGCCCTGCTTACAAGCCATTCGCAGGGGCATGTGGTACGCCGCGGAGTGATTGACGGTGCTCAGACCGTCCAGAACGCAGCCGAGATTGCAGCGGCTTTTGATGTGCGCCTGCCAGGTGAAAACCCGCTTGCCTCTGCCTTGTCGGGTGGGAATCTGCAGAAATTTGTCGTTGGCCGCGAAATCGCCAAGCGGCCCAAGGTGTTCATCGTCTCACAGCCCACCTGGGGCGTGGATATTGGCGCTGCACTGTTTATCCGCCGTGCCATGCTGGAACTTGCGGCAGCCGGTTCTGCGGTGATTATGATCTCGCAGGATCTTGAAGAAATCTTTACGATTTCGCATCGGGTTGCCGTGCTGCATGACGGCATGCTGTCTGATCCGATGGTAACGGTCGATGTGACAGCCGAAACGGTGGGCCTGTTGATGGGCGGCAGCTTGCCACCAGACGGTTCCGAAAAGGGGGATGTGGCATGATTAAGCTCGTCCCGCGAAAGGAAATAACGCTTCGCCTAACACTTGCGACGACAGCCATTGCCATCCTGCTGACCCTGATCGCCGGTGCCGGTATTTTTGGCGTTCTGGGATATGACCCGCTCACGGCGCTCTACCAGTTCTTCATCGCACCGGTGTCGCGTCCCGACCAGATTGCAGATCTGCTCGTTAAGTCCTGCCCGCTGATCATCATCGCCAGCGGCCTTGTGTTCGCCTATCGGGCTAATATATGGAATATCGGTGCCGAGGGGCAGATGATCCTTGGTGCCGTGACATCCGGATTTGTTGCGCTGAGCTTTCCAAACCTGCCGGGGCTGGTGATGATGCCGGCGATGATCCTCGCCGGCATGCTCGGCGGCCTTGCCTGGGGGATGATCCCGGCGTTGCTGAAGACGCGATTCAATACCAACGAGATTCTGGTCTCGCTGATGCTGACCTATGTCGCCGTGATGTTGATTGACTGGTTGGTGCGCGGTCCCTGGCGTGATCCGATGTCGTTTGGCTTTCCCTTGACGCCAATGTATGCCGAGGCAGCGGTGATCTCGCGGGTTGAACTTCCCGGCATTGGCCGGCTTGGCCAGCTGCACTGGGGTGTCATCGGGGCGCTGTTGATCGCCGTTATGGCGTGGTTCGTTCTTTCGCGCACGCTGACCGGTTTTCAAGTAAAGGTGATGGGCGACGCGCCGCGTGCCGCCCGATTTGCCGGCTTCAGCCCGGCCCTGGTGACAATTATGGTCATGGCGATATCGGGTGCTGCCGCCGGCCTTGCCGGCATGGTTGAGGTGTCGGCAAATATTGGCCAGCTGCAGCCGAACATTTCCTTTGGTTATGGCTTCACTGCGATCATTGTTGCCTTCCTGGCCCGTCTCAACCCTATGGCGGTCATTGTCGCCGGGCTGGTCGTGGCTCTTGCTGAGCTTGGCGGGGATTCGGCGCAGATCGCGCTTGCCATGCCAAAGGTGGTCACTGGTGTCTTCAAGGGTATTTTGTTGTTTATGCTTCTGGCTGGCGAAACCTTCAATCGCTACCATGTGACGCTCAGCCTGCACCATCGTGCCAACCTCAAGGGAGAGAGCGGTGCTTGAAGATCTGATCCTCACCGTCCTGATGACTTCGGTGCCGCTTGTCTATGCCGCAATCGGCGAGCTGATCGTTGAGCGCAGCGGGGTTCTAAACCTCGGGGTTGAGGGGATGATGCTTATGGGTGCTGTCTCGGCATTTGGCATTGCCATGGTCAGTGGCAGCCTTGTTCTTGGAGTTATCGCGGGCGGGCTTGCCGGCATGCTGACAGCAGCTTTGTTCGGCGTTCTGGTGCTTGGGTTTGCCACCAATCAGGTGGCGACCGGCCTTGCTCTGACGATTTTTGGTGCCGGCCTGTCCGGTCTTATTGGCGCACCTCTGATCGGTCATGCCATTGAGGGGCTGCCAGTGCTTCGCATCCCGTTCCTTGCTGACCTGCCGACATTTGGCAAGCTTGTCTTTTCGCATGATCTAATGGCCTATGGTGCCGTCTTGATGGTGGCGTTGGTCGCCTACTTCCTGAAACGGACACGGGCTGGCCTTGTACTGCGCGCAATTGGGGACAATCACGATAGTGCGCATGCGCTCGGATATTCCGTTCTTGGTGTGCGCTTCATGGCGGTTTTGTTCGGTGGTTTGATGGCCGGGCTGGGTGGTGCCTATCTGCCGTTGATGCTGACTCCGCATTGGGCCGAGGGCATGACGGCAGGGCGTGGTTGGATCGCGTTGGCGCTGGTGGTTTTCGCTTCATGGATGCCATGGCGGGTTCTTGTCGGGGCGCTGATATTCGGGGGTATCACCATCATGCAGCTTGCCGGTCAGGCGCGTGGGTGGACAATCCCGTCGCAATTCCTGTCAATGCTGCCGTATCTTGCTACTATCATTGTTCTTGTCCTGATATCAAGGAACAGAGAATTTGCGCTGGCGAACTCGCCGGCATGTCTGGGGCGTGCGTTTCATGCTGGCAAATGATGTCAGACATTTGCTGGGAAACGCCGTCTCTATCCCCTGAGCCAATGGTTGGTCAACAAAGGAGTAAAACATGAAGAATCTAATTAAAGGCATTGCGGTTGGCCTGACCGCGCTTGCCCTATCGACGGGTGCCGCAATGGCGGAGCCGCTGAAGGTCGGGTTTCTTTACCTCGGAACGCCGGGAGATCATGGATGGACCTATGCGCACGAACTTGCACGTCAAAAGGTTGAAGCCCATTTCGGTGACAAGGTTGAAACAACCTTTGTTGAAAATGTTCCTGAAGGTCCTGATGCTGGGCGCGTCACCCGGGAGCTTGCCAATACCGGTCACAAGATTATTTTTGGCACCTCGTTCGGTTTCATGGATCCGATGTTGAAGGTTTCCAAGGACTTCCCCGATGTGAAATTCGAACATATCACCGGCTTTAAGCGGTCCTCAAACATGGCGACGGGCAATATCCGTTTTTATGAAGGTCGTTACGTGCAGGGCATCGTCGCTGGCATGATGACGAAGACTAACAAAATCGGTTACATCGCGCCATTCCCGATCCCAGAGGCCTATCAGGGACTGAACGCCTTTGCCATTGGCATGCGTGAGGTCAACCCACAGGCTGAGATTATGGTCATTTGGGCCAATACTTGGGAAGACCCAGTCAAGGAAGCCGATGCTGCCAAGGTTCTGGTGGCACAGGGTGCCGACGTGATGGCGCAGCATACGGACACCCCAGCCATGCTTCAGATCGCCGAAAAGGCGGGTTTGCATGGGTTTGGCCAGGCAAGTGACATGAAGAAATTCGCGCCGAACGCACAATTGTTTTCGTCTGTGAATGATTGGTCACATTACTACATCGAGAAGATTCAGCAGGTGATGGATGGCACATGGTCGACCGGCGAAGGTCCGGACCATTGGGCAGGAAATACTTGGAAGGGTATGGTTGATGACTATCTCGTCCTGTCACCGTTTGAAAATATGCCGGCTGACGTTAAGGCCGCAGCTGAGCAGGCCGCTGCCAAGGTCGAAGACGGCTACAATATCTTCACTGGTCCGATCAAGGACAATAAGGGCAATGTGGTCGTGAAGGCCGGAGAGGCGCTGAATGATGGCACGCTTTGGAGTGACATCTTCTTTTATGCAGAGGGCATTCAGGGCGAAATGCCCGGCTAAAGCCTTACAGCTACGTAACAGTAAGAGGGGCATCGCCACCGCGGTGCCCCTTCTTTAATTGCTGCCTGATCCATGATAGGCAGATTGAACCTTCCATAAAATTGGTCCAGAAACTTTGCGCATGTCCCCTCAGCTCTCCTCCGATCAGAAATTGTCCGTCTTTGTTACGCGCCGGTGGCCGCAGGGCGCCGAAGATGCACTTGCAGACCATTTTGACGTTACCTTTAATGAGGATGATGAGCTGCTGTCACGCGATGCCCTAATGGACGGCTTTGCCAGTCATGATATTGCCGCGCCGACCGTGTCTGACAGCATTGATGCCGACATTATTGCGGCTGGTGCGTCCGGGCGCTGCCGGCTGATTGCCAATTACGGCGTGGGGGTCAACCATATCGATCTGGTAGCGGCGTCCGCCAGCGGCATGCCGGTCACAAATACGCCCGGCGTGCTGACCGATGCCACCGCCGATATCGCCATGACCCTGATGCTGATGCTGTGCCGGCGCGCTGGCGAGGGCGAGCGTGAATTGCGCGCTGGTGAATGGACTGGCTGGCGGCCGACGCATCTTGTCGGGCGGGCGCTGAGCGGCAAGACGCTGGGCATTATCGGCATGGGCCGGATCGGCCGGGCCGTCGCACAGCGGGCGCATTTCGGATTTGGAATGGATGTGGTGTTCCAGAACCGCTCACCCATCGATGATGGCGCTGGCGTGGCCGCGCGCCAGCTTGCTAATGTGGCCGCGGTCTGTTCGGCCAGCGACTTTGTCAGCCTGCATTGTGCGGCGACCCCGGAAACAGCCAATAGCATGAATGCAGACGCCATTGCCGCCATGCGGCCGGGCGGCTATCTGATCAACACCGCGCGCGGTGATGTGGTTGATGAAACGGCGCTGGCTCTGGCGCTTCAAAGCGGTGCCATAGGCGGTGCCGGTCTGGATGTCTTTCAGGGGGAGCCGGCGATCAATCCGGATTTGCTGTCAGCCCCAAACACCGTCCTGCTGCCACATCTGGGGTCGGCGACCGAGGAAAGCCGCGTCGCCATGGGCATGAAGGTGCTGGAAAATGCTCTTGCCTTTGCCGGTGGCGAGGCGCTACCCGACAAGATGGCATGACGACCCGATCGCCGGCATGGCCTGATCTGGCAGGCGAGGCATTTGCTGCCGGCCTTGCTGCCGGGCATCCGCATGATGTGACCATGGCAGCCATGGCTGCACTTGATGCGCCACCAAGCCATGTAGTCTCCATTGGCAAGGCCGGTGCGGCAATGGCGCAGGCCGTGCGGGACGCGGGATGCAACGCGCCTGGCATTGTTATCACGCATGATGAGGGATTCGCCGAGATTGATGGCATGCGATGTTTTGCCAGCGCCCATCCGGTGCCTGATGCGCGCGGGATGGATGCGGCAGCTGCCCTCGCCGAGATGGCTGCAGGCCTTGGGGCTGAGGATCATCTTCTGTTGCTGATCAGTGGTGGTGGGTCGGCATTGGTGCCTGCGCCGGCAGACGGGGTGACACTGGCGGACAAGCAGGCGCTGAACGCAGCCTTGCTGGCCAGCGGCATGGATATCCATTCGATGAATGCGGTGCGACGGCTGTTTTCGCGCTTGAAAGGGGGGCGGTTGGCACGGCTGGCGGCCCCGGCACGGATCACACAATTCCTGCTGTCCGATGTGCCGGGGGACCGGCTGGAATCCATCGCCAGCGGGCCGGCGGTGGCCGATCCGGCTGCGCTGGAACAGGCGCTCGCGCTGATTGGCGATCACCGGCTTGACAGGCTTGATTTTGTTGCGGCGATGGTGGCGCGTATTCGCGCCGGAACGGCCGATCTGCCCCTGCGTGACGGCGATCCTGCGCTGTCACGGGTGGGGACCCGTCTGTTGGCCAGTAATGATCTGTGCCGGGCGGCGGTGTCGGCGCGGTTGGCGGCGGCCTTGCCAACGGCAAAGCAGATTGATCTGCCGCCACTCACTGGTAATGCTGCCGAGTTGGCGCACCAGCTTGCAGCCATGCTGGCCCAGCGCGGCCGGGAAGGACATAGCTGGGGGGTCACGGGCGGCGAAACGGTGGTCACACTGGATGCTGATTCCGGCAAGGGCGGACGGGCACAGGAAATGGTACTTGCCTTTGCCAGCAAAATGCATCGCTTAGGGTCCGCCGCACCGCGCCACTGGCTCGCCCTTGTCGGTGGTACAGACGGGCGAGACGGGCCGACGGATGCGGCTGGGGCGATGGTCGGCTCGGCGGATCTGTTTGATGCTAATGCCGCCGACGCGGCGTTGGCGCGCCATGATTCATATCCCTATCTGGCGGCCCGCGGGCAATTGCTGCCGGCTATGCCGACAGGCACGAATCTTGGGGATATTGCGGTCTTTCTGGCTGCAGAGGAGGAATGAATGAAAAATCATGACCTGAAGGTTTGGGGCAGCCGTGCCGCCGCATGGTCCGCCCAATATCTGACCACGCTTGCAGACCGCCCGGTGCGCCCGTCAACGCGCCCTGGTGAAGTGCGGGCGAGCCTTCCGACGGAACCACCACAAGAGGCGGAGGATGTAGAGGCCGTATTCGCGGATTTTGAAAATCTGATCGTGCCGCATGTTACCAACTGGCAGCATCCGCGGTTCTTTGCCTATTTCCCGTCCAACGCCAGCCCGCCTTCGGTGCTTGCCGAATGGCTGACAGCGGCGTTGGGCGCGCAATGCATGTTGTGGCAGACATCGCCTGCCGGTACCGAGCTTGAAACCCATGTGCTTGACTGGCTGCGCCAGATGACCGGGATCGGCGCGGGCTGGCACGGTGTCATCCAGGGTGGGGCAACGCTGGCTACCCTGTCCGCAATTCTGGTGGCGCGTGACAAGGCGTTGGACTGGGAATCAAAGGAAAGCGGCCTGTTTGGGCAAAAGCGGCTACGTGTCTATGTCAGCAGCCACGCCCATTCATCGGTGGAAAAGGCGGTGTTCTTGTCGGGGATCGGGCGCGAGAATCTGGTAAAAGTTGCTGTCGATGATTACGGGGCCATGCGCGTGGATGCGCTACAAGCGGCGATTGATGCGGATCGGGCGGCCGGCCACTTGCCCTGTGCATTGGTGGCTGTTCTGGGCGCAACTGGTGTCGGCGTTAGTGATCGGCTGGACGAGGTGCTCCCGGTGGCACTTGCCGAAGGGCTGTTTTCCCATGTGGATGCAGCATGGGCCGGGTCTGCGCTGATCTGTCCAGAAATGCGCGCAATGGCAGAGGGTATTAATCTGGCGGATTCGATGGTGATGAACCCGCATAAATGGCTAATGACCAATTTCGACTGTTCGGCCCACTTTGTAAAATCGGTCGAGGATTTCAAAAAGACAATGTCCATCACGCCAGCTTATCTAGTAACGCAGGATGCCGACGATGTGATGGATTTTTCACAGATGACATTGGAACTTGGCCGCCGCTTTCGGGCGCTGAAGCTGTGGTTTGTTATCCGGTGCTATGGTGTGTCCGGGCTGCAGGCGATCATTCGTGACCATGTACGGTGGACTGAGGAAATGGCGCGCCGTATTGCGGATACAGACGGATTTGAAATAACCAGTCCGCCGCAACTGGGCCTATTTAGTTTCCGGCTTGCCCCGGACCAGATGGCAGACGGTGCCGTGCTGGATGACCTGAATGCGAGGTTTGTTGATGCAATCAATCAGGATGGCGCGCTGTATCTGACCCAGACCATGCATGAGGGGCGCTACGTTATCCGTGTCAGCATCGGGACCACTGCAACAACCGTCGATGACATTGAAATCGCCTATGAGCGGATTGCTTTGCTTGCCGCACCTTTTCTTGAAGAAAAAGGCTGACCACAAAGGTTGGAAAACAAAAAGGGCCGGGCGGAAAAGCAAAGGAGAAACCGCCCAGCCTATGCATGCTAGTGCAACTAGCGCTGATCACCCATTCGGACCTGTTTGATCGGCTGTGCGAAACGCATGACGTAGATAAAGGTGCGCCAAGATCATTGTTACGGTCAACGCTTGCGGGTTATTTCGCCGGCGCCAATACAATGCTTTGTTAAGGTTCTCTGGCAGCGGCACACGGCCTGCGTCAGGATCTGGACCTGCTGGGACCCGGATTTGACGCCAGTTTGGAGCAGGCCTGTCGCTAAATGACGAGTTTGACTGCCCAGATGCGATCCGCTTTCCATTTTTCTTTCTGCGGGTTGGTGATGCAAGAAATACTTTCAACGGCTGGCGGTCGGCGGTATGCAGTTTGCCATACACGTCGGTAACTGCCCCCACTGGAACGTACAAAAGGCATTCCGCACTTTCTAGAACGGCGGTTTTGCAAGCCGTCGAACTGCCCAATGGTCCGCGTCTCTTTGCTATTGCCAGAACGGTGCCGCAGAACTAGCCGCCGCCCGGCAAGGACGCACCCGAATTTGTGGTCGCGTTTGGCTGTAAAATTTGTTAGGCGCGTTATCTTCCTTATGCGGACGATGCCGAGGCCGCGAAACGCGTTCAGCGTGATACGATCGGCATCTGTTGCGCCGTGCGCGAGCGCATGGACTTTACCCAGCGCGCGCATCCACCTTTCGGGCATGATGTGCGGTTTGAAGGCAACAGCAGGTGGGTGGGTTTGTATAACCTCAAAACCTAATTCGGCCCGCGAAATTTTGTTACGCAAAAGCGGCCGGCCTTTTAATTATATTCGATTTAGCCGTTTTGGGATATGATTTCTCCGTCAGGATACGGTTGTTTTCGCTCAGTGATCTGCTATTGTCCGGGGCTCAAACGATTTTTTCCCTAATAACCCGGATTTTGCAGCGTGGCGCAGGCTGACAAAAGCAAGGTTGAGTTTTCAGCGAACATCCCGGTTGCGGCTGAAGCGGTTGATCGCCGCGATGCAGGCGACCGCCTTGCTGCGCTCTATGGTCTGACACTAAAGGTGGAAAGCGCCGTCATCGCAGCCATCGAAGCCGATGGAGATTTGCGTGTGCGGGCTCTGGTGGCACCACTGCACCCAGCGGACCAGGCAGATCTGATAGAACGACTTTCCAGCAAGCATGCGGCACGCCTTCTCCAAATATTGGGTGACGGGCTGGATGCCGAGTTGCTGACCTATCTGCATGAAAATACCCGCGAGGATATTGTTGATGTAATTGGCACGGCTGCGCTCGCCCGCCAGTTGCCCGATCTGTCGACCGATGACGCGGTGAATATCATCGAAGAACTCGAGCAAGACGATATTCAGGATGTTCTTGCTGCCCTGCCGGCCGAAGACCGTGTTCTTGTCGAGGAAGGCCTGTCCTATCCAGAGGATTCCGCCGGCCGGATGATGCAACGCGAGTTGGTGACCGTGCCGTCCTTCTGGACTGTGGGCCAGACGATTGATTTTCTTCGCGGCTCCGGCTTAGAAGACGCCGAATTCTATCTGCTTTTTGTGGTCGATCCGGCGCGTCACCCGATTGGCGAGGTGCAGCTTGGCAAACTGCTCTGCAACCAGAAGGCACGGCGAGTATCCGAAATCATGGATATGGATTTTCGCAAAATCCCGGCAATGATGGACCAAGAGGAAGTTGCCATCCTATTCCGCCGATATGGCATGGTTTGCGCGCCTGTTGTCGATGAGCATGAGCGGTTGATCGGCATGATCACCATAGATGACGTGATTAATGTGATCGATGAGGAGGCCGAGGAGGATCTAATGGCGCTGGCTGGGGTTGGCGAAGCCAATGTACGGTCTAGCCTCTGGGAAACCATGCGGGGACGCAGCTGGTGGCTGTTGGTCAATCTGGTGACGGCCATCATCGCCTCGGCGGTTATCGGCCTGTTTGATGCAACCATAGAACGGCTAGTTGCGCTGGCGGTCTTGATGCCCATTGTTGCTTCTATGGGGGGTAATGCGGGAACGCAGACCGTCACTGTGGCGGTGCGGGCACTCGCTTTGCGCCAAATTGACCGAGATGCCGCTTCCGGCTTTGTGCAGCGGGAACTTCTGGTTGCCGTGCTAAATGGCTGCGTTTTCGCCTTTCTTGCGGCAAGCATGTCATATCTGTGGTTCAATGATGCCGATATCGCCACTGTAATGGCGGTGGCAATGTTCGCCAATCTGGTGGTCGCCGGTTTAAGCGGGACAATTGTGCCGCTGGGTCTGGTCCGCGCGGGTGTGGATCCCGCAGTTGCGTCCAGTGTACTGATCACAACAATTACCGATGTTGTAGGTTTTTTTGTATTTCTGGGACTTGCTGCCCTTTATCTTATGTAACTGTTTTTTTGATTGTAGCCGAAGTCTGTCAGGAGACGGCGCACCGGCGTGTTTGACTGGGTTTTGCATGACCGTCCATCTGAAAAAACTGTCTGTCGGATCAGAGTCGCTGGCGAGGTTGCGCTACTTGCAGGCCGAGCGGGTGCGTAATGGCATGGAATTGATGCATGTCACGCGCAACACCCCGCGCCGTGTTGAAGATGTGCTGGATGGCGGATCAATCTTCTGGGTTATCAAGGGTGTGATGTGCGCCCGCCAGCCCATCACCGAACTGCGCAGCATGCAGCGTGCAGATGGCAATCCTGCTTGCGGCATTGTACTGGCTCCGGAACTGGTTGCCGTGGAACCGTTGCGGGTGCGCATTTTCCAGGGATGGCGTTATCTCGAAGTCAAAGATGCGCCTGCAGATATCCCCGTCGCGAATGATGGGGTTGATATGATGCCACCCGAATTGATCGCCGAGTTGCGCGAGCTTGGCCTTCTTTAGCAGGCAACTTTGTACGGGCCGATGCCCGTCAATTTTTGCTGCGCCAGTCCCATGGCATCTCGAACGGTCCCTGCCACATGCCTCGACCTGCAGCTGCCGCCCTGTCTTCGACATCGACATAATCTTCTGAGTAACGCCTGTACGCTACCGCCAGCCCTTTTGCGACAAGCGCCTGCGCAATGTCCGTTTCACCCGCAAAGCAGCGCATGACCAATCGGCCATAGCGGTCTGTATCCAGCAATTCGCAACGCAGGCGCGCGGTCCCGGCCACAATACCCCCCATTGCCGCAGTGGCCGCCTTGCCGCATGCCCAGTTGTTACCATTAGCCTGTTCGCAAAGCTGTCTTTGTTCCGGCGCATCAATGCCGAAAAGTCGAATCCTCAGCTTCCCGCTTTTCAGGGAGTCTCCGTCTGTCACCTGCGTGACAACCACCGGGCCGGCAATCTCGAACAGGGCGTCTTCGGCCAGAGTGCGTTCAGTCAGGGCGGGCGATAACAACATGATGCTAAGAACCAGACCAAAGGCGCATAGAGGATGGATGTGATTCATATGATTAAACTAATTTAATGATGAGCCAGACTCCACAGAGAAAAGTAGGAATGTTGCCTGTTCGCATCCTGCCGAATGACCATCCAAAAGGGTATCGTTTCTGCGCAGTTCCGTTGCTGGACGCTTCGGACTCCAACATTCTTGCACTACCTGTAATTGGTGCACATGCAGGACAAGCAGCTTCTGTGCAATCAGTTCACATAGGGGTTGTCGTGGAAGGGGTCTTCTTCCTCGGTAACCTCCTCGCTTGAAGGGATCCATTGCGTTTCAGGGTTCAGGGTAGCGGCAACCGCACTGCCAGATTCCGGAATGGCAACGAAAGGTCCCTGCGCCTCGTTTGGTACAGCGGCACGGCGTGTCATCCGGAAAAGAACGAACAGTGCTAACAGCACCTGCACGCTGGCAATCATAATGAAAAAGCTGCCAACTCCAAGATATTCGATTGCCATGGCGGCCATCGGCGATCCGATAACAGCGCCGATTCCGTTGACCATCACCAGTCCGGATGCGGCAGCTACCATCTGGCTGGGCGTCAGAAAGTCATTTGCATGGGCAATACATAGCGAATAGCTGGGAAACAGCGCGCCACCATAAATCAACGTGCAAAGGATCAGTAGCCCGAATTGCTGCTGTCCGAACAGAGTCGCAAGCCCGGCTGCGATACCGCCCATGATCGTTACTGACAGGATAACGAGGCGACGGTCGAACCGGTCCGATAACCGGCCGACCGGATATTGTAGAAGCAGCGCCCCCAGCATCGGTGCTGTCATGAAATAGCCGACCTCGGTATTGTCCATACCGATTGATCGGCCATAGACTGCGCCCATGCCGAACATCATTGAAACAGCAACGCCATTGATTCCCAACCCGATCACCGCCAGTGGCGAGACCTGCAAGAGGCGGCGCATGCTCATCCGTTCAAGGGCCTCAAATTCAGGGGCGCTGCCCGCGGTCAGCAGTATAGGCACGACGGCAATTGACACCATAACAGACGCAAGCAGAAAAAGGGTGACACTCTGCTCGCCGCCAAAGCCAACAAGCATCTGCCCGATACCCATGCCGCCCATCGAGACGATCATGTAAAGTGATAGCATCTGGCCACGTGTTTCATTGGTGGATTTGTTGTTCAGCCAGCTCTCACAGACGATATACATGCCGGCAAAGCTGAATCCTGTGAGGATGCGCATCATCGCCCATACAATCGGATTGAAGAAAAGTGCGATCACCAGCACTGCCGCCGATGCCAGCGCTGACATGGCGCCGAAAACGCGAACATGCCCGACATTGTTCAACAGCTTTGGCACTAGGATTGAACCAAAGAACATGCCAAGAAAATAGCCGGCCATCACAAAACCTGTAACAACGTTCGAAAAGCCTGAATCCTTGGCTTCGACACCGAGCAATACCACCTGCAGCCCGTTGCCGGCCATGATTAGCAACAGGCCAAAAAACAGAGTCCATGAAGCAGCAGCGGATCTAAGCATATCAGATCTACAGGTCCAAAAGGTGGCGGGTGCCGGTTATGTACCGGCGGACCGTTCGCCCGGATTTCAAATGTTAAGGAATAAACCTCAGCTTGCGCTGTATTTGGTTTCATTGAGCCCAAATAAACCGAAAGTCTGTCCAGAAAATTCCGTAAACGAGTCGTTTTGGCGACAAAGATATCTTTTTGCTGATCAGTTGTCCTGTGACGACAGGAACAGACTTTCCAACGCCGACATCACGTGGCCGCGATAGCCTTCCAGACGCGCATCCAGCGTCGCCGTATCTGGGCAATCGCAAGTGGTGAGGATGAATCGCATCGCAGCATCTGGTAGCGCCGTGCCATCGTCATCGCCGTTACCGCGTACAAGCCGCAACGCCTGATGCAGCAATTCAAAAAGCTGCTGCGCCTCACGAAGGCCAGCGGCCCTGTCTGCGGACATCTGGCCGGCTTTTTCAAGCGTCGTCAGGATGTGTTCCGGCGCGGTGCCGGCACCGTCAAACAGGCTGGCATGCTGCAGGCGCAGGCCTTGCAGCAGTAGATCCATCTCACGAATGCCGCCCGGCTGACGGCGCAGTTGCCAGGTGGGCGCGCTGCCGTAGCTGTCGCGAAAGCGTGCCACCATCTGTCGGGCTGCGCTGGCGATTGTCGGAGGATTAGGCGGTGTGGTCAGCAATCCGTCAATCATTCGCATGACGATTTTGCCTGTGGGCCCCGGCAACAGACAGCTTGCCTTTGCCAGTGCCATCCACTCCCATGTCCAGGCTTCCTCGCCGTAATAGGTGCTTAGTCGCTGGCAGGATTGGACGAGCGCGCCCTTTTCACCATCCGGCCGGAGCCTTACATCAACGCTGTAGAGGCTGCCTTCCGCGGTCGCGCCGCCAAGCCAGCTGACAAGTGTTTGGGCCAGGCGCGTGAAATAGGGTCGCGCCGCCAGCTTGCGCGCGCCGTCAGACACCGCATTATCCGGACCGTCCCAGACAAATACCAGATCGATATCCGATGCGGCGGTCATATTGCCTGTTCCGATGCGGCCAAGGCCCAGTACCGCAAACCCACCTTCGATTTTCCCGTGGCGCCGTTCCATATCGGCTGTCGCCAGCTTGGTGACGACACGAATGGCGGCCGCGGCGGTATTAGCGAGGGCCTGCCCCATTGCACGGAGGTCCGAAATCCCGCTCAACGCCTGAACTTCAGCCTGAAAGCGGCGTTCGCGGGTCAGGCGGGTGACAATTTCCAGCGCCTGCTCCACTGGGGCTTTGGTAATGGCGGTAAGCACATATTTTTCAAATCCATCCGCATTATCCAGCGGATTGAAAAAATCATTTGCGATCACCAGGTCAAACATCATCGGAAAGCGGCGCAGCTGACCCGCCAGACGCGGCGATAATATCAGAATATCGCCCAGCAACCGCCCCAGCTGGCGATTGTGATCGAGCAGCGAGAAAATCTGCACACTTGCCGGTAGACCTTCAACAAAGCCGGCGAAAGCGGCAAAACAGTCATCAGGATCTTTGGCTTGTGCCAGCTGGTCCAGAATATCGGGCATCATCCGGCTGAGAAGGGTGCGTGCACGTTCGCTGCGTGTCGTGGCGATACGGCCGGCCATCCAGCCGGACAGAGTATGGCTGATACCTTCCGGGCGAGAAAAACCCTTGCCGGTCAGCCATTCTTGCATGCGATCTTCGTCCTCCAGCGGCGGCGCTGCATCGCCTGTATCGCCGTCAGTAAATAGAGGGTGCGCGCTATAGGCCACAACCGCATCAAGTATTGTTTCGAGCTGCTGCAGGAAGACGGCAGTGCTGTCATGACCCAGAAAGGCGGCAAAATCGGCAATGTCATCAAGATTGCGCGGCAATGCGTGGGTCTGTGCATCAGATAGCATCTGGAGCCGGTGTTCGACACGGCGCAAATCGTTATAATGTGCGGCAAGGACGGTTTGCTGTTCGATGCTGATCCAGTCGCCGGCGGCAAGGCTGGCAAGAGCGTTTGGCGTTGATTGCTGGCGCAAGGCCGGTAACCGGCCACCACCGACCAGCTGCAATACATGGGTAAAAAATTCGATGTTGCGAATCCCGCCCCGCCCGGTCTTCAGATTGAAGCCGGGCCAGCCGCGTGTCGATGGCGGACGGCTCAACATCGTCGCCATGTCATCGATCACCGTATAATCTAGTGTCTTGCGCCAGATGAATGGCTGTAGGTCGTTGAGAAAGGCTGTGCCCATCTCGAGATCACCTGCCACCGGCCGCGCACGAATAAAAGCGGCGCGTTCCCATGTGCGGGCGATAGACTCATAATAGCCGATGGCCGCTTCGCGCTGGATACTGACGGCGGTAGCGCCCGGATCGGGACGAAGCCGCAGGTCAACGCGCCAGCCAATTCCGTCACGCGTTGCGGTTGACAGCAACCTTACCAGACTGCGCGTCATGTCGACGAAAAAGGCCTGACTTGTCTCGGGCCGGGTGAGAATTCTGCTGTCGGGATCATGCAATATGATCAGATCGACATCGGATGAATAATTCAGCTCACGCGCGCCAAGCTTGCCAAGAGCAAGAATGGTCCAGCCACATGCCCTGTTGGCAGACCCTTCTGTTTTATTTATCTGGCCGCGTATTGTTGCCTGACGAAGCAGATAGCACACCGTACATGCAATGGCGGCATCAGCTGCGTCACTCAGCCAGCGCATTTGGATGGTGACGGGATGCGTATCCGCCAGATCGGCCAGCGCCACCGCCAGCGCGCTGCGCTGCCGCAGGCGACGGATAGCAGCCATCATGCTGTCATCATCATCCACCTTCTCAGCGGCTACTTGCAGCGCAGTAATGGCGTCAGCAACAATATCATCGCCCTGTCCGGAAAGAATCGGTGCAATGGCATCGTGCTGCGCGCGTGCAATGGTCTGCAAATGACGCGAATGGATCAATATGGCAGCCAGCGTATCGCCGGTATGGCCACTCTGTGTCAGCCCCGCAATCTGTCCGGCCCATGCGACAAGGTCGGGCAGAATGGCCGCATGCGCGGGCAGTGGGCGCGGCGGGCCGGCAACCAGTGATTGGCCGACGCTGGTTTCCGCTGTCAAAGGGGGACCGCCTGATGGGTCGGAACGTGGGGTTCGGTCGCTGTTCATCGTGTCAATATAACCTGCCGGGGTCAGGCAGACAAAATATGTCCGCCGGAACGGATACGATGCAATGCTAACACCATCCGCAAGGTCAAAAGCATGGCGGCAACGCTAAGCCCGATGGCAAGCCCCGACCAGACACCGACAGCGCCCCATCCAAGGGTAAAGCCCAGCAATGCGCCAAGTGCAATTCCCGGAATCCAGAAACTCACAATCGCGATCAGCCCTGGCAGCTTTGTGTCATTCACGCCGCGCAGGACAGATATGGCAATCGCCTGCACACCATCCGGCACCTGATAGAGGGCAGTCAGCAGCATAAGTGGCATGGCAACATGCATCACCTCGGCAAATAGCGGGTCATCGTGATCCAGAAACAGTCCGACGAGAAATTCCGGCCAGATCAGCAGAATGACCGTTGTCAACAACGTTGCCAAAATTGCAATCAGCATTGTGGATCCGGCGCTACGGAACAGGTTTCCGCGATCCTTTGCCCCAGCATAATGGCCGATGCGAATGGTGCTGGCGGTGGCCATGGCAATCGGGATCATAAAGGCGATGGCTGAAATCTGGTTGGCGATGGCGGCGGCAGACAGGGACGCAGTGCCAAAAAGTCCGATCATAAGTGTGGCGGCAATGAACATGCCTGCCTCGCCGACAATCGTCAGGCCGATTGGCACACCGATGCGCAAAAGGCGCAGGGTGATGGCCCAGTCCATGACCCATATCCGCCGGAAAGGTTCACCATCAGAAAAGGGTGAAGTTGTCCCGATATAGACCACCAGCCCGGCCGCCAGCAGGAAATAGCTGATTGATGTGGCCAGGGCGATCCCGGCAAGCCCCATTTCCGGGGCCGGTCCCAACCCATTAGCGAATACCGCATTCAACCCAATATTTATGATCAGGGTAATGATGACAGCGATCACCTGTGGCACGGGCCGCTCATAGGAAATCAGAAATTGCCGCAGAACGAAGGCAATAAACATGAAGGGCATGCCAAAGCCCGACCAGAGCAGGAAGGGTTTGGCGAGTTGGGCAAGTTCCGGGTCCTGTCCGATCAGGATCAGCACCTCTTCACCAACGAACAAGAGTGGAATTGTCGCCATGCCGAGCGTGGCCGCGATGACCAGCCCCTGCCGGAATGCGCGCCGTACCTGTCGTTGATCACCGGCGCCAAGCCCCTGTGCCACCAGCGGTCCAACGGCAAGTGAAATACCGAGTGCAAGAAAAAACATCGGCTGAAAATAGCGTGACGCAAGCGATCCGGCGGCAAGGCTAGTCGTGTCGAGGTTGCCCATCGCCACCACATCGCTTGTCCAGATGCCGATCGTGGCCAGTTGGCCAATGATCAAAGGAGCCGCAAGGCGCAGATTCAAAAGGATATGCGTGCGCCATCCCAAGTGTGCAGCGTTCATGTCAGCTGGTCTTTGGTATGAAAACGGCCCAGAAATGCAGGCAGGCAAAAAAACATGGCTTTATAGGTATCGTGCTATGTCAGTTGCGGCAAGATATTTGCCGTTTTCCGTCAAAACGGCTAGAAGGAAGGTCGACCATGCAGTGGCAATCGCTGCGAGTTTCGTGCGCCGCAGACGTCATATGCCACATGACCGGGCAAGAGGGAACGGCCAGAATGAATAAGAAACCGAAAGGCCGGTCACCTACACGTGGATCCTCGGGACGCAGCTATCGCAACGATACCGGACTAACGCGCCAGCCAAAAAAGATGCGGGGGCGTAAACCATCCTCGCAGCGCTGGTTGACACGCCAGCTTAATGACCCGTTCGTCGCCGAGGCAAAATTGAAGGGCTATCGGTCCCGTGCCGCTCTGAAGCTTGCACAGATTGATAACCGCTTTAAATTGCTGCGCCCGGGGATGGCCATTGTTGATCTTGGATGCGCCCCTGGCGGATGGCTTCAGATTGTGGCCGACCGATGCCAGATTGGCGGCAGCACCGGGAAGCTGGTCGGGATCGATCTGCTGGAAATGGATGTTCTGGCCGCGGCTGAGATTTTCGTCGGTGACATGACGGACCCGGTGATGCTGGACAAGGTACGCGGTGCCATTGGCGGCAGCGCGCATGGCGTGCTGAGCGATATGGCAGCTAATACAACCGGTCACCGGCCAACAGACCATCTGCGGACAACAGCTCTGCTAGAGGCAGCACTGGATTTCGCTATGGAAGTGCTGGTCGAAGACGGATTTTTCCTGTCGAAATGTTTTCGCGGCGGGGCAGAGCAAAGCGTGATGAACATTATGCAGCGGAATTTTACCACGGTTCGGCATGTGAAACCCGCCGCCAGCCGTCAGGAATCTGTGGAAAGCTATGTGTTGGCAACCGGCTTTCACGGGCGTGGTAGATTGGGATCCCACGATGATCCTGATGCCGATGACGAGGGTGCCCTGCCAGATGCTGAAAAGGGCGGCTATTCGCCTATTTAGGGGCTAGGAAAGTCCAGACCCCTAAGATATAGTGCGCCGCCACCGATTGGACGGAAGGCGTTCCATGAACATTCGTGAAGCTTTGACTTTTGATGACGTTCTGCTCGAGCCGTCGCACTCGCGCATATTGCCAGCGCAGACGGATACGTCGGCGCGTTTGACCCGCAACATTAATCTCAATATCCCGTTGATTTCCGCCGCGATGGATACGGTGACCGAACATCGACTGGCGATTGCGATGGCACGCGCGGGCGGTATCGGGGTGATCCACAAGAACATGACCGCCGAAGCGCAGGCTGCCGAGGTAACTCGTGTCAAGAAATATGAATCGGGCATGGTGGTAAACCCTGTCACCATTACGCCGCAGCGGTCGCTTGGCGATGCGCTGGAGCTGATGTCAACTCATGCGATCAGCGGCATCCCTGTGGTTGAAGGGGTTAATGACGGGCCGCATCATCTGGTTGGTATCCTGACCAACCGCGATGTGCGCTTTGCCAGCGATCTAACGCAAAGGGTTGCCGATCTGATGACCCGCGATGTCATCACCGTCGACGAGGCCGCGACGCAGGCAGATGCCAAGCGCCTGCTGCATGAGCACCGGATCGAAAAGCTGGTGGTTGTTGATGACGCGTATCGCTGCATCGGCCTGATTACGGTTAAGGATATCGAAAAAGCACAGAGTAACCCGATGGCGGCTAAGGATGGCGCTGGCCGATTGCTGGTGGCAGCCGCCACTGGTGCCGGAGACGAAGGCGCCGAACGCGCTGCAGCGATAATTGATGCTGGGGTGGATGTGGTGGTGGTGGATACTGCGCATGGCCATTCAGAAGGGGTGCTGAACGCGGTGACAACCGTGCGCAAGATGGCGAATGACGTGCAGGTGATTGGCGGCAACGTGGCGACCGCGGACGGTGCGCGCGCGCTGATCGATGCTGGCGCGGATGCGGTCAAGGTTGGCATCGGGCCGGGTTCAATCTGCACCACCCGCATGGTAGCCGGTGTTGGCGTCCCGCAATTGACCGCGATCATGGATGCGGCTGATGTATGTCACGCGCAGGGCGTGCCGGTTATTGCCGATGGCGGCATCAAATATTCGGGTGACCTTGCCAAGGCGCTTGCCGGCGGCGGGGATTGCGCGATGATCGGGTCCCTGCTGGCCGGCACGGATGAAACGCCGGGCGAGGTGTATCTGCATCAGGGACGGTCCTACAAGGCCTATCGCGGCATGGGATCCACCGGCGCGATGGCCCGCGGGTCGGCCGACCGGTATTTCCAGTCAGAAGTCACCCAGCCGCTGAAGCTGGTGCCGGAAGGCATTGAAGGGCAGGTGCCCTATAAGGGTGCTGTGGATACGGTATTGCACCAGTTGCTGGGCGGGGTGCGCGCGGCCATGGGCTATACCGGTAACGCGACCATCGCCGAACTTCAGGCGAATGCGCGGTTTCTGCGGATCACGGGTGCCGGCCTGAGTGAAAGCCATGTGCATGATGTGACCATTACCCGCGAAGAGCCGAATTACCGGCCGCGGGTCTGATCTGACTATGCGGATTTTGCCATGACGCCAGCCGCCCGTATCGCCGCTGTTATCGAATTGCTCTCAGACGGCCCGGAAAACGTGCCTGCAGGTCAGGTGCTGCGTCGCGGTCTGCAGAAACGGCGCTACGCCGGATCGAGGGACCGCGCCGCAATCAGCACTTTGTTCTGGACTGTGCACCGGACCCTTGCGCGGCTTGGGTGGCATTTGCAGCAACATGGATATGCCCCGACACCGCGTGCGCTGGTGCTGGCTGCGCTGGCGCTGCTTGACCAACTGCCAGCCGGTGACATCGCCGAGCTGTTTGGCGGAGACAACAAGCATGCGGCCGAAGCGCTGGATGAAGAGGAAATTGAGCTTGTTGCCGCTTTCGAGGGCCAGATGCTGGACGTATCTGCGATGCCGCGTGATGTGCTGCTGGAATGGCCGGCCGGCTTGCTGGCGGATGTGGATGCCGCGCTGGGCGATGATTCTGATGCCGAGCTGGCAGCCATGCGCCGCGAGGCGGCAACAGATCTGCGCATCAACCCGCTGAAGGTTAAGGACCGGCGCGTGGTGCGCGACAAGCTGGCAGGCCGCGGAGTAAAATGCCATCTGACGCCGCTATCGCCGCTAGGAATCCGTCTGGTCAGGCGCACGCGGACCGAGGATCTGGCTGAATTCCGTTCCGGTCTTTTTGATATTCAGGACGAAGGCTCGCAGCTTGCCGCGATGCTGTGCGATGCCAAGCCCGGCATGCAGGTAGCCGATATCTGCGCCGGGGCGGCCGGCAAATCGCTGGTGATGGCCGCGATGATGCAGAATCGCGGCCGCATTTTGGCGCTGGATACCGATGCGGAGCGGCTGGAGCGCGGCGCCGCACGCATCCGTCGGGCTGGCATTCATAACATCGAACGGTCTGCGGTTGTGGGAGATTGGGGCATAAAACGGTATCGCGGCAAGTTTGACCGAGTGGTGATCGATGCGCCCTGCAGCGGGTCGGGTACATGGCGGCGGCAGGTAGATGTGCGCTGGCGCACTGATGACGAGATGCTAGCGCGGCTGCTCGCGCAGCAGGCCATATTGCTGGATAAGGGCCGCGCTATGCTGGCCGCTGGCGGGCGGCTGGTCTATATCACATGCTCGCTGCTGCATAGCGAGGGTGAGGCGCAGGTCGCGCGGCTGATGGAAGATGCGCCCGAGTTAGAAGTCGCCAATATTGCCGAAATCTGGGCGGATGTGATTGCAGGTGACGTGCCGCCGCCTTCGACGCGGGACGGTATGATGCGGCTGCTGCCGGGGCGCGATGGGACGGACGGGTTTTTCATGGCAGTGCTGCAATCACGACGGCGCTAGCGCAGCATGATGAGGAAAGAGACGGGAAGGCCTATGAACAGCAAGGATTCGGTACTGATCATTGATTTTGGCTCGCAGGTGACACAGCTAATTGCGCGCCGTCTGCGCGAGGCCGGCGTTTATACTGAAATCCTGCCCTGCACCACCGACCCGCAGAAAATCACTGCTGCCGCGCCGCGTGGCATCATCCTGTCAGGCGGGCCGAATTCGGTGGCAATGGCGGATACGCCGCGCGCTCCGCAGGCGGTATTTGATCTGGCGGTGCCGGTGCTGGGCATCTGCTATGGCCAGCAGACCATGTGCCGGCAGCTGGGCGGGCGTGTTGAGCCCGGCACAAGCCGTGAATTTGGCCGCGCCGCGCTGGATATCACTGAGGATTGTGCCTTGTTTGATGGGCTGTGGCCGGTTGGCGCGACCCGTACCGTGTGGATGAGCCATGGTGACCATGTCGTCGCGCTGCCGCCGGACTTTCGTGTCGTTGCCACGTCGGGCGGCGCGCCCTTTGCCGCGGTCGCAGATGATGACCGCCGCTATTACGGGGTGCAGTTTCATCCCGAGGTCGTGCATACCGAAGATGGTGCGGTGCTGCTGTCGCGCTTTGCGCTGGATGTCTGCGGCTGTTCCGGCAGCTGGTCAATGACCTCCTATCGCGCGCGTGCCATGGAGGCGATCCGTGCGCAAGTTGGTGATGGCAAGGTCATTTGCGGCCTGTCCGGCGGGGTCGACAGTTCGGTTGCCGCGGTGCTGATCCATGAGGCTATTGGTGATCAGCTGACCTGTGTCTTTGTCGATCACGGGTTGCTGCGCGCCGGCGAGGCGGAAGAGGTGGTGGCGCTGTTTGGCGGGCATTACAACATCCCGCTGGTCCATAAGGATGCATCAGACCTGTTCCTCGGGCGGCTGTATGGTGTGTCCGACCCCGAGGAAAAGCGCAAGATCATCGGGTCCAGCTTTATTGAGGTGTTCGAGGAAGAGGCGCAGGCGATTGAGGGAGCAGATTTTCTAGCGCAGGGCACCCTCTATCCCGATGTGATCGAGAGCATCTCGGCCGCCGGCGGCAACGCCGTGACCATCAAGTCCCACCACAATGTTGGCGGCTTGCCGGAAAAAATGAAGCTGACGCTTGTCGAACCGCTGCGTGAGCTGTTCAAGGACGAAGTGCGCGATCTGGGGCGTGAGCTTGGCCTTCCCGAGAGCCTAGTCGGCCGCCATCCGTTCCCCGGGCCGGGCCTTGCCATCCGCGTGCCTGGCGAGATCACGTTGGAGAAGCTGGATATTCTGCGCGCCGCCGATGCAGTTTATCTTGACGCCATTCGCAATGCCGGCCTCTATGACGCGATCTGGCAGGCCTTTGCCGTGCTGCTGCCGGTGCGCTCTGTTGGGGTAATGGGGGATGCACGATCCTATGAATATGTCTGCGCGCTGCGGGCAGTAACCTCCAGCGACGGTATGACGGCGGACAGCTATCCTTTCAGTCATGAATTCCTGTCACACGCGGCAACGCGCATCGTGAACGAAGTAAAGGGCGTTAATCGCGTTGTCTATGACGTTACGTCAAAGCCGCCTGGCACCATTGAGTGGGAGTGATGCAAATGATGGGACCGAATATTGAAGACGCACTGCATCAAGGTATCACAGCGCACCAATCCGGCAACCTTCAGGAAGCTAAGCGTGTTTACCAATCCATATTGAGACGTCTACCAAGGCATCCAGATGTAAATCATAACTTAGGTCTTATTGCTATTTCGATGAATCAGATACAGTCTGCACTGCCATTATTTAAAATTGCGTTGGAAGCAAACCCGAATATTGAACAATTTTGGCTTAGCTATATTGATGCTTTAGTTAAGAACAATCAGCTCAAGGATGCCAAGCAAGCTATTAAAAAAGCTAAAAAGAAAGGGTTTGATGCTAAGAAACTGCAAGCATTCGTTGTTCAATCAAAAGGGGCTATCGGTACAACGGTCCCGTCTCAAGAACTTGTCAATAGTCTGTTTGGTCATTATCAGAACGGGCAGTTCACTGACGCGGAAAAGCTCTGTTTGAAGATCATTAAAGATTTTCCTAAATATCAATTCGCTTGGAAAGTTTTAGGCGCAGTACTGGGAGCAACAGGCCGAAAGGCAGAAGCGGTAGACGCTAACCAGAAAGCAGTCTTGTTATCAAATCAAGACCCTGAAGCGCACAGCAACTTGGGAATTGCACTGCAAGAACTAGGAAAGTTCGACGAAGCTGCAGAAAGCTATAAAAAAGCTTTATCTTTGAGATCTGACTATGCCGAAGCCCACAATAATTTAGGCATCTGCCTTAAAAAGCTAGGAAGATTAGACGAAGCTGGCAGAAGTTTCTCGCAAGCTATTGCATCCAGACCTGACTACGCTGACGCCTATATTAACCTAAGCTTGGCTATTGAAAACGCGAATTTTAAATCATCAAACCGTGACCTCTATCCGCCATTAACTAAACTTTTAACTACTGAAAACTTAGCGCGTCCCATGGATATGGCTAGCGGTATTTTGAGTCTCTTAAAGCATGATCGCCTAATCAAGGATTTACAGTTTGAGAGAGATCTTACTATCAGCCTCAAAAAGGCAACTTACATAATTAAAAGTCTAGATAAACTTCCGCTTCTTCATCAACTGATGCGTGTATGCCCACTTCCCGAACTTCAATTTGAGAAACTCTTTGTTGCGCTTCGAAGTTTCCTTCTTAAAAATCTGGCGACGCTCGAGGTATATCCTGAACTAATCTACTTTTTATCTACGCTGGCTATCCATTGTTTTGTAAATGAATACGTCTACGCTGAAAGAGATGATGAGACTAGCCTCGTTGAAGGCCTAAAAGATGAGATTGAGCGCACTCTAGCTCTATCAGAGCACCCAGAAATAATAAGGATTTTGTGTCTGGCCACATATCGCCCTTTAAATCGGTACAATTGGCACAAAAATCTTGAAGCTCTCGATAATTTAAAGGAGGTAAGGGCAAGGCTTATTGAAGAGCCGCATGCCGAGGAAAGGATGGCACAAGACATTCCCAAGTTGGGACGAATATCTGATCATGTCTCGCTTAAAGTTAAGGGACAGTATGAAGAAAATCCTTACCCAAGATGGATGAAACTAGGGATTCCAATAAAGGCAAAATCAATCTCTGAAGTGTGCGATGAAATGGATATTCATCTCCACTCTAAAAATATTAAAAAAGTGGCTTCTCCGACGATACTCATCGCTGGTTGTGGTACGGGGCAGCATTCGATAGGGACAGCCGCCCGCTTTTCGAATTGTCATATAACAGCTGTGGATTTGAGCCTTGCGAGCCTTGCATATGCGCGTAGAAAATCTGTTGAGTTGGGTTTAACCAACTTAGCTTATTTGCAAGCAGACATATTAAACTTAGGTCTTATAGAACAACGATTCGATATCATCGAAAGTCTTGGTGTTCTTCATCATATGGAGGATCCTATATTTGGTTGGAAGATCCTGGTGGATCTCCTGAAGTCCGGTGGTTTAATGCGAATCGGCCTATACAGCGAATTAGCAAGAAAAGAAATTGTAAAAGCCCGGAGAGAAATTGCTTCATTTGGAATAGGAACGTCCGCTGCTGAAATACGAAATTTCCGTCAATCGATAAGCAATTTTAAAAATAATAGTTTAGGGCAATTAGCTTCGTTCGGAGATTTTTACTCCCTGAGTGAGTTTAGAGATCTAGTTTTTCACGTACAAGAGCACCGCTTCACGCTTAAGCAAATAAAAGACTATATCGACGAGTTGGGTTTAAAGTTTTGTGGGTTTGATAATAGAAATGTAGTATCAAATTTTAGAGAGCATTGCGGGAACGATGTGGATATCTATGACTTGGAGTTGTGGCATGGTTTTGAGGAAAATTATCCAACTAGCTTCGCAGCGATGTATCAATTTTGGTGCCAGAAGCCTTAAGAATAGAGTTTATTCATTTTAAAATTTGCAATAGGCGATATTGGATGCGTAATTCTGGTTCTCTAGCCTGAAATTCAGGGTATGTGTATCGGGTAGCACCCGCATGAATCCGAAAGCCAGAAAAAGGACAAGGGCATGATGGCATTGTTTGGTGGTAAATTCGATGCGGAGCTGCAGGCGATATTTGAGCCATGAAGGATAACTGCCGTGCTAGGTCCGGCGCCATTTAACATGCGCGAATTGTCCATGAATTAACCGAATGGCTTACCGCATTTATCATACGCGAAAATCTCGAAGTACAATGCGCCAGTTCTCAGCCTCAGTTGGGCGCCTTTGGACGGTAGGAAATTGTCTGCCTTTTTGGGCGCGATGCCTCTTTTGCTGTTCTTTGACGGTAATTCCTAACAGAAACTAATGATGAATTTATCAATCAGGCCAATTTTGCCTTTTAGGATCGGCGCGTGATTATCGACAATTGCCAAATCTGCTAGGGTCTGGCCTGCACTATGTACACCGTGGGCGGACCAGCTGCTGATATATGCCATTGCGTTGCTAGGGGGCGCCATGATTATCGCCATTGACCATATTGTTCTGAGCGTCGCGGATCTCGAAGAAACCATCCGTTTTTATTGTGAAGGGCTGGGTATGGAATTACAGCATTTTACACCGGCTGCAGGTGGGCCGTTGCGCAAGGCGCTGATATTTGGCCAGCAGAAAATCAACCTTCATGATGCGGCCGCTCCCTATGCGCCGCACGCCCGCCAACCGGTTGCGGGTGCTGGTGATCTCTGTTTTCTGAGCGCTCTGCCACTGGTTGACTGGCTGGTGCATCTTGCTGCCATAAACATAGACGTTGAGTCAGGTCCGGTTCCGCGCACCGGGGCGACGGGCCCGCTTATGTCTATTTACCTGCGAGATCCAGACGGCAACCTCATCGAGATTGCCAATCAGATATAGCCAACAGAATCTGAAAGCCGGAATGGCAGCATGTTTGCTTTGTGATGTGGCTGTGCTAGCGTGCCGGGCCTGACAGTATTCGGGCGCTTTTTTGCCTGCCAATCGCGGTTGACCTGTCTGCCATGCTGCTGTCGTCTTTCCTGACCGGGTTTGCGCTCGGGTTTTCTCTGATCCTTGCCATTGGCGCGCAGAACGCCTTTGTGCTGCGCCAGGGGCTGCTGCGCCAGCATGTGTTTGCAGTGGTGTTGTTCTGTGCCCTGTCCGATATGATACTGATTGTGGCAGGTGTCGGCGGCATTTCCCTGCTGATTGCCGATCTGGCGGAACGCCATGCCCCGCTGATGTTCGGGCTGGTGGCAATCTGGCTGGCGATCTATGGGGTCATGCGGGTGCGCAGCGCCCATGCGGCCGGACAGGCAATCGCACCAGAAGATGGCACGTCATGCAGCCTGATCACGGTGCTGGGCACAGCCGCCATACTGACCTATGGCAATCCGCATGTCTATCTCGACACGGTGGTGCTTGTCGGTACTGTATCGCTGCAGTTTGATGGAATGGCAAAGGTGGCATATGGCGTGGGCGCGGCGATAGCCAGTCTGGTGTTCTTCTTTACGCTTGGTTATGGCGCTACGCTTCTTGCGCCACAGATGCAGAAACCGCATGCCTGGCGGATACTGGACGGCGTTATTGCGCTGGTGATGTTTGCGCTGGCATTTGGAATGGCGCGTGCCGGCGGGTGGATTGGCGGCTGACAAGGCTGCCGCCAGAGGTCAGTTATCCTCGAGATCCTCGTCCAGAATGCTGATCTGCACGTGATAGCACAGCTCGCCATCCTCATCATCGGCGAATACGACGCCAATGAATTCATCCTCAAGCATCAAATCGGCTGAATCTTTCTTGTTTTCACGACGGGCAATAGAGAGCCGTTTATTCCCGAAACGCTGGCGCAGATAATTTTGTACACGGGCTGCGTCACTGGCATTCATGTGGGATCTCCCTTGGCCGCTGATAGGTGATATACATGTTTTTATCCCAAGGCACCAGGCCTGTCTATGGCGTCCTATTTTTGATGGCCCTGTCCGTCACGGGGGCTATCCGTAACGGGCGATCTGGCCACCCCCATGATTCGGCCAGGACGGGCGTGTTGCAACATCACGCGCTTCGCAGGAGGTGCAGCGCATGCGCCCGCCAAGTTCAGGGACCGGAAATAGCGGACCAAGACGTGCAATCAGTGTAGATGTGTCCAGCTCAGCATTATGGCCGCAGCGGTGGCACCAGCAGAAGACATGCAGCCCCTCATTTGCAAGGTCGCCAAGTGTGACAGGGTCAATCGGGTCATGTCGCGCTGTCTGTCGCCGCTTGAATGCGCCCATCGTATGTCTCTCCTGTTACCGCACACGGTTGCTGCCATATGCTGCATCACCGATATTTGTTCATGTTTTGTTCTAATTCAGATGTAATTTATTTAGCGCGTTGCAGCAAGTGGCGAATCCGCCATTGTGGACTGGTCAGGTGCGACAGTGTGGAAAGAACAGCGGTGTCCGGTTGGGGAAAGCGGAGACCATCTTGCTGCGTCAGCCGCTGATCAGGCGCGGCAGCTTGTTGAAATGACCGGTGACATCCGAAACGTTGTTTGACCGACACAGAATGCGACTCTGGTCGCGCAAGATAAATTGCGGCTTTTCCTTTGCGTGACGCTGCTTTTTTTCAATCACAAACAGCGGCGTTTCATGGGTGTGGCGGAAGATCGAAAACAGCGCAACACCATCCATATGGTCCAGTGCATAATCCCGCCAGTCGCCCGATGCAACCCGCGCACTGTAGGTGGCCAGAATATGACTGAGTTCGGTTCGTGAAAAATAAAGCTGGCGACGGAGCCTTTTCGGATTGGAGACACGCGACACGTTTTGGACTTGCCTGCTTTTCTGTTGGCTGTTTCGGGACTTCTTGGTTATGTTGGGGCGATTTTTCACTGCCGTCAACAGACGGCCGCCCTTCTCAGCCTGTTAGGCAGGGCCAGATTGGCATTGTGCCGGTCGTGGCGGGCCCCGATGACGGGTGATGGCGGGTAATGACAGCAAACAGAGACGTCGGAACATGGCTGATATTTTTGATGAAATTGATGAAGAGCTGAAGCGTGATCGTACGCAGGAGCTGTGGACTAAATACGGCAAATATGTCATCGCAGCCATGGCGGCCGTTGTGCTGGGTGTTGCCGCGTCGCAAGGCTTCAATACCTGGACGCGCAGTCAGGCCGATACATCGGCAAATCTCTACCACCAGGCGCTTGCCGCGGATGACGCGCTGACGCAATTGCGGGCAAAAGCTGGTAGTATGACAAATGGTTACGCGCTACTTGCGCGGTTCCAGTTAGCAGCGGCGCATGCGGCGGCCGATGACCTTGTATCTGCAGAATTAGCTTATGCCGCATTGGCGGCTGACAAGGCGGTTCCGGCGCTCTACCAACAGGCGGCTCAGTTGCTGGCGGTGATGAATGCTCCTGCTGGTAGTGATGTCGGCGCGCTGCAGGACAGCCTGTTACAGCTTGTTGAAGGTGGTCCATGGCAACCATTGGCGCTAGAATTGAGCGCCGCACTGGACCTGCAGAATGGTGACAATGCTGCTGCCATTACCAAATTAGAAACTCTGATCAATCTTGCCGAGACACCTAACGAACTGCGCCAGCGGGCATCGCGTCTTGTGCAGGTGCTGAATTCTTAACCAAAAGTACAACCACCAAAGCGGATGCGGGCTTAACAGAACTGGTGACGACATGCCTGAAAAGATCACATCATCACCTATCGAATTTTGGAAAGGGATTGGCTTGTCAGCACGTGGTCTGCCGCCCGTGTTCGCAGCGGCGGCAGCATTATTGCTGACCGCCTGTAGCGAGTCTGAAATGCGTCTTGTGGGTGAGCGTATCGATGTATTACCTAAACAGGTCTTTGAGACAGCTGATGCCGATGCCTTTGCCGAGGGGGCTGGACTGGGCGCCGTCGTCAACATCAACAGCGCGCCCGTTGTCGGGTTGAATGCAGGTCATGCTGGAGGCAACCCGCGACTGGAGGCGCCGCTGACAAAGATATGGTCGGCAAAGATTGGTGGCGAGGCGAGCCGAATTACTGACCTTGCGACGCCGGTGGCGGGTGATGGCAGGGTATTCGCGGTTGCGCCAAACGGCACTGTCAGCGCGTTTGCGATAGATAGTGGCGCATCACTCTGGCGATATGTTGTTGAACCGATTTCTGGTGATGCGTTGCCAGGTATTGGTGGCGGCATGGCGTTAATGGATGACGGTTTGGCTGTGCATGCGGGTGGACGCCGATTGGCGATGCTTAATCCGCAGGATGGCGCACTGATCTGGTCAGTTGATATTGATGTGCCGCTGCGCGGCGGTCCAACACCACTTGGCGATGACAGGCTGGCCATTACCGACCTAGACGGCAATATGATTGTCTTCACAAGCAGGACAGGTGAACGGCTTTGGCTTCATTACGGTATCAGCGTCGATACGGTGTTGTTTGGCGCACCATCTCCGGCGCATGCCAATGATGAGATCGTACTTGCTGGCAATGGTGGTGAGGTCAGCTATTTTGATGCTCTGGCCGGTGACCTGTTATGGACCGATTCTGTGGCTGCGCTTTTACCGCGAACCCCGATCCAGAATATCGGCGATGTACGGGCGCATCCGGTGCATGATGGCGGTCTAATTTTTGTGATTAGCCAGTCGGGGCGCCTGGTGGCGTTCAATACACGTAGCGGCCTGCCCGTCTGGGAGCGCGCAATTGGCGGTCTGGAAATGCCATGGATCAGTGGTAAGAGTTTGTTTGTGGTTTCAATTGATGGTCGTCTGTATGCGCTGCGGCGCAGCGACGGTTTTGTACGCTGGGTGAAGGCGCTGGACGGGGCGCTTTCCCCTGGTGTAGTGGTGTCGGAGGATGCGCCGCGCTATTTCGGGCCAGTAGTGGCTGGTGGCCGCGTCTATCTTTTGAGTGATGGCGGCATCTTGCGCGGATTCGATGCGGATACCGGAGATGAGGTTGAAAAGCTATTTGTCGGACGGCGGGTTTCAACCGCGCCGCAGGTGGCCGACGGAAAAATGTTTGTTCTTGGCAACAATGGCACGCTCGCAGCCTTTGAATAGTCTTGTGACTGGGTAAGGGGCGGTCAATCTTTTGTCTCTGACTCTATTTTTGTTTCAGAAAGCGGTGTGTTTGCGATGAAAGCAACGCTTGCCATTGTCGGTCGTCCAAATGTTGGCAAATCGACGCTGTTTAATCGGCTTGTCGGACGCCAGCACGCAATTGTTAATGACCAGCCTGGCATCACGCGTGACCGACGGGAAGGAGATGCAAGCCTTGCTGAACTGCGCTTTCGGGTTATTGATACGGCTGGCCTTGAAGAAGCCGCCAGCGGATCTCTGGAAGACCGCATGCGCCGCCAGACCGAGCGTGCCATTATCGAGGCGGATATCACCCTTCTTGTGATCGATGCACGTGTCGGCATAACCCCAACTGACAAGTTCTTTGCCGAACAGATACGGCGTGGCGGTGCGCATGTTGTCGTTCTGGCTAATAAATGTGAGGGGCGTGCCGGTGCTAGTGGTCTTGCCGAAGCTTGGGGCCTTGGCTTTGGGGAACCAGTGCCGATTTCGGCCGTCCATGGTGAAGGGCTTGTCGACCTGCATGATGCTATTCTGGTCGCTGCCGAAAGGTTAGGGGTCGATGTGCTGGATAGTCCTCTGGCGGGAGATGATAGTGCTGGCGATGATGAGGTAGTGGCGCCGCTGGATACAGATGGCAATCCGGTCGATGTCTGGCAGGATGAAATGACAGCACTGCAGATGCGCATCGCCATTGTCGGACGGCCGAACATGGGCAAATCGACTCTGATCAACAAATTGCTTGGCGAAGACCGGCTGCTGACCGGGCCAGAGGCTGGCATTACTCGCGATGCCATTGAACTGCCTTTTAAATGGAAGGGTAAATCCTATCAGCTGGTAGATACGGCTGGCATGCGCAGACGGGCGCGCATTAACGACAAGGTTGAACAGCTGATGGTTGGTGACGCATTGCGCGCCATCCAGTATGCGCATCTCTGTGTTCTGCTGATTGATTCCACCGAGGAAGTGCACAAGCAAGACTTGGCCATTGCGCGCTGGATTGCAGAGGAGGGCCGCGCCATTGTCATTGGCGCAAATAAATGGGATGCGGTGCGCAACCGTCAGGCAGCAATAAAGCAGATTGATGACCGGCTTGAAACGTCGCTAACACAGCTGCGAGGCGTGCCGGTAGTCTCACTGTCCGGTCTTCACGGCCGTGGCTTTGACAAGATGATGAAGGCTGCCAACGAAATGTATGGGATTTGGAACACCCGCATTTCGACAGGGCGGCTCAATCGCTGGCTTGAAGGCATGCTCGAGGCGCCCCCGCCACCACTGGTTGAAGGACGTCGGCTGCGCATTCGCTATATGACGCAGGTCAAGACGCGGCCGCCTACATTCGCGCTCTTTGTCAGCCGACCGTCGGATTTGCCGGAAAGCTATCTGCGCTATCTGACGACGGGCTTGCGGACAGATTTTGGCCTCTGGGGGATACCGGTACGGATGGTGATGCGTAAGGGCAACAACCCCTATGCGCAAAAAGCACGCCGGCGCTGATCAATTCAATGCGTCGGAGACATTAGAATCTTGACAATGAACTTGCCAAGACCGCCGATGACTTCGGCAAGCTTGATACTTTTGTCGATGTCGAGCCTCGCCGATCCATCCATATAGAGATCACGGTTGATTTCGATCTGCAATGACTGTTGGGTGCTACGCGCATCGCCATAATTGCGGGTGATGTGGCCACCCGCATAGGGGTGGTTCCAGCCAACCGTCAGCCCAGTTGCGGATAGATGCTTTGCGATCGCTGCCCCTGTATCCCTGCTGATGGTCGTACCACCACCATCACCCAGCACAATATCGGGCAGGCGGGTGTTCCGGCGGTCATGGGCTGGCATGGAGTGAAAATCGACCAGCAACGCACGACCAAACCTCGTTTGCGCCTTAAGCAAAAGGTCAATCAAGGCGGCATGATAAGGTGTGTGGATGGCGTTGATCCGGCGCTGTGCTTCTTCGACAGGAAGCCGGTCCCGATAGATTGGCTGACGGGTGGCTGTTAGGCGTGGCAGTAGGCCGTAGCCGGCGCGAACATGCAAATCCGGCATGGCTTGTGCTATGGCTTTCAGCGTTTCGGACGCGCCATCATCTTGTCCAGCGTGTTTTTCGGAAAAAGGCAACGTTGTTGCTGCGGTATCGGCAAACATGCTCAGGTCAAGCGCAGCGCTGTTACGATTTACATCGAGGTAGGCTCGAGAAAGTCGGTTTACAAGAAGGCATATGCCAGTGGCTGGCAATGAGCCAAGAAGGCAGTCCACGCCAAAATCCTCAAGCCCGCGCAGCCTCGCTACGGGCTGTCCTGTCAGGCGCATCATAGCGGCAGGATAGGTGCGGCCGGCATGCGGGCATGAGGCCACAACAGGCGTTAAGCCGCTCTGCCCATAAAGATCAACCGGCTGGTAGCCGGGATTGTCAAGCACCTGATCATTGATGATGATATGGGGCAGAAGTGGGTTTGTATGTGCCAGGCCGGTAAGGGTGGGGTCACCAGCATGATTGTCAAGATCTGTGCTGGCAGCAGCACAGGCTCCAGCTTCGGGAGGTTCGGTTAAGGGCTGCGCAATGTCAGCGGAATCGGGCGCCGTAGTATCCATCTCAAAACACTAACATGCTTGGCAATGACGCCCAACCAGCATTGCTGCGGCATGATGCGCGCCGGCGGAAGGCATCGTTCAAAGGGGCCACCAGGCGCGGAAAAAGGGCTTGCGAAACGCCGTCGCATGGTGCATCACTACAGCCTTCCCGAGCGCTTTGGCGGCGCATCGAAATGGGGCGTGTAGCTCAGCGGGAGAGCACTACGTTGACATCGTAGGGGTCACAGGTTCAATCCCTGTCACGCCCACCATTTCCACCTTCATAAAAATGCTTGGAATTAAATATATATGACGCTTGCTAGCGTCATCCCTGTATATTTCAGCTTTATCTCATATCATCGCAATGCCTGCAGTTTGCAAACATAGTGCAGACATAATGCAGATGTGAAACGGGTATTTTTGGCCGGCGAATACCCTCGCCCATTTATTTCCAGACGGAGTGCAGATGCGCAAAAAACTGACCAACACATCAATCCTCTAATTGGTCACTGGCTAGTCTTCTTGTTAAGGGTGTTTTCCCCAGACATATAAACCCTGATTGAGTTGAACTTTCCGCCCCTGGAGGTAAAGAAGTTGCAATTGGACTTATGAACTAAGGTTTCATCAAACAGCTTATTCGTCACTTGGAAGCGAACGGCTATATCCTCGCCATTCTCATCTTCAACAAAGTGGAAGTTGTCGTGGAGCACGAATACGTGTTTTGACCAAAGCAGCTTGAACATTCCTGTTATTTCAACGTGGCCTTTGAGGCTCACCTCGTGAGTTTCGACCGAGAAGCTGCAATTCTCGTGAAGGGTGCTAAGGATGAGATCTATGTCTTCCTCATCAACACCCGTAAAATAATTCAAAACTAGTTTTTGGAGATGGCTCAATGTCGTCGTGTCCCCGGCACTCAAGAGGCTCCCGGTCTTTTCGCCTTTTTGGCACCTTCGAAAAGCCCGGGGACCACGCGTTCTGACTGATTCTATGCTTTTGAGTCAAGGATAGTCGTCCACAATTCTAACTCAAATGCATTTACAAGAGCCCACGAAATTTCTCATAAATTTCTCAGCTTTTGCCGCAGATCTTGTCACGCAGGTGTCACAATCACGCTTAATATTCACGGGAAATTACTGGAATTTCTCTCTGTCCTAGAGCACAACGTCAGACATAAATTTAATGATAAGCCCATGATTTAATGAGTAAAAATTTCTATTATACCTGGTGGCGTTGGTGTGACTCGGCGGGAGCGCACTACGTTGACACCATAGGGGTCACAGGTTCAACCCCTGACACGCCCACCATTTCACCCTTCAGAAAATGACATTAATACAAGTGGTGTGTGAGGAGAAATTTGTTTGGACAAACAGAGAAATGACTTAACCCGTCACAGATCCACGTGACTGGCCATAAGTTTTGCGAACCGGTACGTCCCCGCTACCCTACGGGTGGGGACGGGGACAAGTACAGATAAGTTGTCCAGAACACATATTATTTCCACGCTTTATTGATGCGGCTATTCGAATCGCTGTAAAGTCTCTCACCAAGTGAAGCTTAAAAGGTATATGCATGCGCCTCATCCTCACCACTATCATCCTGATGATGCTCGCGCTGTTGGCGTGGTAGAGAATCTTGGGAGGAAAAATTGCTAATCAATTTCACCTCAGGTGTTTTCAAGTCTGAGAAAGAGATGGAGTTGTATAAATTCCGTTGGAATGTGGCGCGGGCTAAATATTTAGATGATTTGCAAGCCAACGGCCTTATACGGTGGGCTAGCATGCAAATTTGGAATAAGCAGGGCAAATCCCAATTAGGTTGGTTGTTTGAATACTCTGATCCAGAGGCTTACAAAAAATGCCAACCAATCTTCAAGCAAATGGAAGCGGATTTTGGAGATATCGAAATGCAACTAACTGCATATCGTGGCGTTGTTCTTGAGGAACATATCTCAAAATCATGATGCACCTCATCCTCACCACCACCATCCTGCCCCTGCCTACGCTTCTGTGCGCTGGAAGTCTGTTCAACTGGGCCATATAAATGGAAATCAATTACAAAAGTAATAAAGGTGTATTTTGTTTACTTTGAAAAATAAAAGTTACCCTTAGTCCCAGTCAAAAAGACATTCACCCCGAACGAAGGTAGCTTTCGCGACGTAATTATCTTCGTACTTGAACCACGAAGTCCAAAATTCCTGACAACGGTGCCAAGCTTCTCGGTTTTCATATTCCCAGATGAGCATAGCGCGGACGGATTGGTCATCGTCAGCTTTGACGATGGAGAAGTTCCTTTGGCCGTTCTCTTTAAGATAGGCCAATGCTTTTTCGGAATTAAATGTGGTGGCTTTTGCCCTAAAGGCTTCAAAATCCCCCTCTGACATGAAGGTTGCCGTGGCAACTGATAAGTAAGTCTTGTCTGTCATAAGAAAATTCCTAATTCGTCGACTGCGCTCAAGTGAAACCCCGCGAAAGGCTGGGGCAATTGGCCTAATCTGTGTCAAACAGCACCTATTCTAAAACTGTAGTAATGTCACAATACAATGTGTTGCCAACGGTACACATCGCTTTTGCCTGCTTTACGATCTGTTCCGACTTGCCCTGGTCAGTTGGCAAAAGGCCTTTGATAACCACATCCATTTAAGCAACATCGATTTGAACAAAGCTATCAATTTCGATGTTGAAAAATAGGCGGCTTGAATGCGGAGCGGGGTGGATTGTCGTCACTGCATCGTGTCACCTCAACAAGACAGGTATGAGCTGCTGGGCCCTGTGCTAAATTAGATGTCCCGATATCCGATGTGAGAATATTTGGGTTTCCGTGTCTACAGGCCCCCGTTTCTGGACAAGGGTCGAACCAAGCACCGGTGCTCATTATTACTACACCTGGCATAAGATTTGGAGTGATGACAGCACCGCCAAAACAAGTGCCACGATCATTGCTCAAACAAACGATATCACCGTTTTTGATTTCACGCTTAGCTGCGTCATCGGGGCTAATTTCTACAGCTTCGTGCCCACTAATCTTATCTCTTGAAGCATATTCGCCAGGGTCTAATTGAGAATGGAGTTTATTACGTGGTTGTTTGCCAAGAAGATGCAGCGGATATTTTTTTGTGGCATTGCCAATCCACTCATCAGGTTCCGTCCAAGTTGCATGACCCAAACAATCAGGGTAGTCAAAACCTTTGACTTTTTCCGAGAATAGTTCAATTTTGCCGCTTGGGGTAGAAAGTGGGTTTTTATTTGGATCAGACCGGAAAGCCTCCAACATAATTGGTTCTTCACTCGGCTTATCAATTCTTATGTATTCTTTTTCTACAAGCTCATCGTATTTCGGTAGTTCTACCCCGACATCTAATGCTCTCACACAAGATTCGCTCCACAAATAACGCAACCAATCTTCAGTCGAGCGTCCTTCGCAAAATTTATCTTTCAGTCCCATTGCGCACGCTATGCTGGAAAAAATGTCGTAATCATTACGCGCCTCTCCAACGGGTTCAGCACCTTTAACCATTGAAATCACGTAGGGGTCTCGCGGGGTCATGCCGATATCAATGCGTTCAAGCATGGTTGTACAAGGTAACACAATATCCGCATGTTTTGCCGTGGCGTTCCAGCACCAATCTTGAATGATAACTGTGTCTGGTCTTTGCCAAGCCTTCTGAAGGCGATTGAGATCTTGATGGTGGTGGAAGGGATTTCCACCTGCCCAATAAACAATTTTTATATCGGGGTATTTTCCTTTCATCCCATTGTATTCAAATTCAGAATCAGGATTTAGCAGCATATCGCTTATTCTGGAAACAGGGATGAAATCTTCAACTTTATTTCCTAACAGTGGTAGCGACGCGTAGGGCACTTTTTGGACATTATTACCTACATAGTTGGATACTCCGTAACCAAAGCCAAAACCCCCACCTGCGGTACCAATTTGGCCTAGCATGGATGCTAGCGAGATCGCTGCCCAGAATGGTTGTTCTCCATATTGCTGACGGCTCAAGGACCAACTCACAGAGACAAGTGTCTTCTTTCTCGCAATCCGACGAGCAAGACCTTCGATCTCTGACGGATGAATTGATGTTAATTGGCTGGCCCAATTCGCATCTTTTTTAATACCGTCGGTTTTGCCGTCTAGATAAGCAGCAAAATTTTCATAACCAACCGTATAAACTGACAGGAAATGTTTATCGGCTAGGTTTTCTTTCAGGAGTGTGTGGCATAAAGCTAGTATTAGCGCTGTATCACTATTGGGACGGATATGCAGTTGCTGTGCTGTCATGGCTGGTTCAAGATCAAGCCCACGAGGTGAAATGTTTATGAATTCAACGCCAGCGTCTACCGCAGCGTTAAATCCTTCTCGTTGGACATGCCTGCCAGCTCCACCATTGCCCATCTGGGAATTTTCAAGTGATAGTCCGCCAAAGGCGAGGAAAAGCTCGCAATTATCCGATATCGATTTCCATGATGTGTGTTTAGTCAGTAGCTCGATAAAATCGAGGCCTATTACATGGGGAACAATTACTTCTGCGGCAGCAAAGCTGTACGTGTTTTTGGAGCTTGTGTAACCGCCAATACAATTCAGAAATCTGTGAAGCTGGCTTTGAGCATGGTGGAATCTACCTGCACTTGCCCATCCATAAGAGCCACCATAAATCGCATTGTTACCAAAATTTTTGCGCACTCGGTCTAATTCGCTAGCAACTAGATTTTCAGCTTCATCCCAGCTGACTTCAACAAAAGGTTCGTTTCCCCGTGCGCCTTTTGCTGGCCTTGGTCCAAAATCAAGCCAGCCGCGGCGCACAGCAGGCCGCTTTATACGCGAAGGATGATCTAGAAGATCTGGCAGGGAACGCCCAATCTCGGACGGGTCAGGATCATCGAGAAATGGTGTCAGTTTGATGATCCGACCATTCTGTCTGTCGATACTAAAGGTACCCCAATGAGTGCTCGTTAGCGGCATGAGGACCTCCGTCGGCTATGACTTCCAATTCTTAGAGAAAACAACACCGGGAATTACTTTATGAAACCTGTAACATAGTGTTCGTTTTATCTCTGATTCCGTCTAGGCAACTAATCTAACTTTTCGGTTCGATTGTGGTCCCATTCAGCGTCTTGTGGCTTTTGTTTCTTTGTCATTAGAAAATAGATGCCTGACATTAATGCTATATTCTTCAGAAACGCTGTGATTTGAACAGCACTATCGAAATCAGAATGAAAGATCAAAGCAGAAAGTGCACAAAACGCCATCAGGCTTAGACAAGAAAACCTGCGCTCAATTCCGAACAGGATCAACAGCGGTGCTATAAGTTCTATTGCAATGGCAGGGAAAATAAATGCCCCCGGAAAGCCATAACTTTCCATCCATCCCATGACCCCATCAATGTTTTGTAGTTTAGATACACCGTTGACAAAAAACACGCAGACGATGCCAAAACGGAAAATAAAATCTAGATGGGATGAATTCATCTGTTTTCTCAGACTTTGTTCAAACACGCTACATATTACAGGAATACGAAATGGCATTATTTAGCAAGTAATCAATTACCAGATCGACTAATTGATTTATAATCGAATACTAGTTTTTGGACTATTAGAAAATTCTCGTCCTATATCATCAATTCAATGGGAGTTAAACGATGTCAAAAGAAATGACTACAAACCGTATCACGATGGTCGGCATACGAAGTCGTGATCTTCTGTGGATGGTCACTGTTGGCTTTTTCATCAACATTGCGATGCTATTTCTGATCAGCATGGGCGCTACATCTGTCTATTTGCCTATGACTGTCGTAATTGTGCTGGCTAACCTGCTTACCATTCTCGGAGCGGTTGACGCTATGGATGATTTGAAAGCATGTTCTATGGACTTCGACGAAGAAGATAAGCAGTCAAATATATACAGACGCTTTGAAGAGACACAGTGGGGCATGTTCAAAATTATGATCACCCTAATATTCGGCGGTACGGGTGTGTCGCTTCTTTATGTGATGTACATGTAGTACGTTGAAAAACGCTCCAAGTTTATGCGGAGGAGCTAGGGTCACCGGAAAAATAATCGCCGGTGACCTTTTTTAGACGCGTTTGCCCGGCGAACTTTAAGTTAAAAAAACTTAGAGTTATCGACGTGATTGCCCGACACAAAACTGCCAGAAAAGCAGGCAAAAAAACCTACAACTGTGCTACGCGCAAACGGTTTTGCGGTGTGCCAAAGTATTAATTCAATCTGAATTTTTTGTTAGCGCCTATCGTATATATTTGGACACGGTAGGGTTCACAGGTTCAGCCCCTGGTACGCCCAACATTTCATCTGCCTAATTTCAACAGATAAAACGTGGCCTCGCTTGCCTAATTCTGGCCGGGCCACGCTATATTTTTATGACACATTAAGGTGCCGATCAGTCGATTGCGACGGTGATCCGTGCTTCACATAGCCGACCAATTTCACTTGCGCGCGCTACGATTGCCTGGAATTCCGGCGAAATGCCGACGCCATCGACGCCCGCGCCAAGAGCCGCCAAATCGGCAAAGGCATAGCTGACAAAAAGCATGTCCATTTTGCTCGCAATGACAGGTACGCCAGCAAAAATATTAACTGGCTCGTCCTTCATCATGATGCGAAGTTCATCCAGCATCTCCATGGCTGCCGGAAGATTGCTGCGCTTCATCTCATATACGCGTTGCAGACTGGCGCGAGTGTCCCCCTTTATGTCACCACTGATGATGCGGAAACCCTCTGGCCCGATGACCGCTCCCGCCGGGTTTGCCTCGCGTTCCGCCATCAATGCCTTGACACCGGCATCTGCTGTCATCGCTTCGCCAACAGCCATGGCCTGGCTCATGGTTTCAAAATACACATACAGGTGAAGGTCGCCGGCACCTTCGCCGGCCATAACCCTTGATACGCGGGTGCCAACGCCATGGCCACCGATAAGCTCTGCCATTTTATGAACACGCTCGTTTGCAAGTTCTGTCTTTCCGACTTCTGGACGGATGATTCTTCTGGAAACAAACATGGATTCCTCCCTCGTTGAATGTAGGATCTTCAGTTTAATATTGCGCAATGCTGCACGGTGCACCGGGCGGGTTCACTTATCCACGCGTGACGACTGCTCGGGGCGCAGCACTTTAGGCAGTGGACCAGTTCAAAAGCGTATCATTATTTTCTGAAAAAGTAAGGCTGTCCAGATTTGCGGTGCATTGATTCGAGCGTTCTGTTCAAACCAGTCTTCATAATGGCAGTGGGACCATCATGCTGAAAGCCAACCATCTGCGTTCAACAGCAAGGCTGGCCAATACGGACCTATTTGTAAATAGGGTGCCGTTTGGAGAAGGTCTCGACCCGCTTACGCCATGCACGATAGCTGCCGGGTTTGAGTTCTGAGCGCATCAGCCGTTTCACCTGATTCTGGTCAAGGCCATAGATGTCCTTTATCGCGTCAAAGGACACCTTGTCGGACAATGCCATTTCGATGATTTCGTCTTTATGATCTGTCATCAGATGCTGGCCGCTGCTGCCTGTTTTTCATGTACCGGTCAGACGTTTTATGCGCCTGACAGCGTGCGCATGTGCTCATAACGACAAATTTCGCCTTTTTTCAGCCTTGCAATGCCCATAACAAGATTTTGCGTGACCTGATTATCCACCACGGGGGGCAATCACGGCATCATTTTCATAGAATGTTTCGGCATCACCGTTTATCCTGAAAGAATTCGTTATCGCCCATGTAAGGGTTGCCGCTCTGTCCATATCCGGGGTTACCAAATCGAAATCATTTGTAATCAGCGCAGACAAGGGTTCGATGTTTCTTGTATCTGACCCGACACGGAATCCGTCTACAAAATCATTCCACGATACTGGTAAGATAAGTTGCCTCCAGCAGGTTGTCCGTTTGTTCCGCGCCTGTCCCGTCAGCGGCCGGTGGAAGGGGCAGAACAGCCCGCCTTAAATCTTGTTCTCGCCAAGTAGATCATGCAGATGGTTCGCGGCTGCCTTATGCAGGTCACTGATACTGTATAATGCGCAATCATAAGTTATATCTGACTCTAATATCACCAGCGTTCTGCGATCCACCTCTATAGTATCGGACCCCTCGCCAAATCTGAAAACAGACGGGGTCTTTCCTGTCAGTGGCATCATCGCGTAAGTTACATCATCATCGTCGAACAGCGCGCTGCCGGCTGTTTCGCGGTCGCGTGTCAGTAAAAAGAACGCGGTCCTATGAGATGATTCGCTAGAACTGCATAACAGCCCTACGCCGCCAACAAAAACGCCCGGTACCGGGGACACCTGCAGGGCCCTGTTGGTCGTATCTGCCCCGCTCCCTGGTGCAAGGAACAAGATGGCGGTGAGGGCGGTCAAAAGCGTGTGATTAATGTTTATCATTAATAATAAATGGTACCTTGATCTTTGTTCCTTGCCTATGCTTTTTAGCAGTCCAATGCCAAAATGACGGCAGCAGCGGCTAAAGTTGCGCAGATATTTTGCGACGAAGATGATAACATCTGAAAGGTTTTTTATCATGTCTCGGTTTGGTGGGTCGATATGGCAGAAGTGAACGTATTGCTAATGGGTTCGATCGGCGTTGTCGCGGAAACATCTGAAATGCAGCGCCAGGCCTATAATATGGCCTTTTCCCGGCATGGGCTGGATTGGTACTGGACGGTTGGAAATTACTGCGAAATGCTGCGCAACCCGGGGGGGCTGAAACGCTTGCAGTCCTATGCCAATGGTGCGCTTTCATCCGACCTCTTGTCGGCCATATACCACTCCAAGGGTGAATTTTTCAAAGAGTTGATCAGCGACGGACTGTCTTACCGTGACGGCGTTGTTGACTGCCTCGAAGCCTGTAAAGCGCAGGGGATCAAGCTGGGGTTCATCACGACGACCACGGCGGAAAACATAGAGATTTTGCGCGATGCGCTGAACCCTACCTTTGATTTTCGACATTTTGACCTGATTACGACAAAGGCGGATGTAGAGCAGGAAAAGCCAGATGGTGAAGTCTATCGCCTGGCCATTGCACATTTCGGCGTTCCGACCCATGAGGTAATCGCGGTCGAGGATACCGAGGTGAACCAGGAAGCTGCCTTGAAGGAAGAGCTGCTTTGTTACCTGTTCGCTGGCGAATATGCAACCACGCGGCACAATATTAATGCGTTGCGATCCCTGAACGTGATCGCGGACAGCCTGCGCAACCAGTAATAAAGGTGATAGAGGTCAGCCAATTTCCCGGCGCAGCCTGAACGGGAAAGGGCCGAGAAGCCGGGCCTCTCATCATTTGTTTTTTTGAATGAAGACTGTTGTCAACTTGCATGGGCAGGGCCGGCATGCGCCGCGACCATCTTCATCCATCATGTCATCTGTCGCACTGGGGACGTCCCAGTGAGAAATAGTAACGAATTCCATAACAGCTCTCCTATATCTGAACACGTATGGCTTTTTGGTTCGGCAATTCAAAGGGTCGCGCAAATCCTATGATGTGTCCAAGCATGAGTGCATCTTTCTGCCAAAGCCGGATCAAGCGTTACGGCCTCCGACGCAAGGGCGCATTTTGCTAACGCAAGGTTGCTGTCCGCGCAAAGCGGGAAATAACGTTGGTGTCGCTCGACTGAAAGAAATAATTGCCAATGACAGCCAGCTAATCGCTGGCGGGTTCCAGCATCCGCGAAACATGCTAATTGTTGCCATGCACCCTAAAAACTTCAGCTTAGGTGATATTGTCCAGCCAATGCCCGAATGAAGGACGCGCAAACGCACGCCGTAAAACGCACCGCTATTTCTATGCGAATCTTATAAAAATAGTGTCCGTTGGCCGCGGCGGGGGTCGCGTTGACATTTTTCGGGGACACTTTTCGAATACAAGTAGATGTGGCAACGTAAACGGCTACGGTCCGCTATTCAACAATGACTTTGGTGGTGCTGGTGATCTTGGTGCCGCCCAGCGCTAGCCCGCGATGGTCATTGGCATAAAGAGATACCGAAATCTCGTGCCTTCCCTTTGGCAGGCTGGCGATATGGTACCACGCGCCATAGATGCGCCCGAGCTTCATCCCGTTCACATAGACATGGGCATGACCGTTCCCCTCGACATTGTCGCGCCCGGCGGCGGCCGCATCAAAAGTGAAGTTGCTGGTCTTCACATTCAGGTTCCATCCGCCGACAGGATCAGCATAGATAGCGGTGTCCAGCGTCGGTTTGACGGCCCAGTCATCGACCGCTACCATCATCGCGGCATGGCCGGCATGCCCGCCACCACCCTTGGCCGGCATAGTCATGCTATCTGTTGTTTCCGCCGTCGTTTCCAACAGCTCGGACCCTGTCCAGAAGACCGAAGCACCGATTAGTGCGCCCCCGATGAAGGTCACCAGTAGGCTGCCGCGATGTGGTCGTTGAGTTGGCCCGTCAGGCTGGTCTGTGCTTGAATTGTTGTCAGTCATCGAGACCCTTTCCCAATGTCATCTTTATCCGGCAAGGCAAATCCCGGCCTCGCGCATATTCGTCAGAGCGCTATTCAGTGACCCGTCGAGATCAATCGCTCGGCAGGCCGAAAGCATTACCTCAACTTTAAAACCCTGCGCCGCGCCGTCAAGTGCCGACCAGGCTACACAATAATCAGTGGCCAGCCCGACCATGGTCAGATCGGTGCAGCCACGCCCTTTCAACAATCCTGTGAGGCCGGTGGCGGTGGTCTTGTCATTCTCGAAAAAGGCGGAATAGGAGTCCACCGACGGGTTCATGCCCTTGCGGATGATGGCGTCGGCGCGATCAGTATTCAGCGCTGGATGGAAGGCCGCTCCTGCGCTTGCTTGAATGCAGTGGTCTGGCCACAGCACCTGCGGGCCATAGGGCATTTCGGTGAAGGTAAAAGGCATCGCGCCGTCATGCGAAGAGGCAAAGCTGGAATGGCCGGCGGGGTGCCAGTCTTGGGTCAGTACAACAATATCGAAATCATCCATCATCACATTAATATGCAACATAATCTCGTCACCGCCGGCGACTGCTAGCGCGCCACCTGGGCAAAAATCATTCTGCGGGTCGATTACTATCAGGGCTTTCATCTGCCATCTCCCTATCAGTCTGTCTGTTGTGTCTCACTGTAACCCGGATCGTGCCTTGCACAACATGCCCCGTTCAGCGCAGCCCGTCTTCGCCCTTCACCTCATCCACCGTCAGGCCACCCATCCGGTTATGGATCCTGGGGCCACATGACATCGCCAGCGCAAACATGATCTCGCCAGCACGCGGGGAATCGGGAAGGCGCACCTCCATCGCGTCGAAATGGCTGCGCACATAGGCGGCGTTGATATGGCCAAGCGGTATGTCGATAGGAGTGCCGGGGCCGCCGACCTTCATTGCAGACGGCACTATCGCTTTTGCATCGCCCAGTCGCTCGCGCATGGAATAGCCGCCGGGCACGTGCCATAGCGCGGTATGTTCCAGTTCGCCGCCCTCGCCGGCAAGGGCGGCCTTACCATAGCCGTCAATGCTATCGACCCCACCCAGTGCATCGATCAGTTCGTCGGTCATCTCTAGGCCAAGCGGCTTAAGCACGTCCATGGATGACCGCAGATCCGGTTGCCAGGTGTCCGCAAAAGGGTTGGCGACAATGGCGACAATTGCCCCGCGTCGGCGTGGATTAGCTGGTGGTGGGCCATTTTCGTGATGAATGGTCTCTGAAAACAGCATCATCTTGCGAAGTCGGAAATCGGGCATCTGTCAGTCCTCTCTCGTCATGGAATTGTCACCTGAGTCACGGGTCATGGCCAGCCGCGCCGCCGGATCATCAAGCCCGACCACGGCGATTTCGCCCTGCAGTTCGAGAACCGCGCCAGCGATACGCCCGCCTGCTATTAGCTCGGTAGCCAGCGTGCAGCCGGCAGTTAGGGCAGTATCGATCTGTCCGAGGTCGAGCGGCGGCACCGCAATCGTCACAAGGCGGCTGCCAAGGTCGCTGTCGGCATCGATGTCATGTGCCGGTATACGGTCGATCCCGGCCAAGCCAGGGCAGTTCACGGCACCAGCGATCAAGGTTGCCGCAACATCAGCATGTGCGGCGCAATCGGCCAAAACCGTCACGCTGTCGGCAATGCCGGGGGACAGGCTGCGCCCGCCCTGGCCGGATGTGGCCATGCCACGCCAGGCGGTTGGTCCGCGCAGGGTGATGGCGGCATCCTGCTGGCCGGCAATGGCCGCGCGGGTGATGGCCCCGTTGCCTGTCCAGAAGGCGATATCGCCACCATTATTGACGCTGATCTTGGTGGCCGTTGCGGCATGGCGGCTTGCCATCATCGCTGCTAGGACATGATCGGCAATCGCCCCTGCCACCGCGGCCATCGGAGTGACGAACCTGTCTCCAGCGAGGGCGCAGGCGTCCTGCATGCGACGCGAAACCGGTCCGGAAAATGCCCGGTCTGCCTGCCACGAGGCACGAAGCCTTGGCAGCTCATCCGCTAGCCCGGTGAGGACGTCATGCATGGAATCAACCGCCGCTTCGAACAGGACAAGGCGCTCCACCCCGTCGGCATCGATCACTAGATCGGTTGGCCCGTGCTGGATATGCAGCCGCTGCCCGGTGCCAAAAAGGCTGACCTGAAGCCCACGCGGCAGCGGCGCGTTCATCTTAGAGTTCCTTTCCGTCGCGGGTCAGAAGCGTACGCTCTCCCGGTCCAAGAATGCGGGAACTTGCCCCATATTCGCTGCCATCCTCGATCGCCGCACCGATGGTGCGGATATCGGCGTTATGCCCGCCAAGATCGTGATAATCCTCACGGCGCACCGTAAATTCCAGCGGCGCGACAAGCGCTGGCGTCGGCACATAGCCAAAGGCGTTGTCAGGCAGGTTCAGCACATCGACCATGATCGTGATGCCGCCGCCCGGCCAGACATAGGCAGGTACCCCGCCGCAGGACACGGCGGTATGTTTCTTCTGCACCGAGCGGGTGAGTTTCACCGGATTGCGCGTTGCGCCGGCCCGCAGTGATCCGCCGGCACCGCCCATGAACAGCACGGTGCATTGCGCCGGCTCGCAATTCTCGGTGATCAGGTCGACGGTGGCCTGCAGCGCCTCCGGCAAGTGGGCCGGCTGTGGCACTAGATCATCATCCAGAACGTAATAGCCGAACTGCTCGCCGGTGGTAGACACCATCAGCAGGGTGAGCCCGGCGCATGCGCCCTTGGCCGCGTTCCAGTCGCCAAGGATGGTCAGCGGGTCCTCGACATCGGTGCCGCCCCAGCCGAGCCCGGGTTCGGCCACCTGGAAATAGCGGCCCGGGGTGGACCGGCGTCCCTTGATCTTGATTCCGGTCTCGGCCCAGTCGATGACCTTGCCGGCCTGATGCTCGGACACAACACCGGTGATGTGATCGTCAACCACGACCACCTCGTCGACCAGTCCCTTCCATTGCGAGGCAAACATGCCGATGGTAGCCGACCCACAGCCAACCCGCATCCGTTCTTCGCGGATGCCATCGACAACCGGTGGCTTGCCGGCTTCGACGGTGATCGTGGCGCCGTCATCAATGGTCAGTTCTACAGCTTCCTTGTTGCACAACCGCATTAGCGTATCGCAGGTCACACGGCCTTCACCCTTTGACCCGCCGGTCAGGTGATCGACCCCACCAAGCGACAGCATCTGCGAACCATATTCCGAGGTGATAACAAGACCGACAGCCTCGCCCTTAGCGCGCACAACTGCGCCTTCCTTGCCAAGATGCCGGTCGGTGTCGATCTTCACCTTCACACCGCAATAGGAGAAAATCGCCTCGGTCACGACGGTAACGAAATCCACGCCCTCGATATCACGGCTGACGATAAAGGGCGCCGGCTTGTAGTCTGGATAGGTGGTGCCGGCACCGATCGCGGTGACAAACACCTTGTCCTCCTGGCCAAGCCCGCCATCCCAGCTTGCCCCAAGGAAGGGTTTGACGCTATCACCGGCAGCCATCCGCCGGTCGAGAATAGTCAGCGGGTCGAGCCTGAAAATCTGGCCTTCATGATTGGCGTAGCGGTCACAGGCGCCGCTTTTGCCGTCGGCGATATAGCACATCACCGGGCAGGCATCGCACCTGATTTTTTCATCCGTGCGCTCGCTCAAGAAGCTTTCTCCTCGGCCAGTCTGATGGCGGCAAGCACACGGTGCGGCAGCGCCGGAAGCTGTGTTATCTCGGCACCGCTGGCATCACGGATGGCGTTCAGAATGGCCGGTGCCGTTGGGATCAGCACATGTTCGCCAAGCCCCTTTGCCCCCATCGGGCCGATCGGATCAGGCTTTTCAACAAAGATGGTATCAACCTGCGGCATGTCGCCAGCCGAGGGGATCAGGTAATCATGAAGGTTCTCGGTGCGGCCCGGGATATATTCCTCCATCAGCGCCATGCCAAGCCCCTGGGCAATGCCGCCTTCGATCTGGCCGGTGGCCAGAAGCGGGTTGATCACCCGCCCGAGATCATGCGCCGCGGTGATGCGGATGACCTTCACTGTGCCAAGCTGGAGATCGACCTCGATTTCAGCAACCTGCGCGCCATAGCCATAGACGGCATAGGGTGTGCCCTGGCCATTTTCGTCAAGCGGCACGGTCGGCGGGTCGAAGCTCTCCTCGGCCCGCAGCACATAGCCGAATTCATCTGACGGCATGTCGGCAAGCTCGATCCGGCGGGTTGCGCCGGCATCGCTGATGATGATCGTCGCGCCGTCAAGCCGGACGCTGGCCGCATCGCTCATATTGCTGAGCCGCAGGATGTCGGCGCGAAGCTGCCGGCCGGATAGTTCCGCGGCCTTGCCGGTAATGAAGGTCTGGCGCGAGGCGGAAGTCTTGCCGCAGTCCGGCGTCAGCGCGGTGTCCGGGCCGACAAGCTCGAAATCCACCATTGGCATGCCAAGCGCGTCGGCGCAGATCTGGGTGATCACCGTGTTTGATCCCTGGCCGATATCGGTGGCTCCTTGATGTAGCTTCAGTCGGCCGTCGGCAGTGATGCCAAGCCTGATAGTCGACGGGTTCGGCAACGCGGTGTTGCCACAGCCATACCAACAGGAGGCGACACCAAGTCCCCGCTTCAACGTGGTGTTCTCGGCGTTGAAGGCGGCAATGCGTGGGCCGGCTTCCTGCCAGGCGGGGGCCAGCGCGTCTAGGCAATCAGCGATACCGACACCGTTAAGCTGCTGGCCGCAGACCGTTTGGTCGTCATCGAGAAGCGCGTTGCGACGGCGGATTTCCAGCCTGTCGATATCAAGCTTCAGCGCCAGCCGGTCCATCATGATTTCCTGAAGGATCGTTGCCTGCGGCACTCCGAAGCCGCGAAAGGCGCCGGCTGTCGGGCCGCTGGTATGGATGGCATGCGCCTTAGCAATGTAATGCGGCACACGGTAGGGACCGGAAGCATGGATCGGCACGCGCGTCGCCACGGTCGGCCCCCAGCTAGCATAGGCACCGGTGTTGAATTCACCTTCGAAGGTCATGCCTACAATGCGCCCGTCCTTGTCCCCGGCCAGGCTGCCGCGCATGGCTGCCGGATGGCGCTTGGTGGTGGCGATCATCGACTCATGGCGGGTATAGATCATCCGACATGGCTTGCCTGTCTTGAACACGGCCAGCCCCAGCAGCGGCTGCAGCGAGACATCGAGCTTGGTACCGAAACCGCCGCCGGCAGCGGCGGGAATGATCCGCACCTTTTCCAGCGGTAGGCCAAGAATTTTCGCCGTATCTTCCTGATCCATGACCGGGGCCTGTGTGCAGGCAGAAATCGCCAGAACATCACCTTCCATCCAGGCACACCCCGCCTCAGGTTCGATAGGCGCATGTTCGACATAGGCTGTCTGGACAGCTGCGCTGACGGTGGCGGCAGCCCCGGCCAGCCCGTCGGCGCCATTGCCGCTCAGAACCCGACCGGTCACCAGAAGGTTACCCTCACGGCCGGCGTGAAGCTGTGCCGCGCCGGCGGCCCGCGCCGCCTCAATCTCTATGGCTGCCTCGCGTTCGGTCCAGTTCACCGGGAAGCCGGACAGGTCCGCCGCGGCAAGCCAGTCGGCCTCACCAACCACAAGCGCCACCGCCTCGCCGCGGAACCGCGCCGTCCCTTCGGCCAGTGCTGGCTGGTCGGCAAAAGGTGGAATGACTCCGAATTCATTGATGCCGGCAATGTCATCCGCAGTTACCACCGCTTCAATCTGCGGGTGGGCTGCGGCCCAGCCGTCAAGATCGCCAAAGGTGAAATCGGCCAGATAGTGCGGGCTGCGGATGGCACGCACCAGCAGTGCCCCGTCCGGCCAGCTATCCGCACCGAACCTTTCGCTGACATCGACTTTAGCGCGTCCGTCGATACGTTCAATTGAAGCACCAATGGCGGCACCAGCCTCGGGCGCCATGCTGTCAACCCTGGTTCTGCCGGCATCCATCACCGCGTCGATGATCTTGGCATATCCGGTGCAACGGCACAGCACGCCGCCAAGCGCGACCTCGACAGCCTGCCTGTCAGGCGCGCTGTTCTCCCGCATCAGCGCGGTGGCAGCCATCATCATGCCCGGGGTGCAGATTCCGCATTGCGCCGCGCCATGGCGCAGGAACGAAGCCTGCAGCGCCGACAGGGTATCATTCGTATCGGCAAGCGACTCCGCGGTTTCCACGTGCCTGCCTTCAAGCTGCCCAGCCGGCACCAGACAGGCGCAGACCGGGTCACCATCGAGAAGCACGGTGCAGGCACCGCAGTCACCGGCGTTGCAGCCAACCTTAGTGGCGCGCAGTGCCAACGACTCGCGCAACACTTCACTGAGGCGTGTTGACGGGGGACAGGTGACCTCCTGCTTTTCGCCATTCACTGTGAAGGTGATCCGCCCGCCGGTGTTCTGCATCCCGTCCATCATACTGCATCCTTGCATAAGCGTCCGACCAGCCTTGTGACCAGTTCGGCGGCGGCCTCCCGGCGATAGCCGGCGGTGCCCCGCACATCATCAATAGGAGACAGGGCAGTCATGATGCGTGATTTGCTATCGCGCAGGCTGGCTTCGGCATCGGCGCATGACTGGCCTTGCAGGGCTGCCTCGATATCTCGTAACCGCACCGCGACTGGCGCGCAGGCCCCGACCGCGATCGCCGCGCTGTCAATGCGGTCCTGATTGATCACCAGCCGTGCTGCCGTCATCGCAATAGAAATTACCAGATACCGGCGTGCGCCAAGCTTTTCAAATCCGGCACAGCCGGTTTCGGCCTCTTCCGGCACATGAACAGCGACCACAAGCTCGTCCCGTTCGCGGGCCGTCTGCCGTGCTCCGGTCAGAAAATCCGCCAATGGCAGGCAACGGATACCACGATGCGAGGCAAGCTCGATTTCGGCATCCATCGTCATTAGACAGGGGATGCTGTCGCCAGCTGGTGAAGCGGTGCACAGATTGCCGCCTATGGTGCCACTGGCCTGAATCTGGACGCCGCCAATTTCCCGCGCCGCTGCCCGCAGACCATCATAGGCTGCCGGCAGGTCGGCGCGCAGGATATCGGCCCAGCTGGTTGCCGCGCCAATACGCCGCCAGCCCTCCGCCAGCGTGATGCCACGAAGCTCATCGAGATCGGTGATGTCGAGAAGCGGCCCATCAAGGGCGGGTGTCTGGTGCAGCGGATAGATGTCGGTGCAGCCGGCCATGACGAGCGGTTGCTCGGCGGCAAGCCATTCGAGGGCGTTTTCTAGCCGATGTGGTCGCAAATAGGACATGGCCCGACCGGATTGAAATTGCTGCATATTTCGTTTGTGTACAAATAGACTGTGCTATGCGGGTCTGGTAGTGTCAACTGTCAAAGACGGCGCAGGATGCGCCGGATGGCTGCTATGTCGCCGCAGGTTGGAGGACCGTCCATGGACATATCCAACACCTATGTACTCGAACGTCAGATTGGCTTCGTCATGCGGCGTGCGGTACAGCGGCATATCGCGATTTTTTCTGCCCTGATCCCGGAGATGACGCCGACCCAATTCGCGGCTCTTGCTAAGCTGTGCGAGCTTGACCAGGCCTCGCAGAACGAGCTTGGACGGTTGACATCCATGGATGTGGCGACAATCAAGGGCGTGGTGGACCGGCTGCGCGCCCGCGATCTTGTCACTGCCGGTCCGCTGGAGAGTGACAAGCGGCGCCTGATATTGACCCCAACACGAAAGGGGCGGGCGCTTTTCCGGAAATATGCCGCGCAGGCGGCCGAGGTTTCGCGCCAGACGCTGGCACCACTTGATAATGATGAACAGCGCCAGCTGCTGCAGCTGCTGGAACGTCTGATCTAGGGCTTGGCTCGCTATACGCCGACAAAGCGATGAAGCAGCTCCGGATCGTCGCGAAGCGCAGCAGCCGCTACCGGCGCATGGCTGCGGCCATTCTCGAGAAAAACTACTCGGTCTGCGATCGACAGCACTGCATCAACGCGCTGTTCAACTAGCAGGATAGCCACGCCGCGGTCACGCATGGCGGTGACAGCCTGACGGATCTGTTCGATCATAGAGGGCTGCAGCCCCTCAGTCGGTTCGTCAAGCAGCAGTACCGATGGGTTGATGCACAGTGCTCGGCCCGTTGCGAGCATCTGCTGTTCGCCGCCGGACAGCGTATCGGCGCGCTGGTGCAGCCTTTCACGGAGCCGTGGGAACATCTCAAGCACCTGTTCCCGAAAAGTATGGTCCTTGCGGCTGACCATAAGGCCGATTTCTAGATTTTCCGCGACCGTCAGCTCGGAAAACAGGCGGCGTCCCTGTGGTATATACCCAATTCTGTGGCGTGGCACCTCATCTGCCGGCAGGCGCGAGATCTCGACTCTCCCGCATTCAACTCTCCCGCTGGTGGCGCGGATGAGGCCCATGATTGTTTTTAGGCATGTGCTTTTGCCGGCGCCATTGCGCCCAAGAAGGCAGACAATCTCGCCGGGCTCGACATTAAAGGAAACATCATGAAGGACCTGCGCCTCGCCATATCCGGATGACAATCCGCTAACGCTCAGCATCAGCCTGTCCCCAGATAAGCGGCCTGCACGACGGCATTGGCACGGATCGCGTCAGGTGTGCCCTCGGCAAGCACCTGACCAGCGTTCAGAACGGTGATGGCATCTGCCGTCTGCATCACAACATTGATGTTATGTTCGATCAGCAGGATGGTCATTTCGCCCGCCAGATTTCGGATCAGCGCGATGAAATCGGTGATCTCGCTGTCGGCGAGGCCCTGTGTCGGTTCATCAAGGATCAGAAGGCGCGGTCCTTGGCTCAGCCCCATGGCAATCTCCAGAAGCCGCTGATGCCCGTAGCTCAGGTCACCCGCAAGCTGGTCGGCACGGTCGGCGATGCCAACGCGCTCCAGCGCCTCGCCTACGCGTCGCCTGGTCTCGGCCTCGTCGCCGCCGGTTCGCCAGCGGACCGCCAGCGCGACATTCTCGGTCACCGGCAGGCGGCCATAGACCGACGTGATCTGAAATGTATAGGCCATGCCGGCGCGGATACGCCGATGCGCCGGTTCGGCAGTGATGTTGCGCCCGTCAAAGATTATCTGCCCGCGGCTTGAGGGGATCCGGCCCGATAGCATGCCGACAAAGGTTGTCTTACCGGCTCCGTTCGGACCGATCAGTGCGCGCACCTGCCCGGTGGGAAGCTCAAAATCGACATTCTCCACGGCCTTCAGGCCACCGAAATGTCGGGTGAGATCGCGTGTGGACAGCAGGCTCATGGCAGCCACCGCATTGTGCGCCGCCGCAGCTCGCCTACAAGTCCCTGTGGCGCGAACAGGGTTAGCGCCACCAGCACCAAGCCGGCGATCAGCATGTAGGCGGTTGTCAACCCGCTGGAAAGATCAATGAGATAGAACATGAACAGCGTTCCGATAAATGGCCCCAGAACGGTGCCTGCGCCGCCAAGAAGTACCCAGAGAAGCGGAAAAATCGAATACTGAACCGAGGCGAAGGTGGCCCCGGCATAGCCAAAAAGCAGACCGTAGGCTGCGCCGGCTGCCGCCGACATTGTTCCGGACAGCAGTATGGCCGCAAGTTTGTGCCGCTGGATATCATAGCCCAGCATGCGGGTGCGTTCCTCATTCTCGCGCATCGCCACAAGCACGCGCCCGAAACCGGTCTGCACAACGCGCAGTGTGATGATGATACACACCGCCATCATCAACAATGCCGCGAAGTAGCGGCTTGTCGGGTCAGACAGATCAAAGCCGGCGATGCGGCGCAGCTCCTGCTGGATTACAAAACCTTCATCGCCGCGTGTCCATTCGCCGAAATACAGCACTGTCAGATAACCAGCCTGCGCGAACATCAGCGTCACAATCATGAAAGCGACCCCGGCGGTGCGCAGCAGCAGGAATCCGATCACAAGCGCGACGGCAAATCCGGCGGCAAGCCCGGCCAGCATCGCAGGCCCGGCGGCCCAGTCAAGATGCTGAATACTGAGAGACATGCCATACATGCCGGCGGCGAAGAACAGCGCATGCCCTAGGCTGAGAAGGCCGGTATAACCGAACAGGATATTATAGCCTATGGCATAGCAGGTCAGTACCATGATCCTAGCGAGGCTGCCATGGTGATAGGCGGGTAGGATGAATTGCAACACGAACAGGAGCGCGATAACGCCTAGGTGAAGCGCCCACGATTTCTGCAAATCGGTCATAGCGTGCGCTTTCCAAACAGCCCCTGTGGCCGGAAGACCAGTACAAGGGCTACCGCCAGCGTGGCAATGATCTTGGCCAAAGTTGGTGAAAAGAAGACTGAGATTATACCATCGCTGATACCGATGAGCAGTGCTGCCACGACTGTGCCAGGCAGGCTGCCCAGACCGCCGATGATCACCACAATGAAAGACAGCAACAGCGGGTCATGCCCCATCAGGTAGTGGGCCTGCTGGATGGGCACGATCAGCACGCCGCCAAGCGCCGCCAATCCAGCGCCGAGCCCGAAGACCGAGGCATAGACCTTTCCGACCGGAATGGCGAAGGCCTGCGCCGTCTCGCGGTCAAGCTGAGTTGCCCGCATCAGCAATCCGTAACGGGTCCGGGTCATCAGCAGCCAGATGGTAGTCAGCAAGATAATGGCGGCACCGATCACCGCCAGCTTGTAACTCGTGGTGCCAAGCCCCCAGGGCCAGTACATCACCATCCCGCCATCAGTCCATTCGACAAAAGGGATGGACAGGCGATGATTGAACGGGGCCTCGACCGGGCGCGCGTCGGGGCCATAGGTCATCAGCGTGACCTGTTGAATGACATACAAAAGACCGATTGTCGCGACGATTGTACGTTCGGGGTCATAGCCGATCCTCTTCAGTACCAGCTGATCGGCAAGCATGGCAAGCCCGGCTGTCAGCAGCGGCGCTAGCACCAGCGCGGCTATGAAGCCTAAAGCCGGATGACCGCCCACCAGATCCGCGATCCACCAGGTCAGCACCGCACCGACCATAAAGAATTCACCATGCGAGACATTGACCACTCGCATCACCCCGAAGACGAGCGATAGCCCGAGTGCCATCAATGACAGCACGGCGGCTGTGACCAGTCCTTCAAGGAGGCCAAGGATCAGATAGGGCCCGAGTTCCATGCAATGCGGCTAACGCCATCCCCCCCCAGAGCGTAGAAAAAAATATTACGTAAAAAAAATAAAGAAAGGGCGTGGCCCGTGCTTGCGGGCCACGCCATTGCCCTAGAAGGACTGAGTCGTGTAATCCACCTCGTCGGGATAGTAGGTATCCGAGATCGAGGTTGTGTGAGCCAGCACAAGCTTGCCGTTGGTAACGCGTGTGATGTACTGGTGGCCAAAGGTTTGGTGTGTCTTTCCGTTGAACTCTTTTGCGCCCTGCGGGTGCGCAAAGGAATGCGGCATCGCGCTCATAGATTCCACCGCCTCGATCAGCTTGGCGCGGTCGCCAGCACCGGCATATCCGCTGGCTTCCATGCCTGCCTTGACGATATGCAGTGTCTCCCAGCAGCCAAACATATGGGCATAGGTCGCGACATCCTTTGAATCCGACATCGAGGCGCCGTTCGCATCGACACCGACCGCTGCGCGATACGCCTTGTCGTACTCTGACTGATCGGCCTGCGCATAGCGCGGGTTGCCCTCCCAGAAGTATGTACCTTCTAGGAATTCAAGTCCCGGGCTGGCCAGATCAACCGCTTCGAGCGAGTCGATAAAGCCAAAAATCTCAGGTCGCGAGTTGCCGAAGAACTCACCCATTTCCTTGACGAAGGTCAGAACTGCCGGGCCTACCATGACATGATAGATCACATCGGTGTTGCGAGGGATTTTCGGGAAATATTTGGTGAATGAGGATTCGGTCGGTGGAATTGCGATTTTTGCCACAACTTCGCCTCCCTGTGCCTCGACCGCGGCTGAGAAATAATCGCGGTGATCATGTCCGAAGGCAAAATCCGGGTAGATCATCGTGACCTTCTTGCCAAGCGTGCTGTTGACAAAGGGGGCCATCGCCTGCACCTGGCTTTTAACATCGGTAATGCCGGGTTGCAGCGTGTAGCGGTTAAGCATGCCGCTGGCGACATGATGTCCTTCCGAGACAACGAAATACGGGATTTTCAGTTCGCCAGCACGCGGCGCTGAGCCGATCACCACATGGCTAAACAGGGTTCCGAACGCAATGTCACAGCCGTGCTGGGTCGCCATTTTCTCAACAACTTCCGCGCCCCGCTTGGGGTCTGTGCCGTCATCCTCGGCAACAATCTCGACAGCGCGACCATTGATCCCGCCCTCGCCATTGATCTTTTTGACTGCGGCCTTGGTTGTACGGTCATACCAGCGGCCATAAGCGGCACCAATGCCGGTTCTGTGTACCTGGAAGCCAATCTTGATGGGCTCCGAGCTTTGCACTTGGCCGTAGCGCCCGAATAGTGGCATGCTACTGGCCGCCGCCGCTAGGGCGGTTGTGGCTGCTAGCGTCTTGATTGCCTTGCGGCGACTTGGCTTTGCTGCGACAATCCGGCTTTCGCCGGCGTCTTTTGCGGGGGTGTTGTCAGCCGAATTTTCGTGGATCGTCTTTTTCATGATGGCCTCCCTTCCTTATGTTTCCTTACGTTTCGATTGTTGCTCTGAATTCTTTATATAAGATCTGCGCCAAGTTTGTGTTTGTGCAAACATTATGTCCAGCCCAAAATGACCCAGACGGAATCACCCGCCTTTCGGGGCCGCCAGCAGCCAAAGGCCCAGCCAAGTATAAAGAACCATGAATACGGCTAGAGGTAGGCCGGCGCGAAATGCCCGTGCGACATCCCCATAAGTCTTTACCGCTTTGGCATGCGCCAGAATGACCGCGATAACATGGCCAAGCACGATTACCGCTGCCTGACATAGCCAGATGACCCGCATCGTTTCGCGATGATTGAAAAAGCCAGTGGTGACGTAGAAATCGGCCAGATTGAGGATATTTGCCCCCGTGCCGAAAGGGTCATTTAGTGCGATCATTACATACTGGCCATCGACCAGAAGTGACGGCAGATAGTGTGCGGTATGATACGCTAGCGCGATAGGCAGGATGGTAGGCGCAAACAGCGCCAAAAGCTGCGCATGCGAGCGATTGCCACCAACCAGCACGTCACCGGTCCGTATCATCGTCAGGAACAGCCCGATCAGCAGCAGGTTCGCCACCACAAGCCCGGCGATCACCTGTCCGATGACGGCAGATCGTCCGGGAAATGCTAGCGGATTGACGCCGATGAGGTCGAGCCAGACGAAGGTTTCGTTAAAGCCGTCGAAGGATCCGGTGCCAAGCAGCACAAGGATAAAGACAGGGATGCCCGGGACCGAGGCGGCGCCATTCGCCAGCTGCCATCCAGGCCATCCGGCCCGCACCCGCCCACCGCGACGCGCCAGCAGGCCCAGCCTGCCGAACTGCGCCATCAGTACAGACAGGAATTCCACTTGCCGAAGCCAGCGGCCCGGCCCAGCCAGCGCCATGCCGGCAAATGTTAGCAGGCTGTAGGCGGCAATCACCTTTGCAAGGCGTCCGGGGTCGTCAGGGGCCGGGTCGGCGAGGGTAAAGGCCGAAAATCCAAGGAGAAGAATCGCAGCCGGCCAGACGCCGACGCGCCGGGACAAGGTCAGTACCGGTCGTCTTGTCAGATCGGCCAGTGGCCGAACCGCCCATTGCCAGGGCGATATCCAGCCCCACAGATTGAACCCATACCCCTGAATCATCGGCGATGCCATCCAGAATACCACCCAGAATCCCAACACCAGAGGATTTTCCAGCGGATCGCGCGTGCCCGCCAGTCCACTCGCGATGCCGCCGCACAACATTATGAAGGTCAGAAAGCTGGCGACTGACCGGGCCGCTGGCGGTACGGCGATGCGGCCTACGCCGCAGCTTGGCAAAAGCCGAGCGCCAGAATGCTGCGGCAGGAACCATAAAAGCATGATGCTGAGCGCTACGATGGCAACGCCGACGGCCATGTAGGGCCCGGTGGGCAGCAGCGCGACAAAACTCTGGCCGGTAGCGTGGGCGCTGGCGCTGGTGGGCAGCATGATCGCGGCGGCCGCCATGCCGGTCCCGATTCCTGCCGGTTGCTCCCGCCATTGTTTCCTGCACACCATATGTCATTTTGGAAATCCGTTTGACTTTTTGTCAAGATTTAGCGCTCATTTGCATGCCAATGATTTGCGGCCGATGACTGATCGCCACTAGATAAGGCGGTGCGCCGGGAAAGATGTTCTGGAGACAACAGGCATGGATAGCAGCAACAAAAGCTATGACGGTGATCTGATCGGCGTCGATGTTGGCGGCACTTTCACCGATCTTGTCAGGCTCGACCAGGCAAGTGGCGTTGTGCGCCTGGCCAAGGTTGCCAGCACCGTCGACAATCAGGCGTTCGGCGTTATGAACGCTGTTGCCGAGGCCGAAAGCGATCTATCACGCGTGGCGCTGGTCATCCATGGCACCACAACCACGACAAACGCTGTGCTGGAACGCAAGCTAAGCCGGACAGGGTTGATCACTACCGCCGGTTTTCGCGATGTGCTGGAGCTGGGCCGCCGCACCCGGCCGCAGCCCTATGGCATGAAAGGGCATTTCGACCCGATCATCCCGCGTAACTTGCGTATCGAGGTGCCGGAACGGATGGATTATGCCGGCCGCATCGTCATTATGCTGGATGAGGCGGCGGTGCGCGCGGCCGGCGAGGCGCTGCTGGCGCGCGGCGCAGAATCGGTTGTCATCCATTTCTTGCACGCCTATGCGAATCCGACCCACGAGATTAGGGCCGCAGAAGTTCTGGCTGATATGTGGCCGAACAGCTATATCACCATGGGCCACGCGCTGTTGTCAGAGAGCCGCGAGTTTGAACGCGGCGTAACCGCGGCGGTGAATGCCTCGGTGCAGCCGCTTTTGGAACGCTATGTGAAACGCCTCGCCGACGAGCTTGCCGATGGCGGCTATGGGGGCGAGCTGCTGGTGATGAATGGGAATGGTGGCACCGTTTCAGCGAGCCGAGTGGTCAAGGAGGCAGCCAAGACGGTGATGTCGGGTCCTGCATCAGGGGTGATCGCCGCCGCCTATACCGGACGCCGTGCCAATCGTCCAAATCTAATCAGCTATGACATGGGGGGCACCTCGACCGATGTCGCGCTGATCCGCGACTGCCAGCCTTCTGTCTCGAACGAGATCGAGATCGAATATGCGATGCCTATCCACGTGCCGATGGTTGATGTCCGCACCATCGGGGCCGGTGGTGGGTCGATCGCGCGGGTGAACGAAGCCGGTCTTCTGGAGGTCGGTCCTCAAAGTGCCGGAGCCGATCCCGGGCCGATCTGCTACGGGCGCGGCGGTAACCTGCCTACCATTTCAGACGCCAACATGGTTCTTGGCCGGCTGGATGTCAGCAAGCTGAAATCGGTGCCGGGGGCGGTTGATATCCATAATATAAGGCGGATTTTCCAGACACGGCTTGGCGATCCGCTGGGTGTTGACGCCGAAACCGCGGCAGCTGCGGTGCTTCGCATGGCCACTACTCGCATGGCCGGGGCGACACGGATGGTGTCCGTTTCGCTGGGCGTTGATCCGCGCGATTTCAGCCTTTTCGCTTTTGGCGGAGCGGGGCCGCTGCATGCCTCCGCGCTGGCGGACGAATTGGGCATTCCAGAGGTGCTGGTGCCGGCACGGCCGGGGATCACCAATGCACTTGGCTGCATCGTCGCAGATCTGCGACATGATTTTGTACGCACCGTGAACAGCCCGCTCGACGCGATGGAAATTGATCTGCTGACTGGGATGCTTGAAAGCCAGGCACGCGAGGGCGAGGCGCTGATCCTTCAGGAGCCGGTCCGTATTGAGGCCATTGATGTGACACATTCGCTGGACATGCAGTTCGCCGGCCAGACGCATGTTCTTTGCGTACCTTTGAAATCGGCGAGGATGACGCGAGCGGACATTCAGCAGGCGTTCGAGGAGGTTTATTACTTTAGGTTCCGGGTGCGCCTGCCCGAAATCAGGGCGCAGATCGTCAATGTCAGCACAAGTGTCACTGGACGGCGTCCCGAAGTGGATCTTGGCGGATTGATAGACAATGCCGCGCGCGCGTCATCGCTGCAGGCGGCCCAGACAAACAGCCGTCCGGTTTGGTTTGACCGCGGCGGTGCGGTATCCGGCTGGCAGGATACACCGGTCTATGCCCGAGAAAGGCTGCCGCTTGACGCGCAGCTTGTCGGGCCGGCGATACTGGAACAGATGGATACCACCATTCTCATCGAGCCGCATGATGTCGCCGCATCCGATAAGGAAGGCAATATTCTATTAACTGTTGGACGCGCGTCATGAGCCCGGATGTAGAGAAAGTTGATTCGCCGAAACTTGATCCAATCACCCTCAGCGTCATCCAAGCCGGGCTGCAGCAGGTTTGTGATGAAATGGATCTCAGCTTTTCGCGGGCTGCCTTCTCGCCGGTCATCGCCGAGGCGAATGACCGTTCCGACGGGATCTATGCCGTTGAAGACGGTGCGCTTGTCGCGCAGGGGGCAGGCGGCCTGCCGGTCTTTGTCGGCACCATGCAATATTCGACCGCCGAACTAATTCGGCTGATCGGCGAGGGGCGCGCGGGCGCGCCGGCGCCGGGAGATATCTATATCGTCAACGATCCCTATCTTGGCGGTACGCATCTTATGGATGTGCGGTTTGTTCGCCCCTATTACCGAGACGGCGCGTTGTGGTGCTGGTTGTCAAATACCGGCCACTGGCCGGACACAGGCGGCGCAGTGCCCGGCGGCTTCTCCGCCTCGGCGACGGCGGTAGAACAGGAAGGCTTGCGCCTGCCGCCGGTGAAGCTGTTCAAGCAAGGTGTGATGGATGAGGAAATCTACGCCATCATCTGTTCCAATATCCGTGTGGCCGACCAGCGCATTGGCGATGTGAAGGCGCAGGCTGCTGCGCTGCATGTCGGCGCGGACAGACTGGACCTCCTGCTTGACCGCTATGGCGATGATGTTGTCGCCGATGCGATCACCGAGTTGCGCCATCGCGCCGCCACACAGATGCGTCAGATGATTTCCAGCATGCCTGAGGGCAGCTGGCAGTCGGTGGCCTATGTCGACAGTGACGGAGTGGTGGACGAGCCGCTCGAGATTCGGCTCGGTATCACCAAGATCGAGGACAGGCTGGTCTTTGACTTTGCCGGTTCCAGTCCGCCGTGTCGCGGCCCGATGAATTCGGTGCTGGCGACGACACTCAGCTCGGTTTATCTAGCCATGCGGCATATTTTCCCTGAAGTGCCGATCAGCGCCGGCGCTTTTGAGCCGTTGGAGGTGATAAGGCCAGAAGGCACCTTTCTTGACGCCCATTATCCGCGACCCGTATCGGGATGCGCGGCTGAGGTCAGCCAGCGCATCGCCGAGGCGGTCTTCGCCGCGATGGTGCAGGCGCTTCCCGACCGGGTGACAGCCGCACCAGCCGGCACTAGCGGCAATTTTGCGCTTGGTGGTCATAATGCCGAACGTGGACGGGATTTTGTGATGTATCAGCTGTCTGGCGGCGGCTATGGCGGCAGCGCCGATGGGGACGGGCTCAGCAATGGCTGTTCGACAATCGGCATTTCAAAGGCGCCGCCAGTGGAAATCATGGAGCAGGCCTTTCCCGTTCTCTATCACCATTACGCGCTGCATGAAGGATCCGCCGGGCCAGGGCGCACGCGTGGCGGCTTTGGTCTGGATTACGAGCTGGAGCTGCGCAATGGCGAGGCGCGCGCCAGCTTTGTGATGGACCATGGCAGGTTCGGGCCTCAAGGCGTTCTGGGCGGTGGTGACGGCGATGTGAATAAAGTCGTTGTGCTGCGCGACGGCGAGACATATGTGCCGCTTCACTTGTCAAAGGAACAGGACATCCCGCTCTCACCCGGCGACCGGGTGTGGGTGCGCACGCCGGGCGGCGGCGGATATGGTGATCCGCTGGAACGCGACGTAATCGCGGTTTTCGAGGATGTGCGCCTTGGTCGCTATACAGCGGATCAGGCCGCAACGCTCTACGGCGTGATTATTGTAAAAGATGACGCGGGAGAGATGTCTTTCGACAGTCAGGCGACCGCCGCGAGGCGTGCAGGGATGAAGCGCGTTGATACAGTGTAGTGCTTGTGCCTCTTTAATTTGTGTGCAATCAAAACATATACAGCCCCCATAACCAGCTATTGAAAAGGCGTTTGTCAGATATTCTGTCCGTGCTTGCGCCTTGGTGGCTCGCAAACGAAGCCGACGTCAAAGTGGCTTCCGGGACCGGCGCAAATAGTTGTAGGTTAAAAACATGAAGGTTTGGCCGGCCTGGTTCGCATCGCCAAGCGGATCAATTACACGCGATTTGAGATTCGATCTGAGGATGCGATTATGGACTGGAATATCTACCTCGATGACAATCAAAATCGATTCATTGACGCGCTGGCGGATTTCATCGCTATACCGTCCGTTTCGGCTCAGGATGCTCATTTTGAAGATGTGGTGCGGGCAGGTAACTGGGTGATTGACCGCCTGCATGATGCCGGTATCGCCAATGCCAGAATGATGGCAACCGAAACCCATCCCGTTGTGTACGGTGATTGGATGGAGGCCGGCCCGGACAAGCCGACCATCTTGATATATGGGCATTTTGATGTTCAACCTGCCGACCCTTTCGATCTATGGGATAGCCCGCCCTTTGAACCAGTCATCAAGGATGGCAGGATCTATGGCCGCGGCGCGTCTGATGATAAAGGCAATATGCTGGCACCCATATTCGCGCTTGAGGCGATGCTGAAGGTGCATGGCGCCCTGCCGGTTAACGTGAAGGTTTTTTATGAAGGGCAGGAAGAAATCGGCTCGCCGACACTGCCGCCCTTTATCAAGCAGCATGCGGATCTGTTGCAGGCAGACATGATCTTTTCCTCGGATGGCGGGCAGTGGGGTGCGGACCAGCCAAGCCTTGTGCAGGGGCTGAAAGGACTTGTTGGCTGCGAATTAACGGTGACCGGCGCGAATGGTGACAAACATTCCGGCATGCATGGTGGTGGCGTTGCTAACCCGATCCACGCGCTGTCGCATATCATCGCTTCGATGAAGGGGCTGGATGGCCGGATTACGATTGATGGCTTTTACGATGATGTTGTCGAACTGACTATCGAGGACCGCGAGGCTATTGCACGTGTGCCCTTTGACAAAGATGAATATGCTGCAAAGATGGGTGTGCCGGAACCGTTCGGAGAGGTCGGATACACTGTTCCAGAACGTCTTTGGGCGCGGCCGACGCTGGAACTGAACGGTATCTGGGGCGGCTATCAGGGCAGCGGTACGAAAACGGTCATTCCCTCACAGGCGCATGCAAAGATTACTTGCCGGCTGGTGGCAGACCAGTCACCCGAAGAGATTGTCCGACTGATCCGGACGCATGTTGAAAAACATACGCCGTCGGGTGTGACCGTGGAGGTTGACCGTCTGCCGGCAACCGCCAAGCCGTTTGTTATGCCAAGAGGACATAATGCGAGCGAAATTGCCGGCAAGGTGCTGCAGGATATTTATGGAAAGGAGCCCTATAAAATTCGTGTTGGCGGATCGATCCCGGTGATGTCGATGCTGCTGGATGAACTGGGCGTTCATGCAACCATGCTAGCCTTTGGATTGGATGATGAACAAATTCATGCACCTAATGAATTCTTTCGCCTGTCCAGCTTCAGGCGCAGTCAGGAATGCTATTGCCGCCTGATGGAGGCGCTTGGGGCATAGGTCTGTGCCGCCTGCCTAGCCAAACAGGCGGTTGGCGGCGGCCACGCGGGAAGCATTGTCGGCGGCGATGCTACCATCCGGCATGAAGAGCGAATTTTCAAAACCGACTCGCAGCTTGCCGCCCTGCGCAACCGCGGTTACCAGAGTATCATTTTCCTCGGCGGCAAAGGCACAGATGGCCCAGTCAGGGTCGAGATCGCGTGCGGCCGCCGCCGCCACAAAGTTGGCAATCATGCCGGGGTCACTGGTGCGGCCTGTATAATGGCCAATAACAAAAAGACACCAGATGGCGTTGCCTGGCAGGTCGGCAGCTGTAACCAAATCGGCCAGCAGGTCCACATCTTTAGGATGATACAGAATATGCTGGATAAGGGTGCCCGCCTCATGCAGCGTTCGGTACAGCGCAACATCATCGGATGATGGCTGGCGGTCTGGTATCATTTCGCTGGTCGCAATGGAAATGCCGGGCGGCATGACATTCAGGGCCAGCTGGCGCATCTGTTCTGGGCTGTAACGGCCAACCGCCTCGGTTGTGATCTGCAGATGCATGTTGGGCACGGCCTGCCCCAATTCAGCCAGTGCCTCGCGATACAGGCCAGCATCCAAGATATGCTGCTGGACGGCATCGCGTACATGGAAATGGATTGCCCCAGCGCCAGCGATATGGCAGGCCACCGCGCTTTCAACGATGTCGGGGATTGTCACCGGAACAGCCGGGTGGTCAGCTGTCGTGCGGCGCGCGCCGTTTGGTGCCACCATCAGTCGCGGCAATGCGTCTGGACCGGAATATTTCATGATATTGTCACGCCATGCAGTGGATAGAACATCCTGTCCAGCTTGCGAGAAAGCGGTGGGCCTGTCCAGAATGACGCTTCTGATGTGGCAAATGTGGCTTTGACAGGCATTGATTTTCTCTGGAAGGTTTGATTACTGTATGTGATGACGAGGCATCAATTTGAGAGATTATTTTGGTGTCCCTAAAACGATTTGCAATCATGTTTAATTATTTGTTGGTTCTTTTGCGATGAAAAGAGACTTTTTCAGGAAAGTGGGTTTTGGACTTGGCCCCGATGAAGCTTTGCCGGACGATCCGCTGGCCTGGGCGCAGGCGCAGATGGATGAGGTGCCATCGCTGTCCTGGCAAGGTAACATTCCTAGTGGCGATACGTTGATGGATTACTATGCGCACTGGGTTTATACCGACCGCAAAGTGTTGCGTGAAAAGCATAAGACAGATCGGAAAGCTTATAGGAAAGCTAAGGAAGATTTGCGGTACGAAACGGGCGAGCGGTTTTTTGAAAATCTGGAGCTGTGTATTCGCCATGATGCCGCATTGAATAGCGGTGCACCCGTATTCGAACGGCTATGGTTTTTTTGGAGCAACCATTTTGCAATTACTGACAAGGATTTTATGCCTGAGTTCGCCACTGGGGCCTATCATAGGGAAATTCTACGTACCCGTATGACGGGTAGCTTTACCGATCTGGTAAAGTCGGCAACCACTTCTTGGGCCATGATTAGAAACCTCGACAATTCAGAATCAATCGGACCAAATTCTGAGAATGGGCGTCGGCGCAGAGAACGCGGTAAGCCAGCGACTGTCAATGAGAACCATGCACGCGAATTGATGGAGCTGCACACCATATCACCAGAAGGTGGCTATACGCAGGATGATGTGATTGCGCTTTCTTATGTCATGGCGGGATGGGAAACTAGGCACACAAAGAAAAGACAGGAATGTAACCCTGTAAGATTTGATCAAAGGAATCATCAACCGGGGACACATAATGTTCTAGGTAAAGCCTACAAGCAGCGTGGGCTAGACTCTTCAAACAAGCTAATGGATGTGATTGAAGATTTGTGTGTGCACCCGCAATGCCGACAATTCATCGCAACAAAATTGTGCCGTCATTTTATTTGCGATGATCCCACCGAGGCGATGACAGCACCAATCGTTGCGGCATGGGACGAGACAAACGGTCATCTTCCATCTGTGCATAAAGCTTTGTTGCAAGTGAGTTGGGACCATACCGGCATCGAGAAAAAATTTCACAATCCAGAAGTGTGGCTTTTGCAGATGATCAAGATGGGCGGTATTTCATGGCCGCCATCACCCAAATCTATGGCTTATAGTTTCAAGAATGAACCACGTCATATCCAGCGTCAGCCTGAAAAAACTATGCGGGAAATTGGCCTGTCACCCTATCGGCCTCAACAACCAAATGGATATTCCGACATGTCATCGGACTGGCTGTCACCCGAATTGCTGATTCGGCGGTTGGCATTTGCCTCGGAATCTGGCGGCCGTCTGCCAAAGGACATTGATTTTAACGCGCTCATTAATAGGAATTTTGACAATGCGGACGAGGTTAAGGCCTTTCTAGACCCATACCCAACACGCTTTGGCAAGAGTGAAGCATTATTTCCAAGCTACTGGATGTTGATGGCATGACAATTTCACGCAGAGAGTTCATCGCCGGTGTCGGGTCGATCACATTGTTGGCATCACCGCTGTTCAATGCGCGCGCAGCCTCATTAAGCAAACGCAATCTGGTAATTATCATGCTGCGAGGTGGGATGGACGGGCTGACGGCAGTGCCACCACGCAACCGTATCCTCAGCAATGCGCGGCCGGATATCCTTGTTAAAGAGACACGCAAGTTGACATCTGATTTTGACCTGCATCCCCGGCTGGAAACCTTCCATGAATTGTGGACAGCCGGTCAGGCCGGCATTGTTCATGCCACCAATATTCCTTACTGGAACCGATCACATTTCGAGGGTCAGAACTTGATGGAATCAGGTGGTCACGTTCCCTACAAGGACAACACGGGGTGGCTTGGACGCGGTCTGGAATCGGCCGAACTTGGCGGCCTAGCAATTTCCTTGCCGATGCCGTTACTGCTGCGGGGCGAAGTGGTGCAGGATAATTTTTTCCCAACCCGTATGTCGATACCGCACCGACCAGAACTGATTGCGATTGCAGATACCTATCCGGAAGGAACAGATCTGCGCAAGGCCATAGATAAGGTGATAGGCCGCCCAAATAGCATGATGCAGCATCGTGGTGGACGGGGTGCCACAGAACTTGCAGACACGGCTGCGCGTGAACTGGCGAGGGAGGACGGCCCGCGGGTGGCGGTTTTTGATCTGAACGGGTTCGACACGCATGCAGCACAGGGTGGGGATGATGGCGAACATGGCGAAAAGCTGCATAATTATGACAGAATACTGAAGAGCCTCCGTAACGGTCTCGGTGATGCCTTTGACCATACGCTGATCCTGACCGTGACAGAGTTTGGCCGAAAGCTTGAACAAAATGGTGGTTACGGGACCGAGCATGGCTATGGCACAGCCATATTGATGGCAGGCGGGCTGGTCCAAAACGTGCTATATGCTGACTGGCCGGGCCTGAAATCAAAGGATCTGTTCGAGGGTCAAGACCTGAATGCGACCATTGACTCACGAGCTATCTATTGTGCAGCGATGGCGGCTTGTTTTGATGTTGATTTCAACTATATGCGCAAACGTGCCTTCTGGGATGAACCGCTGCCTGATCTGACCGACACGCTGTTCAAAATCTAGACCCGCTTCGCCGCGGCATCGCATCCGTGCCGCCGGCGGGCGTGTGAACGCCCAGCCTATTCAGTGTAGGTGACGGTCTTGTTGCCAGCATCGATCCAGCCGGTGATGCCGGCTTCAAGGTGGGTCACGTCGGTATAGCCAAGCTGTTCGATGAGCGCGTTGCCAAGGCTGATGGTACGGTTCCCGGTGCGGCAATAGAGCATCACAGGTATAGCGGGATCGGACGCCACCGACCGGAGTCTTGGCAGAAATTCGGGATGGACGCGGCCATTTGCCATGAAGGCGGTGATGGTTTCCGCACCCTCGATGATCCCTGTGCTGGCCCATTCATTAGGGCGGCGGATGTCGATAACCACCACCCCCTTCTTCTGGGCCTGCTTCAGGGCCGCATTATCGGCAGCCCCGAGGACAATCGGGTCACTGACGGTCAGTAATTCGATATCAAACACCAGCGTTGCATTTGAAGGAATGACATTGCCGGAACCATTTGCTCCGTAACCAAACTCTGGTGGAATGGTCAGCCGGCGGGTTTCGCCAATTTTCATGCCGGCCACACCCTGTTCCCAACCGCGAATGACTTGACCAGCCCCGATCGTAAAGGCAAAAGGCTGGCCGCTGTTACGCGATGCATCAAATACTGTCCCGTCTGTCAGCCGGCCTTCATAATGGACAGTGACACGTTTGCCTGCCTCGGCGGTGATACCGTCGCCCGTCTTCAGGACCTCAATGTCCAGTTCAGCTGCGACTGCGCTGCCGCCAAAAATCATAAAGGCCAGAAGAGGCAGTTTCAAAAGCCATCTCATCATCTGTATATTCCAATTTTGAATCTGTGTTTGCTGCGTAATGCCGTCTCCGTTGCCAGGCTTTGTCACCATAGGAAACGGCATGGTGCCGTGTGCCGTTATCTACGTCCACGTGAATTGATCCACCCCTTGGCACCCATTTTTACAAACTGACCGGCATTCAGTTCGCTAAAGGCCTCTTGCAGTTCGGCGCGCGTATTCATCACGATCGGTCCATGCCACGCCACAGGTTCGCGCAACGGGGCGCCAGACACCAGCAGGAAGCGAACGCCCTGTTCGCCTGATGTCACCTCAACTTCGTCACCTGCGCCAAAGACCACCAACGTGCGGTTGCCAGATTGGTCGCGGACTTTCATTTCTTCGCCGGCAAATTCCTTTTCAACATTTACGCCGAAGGGGGTTGAGGCATTGCCAAAGCTAGCACTCCCTTCAAAGATATAGGCAAATCCCTGCCGGCTCGTATCAAAGGGAAACCGGCGCGTGATGTTGGCTGGCAAGGCAATATCTAGATACATCGGATCAGTATCGATTCCGTCAACCGGTCCTCTATAGCCGCGATAATCGCCAGCAATCACACGGATATGCGTGCCGTCATCATCGATCAGACTGGTGATATGTTCCGAGGTCACATCCTGATAGCGCGGCGCACACATTTTTTGGTCACGCGGCAAGTTGGCCCACAGCTGAAAGCCATGCATCAGGCCATCCACATTACCCGTTGGCATTTCCTGATGGATGATTCCTGAACCTGCTGTCATCCATTGTACATCGCCGTCGCTGAGGACCCCCTTATTGCCGAGGGAATCGCTGTGTTCGACATTGCCTTTCAGCACATAGGTGATGGTTTCGATGCCCCGATGCGGGTGCCATGGAAACCCCTTGAGATATTCCTGGGGGTTATCATTGCGGAAATCATCCATCATCAGGAAAGGATCAAACAGCTCCGTATCGCCAAACCCGAAAACACGATGCAAGTGGACTCCGGCACCTTCCATTGTCGGTTGCGCGTGGCTGGTTATTTTGATCGGACGAATGGACATGGGATACCGTTTCCAAAAATAGCGTATGTTGAGCTATTGGAAATGGGGATGCTGGCGGCTCAGTCAACCACGCTAGCCGCGGCAATTTGATTTTGTCGGACACCGCGTCTGCCCAGCCTGACTGATAGCTGCGGGAACCACCTTACAGTGTTGTGGTGATGGCGATGCCAGCCAGCACAAGAACCAGCGATCCGCGCGAAGTCATCTGGACGACTCTGACCAGTCTTGGATTTGGCATGCCGCTGCCGGATTTGGCGATTCGGGCAAGGTGAAGGTTCAGCCCGGTGATGGCCAGCAGTAGCCCGGTGGCCCCCAGCAGCTTGATATGGAACGCCCAGCCAATTCCCATGCCACCATAAATGCTGTATGCCAGCCAGATGCCTGTTCCCCACAGGATAATGATGGACACAAGCCCTAGCCTGGCAAGCATATGCATTGCCGTCTGTACAGTTGGTGCGGGTGCCGTACCTGCCTTTCGATGAGCAGTCTGAATGATGGCTGCGCCAACACCCAGCCCGCCGGCAAGAAAGAGCGCCAAATAGTGAAAGAACTTCAATAAAACAACCAGCGCCATAACCCGCACCCCTCGTCGATAATCTGTGACTGCAACCCGGACAGAGTGCCAGCGATTGGTGGGCACCTCCACCGGGAATTCCCGCCCGCGCAACTGACGGGGTCACAGAAGGCTTGTACCCACCAGTCTCAGCCCCATCAGCAAAAAGCCGAATAGCACCATCCGCCGGAACAGGTCTTGCGAGATATGACCGCGCATGACCTCGCCAATCCGAAAGCCCGTCAGAACAACTACTAGGCCTAGCAGGGATTTTACCACCACCGCACCCGTTAGCAGGTTGGTGAATACTAGCCCGGCACCGAGCGGTATGCAGCCTGACAGGAAGAGAAACCCCGTAGCGCCGATAAAACGGTCTTTTGGTGCGTTGGTTGCCAGTAAATACATCGCCACCGGCGGCGACCAGATCGAGCTGAAACCACCCAGAATACCGGCGGCGATGCCCAGCCCGATTTGCCAGGCCCGTCCGGCACGGATTGGCAGGGACAGGCCAAACAGCTGGTTCGCCGCAAAAATGATCATGGCTATGCCGACAACTGCTGTCAGCAGGCCGGTTGGGTAGCTGGTGATGAACATAGAGGTCAGAAGGATGCTGACAATGATGGCGGCGGCAAACCAGCGGTAACTCATGATTATATCACGGCGCGCGGGCGCGCGGGCGAACTGCCATGCATTCGATGCGATGATTGGCACCCATAACAGGGCAATCGCTTCAGTTGGCGGCATGATCAGCGTCAGCAGTGCCATTCCGGCGGCTGGCAAGCCAATGCCCAGAAACCCTTTGATGATCCCTGATACCAGAAGGAACAGCATGATCAGCCCCAATAGGACAGGGTCGTGTGACGGTAAAAATGCAGCGAGGGTAATATCAGGCATATGGGGATTATTCACCTAAGCGTGAACTCAGCAAAAGGGTGGTATCTGTGTCGATAATCCCTTTTACCTGGCGCAGCCTTGAAATGGTTGAGTCGAAATTATCTAGCGACAGCACCTGAATTTCCGCTGCCAGGTCCCATTTGCCGTTGGTTGTATGAAGGCGGGTGATCTCAGCCATATTGACCAGCTGTTCAATTGCTCGCTCTTCTTCACTAGCTGTCACATTGATCAAAATCCAACCTGATACCATGCGGCGGAATTCCTCGGTGCCGAGCTTTACCGTATAGCCGGTGATCACCCCACTTTTTTCCATTTTCTTGATGTGGGTGTCGATTGTAACCCGCGAGACGGCCAGTTCCTGCGCCATCTTCGTCACAGACATGCGGGCATTGCGTTTGAGAAGGGAGATAATCTCGCTGTCTAGGCTATTCATGGGCCCTACAATGGGAAGGCAGGCGGGGTTATAGGATGGGATTTGGAGAACGCGCACTACTATCCGCCAGATAGCCCGCCTCATACGCCTAAACGCTAAGATAGACGCTGTAGAAATGCAATATTTTATACATAAAACATGCAAATTTTCAAATGCTAAGGCTGAATGATATCTCGATTTATTAATTGAAAGTTGCCAAAAGGATGGAAAGGCAGACGGCATGTAATTTTTGAAAGCCAGTTAGCCAGATACCCGGTCAAACAGGTTGCGTATAGTTTCTAGCGTATCCGCTTCGCCTGCCGGCTTGTCCCAGCGGATGCGGTTAATTCGTGGAAAGCGCAGCGCAACGCCTGATTTGTGGCGCGGGCTATCATGTGCGCTGTCAAAGGCCAGCTCGACGACCAGTAATTTCTCTACTTCGCGCACCGGTCCAAACCGGTTGGTGGTATGCGCCCGTACCCACTTGTCGAGGGCGCGCAATTCAGCGTCGGTAAATCCGGAATAGGCTTTGCCCACCGGTACAATTTCATTGCCATTCCAGATGCCAAAAGTGAAATCTGAATAGAAAGAGCTGCGTCGCCCATGGCCGCGCTGAGCATACATCATCACGGTATCGATCACGCGCGGGTCACGTTTCCATTTGAACCAGGGACCCTTTGGCCGGCCGGCGACATAGCTGCTGTTACGTTTCTTGATCATCAATCCTTCATGCCCAAAACTGTCGGTGCCTTTCTGGCGCAATGCGGCCAGTGCCTGCCAGCTGTCGAAATCCAGTGTTTCAGACAGGTCAAGGCGCGGGTTGTCATCCTGTTTCAGGAACCGGACCAGCCGGTCGCGGCGCTCCGTAATTGGCAGGCTGCGAATATCCGTGTCGCCGTCGAACAGCATGTCATAAACCCGCACAAAGGCCGGCAGATCGCGTAAATGGGTCTTCGCTGCCTGTTTCCGGTTCAGCCGTTGCTGTAGGCGGTTAAAGGGTTGCGGGTCGCGTGTAATGGCTGCCACAGATGCAGGATCCGCATTGGCTGGCCGTCCTATCAGTAATTCACCATCCAGCACCGCCTGCCCGCGCAAGCTAGTGGTAACATCGGGAAAAGCGGCTGAAATATCGTCACCGGTGCGGGAAAACATGCGGGCTGTTGCACTGTTGTCGTCCCCGTTTCTGGCTGTATCAATGACAAGCTGGACCCTAATACCGTCCCACTTCCATTCGGCGTCATAGGCAGCCGGGTCCAACCTTTCAAAGTCGCGCTCGGCATCCAGCGGATTGGATAGCATCATGGGATGGAAGATCTGGTTGGAATTGATCTGCGGTTTGTCACCATGACCGTCAAGCCATGCAAACAATTCGCTATAGGGCATTTCCAGCCCGTGCCAGATCTTTTCGATTTCATCAAGATCCTGTCCGCCGTAATGGGCGAGGGCGGTCTTTGCAAGGCGTGCCGATACGCCGACACGCAAACCACCGGTTGCCAGTTTGATCATCGCCCAGCGTTCGTTTGCCGATGCATAGTCCAGAAATTGTGCGACAAGATCGTCAATCTCACGCTTGGGACAGCTTTCGATTGCTGCGATGAAATTAGCCACACCCGGCAGTGTGTTTGTATCCTGCCGGCTTGCGCCGTCTGGCCAGATAAGGGCGATGGTTTCGGCCATATCCCCGACGTAGTCATAAGACATGGCGAACAGATCCGGATCGACACGGCCGGCAACAAGGGTGCGCAATCCGCTGGCTTTCAGATTTTTTAATGTCAGATCGCTGGTGATGGCGGCGAGCGCGAATCCCCGGTCAGGATCGGGCGTCTCGCGAAAATAGCGCGCCATGGCATCTATCTTGGCATTACGCGACGGAGTCAGGACCAGCGTTTCCAGAAGGGCGGCAAAGCGTCTCATTCGCGGCTGTCCTCATCACGCCCTTGAAGATAGAGCGGTTCGGCATTCAGACCACGCTGGCGACACCAATGCACCAGCGCATCCTCACGACCATGCGTGACCCAGATGGTCTCAGCCCCGCTGGCTTTAATCGTGTCAGTCAATTCGTTCCAGTCAGCATGGTCAGAAATCACCAGCGGTAGTTCAACGCCGCTTTGCTTGGCGCGTTGCTTAATGGTCATCCAGCCAGATGCCTGACATATCACAGGGTCGGGAAGACGGCGCGACCAGCGATCACGTAACGCCGAGGGAGGTGCAACCACCACATGGCCGCGAAAGCTGTCCTTGTCGCGGTCAAGCGCCTTGCGCAGATCGCCAAGATCTACCCCCTGGCCAGCATAATAGGCGCATAGTTTTTCCTGCGCGCCGTGCAGATAGATCGGCGCATCATGTCCGGCCTCCCGCAGCATCCGGATCACTCGCTGCGCCTTGCCAAGCGCATAGGCGCCGATCACATGGCAGCGATCAGGCTGGGCCGCGATGGAACTTAACAGACGGCGCATTTCATCCTGCGGATTAGGATGTTGAAAGACAGGCAGGCCAAAGGTGGCCTCGGTCACAAACAAGTCGCATTGTACCAGTTCAAAACGCTGTGCAGTGCTGTCGGGATACGTCTTGTAATCACCGGTGACCACCGCCCGCCTGCCAAGATAATCAAGACAGACTTGCGCACTGCCAAGGATATGTCCGGCCGGAAACAGTGTCACAGTGACATCATCGATGCGCAGCGGTTCCCCAAAACCGAGCGGCTGAAAGTGGCCGGCGCATGTCTGCCCATAACGCGCTTTCATGATATCGATGGTTTGAGGCGTGGCCAGCACGTGCCCATGGCCCGTGCGTGCATGATCGGCGTGCCCGTGCGTAATGATCGCACGCTCTACCGGCCGCACCGGGTCGATATAGCTGTCGATCGGTTCTATATAGAGTTCATGGTTCAGCCACTTCATGATGATGGATATAGGCATGCCGGCGCGCGTCTCCAATCGCACCCGCTGACAGGGTGGCTGGCAGACCGCGGCTGGTGCTGGTTCGCGCATCAGGTTGCCGCAGCAGATGCGGCACTTGGCGGAAGTGATGTGATCGTCTTTGCGCCCACCGGCGCAGGCAAGACACTTGCGGGCTTTCTGCCTTCCTTTCTGGATATTGCTGCGCGCGGATCTGACGGCAGACTGCACACGCTCTATATCTCGCCCTTGAAGGCGCTCGCGGTGGATGTGCATCGTAACATCGCAACACCGATTGAGGCGCTCGACCTGCCTGTCAGCTTTGAAACAAGGACTGGCGACACACCGTCTTCGCGCCGCCAGCGGCAGAAAACGAAACCGCCAGACTTTCTTATGACAACCCCTGAGTCGCTGGCATTGCTGCTTTCCTATGAGGATGCGGAGGCCTATTTCGCCGGGCTCAAATATGTCATCATCGACGAACTGCACGCCTTCTTTGACAATAAACGCGGTGATCTTCTCAGCCTTGGTCTCGCCCGGCTGGCACGGCTTGCTCCGGATTTGGTGCAGGTTGGCTTGTCCGCTACCATCGACAAGCCCGAACAGGCGCGCGATTGGCTGTGCCGCAGCGATGGCGTGATTGTGCACGTGCCGCAGGCAGCGCCGCCGCAGATTGACATCCTGCAGACAGATAATCGTATCCCCTGGTCGGGCCATTTGGCCCGGCATGCGCTGGAACCGCTTTATGCAGCCATTGCCGATGCGCGGATGAGTGTCGTCTTCGTCAATACCCGTGCGCAGGCCGAATTTGTGTTTCAGTATCTGTGGCAGCTCAACGATAGCAATCTGCGCATTGCCGTGCATCATGGTTCGCTGGAACGCGAATTGCGGCGCAAGGTAGAGGCGCACATGGCTGCTGGCGGTCTAGATTGCGTAGTGGCGACCAGTTCACTCGATCTAGGACTGGATTGGGCTGATGTGGATCTGGTGGTCCAGGTCGGTGCGCCGAAGGGGGTCAGCCGGCTGCTGCAGCGGGTAGGGCGTGCCAATCACCGGCTGGATGAACCTAGCCGGGCGATCCTGGTGCCGACCAACCGATTTGAATACCTTGAATGTGTGGCAGCGCAGGCGGAAATTGCCGCCCAAAATCTGGATGGGGCCGCCTTTCGGCGCGGGGGATATGATGTGCTCGCGCAACATATCTTCGGCGTTGCCTGCAGCGGCTCGTTTTTTGCTGATGAACTGTTTGACGAGGTTGTCACTGCCGCGCCCTATGCCGATCTGGCACGCGCCGAATTCGACGATATTCTGGGGTTTGTCACCAATGGTGGTTATGCGCTTAAAGCTTATCCGCAATATAACCGTCTCGCCACGTTGAAGGATGGCAGCATCACGTTGCGCGAAGCCAAGATGGCGCGACAATACCGCATGAATATCGGTACCATCGTCGAATCGCCAATGATGAAGGTTAAGCTGCGCAACCGCACGCTTGGCACCATCGAAGAGAATTTTGTGGTCAACCTGTCGCCCGGTGACACCTTCCTGTTTGGCGGGCAGGTGCTGAGTTTTGAAGGGATCAGCAATGCCGCGGTGATGGTGTCGCGCGCAAAAGCTGGCGAGGCGCAGATTCCAAGCTATGGTGGCGGACGGTTGCCATTATCCAGTAACCTTTCACAGGCGGTGCGCCGTCTTATCGGCGCGCGCGAGGACTGGCAGACATTTCCAGCGCAGATAAAAGAGTGGCTGCGGTTGCATGATGACCGGTCGGCACTGCCGGATGACAAGACGTTTCTGGTCGAGCTGTTTCCGCATCGGGGACGGTACCATACTGTGATTTATAGCTTTGCTGGCCGCAATGCGAACCAAACGCTAGGGTTTTTGTTATTGCGCCGGATGAAACGCGCCGGATTGCGGCCGATGGGTTTTTCGATGACGGATTATGCGCTGTCTGTGTGGTCGCTCAGCCCGCCAGAAGATGTGGTCCCGTTGCTTGATCCCGACATTATGGTAGATGATTTTGAGGAATGGCTGCAGGATACGCCGCTGTTGAAACGTCTGTTCCGTGATGCCGCCATCATTTCAGGACTTGTCGAGCGTCGCCACCCGGGGCAGCTCAAGACCGGCCGGCAGATCCTGTTCTCGTCCGACCTGATCTATGATGTGCTGCGCCGCCATGAACCTGACCATATCCTGCTGAAGGCTGTGCGTCGCGACGCCATGCAGGGGCTGATTGACGCTGGCAGGCTGGCCGATACCCTGCAACAGCTTCACGGCAATATTGTCTGCAGGCGCCTCGATATGATATCGCCCATGGCGGTGCCGCTGATCCTGCAGATCACACGCGAAAACATCATTCGCGCGGATGAAGGTGACGCGCTGCTGCATGATCTTGAACAGGAAGTAATCCGCGCTGCTAATGTCGAATCGATTGATTGAATTTGCTGGCCAGACCATGGAACTGCACCCGGCCGGCGCACTGTTCTGGCATGAGCAGGGCATGCTTGTC
>PCBG01000018.1 GCA_002731315.1 Rhodospirillaceae bacterium | reverse complement strand
CTTTTCCATCATCTGTCAAAACCTCTTCAACAATCGTGTGCTCAAACATGCGCGCACCATTCATGCGCGCCCCTTTCGCCAGCGCCCGTGTCAGGTCGCTCGGATTGGCAGCGCCATCACCTGGCATAAAAATACCGCCAAGCACCCCCTCGGCATTCATCAGTGGCCAGCGCTCGGCAATCTCTGCCGTTTCCATGAAAGATGCCTTAACATCGAACAGGCTGGCGAAGTCAGCCTTGCGTCTGAGTTCGGCCAGGCGCTGGTCGTTCAAGGCAATGGAAATGGAACCGTTTTGTCGAAACCCGGGATCCTGGCCTGTCTCCTTTTCGATCTCCTGCAAAAGCTCGACACCATAGCTTGCAAAAGCGGTGGTGGCATGGCTGCCCTGCAGCTGACCGACCAGTCCTGCGGCGTGCCACGTCGTTCCGCTTGTTAGCTGCTTGCGCTCAAGCAGGACCACATCGCTCCAGCCGGCCTTGGCAAGATGATAGGCGACTGAACAGCCGTGGATGCCGCCGCCAATAATGACGGCCTGGGCGTGTGTGGGCAGGGTGTCAGGCATCAATCGCCCCGCATGCCAGCTTTGGATATGTAAGAGGCGTCACTTGTCGGCGCCTTCCTGCTGCGCGAAGAAGGATGTTCCTTTGGGAACTGCCGGCAATGCCATTGCATACGAGCTGCAACGAACCGTGCCAGTCACTTTGCCCCTAACAAGCTCATGCGTGAACCGGCTTGGCAGGTGATTGGGGCTCAGCTCGATGGCGTCCTCCGCGCAATAAGTGGTGATGTAAAGCGTGCGTGGCCGGTGTGTCAGATTGGGCGCCGAGCCGTGAAGGAGGTTAACATGCATCAGGCAGACGGACCCCGCCTTGCCGGTGCAGCTTGTAATCTTGCCGCGCTGCGGCTCAATGATGCCGTCGTCTACGGCGCCGGTGAACACGCCTTCTTGCCAGTGGGAATATAGTGGCCCCTTGTGGCTCCCCAGAATGACCTCAAGCGGTCCATTTTCTGGTGTCACATCATCGATGAACAGCAGGCATGTGATCATGTCGTCATTAGTCATCGGCTGAAATGGAAAATCCTGATGCCATTTTACGGCAGTGCCTGATCCGGGAAGCTTGGAATTCACCTTGCCGTGATGGAAGCGGATATTGGGTCCAAGCAGCTCGACACAGTAATCGACCGTATGCGCGTTTCGCATCGTCTCTTCGTAGACGTCCGAGACCTCTTCAGGTGACTGCACCCGCCGGAGAGATGGCTGTTCGGCACTGTGGCCAGGCTGCAAATCGAAGCGCGCACGCCCGTCAAGCGTCTCGCCATAATCCGCGGTGTAGTGCCTACTTTCCTCTACCCAGCCCGAAAAGACCGATCGCAGCTGCTCAAGCTGAATGTCTAACACCGCATCCTCAACAACAAGAACTCCGTCCTGCCAGAACGTCTCCTTTTGCGCCTTTGACAGCAACCCCATAAGCACTACCTCACAGCAGCTATTTACGTTTTTAACCACTCTCTAGAAAAACCTGTTCTTAATAACTGCGAGCGTCAAGATTGATTTTTTCCACTTTGCATAGCTTAAAATCAACATTTGGTTTATTGCCAACGTAGTGCCTGTGAATCTGTCTCCGTAAATGAATGTGAAGATGTTGGATCCTAGGTAGAAACCTCACCTCAGGTCATCGCTCCAAATTTAATGATCGACAGGCGCGCGCCGGATTTTGCCGCGCGCTCGTCAAAAGGCGCACTATCGCTGGCGGAATTCGAAGGCAGCTGGACCTTGCTATTTTGCCATCCTGCAAGTTTTACACCTGTCTGTACCACAGAATTCATTAAGCTTGCCCGCCGCAAGAGTGAATTTGATGCTCTTGGCGTTGAGCTTCTTGACCTGTCAGTTGACAGCATCTACGGCCACATCAACTGGCTGGAATGGATCAAGGGGCGAATGGATGTTGACGTTGCAAAAGCCTATGGCATGATTGATCTGTCCAGCCGCACCTCGGCTACCATGCGGGCTTGTTATTTTATTGACCCTGAACAGATAATCCAGGCAATAATCCATTACCCGATGTATGTCGGCCGTTCGATTGACGAATTACTGCGAGTGCAAAAGGCTTTGATTGATACCTATCAGAATGATCTGTCAACACCGGCTAATTGGCAGCCCGGAGACAAATATCTGAAGAGCTCCTTAGATATGGAAGCTATTAAATCCAACGACTGGTTGTCAGCGGCTATCGTTGATCAGCTCGATGGCTAGCGAATTTCAGCCCGGAGATGCCGGTCCTTTGGAAACAACGAATAGTGTGCTGGAAGTTTTCCAGGCGCTGTCGCATCCAGTACGGCTGCAAATCTGCCAGCTCCTAATGTTGAAGCAACATTCGGTTGGCGAGTTGTGCGAGGTCCTCGATCTCAAGCAATATGCAGTCTCGCAGCAGCTTGCTGTGTTGAGGAAGGCCAAGATCTTAGAAACGCGAAGAGATGCGCGTCATATCATCTATTTTCTTAGCAATCACCAAGTGCGCCGCATCCTTCGGGTTAGCATGGCCAATCTGGCGCGTCCCGTCGAACAGGCCGACATCGCCGAGATCGACAGGAAACAACAGGCTGGTGGCTTTGGGCGTGTTCGCTAGGCACTTCAGAGTTCTTGCGCTTAGCGTTTTGTTGATATTCGCGGCGCTACCGCACATCGCCGTTGCCGGCGCAAAGTTGGTCATGGTGACATCGGATTACTGCCCGTTTTGCCAAGCTTGGGAGCGTGATGTCGGGGCGGTCTATGACAAATCGCCCTACGCGTCGGCATTGCCGCTGACGCGGGTGGATATGGGAAGCGCCATGCCCGAGGGCGTTGCCTTTCTGGAGCCTGTTGTTGGCACACCGACTTTCCTGATTATCCGTGATGGCAAGGAAATCGAACGGCAGCGCGGCTATGATGATGCGGAAATGTTCTGGTGGTGGCTGTCAGAACATGGAGCTGAATAGGCTAATTACACCTTAACATGCTGAAATTTGCATGTGCGGCAAAATTAATGTTGTAGAATAAAGCATATTTTATCATCCTGACCATCTGGGAAGGGGGATGTGTAAGGCACACGTGCCTGATTAGCACCACAAGGAACTGCGTCAGGCATGAAGTTCGCCGCAAAACTTCCCCGTTGACTGAATAAAGAAAAGGGAGCCCGTTCGTGCAACCACATGTCCTGAAAGCAATCTCGCGACGCCAGGCACTCGCCTATCTTGGCGCTGCCGGCGCAAGTGTGGCGCTGTCTGGTGTTGCCTTCGCCGGCCCTGCAGAAGTCGCGGCGCGGATCAATGACATCGCCGGCGGCGCTGCAGGCGACGATGCTTTGATCTTGCTGGATCTGCCGGAAATCGCCGAAAACGGCAATGCAGTGAAAGTGGCCTTCGACATCGACAGCCCGATGACGGCCGATAATTATGTAAAGGCGGTTCACATCCTGGCAGACGGAAATCCCGAACCGGATGTGGCGACCTTTAATTTCTCGCCGGCCATGGGCGCTTGTTACGCAAGCACCCGCATGCGCCTGTCAAAGACACAGAATGTGCACGTTATTGCTTCCTTCAGTGATGGCAGCTTCGGCAGCGCCTCGGCGACCGTAAAGGTCACAATTGGCGGCTGCGGCGGATAAGGAGAGATAAAGTGGCGAAAGTAAAACCACGCGTGAAAGTCCCAAAAACCGCTGAGGTTGATGAGGTCATCGAGATCAAGACACTTATCTCGCATCCGATGCATAGCGGCCGTGCTGTCGATGGTGACGGCAATCTGGTGCCGCGTCAGATCATTAACAGCTTCCGCGTCTCCTTCAATGGCATCGAGGTGATGTCTATTGACCTGAAGCCGTCCGTATCCGCAAATCCGTTTTTCACCTTTCCTTACAAGGTGACGGAGTCCGGGACCTTTGACTTTGTATGGGTTGAGGATGGTGGACAAGAATACACCAAGTCCAAAAAGATCACAGTCGGCTGATCTTTTTTGGGAAAATCATGGTGGTGCTGAAAAAGCTGGTATGGAATACAAGGGTATTGAAGATGAAGGATGACCAGACCAAAGGTGGCACCCTGTCCCGACGCTCGCTGATCGGTGGCACGGCGGCTCTTGGTTCGGTTGGAATGGCCAGGGCGGCAGTCGGTGCAGAATCTAATAGTGATAATCTGCCACCAAATGTATCGGAATGGACGCCCTATTTGGGCGATGGTGTGGATGCTAATCCCTACGGCATGCCATCCCCCTATGAGGAGCATGTTGTTCGTCGCAATGTCGAATGGCTGACAGCCAGCACCGAATCATCGGTCAATTTCACCCCACTTCATGAACTCGAGGGGTTTGTGACGCCGAATGGGTTGTGCTTTGAGCGGCATCATGGCGGCGTTCCAGAAGTAATACCGTCTGATTACCGTCTAATGATCAATGGTCTTGTTGATCGCGAGTTGATTTTTACCCTTGATGATCTGAAGCGCTTTCCGCAGACCAACCGTTTCCATTTCCTTGAATGCGCTGCCAATGGCGGCATGGAATGGCGCGGTGCGCAGCTGAATGGCTGCCAGTACACCTTTGGCATGGTTCACAATGTGCAATATACCGGTGTGTTGTTGAAGGACCTTGCTCGCGAGGTCGGGGTGAAGCCTGACGCTAAATGGATTCTGGCCGAAGGCGGCGATTCGTCCGGCATGAATCGCTCCATTCCGATCGAGAAGATCATGGACGACTGCATGATCGTCTGGGCAATGAATGGCGAGGCACTTCGCCCTGAACAGGGTTATCCCGCGCGCCTTGTCGTTCCTGGCTGGGAGGGCAATATGTGGGTGAAGTGGGTCCGCCGCCTTGAATTTGGCGACATGCCCTATATGGCGCGTGAGGAAACTTCAAAATACACTGACCTGATGAAAGACGGCAACGCTCGCATGTTCACCTGGGTGATGGATGCCAAGTCGGTTGTTACCTCGCCAAGCCCGGAAAAACCGGTGTTGGTAAAAGGTGTTCACCAGCTGCGTGGCCTTGCCTGGTCAGGACGCGGCAAGATCACTCGCGTCGATGTCTCGCTTGATGGTGGCCGCAACTGGAAGACGGCCGAGCTTCACGGCCCAGTTCTCGACAAATGTCTGACCCGTTTCACCATGCCGATTGAATGGAATGGCGAAGAGCTGATGGTGCAGTCGCGTGCGATGGACGAAACCGGCTATGTGCAGCCGACCATTGATGCGCTTCAGGCTGAACGCGGCGTCAATTCGATCTACCACAACAATGCGATCGCCACCTGGCTGGTCAACAAGGACGGAAGTGTCGACAATGTACGCCTTGGTTAAGGCAACTCTTGCCATCGGCCTGATGTTGGCATTGACATCTGCGCCAGCGCTACCGGCGGAACGTCCCTTCAATCTCGGCAAGATTGCCACAGCCGAAGAGGTGGCTGGATGGGACATCGATGTACGCCCGGACGGTCTTGGCGCCCCCGTCGGCACGGGCAATGCTATTGATGGCGAAGAAGTCTATGCTGATCTCTGTGCTGCCTGTCATGGTGACTTTGGTGAGGGTATCGACAGATGGCCAGAGCTGGTTGGTGGTGAAGGTTCATTAAATACTCACGATCCTATAAAAACCACCGGCAGTTACTGGCCTTACGCTTCAACTTTGTATGACTATATCTATCGCGCTATGCCATTTGGTGAAGCTCAATCGTTGTCTCATGATGAGACTTACCAGATTGTCGCTTTCCTGCTCTATATGAGTGACATTATTGAGGATGATTTTGATTTAAGCCATGCAAATATCGGCACCATTGAAATGCCAAACCGCGATGGTTTTTTCATGCCTGATCCCCGCCCCGACGCGCAACCGCCTGACGCGGAGCCATGCATGACCAACTGCAATGTGGCCACTAATATCATTGGCCGGGCACGCGATATCGATGTCACGCCGGAGTCTGAAAGCTAGAGTCGGCAACAGTCAACAGCACTCATTGGCCTAAAAGCATCAAAGTAAAGGGGCGTAATCATGAAATGTTTTGCAATGGCGGTCACCATTTTAATTTCCACCCCGACATTTGCCGCAGACCTGACCATCGAAATGCTGAACAAAGACGCGGACGGCAACAAAATGGTCTATAGCGAGGAAATAGCGCGCGTCGAAGTGGGCGATACCATCACCTGGGTGCCAACTACCAAGGGCCATAATGTCGAGATGATCTCTTCGCCCAACGAGATGAAGTTCAAGTCAAAGAACAACAAGGAAGCCAAGATCACATTCGAGGATCCAGGGCTCTATTTTTACTGGTGCACCCCGCATAAAGGCATGGGCATGATTGGCCTCGTTGTTGTTGGCGGTGACATCTCTAACGCTGACACCGTGGCGAAGGCCAAGGTGAGAGGTAAGAGTAAGAAGAAGTTGAAGAAACTGCTCAGCGAGCTATAGGCACTGCAGCAAAAATGTTAATAAAGGAAAAGGTAAGACGCAATGCGCTCACGCCGTGAATTTCTGCAGTTTGCGGCGGCAAGCGCCAGCTTCCTTTCCGCGTATCCAAGGTTTGCCACCGCTGCCGCGAGGCAACAACTTACCCAGGACGACCTGCTGTCATTCGACGCTAAAGGGCAGGTCACCCTACTTCACCTCACGGATATACATGGCCAGCTAAAGCCAGTTTATTTCCGGCCACCTTCCGAGAATTTTGGTGTCGGAAATTTCGAGGGCATCCCGCCACATCTCGTTGGGCAGGATTTCCTGCACCATTTTGGGATCGAGCCGGGGTCAGCGCTTGCCTATGCGCACACTATGGTTGATTACGAAGCATTAGCACGTGCCTATGGGCGCCTTGGGGGCCTTGACCGCACCGCAACGCTGGTCAAGGCCATACGAGCTGAACGCGGCGATGGGTCCGTATTGCTGCTTGATGGTGGCGATACCTGGCAGGGCTCATACACCTCGCTGAAGACGCAGGGCGCCGACATGGTCTCAGCCATGAAGCTACTGAAGCCTGACGCTATGGTTGGCCACTGGGAATTCACCTTTGGCCAGGAGCGGGTGGAGGAACTGATCGATGAAATGGGTTACCCCTTCCTTGGCGGCAACGTGTTTGATACCGAATGGGACGAGCAGGTTTTTGAGAGCACTGCATTCTTCGAGCGTGGTGGGATAAATGTCGCCGTCATTGGTCAGCATTTCCCCTACACACCGATTGCCAATCCCTCCTATATGGTCGAGGGCTGGTCATTCGGTATCCGTCCCGGCCAAATTCAGGCGAATGTCGATGCCGCGCGTGCGGAAGGTGCCGAGATTGTTGTCCTGCTCTCGCATAACGGCTTTGATGTTGATCAGAAGATTGCCGCGACAATCTCCGGCATCGATGTCATCCTCACCGGTCACACGCATGATGCCATTCCGCAGGCCATAAAGGTCAAGGACACGCTGCTTCTATCCTCAGGATCGCATGGCAAGTATCTTGGCCGGATTGACCTGAAGGTTGATAGTGGCCGAGTAGTGGATGCTGTCAGCACGCTGATCCCGGTCTTCTCCGATGTAATCAAGCCGGATACCGAGATGGCAGCCCATATCGACGAGCTGCGTGCACCGTTCGAGGCCGAATGCAATCGCGTCATAGGCAAGGCTGGATCGTTGCTCTATCGCCGCGGCAATTTTAACGGCAGCTGGGATGATGTGATCTGTGATGCCATCCGTGCCGAGCGCGATGTCGAGATCGCGCTGAGCCCCGGCTTTCGCTGGGGAACAACGCTGTTGTCTGGTCAGGACATCACCATTGATGACATGTACACCCAGACAAGCATGAACTACCCAGCTGTTTACCGGATGGAATTCACCGGTAAGCAGCTGAAGAACATTCTGGAAGATGTCTGCGACAACCTTTTCAACCCGGATCCGTTCTTCCAGCAAGGTGGCGACATGGTGCGCGTCGGCGGCATGGGCTATCGCTGCGCGCCGAAGGCGGCGATGGGAAGCCGTATCAGTGACATGGTGCTTGCCCGCACGGGCGCGCCGATCGAGGCGGAAAAAAAATATACGGTAGGCGGCTGGGCATCGGTCAATCCCGATACGGAGGGACCAGCCATCTATGATCTACTTGAGAGCTATATCACTGCAAAGGGCGTTGTGGCGCCGTCAGGTGAACAGTCCGTCATTGTCGACGGCATGAGCTGAGGCAAGCGCCTCCGGCCTTGGCAGAAGGGACGGCCGTCCGGGCCCCCCCTGTTTCATTTCTATGACTTCTGATCGAGCTGAAAAAGAAAGGCGGCTTGTTGGCAAGCCGCCTTTCAATCATTTGATACGTTCTGCTTTTACGAGAACATGTCGGTGGTGATGCCTTCGTACCAACCAATCGACTCTTCATATGTCGCCTTGCGGACGTCCGCTGTTTCATCACCCTGCGAGACAAACTTATCGGTGACATCGATTTTTTCGGCACCGGCCTTGTAGTTGGCGCCGACCTTGATGCCGTCATTGGTCCCTATAAGTGACCAGCAGGTGTTAGCAAAACGCGCTTCATATACACGGCTGCCGGTCAGTTCGCCGCGGATGTGATTTGCGGCAACCTTCGCCTGGCTATTGGCTGAGAAGCCTGACTTTGGCATCGAGGATGCCATTGAGGCGTCACCGAGAACATAGATATTCTTGTCAGCCTTGGATGTCATGTTGGCTGGGTTGATCGGGCACCAGTCACCGTCATTGACGCCGGCGGCCATGGCGATCGAACCGGCACGCTGGGCCGGAACAATACAAGCGGCGTCTGCCTCGAAAGTGTCGAGGTCAGTCTCAATCTCCATGGTCGCGGCATTTACGCTCTTGATGCCGCCATGAGTGTCAGGGTCAAGCCATTCGACCATGCCCGGATAGTGCTTTTCCCAGCCAGCCATGAACAGGCCCTGCTTGGAGAATTTCGCCTTCGGATCGAGAATAATGATCTTGCCGGTCGGGTTGCGCTCTTTCAGCAGATGCGCGATCATCGACACACGCTCATACGGGCCGGGCGGGCAGCGATATGGGTTTGGCGGAGGCACCATCACGAAGGTGCCGCCCTTTTTCATCTTCAGAACCTGGTCTCGAAGAAGTTGTACCTGAGTGCCAGAGGTCCATGCATGCGGCATGCGGCTCTGCACTTCCGGTGAGTAGCCAGGAATGCTATCATAATTCAGCGAGATGCCAGGTGACAGAACTAGCTTGTCATAGGTCACCTGGCCGCCGTGACCAAGATTGACGACCTTGTTGGCTGTATCCACAGACGTGGCCCACTCATGGACAACGTTCACGCCGCGGTTCGTGGCAAGGCCATAATAATTATGGCCGATAGAGCCGTAGTTTCTGAAGCCGCCAAGATACAAGTTCGAGTAGAAGCATGTGTAGTAGCGCTTAGATGCCTCGATCAGGGTCACGTCAACAGCGCCCTTCGAATCCTTGGCAACATAACGGGCTGCAGTGGCGCCGCCGGCACCGCCGCCGATTACCACAACGCGAGGCGCCGCACCGAATGCCAGCGACGGCATTGCCAGCGCGGTTGAACCGGCAAGTAGTCCGCCGGCAAATTGTCTTCTGGAAAGCTTTGTCATCGTTCCCCCCCTAACGTTTTCCGTTGAATGAGCAATATTGGTAAAAATGGTATTGTGTATGCGTAGGAATGCAAAAGTAAAGGCAGTTACATATGCATTTTTGCATGTATGGGGCGGATGGCGTGTCAGTCTGCTGACGGAAGCCCGGCGAAATAGATAGCTAGGGAGGCGATCTGTTCACCATCAAGACGACCGGCCACCATCTGCATGACCGGATGTTCCATATCACCGACCTTGTAGGCATGCATAACTGTGGCAAAGACTTCGGCATCAAGGCCGTTGATTGCTGGAATGCCCTTATCGACGCCTTTCTGGCTATGGCAGGTGACACATTCACCTGACAGATATTCGCCATAACCGACATCGGCTCCCGTGAGAAGTTTTTCTGCCCACGCCGCGCCGCTAAAACAGAGGCCAGCGGCACAATATGCGATCAATAATTTCTTCACGGCGTTATCTCCCTCCAACTGATAACAAACAAGAGAATGGCCAATCACAATATTCAGGTCAATTACATAGAGATTTTCTCATATGTAGCGACTTTGGTCATTTATGGCGTTGATGCTTGGCAGCTCTGCGTTTTCAAAGTCTGAAACGCGGGTAAGCGGTGCGGCATGTGCCGGTCTATCCGGCAAGCTGGGATGCGTTGTCCAGATGGAAGATGTCTAACGGTGCTGATAGGCCGCTTATCTTCACCACGTCAGCCTGGAACTTGGCAGTTTCAACATTTGCCCGCTCGGCAAAAAATTTTGAGATTACTTGCTGGCACTTGTAATTCTTGGACAGCTCTTCAAGCCAAACGGTAACATTCGCGTTATAACCAATCGCCGATTAAGAGACCGTCTTGCCATGGCTCATCATCCCGACAATGGTTTCGCCGGCATGCATCCCCGAGCCAAGGAGCATTTCCTCATTAAAATCTATTTTCAGCTAGGCATTCATATCCGCTACGCCGTTCAAAATCTTGGACGCCTCCTCCACGGCATTCAGGCACTTCTGCTTCATGTAACCTGTGGCACCGAAAGTCGCCATGATGCCATCGCCGATAAACTTGTCCAGCCGGCCGTCATTGGCTTCGATGATTCCGCCGTAAACCGCGTAATATTTGTTACTGATGTAGACGACATCACAGGGAAGATTATGCTCGGCAATCTTTGTGAATTTGCGCATAAGCGCCGTTCGTGCGCCTTTGAAATGCCAGGCACAAATGAAACGCGATGCGGACAGGCAACTAATTTGCCGCCTGACCTCAGACGTTTTTGCTAATCTGTCATCGGGCTTGAAGCGATGGTCATGCAAACCAGCTTTACCGCATAGCCATAAAGTATCGGCAGCATCGAAACAGCGAGAGCTGGCCCCATCGCCCCGACATTACCCCATACCCCGAAGGCATTGCCGGCGATGGCGATCAGTCCGACCAACGCGCCCAGCCAGCCAAAATAAACCGCGCCCGCGCCAAAATTCTCGGCCATTTTCTGGGGTGTATTCCTAAGAAGCGCAAATCCAAGCGCACCTCCCAAAACAAAAAGCCCGCTCATCACATCATTAAATAGATGCGGCCCAACCTGAACGACAGCGCCGCCGATTATCGCAAAGCAAATCAAGAGTCCAAAAAATTTCATAATGCTCCTCCATCAAATGAGCTGCCCATGTTAATTAATGCGCAGAAAGGTATATCATCAGCTCACAAATACTAATTAGTTGCTGTTTCAGAGATGAGACATGACAAGGGACTGATTTGCCCGTCCGTTGGCCTCTCCATCCAGTGTTCCATTTTAAAGGTTTATGCTCTGCTGGGTACAGCAGATTATCAAAAACATGGGCGTGGTGGTTTCAAGAAAATGAATAGCCAGCTTTGGCTGAAATAAGATTTAGCGCCAATTTTCTTGCAGTAGTTGCATTAGATGTATCAATATTCATAGTGTTACAGCCTTATTTCGGCTTTGGGGGGATGCTACGTTGGAATTTATTTTTGGACGATATGCGGTCGTTTTTTACGCAACCTTGGCATGTATTCTGACGGCAACTGCCTCCTTTCAGTATATTACGATTTTACCCGTCAGCGCAGTCTTCGGCGTTCTGGCGGCTATTGGCTGGTATGATTACAGCCAGAAGAGTCGCAGCGTCCTTGGCAATTATCCCCTTCTGGGACGTTTTCGGTTCATCTTTGAATCAATCCGACCTGAACTGCGTCAATACTTCTGGGAATCCGATACAGATGAGTTGCCTTTTTCAAGGAACCAGCGGTCGATGGTCTACCAGCGTTCCAAGAATATTCAGGCGGCCCGGCCATTTGGTTCGATCCTCGATATGTATGATGAGGACTTCAACTGGCTAAATCATTCCGTTGTCCCAAGCCATATTGCCGAAGATGATTTTCACACTACGGTTGGCGAGGGGCCACTTGCTTACAATATATCGGTTCTGAATATTTCCGGCACCAGCTTTGGCGCGTTGTCGCCGCCGGCCATCCAATCTTTGTCTCGCGGCGCAAAGCTTGGTGGATTTGCCCACAATACAGGCGAGGGTTCGTTTTCGAAATACCATGAAGCTGGTGGCGGTGACAGTATCTGGCAAATTTCCACAGGCTATTTTGGCTGTCGCACCATTGAGGGGCATTTTGATCCAGAAGCCTTTAGCGAGAAGGCGCAGCATAAACAGATAAAGATGATTGAGGTCAAGCTAAGCCAGGGCGCGAAACCTGGCCATGGTGGTATGCTTATGGCACCGAAGGTGACGCAAGAGATCGCTGAAACACGTGGCGTCGCCGCTTATCAGGACTGCATTTCACCTTCAAGTCACTCGGAATTCTCGACACCGAACGAATTGCTTGATTTCGTGGAAAGGCTCCGCGACCTGTCAGGCGGCAAACCTGTCGGGATCAAACTATGTATTGGTCATCCATGGGAATTCATCGCAATTGTGAAAGCCATGGTCGAGACGGGCAAGCGCATTGATTTCGTGACGGTAGATGGTGCGGAAGGTGGCACAGGGGCCGCACCAGTGGAGTTCGCCCAGCATCTGGGCTCACCTCTGCGCGATGCGCTTGTGTTTGTCGATAATTGCTTGCGCGGGGCCGGGCTGCGGGATCGGGTAAAGGTTGCCGCATCAGCCAAAATTGTCAGTGCCTATGATATTGTAAAACATTGTGCGCTTGGCGCTGACTGGTGCAACATGGCGCGTCCCTTCATGTTTGCCATCGGTTGCATTCAAGCACGTGATTGTGCATCAGGCCGCTGCCCAAGCGGTGTTGCGACTATGGATCCCAAGAGATTTCGCGTGGTTGACGTGGATGACCGAGCTAAGCGCGTCCATAATTTTCACAGGAATACGGTAGTGGCGTTAACGGAGATGCTGGAAGCGGCGGGTATGACACACACGCATCAGCTTAACCGCAGACATATTGTGCGGCGTTTGTCGGCAAGCCAGATCAAACTGGCAGATCAAATCTATCCACGCGTAGAGATCAATGCGCTAATCAAAGGTGAGCAGGTCGAGGATCCGCGTCTAGCAGTATACTGGCACCGCGTTACAGGTGATAGCTTCGCGCCGATTGATAATGACCGCATGGTATCGTGATGGTTTGTTGTCCTGAAAAATGAGAGAAATGGCATGCTATTCCCTGCCTACTTATGGCGGGGCAGATAAAGAGTTCATACCCGTTCAGTTTAATATCGTGGGCGCAACTACGTGCGAAACAGATGTGCCCCAGACTTCTGCCGTCGAAATTTCCCTCAGTTTCAGCTTCAGACCAATTGAGAATAGCAAAAACGTTACGCCAATGTCCGCGGCCTTTCTGGTATATTCAGCCCTGCAAAATGGTAGACGAACTCCGCTTCCAGAAAGCCAACCATCGGCGACAGCCCAAGGTGGTGTATAAAAATCTTAAAAAAGAAACTGAACAAAACGAGTGTCACGATGATGGAGTTTGGCCTATTTATTGGCACCTACAACATATCTAGAAAACGAAGATGAGGAATGCTCGGGCAACCGGGTGGTTTACTCGTTCTGGGCATTTCTTTCGGCTAGTTTGGGGACAGACAGGCTGAAATCGGCATATGAGATATCCCGACCAACTATGTTTCCGACAACGCTACCATGGTGGCAACATACCCTGAAGAAAACCACTTTTGAGCATATCAAGGCCAATAGTTACAGAATTAGTTTTGGAACAGAACGACGCGATGCTTAAGTCTTGACTCCGGTTTTTTGATTCAGGTGATACAACAGGAGTATTCATGAAAGCGTCAGATTTGTTTATCCGGGCTTTAGAGAATGAAGGTGTGGAGTATATTTTCGGCATTCCGGGGGAGGAAAACCTCGACCTTCTGGAATCCTTGAGGAAATCAAAAAAGATCAAGCTTATCCTGACACGCCATGAACAAGGCGCGGCCTTCATGGCGGCCACATATGGCAGGCTTACCGGCAAGGCAGGGGTCTGCCTGGCGACGCTGGGCCCTGGCGCCACAAACTTCACAACACCAGCCGCTTACGGATTTCTTGGTGGATTTCCGCTTATAATGATCACTGGTCAGAAACCCATTAAGAAATCCAAGCAGGGCCAGTTCCAGATCGTGGATATTGTCCAGCTGTTTTCGCCGATCTGCAAAATGACCAAACAGATTGTCAACGCAAATACCATACCGTCGCTGGTGAGGGAGGCTTTTCGCATTGCGGAGGAAGAAAAGCCGGGACCTGTCCTGCTTGAGCTTCCAGAGGACATTGCTGAAGAGGCGGCGGAGATGGTGGATTTGATTCCACCAGGCGAGAGGCATTATGCGGTTGCTGGTGCCGAGGTTATCGAAAAAGCCGCCGATTCAATCAAGTATGCAAAACGGCCGCTGCTATTGATCGGTGCCGGTGCAAACCGCAAAGAAGCCCGCCGCGCGATATCCGAATGTATCGCCAGGATCGGTGTGCCGTTCTGCAACACTCAAATGGGTAAGGGCGTTGTCGACGAAAGTTCCAGCTATTTTCTTGGGACAGCAGCACTCTCGGACAAGGATTACTTGCACGATTACATAAAACGGGCCGACCTGATCGTGAATATCGGCCATGATGTGGTAGAAAAGCCGCCATTCTTCATGGAACACGGGAGTACAAGGGTTATCCACATCAATTACAAATCAGCGCAGGTGGACCAAGTCTATTTCCCCCAGATAGAAGTTGTCGGAGATATTGCCCTGTCCGTTGACGCACTGGCCGATGCGCTCGGTTCAAAACTTGATCTGGACCTAACTGAGTTTGAGATGGTCAGGGACAATGTTAATGACAAGATCTTCCGGCTGGCTGATGAGACGACATTCCCAATGCAGCCACAAAATATCGTGGCTGAAATCAGAAAGCTCATGGGTTATCACGATATTATTGCCCTTGATAATGGTGTTTATAAAATCTGGTTCGCCAGAAACTATCCGGCGTATCAACCGAATACCATTCTCCTCGACAATGCGCTTGCCACGATGGGCGCTGGTCTGCCATCGGCAATGCTTGCGGCGATGATTTATCCTAATCGCAAGGTCATGTCGATCTGTGGTGATGGCGGCTTCATGATGAATAGTCAGGAGATTGAAACTGCTGTCAGACTGAACCTGAACATGGTTGTGTTGGTCTTGAATGATAGTTCTTACGGCATGATCCGATGGAAGCAGGCCGGTTCAGGCTTTGAGGACTGGGGGCTGGAGTACAACAATCCGGACTTTGTCAAATATGCCGAATCCTATGGCGCGCACGGACACCGTATTTCGAGTGTAACCGGTTTCGTCGAGACGGCGGACAGGGCCTTTCGGGAGGGTGGGGTGCATTTGATTGATCTGCCGGTCGACTATTCCCAGAATGTCAAAGAATTGATCACTGATCTGAGAGACCACGAATCGATCGTATGAAGGGGGCAAATAATGGGCCGACTGAATGTGACCAATCCGTTTGATGGCGCGCCTGTTGGAGAGATCATGTTCTCTTCCGAGCGTGATATTGAAACGGCTCTGGCGACTGCTGCTAAAATCCATGAAACAAATCGCAAAGGTCTGCCAAAACACGAACGGATCACCATTCTGAAGAAGGCCGCTGAAATCATGATTGGCCGCAGCGATGAACTTGCGATCCTCATTGCTTCAGAAGGGGGAAAGCCGCTGATTGACGCAAGGGTCGAGGTTACGAGAGCTATAGACGGCGTTGAAACCTGTGCGTCGGAAATTGCCCATAATGCTGGCGTTGAAATACCGATGGATTTGACGCCAGCAGGCAACAATAAGGTGGCCTTCACCACAAAGGAGCCGATTGGCCTTGTCGTTGCCATTTCAGCGTTTAATCATCCACTGAACCTCATTGTGCATCAGGTTGCGCCTGCTATTGCCGCCGGGAACCCGGTGATCGTCAAGCCTGCTGACGACACCCCGCTTAGCTGCAAACTATTTGTCGAAATCCTGCATCAGGCGGGACTGCCACCCGCGTGGGCACAGTGCATTTGCTGCGAGGTGAACCTTGCGCAGAAGCTGGTCACCGATGAACGTGTTGCGTTCTTCAGCTTCATCGGTTCGGCGGCGGTTGGCTGGAAACTGAGGTCTTTGCTGGCGCCTGGCACTCGGGTCGCACTGGAACATGGTGGGGTTGCACCGGTTATTGTCGGGGCTTCGGCAGACAGGGATCAGCTTATTCCAAGCCTTGTCAAAGGGGGCTTCTATCATTCCGGCCAGGTCTGCGTTTCCGTGCAGAGGGTGTTTTCTTATGGTGCCTCGGCCAGGCCCCTGGCTGAAGGTGTTGCTGACCACGCTTCAAACCTCATTGTTGGCAATGCGACGGATGCTGAAACGCAGTGCGGTCCGCTCATAAGAAACAGGGAAGTTGATCGGGTCGAGGCTTGGGTTTCAGAGGCTGTCAATGCTGGCGCAGAGGTCATGTGTGGGGGCAAGAGGCTGTCGGATTCCTGTTATGCCCCCACGGTTCTGTTCAATCCGCCAGAAGATTGCCGTGTCTCTCGCGAAGAGATCTTTGGGCCTGTCATTTCTGTGTATGAGAAGCAGGATATGGATGATGCGATCGCGCAAGCCAACAGCCTTCCCTTTGCCTTTCAGGCGTCTGTCTTCTCAAATGACTACTCCGAGATTATGAATGCAATTAACGGGCTTGATGGCTCGGCCATCATGGTGAATGAACATTCAGCTTTCAGGGTTGATTGGATGCCATTTTCGGGCCGAAAGCGGTCGGGTCTTGGCGTCGGAGGCATCGCACACACTCTCGAGGACATGTCCCAATCAAAGATGGCCGTTTTGTCGTTTGGCTAACGCTTTTGGCAGTCCGAGGCAGCGTTAGATTGTTGATGTTTCAGTCCTGCCATTTATAGCCGCGGTCGGATAGCCGCCGCTGCAGTCTGCCTGGATAGTCGGTAATGATGGCATCGACATGTAGATCAATCATCTGGTCGATATCCTCAAGCTCGTTGACAGTCCAGACAGCAACACTTAACCCCAGCGCGCGGGCCCTTGCTAGGTCGGCATCAGTGATGTCCTTATAGTACGGACACCAGAGCGACCCACCAGCCTTGATCACTTCATCTGGAATGGAATTGTCGGGCTGGTCGAAACCAGGCATGACGATATTTGAGGTGTCCTCGCCGGCCTCGTTTGCGCTTTCACAGATCTGCGTTAGAAACGAAACTGGGATGTCGGGTTGCTGCCGCTGGCACTCAGTAAGAAGCGCCCAGTCAAAACTGTGAAGCAATGTCCGGTCGGCTAGCCCGGCATTGCGTACCTCATTGATCACGGCAGACACAAATGCGCAGCGATTGCTGCTGTCTTTGGCCTGATGCGGGTCCGACTTCAGTTCAAGCATTAAATGTGACTGATCGTATTTGGGTTGCGATACAAGCCGCAGCAATTCGTCTAACCGGGGCACGCGAATGCCATCAAGTTGTGCCTGATCGGGAAACCGCTTACCGTATTCTGTTTGCCCGTCCAGCCGGCCAATATCGAATTGCAACAGATCCGCCATCGGCAGGGTCGACACCCGCGGACATGAACCATTCAGAAACTTGCCGTCTGGCCCGCGAAAACTGGGGCCATGCAATTCATGATTGTGGGTGATAACCGGGACACGATCCATGGTCATCATCACATCGAATTCCAGCAGATTAACTCCGATTGACAGTGCAAAATCAAATCCGACCAGGCTGTTCTCCGGCATGATGCCGCGCGCACCACGGTGACCCACGACACGGATGGTGTCCCTGTTTCCTGAAAAGGCGGCAACCTGCGGTACTGTCATCAGCTTTGCACCCTCTGGCCCGTCGTGGCGTTAAACTTGTGCAGATGGTCTGGGTGAACCGAAAACCTCATGGTGTCTTCGCCGGCATTTATCTGGTGTATGCCGGGCAGACTGAGGGTACGCGGCGCATTGCTATCAGCAAACTGGCCACTCAGCACGGTATTATGATAAGGGCATTGTGACAAGGGCTGTTGCCAGCCTGCTGGCAGAAGCACGATGCCAGACGCTCTTGGTCGCGATCAAGGTCAGCGTAGAGCTACAGAGTCGTTGTCCGGCCAATGTTCTGAAGAAATGCGACTTTACAAAAACTGGGGCTACTACAATCTGTTCTGAAACGCGTTAATAAAGCGTGCCACTGTGCCGCTTTTTGCTGCGCTTAAATGGCTGACCCGTTACAAGTTGGCAGGTGACGGCTAGCTTGATGTTGGTGCGTGATTCCTTCAAAAAGGCCTGATATAGAGACCGACGGGTCTTTTATTTTTTGCTGAACCAGTGTTTTCCGACCCGTTACCGTTGTCCAGGGGATTCCATGCCAGCACATTTTCTTGCCTTCCTGAGTGGTAGCGCGCTGATCAATCTTGTGACCACAGCTCTATCTGTGGCGGTTGGCTGGCATATCTACGAGCATTCGGGCAATCCGATGGATCTGGCCATTGTAGGGTTGATGCAGATCATCCCGACCTTTCTGTTTTTCTTTGCCAGCGGTTGGATCGTCGATAGTTTTTCGCGCAAGCATCTGCTGATCCTCTGTGCCGCCGCCGAGGCGCTTGTGATGGCCGGTCTGTCCCTTGTAATGTTGGCAGGGGTGTTGAACCTTGTCTTTGTGTTTGGCCTGCTTTTCTGTCATGGCAGCATCCGCGCCATCTATTTCCCGGCAACGCAGGCGATTGTGCCAAATCTGGTACCCGAGACACAATTGCCGCGGGCCATCGCTCTTGGTTCAACTGTCAGCAATGTCGCCATGACCGGCGGACCGGTGATGGCCGGCGTTTTGATCTCGCTTCTCGACCGTCATGTATATGGTGTGTTGCTTGGGTTGCTGGTGGCGTCGGTCATCACCTATTTGCTGCTGCCACGCCTCGCACGAATGCAGATGGCCCCGCGTGACTGGTCGACCATAATTGGCGGGATCACCTATGTGCGAACCAATTCAATTGTTCTTGGCGCAATCGGCATTGACCTGTTCATTGTGATGGTTGGCAGTGTTGTCACATTATTACCGGTATATGCGCAGGATATACTTGAGATCAGTCCCGATGCGCTTGGCTTTCTGCGCGCGATGCCGGCATTTGGTGCAGTTGTGGCCGGTGTGGTCCTGTCCAGTCTGCCACCGATGCGGCACTGCGGTCAGAGGCTGTTCTTAGCACTGGTGGTTTTCAGCGGGGCGATTGTACTCTTCGCACTGTCGACAAATTTCTGGCTCAGCCTGGCTGCGCTGTTTGTCTATGGCGCAGCCGACATGATCAGCGTCAATATCCGAATGACCCTTGTCCAGACGGCGACACCCGATTACCTTCGCGGCCGGGTCAGTGCGGTTAACAGTATATTTATAGCCTCCTCGAATGAAATGGGTGATGTCCGTGCTGGAGGTGCCGCTGCCTTTTTTGGGCCGGTGGCGACGGCCTGTGCCGGTGGCTTCATGGCCCTTGGCGTGGTCTTTATTGGGTTTTTGGCCTTCCCGCGGCTGCGGCGTCTCGACCGGCTTGCTGACGCCGCGCCGTCTGCTAATAGCGAGGCTAATAAAGGCCGCATATGAAGGGCTGTGACTTGGCAGGACGCCTTCCGTTTCAATTGCGCGCAGCGAATTGAATTGCCTTACCTGTTGATTATCCCCTAAGATTCCGTATGTGGCGGAGGATTTGGTGTGTGGCGGGCATTATCATGTCAGCCAATACATGACTCGAGAAGACACCCTCTGGCGGCCTCATTCTATGCGGACTCACCATCTGGCTGCACGGGAAAATATAGGTCATGCAGGTTACTTTTTATGGTGTACGCGGATCGGTCCCGGTATCCGGGCCAGCGTTTCAACATTTTGGTGGCCACACGACCTGCCTCAATCTGAAGTCAAAGGACATGCAGGTCATCATTGATGCCGGCAGCGGGTTCCAGAATGTGCAGATTGCCGAAGACCGCCCTGTTCTTCTCATGTTTAGCCACTTTCACCATGACCATATTCAAGGGCTGGCTTTCAATGGCGATCTGTTGCGCCGGGACCGCGATATTTTCGTCAGCTCGGCACTGCACCCTGCGGACAAGGTAAAGGCATACCTTAAGACCTATTTTGACGGTGTCTATTTTCCGATCGATCTGATCAACCATAAACACCAGATGCGCTTTGTCGATTTTGACGAGCTGGCAGGACTGTTCAGCGGCCTGATGGAGCCGCTTTCAATGCCACTCACCCATCCGGGCGGCAGCGCTGCCTATAGCATTGCCATGGGTGACGCACGCGTATGCACGCTGTTTGACAATGAATACGACGATACGCAGGCGCCCGCCTTGGCTGATTTCGTAGATGGGTGTGATCTGGCGATATGGGATGGCATGTTCCTGAATGACGAGCTGGAGTTGCGTCGGGGCTGGGGCCACTCCTCGGTTGAACAGGCGGGGGATTTTTTCAGTCAGGCAACAGTTGGAAAGATGGCAATCACCCATCATGGACCGATGCGCACGGATGAACAGCTTGCAGCGATCTCAGCCAGGATTGTTGATGACCGCATGTTGTTTTCTTATCAGAATCAGCAAATCGAACTGTAGGGAACAGGGCGACTGTTTGTTTGATGAAAAAGGAAGAGTTCAGACAATTTCAGACGATTTTCAAAGCAGGCGAAAAGGCTGAAAAAGTGTATTTTTTGGTGCGGGGATCTGTGGGCATCTTTCTGCCCGACAATGATTCAAAAGACCCGAATTTCCTGATTAGCGAAAATGAGATTTTTGGTGAAATGGGCGTGATTGAAGATGAATTGTGCATGGCCGATGCGCGCTGTATGGGATAAAGCGAGCTGGGTTCAATCACCTGCGAGGAATTCGACAAGATCCTGTCTGATTCAAACGTCTTTGTGCTCGGGGTGCTGGGCGTTCTGTCGGCGCGGCTTCGAACAGCGCAGAAATGTCGCTGATGCCGCCCGGCGTCGGCTCGCATTAAATAGCAACATAAGACTATAAGAGGACACAGATGCGTTTTGGTATTTTGGGTGATGCAAAGATCGCCCGCACGATGCTGTTGTCGGCGATCCGCGCTGCCGGCCATGAAATCATCCATATTGGCCGTCGCGATGCCGGCCATGGGGCCGACCCGGTTTGGGGGGATGTGGCGGTATCGGACTATGCAGGTATGCTGGCGGATGCGGCAGTGGATGTGGTGTATAATGCCCTTCCTAACCATCTGCATGTCCCATGGTCGTTGCGGGCACTGGCAGCGGGAAAGCCGGTCTTGTGTGAAAAGCCAATTGCGTTAAATCTGCAAGAGCTGGACGAGCTTGCCACCGCCGCAGACCGCAGTGGCCTGTATGTTTATGACGGTTTCATGGTGCGTTTTCACCCACAATGGCTCTGGTTGCGCACTCTTGATATCGGGCGGCTGACACAGATCAATGCCCATTTCTCATACCCGCCCCAGCCAGAAGGCAATATTCGCAACAAGGCCGAATGGGGCGGCGGCCCAATCTGGGATATTGGGGGTTATTGTTTGATGGCAGGGCAGATGCTTTTTGAGGGTAAACCGCGCCTTGTCGGGTCCTGCATCGAGATGGAATCGCATCTAAACGTCGAAAAATCCTCGGCCGGGATTGTAGATTTCGGTAACGGGCAGGTTTTGATTATGAGTGTGTCGGCCGGCACTAGCCTGTCGCAGATGGTGCATGTGGTCGGCACCGATGGATGGGCACGCCTCGATGCACCCTTTAACCCGCCAGCGGAAACGACGGCGCATTGGGCGCATCGTGACCATGGCAAGGAGCAACTGTTAAGTAAGGGGACCGAAGTTCGCTTTGAGTCCTGCAACCATTATCAGATGATGGTGTCTAATTTTGTCACTGCGGTGCAGGAAGGCAGGCCGACTGATTTGGATCAGTCGCGTGATCTTGTGTCGATCCTATCTGCGCTTGTTGCGTCGGGCACCGTCAAGTTCTGACGATCAGTAAACGAAGATCACCAGCGGCGTGTCACCTTGAAAGTGACATCATGTTTGACCTGACGCGTGGGATACCATGTCACATCGCCAAACCGGGTTTTAAGCGCGGCAACCATGATGTCGCGACTGGCGTAATAGATATGGTTTCGGATCGTTGGGGTCGCGGCGCATAGCAGATTGAGCACCATGCCATAGCGACTTGCCCGCCAGCAGGGAATAAGCGCATCCAGAATATATTGCTGCCAGCGCGCAGGATCGTTAATTAGGCATAAATTGAACGTGCCGGAAAACAGGCAATAGTCAACCGGCACCGGCGGTGTCTTGCCAATTGTAAATTGTGCGGCCATGTCCGGGTATTTTGTCCGGCAGGCGCGGATCATGGCAGGCGTCATATCAATGCCGTGATAGGTCCATGCCGCCAAGACGGGCCGCGCCCGCATATGAGCTAACAAGGCCCCGTAGCCACATCCCATATCGGCGATCACAGGTGTGTCGCCGTCCTGCTGCCATAGATTCTGATCGTGGCTGACGGCGGCAAGCAGGGCAGTAAAGCGCGCCGACTGGGTCTTTTGCGAGTTCCAGAACACCCCTTGCGGGGTCGGCCCGTGTTGGGCAAGGCAAGCGGCGTAGGCACGATTGATCCGCGCATCAATCGAAAAGGGCAGGGGTGATCCGAAGAGGCGCATGAAACTGGAATATGATTACTCTAAAGACGAAAAGGCTAGGCCCGGCAGCACGACGCTGCAAAGTCTGCCTCGTCGCGTTAAAGATGACAGATTGGCCCGAAATGCGAAATGACTAAACGGGCTTTTCACTCAGAATATTTTCTGCCGATTATCTTTTCTGCATGCGCAGACTCAGCTAAACTTTGAAAGCTGAGTGAGGGGCCGTTTTCGCCAAAAGGAATATGGTGCAGATGATGATACCGCTTGCTTGGGGGAATCGGATATGAGCATGATCGGACTGCCTGAAAATAGGCCATCCCACGCCGCTTATGATGTTGTGATTATCGGCGGTGCCATTATGGGATCGTCAGCCGCATGGTTTCTGACCGATAATGCAGATTTCAATGGCCGCGTGCTGGTTGTCGAGCGTGATCCCAGCTATGCACAGGCTTCAACCACACACACAAATTCCTGCATGCGCCAGCAATTCTCGACCGAGCTAAATATTCGTATTTCCCAGTTTGCCGCTGATTTCGTAAAGAATTTCCGCAACTATATGGGTGGCGACTCGTCAGTACCGGACCTGTCGATACATTCCTTTGGCTATCTGTATCTCGCTGACAATGGTGAATTTGCCGACGTGTTGTGGGCCAATCAGAAAATCCAGCTGGCAGCTGGTGCCGCCACCGAACTGCTAACACCGGACGAGATCGCGATGCGGTATCCGTTCTATCACCTTGATGATATCTGGCTCGCCTCGATTAATTTGGTTGATGAAGGCTACTGGGACGGTGCAACTGTGTTTGACTGGTGGCGACGGCAGGCCCGCCAGCGCGGCGTAGAATATATCACCAATGAGGTGGTTGCCATTGACAGTGACAGCAATGCCGGCCGCATTGAAAGCATAACGCTAGCAAGTGGCGAGGTTGTGTCCTGCGGGCAACTGGTCAATGCTACTGGCCCTCGGGCCGCGCGCACTGCGGCGATGGCAGGCATTACCCTTCCTGTTGAACCGCGCAAGCGTTTCAGCTGGGTGTTCAAAGCGGAACGCCCACTTGATCGCGCCCTGCCGCTGACCATCGACCCATCAGGAATTCATGTTCGGGAAAATGGCGGCGGCACTTACATGTGCGGCGGACACAGAGCCCATGATCCGCAGGTTGACTATGATGATTTCGAAATGGACCAGACGTTCTGGGTAGACCATGTGTGGCCGGTGCTAGCGCATCGCATTCCGCAATTTGAGGCCATTCGTGTTCAAAATGAATGGGCCGGGCATTATGCGATGAACCCGATTGATCATAATGCTATTATGGGGCCCCATCCGGTGCTGAAAAACTTTTTGTTCCTCAACGGTTTCTCTGGCCATGGCTTGCAACAGGCTGCTGCCATGGGCCGCGGGACAGCAGAGTTTCTGACATATGGTGCCTATCGCAATCTTGATCTAACACCGTTCCATTACAACCGGATTATCGAGGACCGCCCAATTATGGAGCGCGCCGTCATCTAGGTGCGAATAGGCTCAAGTATATAGCCCGGTGTCATTATTTGCATCCTTCATTGTGAACGTTGCCTGTATGACACAGATTTTGGTGTGGAATGCTAAACTGTCCAAATCAAAGGCAGGGCGGGGTGACGCGAAATGGATGAAATGGCCGTTGCCGTCCATGCCGTCACCATGTCACTGGTAGCGCAGATTCCCCATAGGTCAAGTCTTGATGCATGGCGACAATCTGTGCGCTCCGCGGCTCCTTGATGAAATATTCCACGCCATAGATCAGGATGTCAGGCCCGAGAATGCCCTCGACGACATTTAGAATGCGAGGGTCGGAAGCGATCCGGCATGGCAGCGATATAACGCGTTGCGGATTCACGCGCTTATAGGTGTTCAGAGTATCTGGTAGTCTACGACTCTGCCATTGCATTTTCAGCACTTCAAGTTCGACGCGTGAATCGATGCCTCCTGTAGCGGGCATTACCTAAATCAAAACCGAAAGCCGTTATTCCAGTATTGATCCACGAGACTGTCAGAATGTCGCCCTTCGAAGAGTGGCAATGTCTTGGGGATGATGCGTCCTCATGTTTGGCAACTGGCGACAAGCGGGTCAGATCATCGTAATCTCATTGAACGAAATGCTGAAAACCTATCTGGTGTTAATGGGGCGCGTCCCTGATGCATGTCAAAAATCATACTGCGCGAAACATCGTCCGTACTGGTGTCTTGCCCCGCCTTGTTGTAGGTCTAAAGAGAAAAAAGTGAGCCAGACATGACTAACCAGCCGAACATCTTGATGATCATGACAGACCAGCACCGTGCGGACTGGCTGGGATGCAATGGTCATCCTGTCGTAAAGACACCTCATATTGATTCGCTTGCTGCGCGCGGAATCAATTTTTCCAATTTCAATGTTGCGACACCTGTCTGCATGCCCAATCGTGCCTCGATCCTAACCGGTCGGTATCCATCGGTCCACGGATTGAGGCATAACGGGCTGCATCTGTCGGTTCGCGAAACTACCTTTGTCGAGCTGTTGCGCGATGCCGGCTATGCGACGGCCCTTATCGGCAAGAACCATGTTCAACCGATGACCAACCGACCTCCACAGCTTGGCAGCCGTCCTGACACCAATGCCGCCTTTCCTGAAGCGCAGAAGTCCGATGGCGCGCGCTATGATCTGGAGCAGCCGCATCATTACGAGGTGCCCGGGCGTTTTGATATTCCGCTACCTTATTATGGTTTCGACCATGTCGATATGGTGACCCTTCACGGTGATAAGTGTGGCGGGCATTATCTGCAGGCGCTGATCGAGGCGCGTAATGACTGGCGCGATCTGCGCGATATCAATAACCAGCTGCCCCATGATTATGTGTGCCCGCAGGCGATACGGACATCTATTCCGGAAGACCTGTACCCAACGGCCTTCATTCGCGATCGGGCCGTTGCCTACCTGTCAGAGCCCACCGCCGGGCCGCGCTTCACCTTTGTTTCTTTCCCCGACCCCCATCATCCTTTTACCCCGCCGGGCAAATACTGGGATATGTATCATCCTGATCAATTTGAAATCGAATGCCCGTATGAGGCGCACCGCAATCCGCCGCCACATTTGACGGGTGCTCTTGAAAAACTGCAGGACGGGTCACGGCAGGTAAATGTGCAAAATAGCTTTATGGCAACGGATCGTGAAATCCGCGAGGCGCGCGCACTGACCGCAGGCATGATTACCATGGTGGATGATGCAATCGGCGACATTCTGGCTACGCTTGTGGCCACTGGTGAAATCAATAATACCATCATCATTTTTACCTCCGACCATGGCGACTATCTTGGTGATCTGAATATGTTGCTTAAGGGCCCCAACCCTCGCCGGTCGGTGAACAATGTACCCTTCATCTGGGCTGATCCGCGTGACGGAGCTGCATCACGGCGCGATGATCTGGCATCGGCTATTGATATTGCGCCAACCCTTCTCGCTGCTACCGGTTGTAAGCCTTATTACGGCATTCAAGGGCAGGATCTGTTTTCAGCAGATGTGCGTGATACACTGATGATCGAACATGAGGATAATAAGCCGACCCCCGGTTTTGAAGCGCCGGCGAACTTGCGCACGCTCCTGACCGGGGATCACCGGATCTCGGTCTATAAGGGCGTGGAATGGGGTGAATTGTATGATCTGCAAAATGACCCGCAGGAGCTGCACAATCTGTGGGATGATCCCGGCAGGGCGGCAATAAAAACAGATATGTTGCGGCAATTATCGCTTTCACTTATTGGCGCTGCCGATCCAAGCCCCTGGCCTGATAAGCTGGCTTAAATTTGGCCAGCTCGATCTCTGGCCCCCTGAATTCTGGCAGGTCAAGAACTTGGTTGCTGATGAACTGACGGATTGCTGCCGATTTAGTAAGGAGCGGGAATTGATCCGGCCCAACACAGCGCGTGCCAGTGCGATCGTGCCCATGTCACCGCCAAATTTCATTGGTCTGACCAAACCTTCAGTAAAACTGCCCTCAATGGCCTGATCGATAATCTCTCCCGCATCTAGTATATGGTCAGTTCCGCTTTTGTCGTACAAAAATCTAGCAGCATTACCGCACTTAGAATGGCGGCAAGCGGTTTCGCAGAAGCGGTTACAGTAAGGGCGGTATCGGTTACATCCGCGCCAATATCATCGCCGCGCATAACGCTGATTTTGATCGATGATGTCATTAGCTGGTTTGAGATAAACCCTGTGCTGCGGATCACTGGCCCACATTGCACAATATTAGTTGGTGTGCCCAACTTTCAGAAAGCTGAGGTGAAGCATTGATTTTGCGAGGGTCTTAATGCTGCTGCTGCTGCGGTTTCCGCAGTAACGTAGTCGCACATGCGATATCCCGTTTAGCTGCAGTTCCTCTACGATCTCATAAGGTTCACGAGAAACTTGCTCTAGAACCATATCGCCGACCTCGACCCCGCTTATTTGTCTGTGACGAAACATCACCTAAACCGCCCTTCAAACAACAGTTTGACATAACTAGTCAAAATAGGGCTAAAATACCGCTCAGACTGAGCCAGGTCGGGTTTGGCAGGCTGATGAATTACATTTTGTGGTGAGTCGTGTCAGCGATTGAAGATAGATTTTTTGATATTTGGAAGCGGTTTCTCGAGTTTGAGATCATACGCAGCAAACATTGTCTCGCTTTGGCGGGAAGTGCTAATGCTTATTTGGTGTTGCAAGTTATCTGCTGGCACCAGTTGTTGAACATCGGCGAGACACTGAATGACGTGTCCTTCGAGACAACGATAGACCAGTGGTATGAGCAAAGTGGTACTCACCCTCCACACCCGAAAAGGCTGACCTATTCCCTGATCGCAGAGCTGACCGGACTCGACAAGGAAACTGTGCGGCGCAACGTCAAGGCGCATGAGGCTCGCGGATGGGTAACCACCAGTCGCGAGCGAGGCATTTGTTTTAGCGCCAACAATGAACTGAACAGCCAGCTGATTGAACTGAACAGGCTCGAAAGAGAACTGCTTGCAAAATTCACCAGCGTCCTAACACGGTATGGCGCGGTGTCAGCCGATGCACATAAGATCGTGGCTCCAACGGGATAGGCGTGTCGCCATCCAGCAGTACGACTTCGTGCGTAGCGATGTCCTAGCGTGCCTCTTGAAGGCCAGGCACCTCGATGATTAGCACTTCACAATCGTCATTGGCTTCGATTGGTATCTCTGATGTACCAGATATGGCGATACCGTCACCCTTATGCGCGAGTTTGCCATCTACCGTCAGCGATCCATCTGATATTAGCAGATAAGCCTGTCCCGTAATGTGATGTATGAGTCCAATGCCAGCCGTCATGCGCCCTGCAAAGATCCGTGCGTCCTGATGGATGGTCAGTGGCGCACTGCCATCGCCTGATACCAGCAGCGGCAGTTTGTCGGTTGCCGGCTTCTGCGGAAACTCGGCGGTGTCCCAACGCGGCTCGATGCCTTTGCTGCGGGGCATGATCCATATCTGAAAGATGTTGGTCTCTTCATCCTCATGGTTGAATTCGGAATGCGCAATGCCCGTGCCCGCGCTCATCACCTGCAAATTACCCGCGGTGGTGCGGCCCTCATTGCCGGTGCTGTCCCTATGGGTGATCGCGCCACGGCGAACATAGGTAATAATTTCCATGTCTCGATGCGGATGTGTATCAAACCCAGTATGTGGCTGGATGATGTCATCATTAATCACAAGCAATTCACCAAAACTCATCCGGTTTGGGTCTTGGTAGCTGCCAAAGCTGAAATGATGTTTAGCATTCAGCCAGCCATGATTGGCACCGCCGAGTCTGTCAAAACTGTTAAATTCAAACATTCCAACCTTCTCTTACTCGATATATATATATGTAAACATGTACGCCGTCTTTGTCCCGCACGGCACTCTGTTTATGTATGATCATTATACCCATTACCAATGCTTCATAAATTATTTAAGAAGCACCATACTGATAACTTCACGTTACTAAACACTCACATCTTCGCCAAGGGCACGCGCCTGCGGATCTGCTGAACCCGCGGTGCATGTTTCGCAGCTGCTATCGGAGCTGAAATCGGATAGAATAAGGGATGGCGCGTTCCAATCGGGGCAGAAACAAACAAGGCTCCTGTAAATAGCTTTCAGGGCGGACGGGACAAGTCCTGACATTGTTGTCAGGCGGGCAACCTCAATCGATAAAGAGCGATAGATGACAGTAGAGATTGATATTGCCGTGTCGTCGCCGGCGCGACTTGGCGAGGGAGCGGTATGGGATACGAACGATGTCTGCCTGTGGTGGGTCGATATAAAGGCGGGGGTCATTAACCGGTTTGATCCGGCAACGGGCGTGAATAACAGTTTTGATTTTGGGCAGCCGGTCGGTTGTCTGGCACGGCGTGCGGCAGGCGGTTTGATTGTTGCGGCAGCCAATGGATTTTATCTGTTTGATCCGGAAACAGGCCAGCGCGACGCTCTTGTCGATCCGGAATCTGACCTGCAAGGCAATCGCTTCAATGATGGTGGCTGCGATCCGGCGGGGCGGTTCTGGGCGGGCACAATGCATGATGACGGCACTCCGCGCCAACGGATCGGCGCCTTTTGGCGCTATAATGATGATCGCACGGCAACGCGCTTCTTCAACCCATTTTTTACAAGCAACGGGCTAGCTTTTTCCGGCGACGGGTCGGTGATGTATGTGTCAGACTCGAATGCTGCCATTCAGACAATTTGGGCGTATGACTACGATCTGGAAAGCGGAACGCCAACAGGCGAGCGCGTGTTTTTTGACTGTGCAGGCATTGCCGGTCGTCCCGACGGCGCCACGGTCGATTCTGATGGCTGTTACTGGACGGCTTTGTTCGGCGGATGGCAGGTGGCACGCATTACACCGAATGGCGTGATTGACAGAACAATCAGCCTACCGGTAGCTAACCCGACCAAGCCGATGTTTGGCAGTGCTGGCCTGGATGTCCTCTATGTCACTTCGGCAGGCGAGGGGCTGGGCGATAATTTGGCACAGCCGCATGCAGGATGTCTTTTTGCCATTTCAGGCCTTGGTGTCACAGGCTTGCCGCAGGCGCGCTATTCCGGTTCCTGACTTCCAGAGAAAAGACAACAGACCAAACAAAGGAAGACTAGAAAGGTAGGCGATTATGGCGATGAAGCGATTATTGATAACGGGCGCGGCGGGTGCGCTTGGCGGGCATTGCCGGCAGCATGTATCACATCTTGCAGAGATTGTGCGCGTCAGCGACCGGGGCCCCACCGGCATTGCGGCGGATCATGAAGAGGTGGTGCAGGCTGATCTTGTGGACCGGCAGGCGGTCATGGATCTAGTGGAGGGATGTGACGGCATCCTGCATTTCGGTGGGCAGGCGACCGAAGGCCCATGGAAAACAGTCCGCGATTCAAACATCGAGGGCTTGTATAATCTTTACGAGGCTGCCCGCAAACATGACTGTCGCCGGATTTTCTATGCCAGTTCGATACATGCGGTCGGCTATCACCCGCCAACCGAAAATCTGGACGAAACCATCGCGATCCGTCCCGATACGCTGTATGGCGTGTCAAAGGCCTTTGGTGAGGCACTGGCGCGATTTTATCATGAGAAATTTGGGATCGAGAGTGCCTGTGTGCGGATCGCATCATGCCAGCCACAGCCGCAAAACCACAGGATGTTGGCCACATGGTTAAGTTATGACGATCTTGTCCGGCTTGTTGAGCGGGTGTTTGCCGTCCCGGTTCTGGGTTGTCCGATCCTGTTTGGGGTTTCGGCGAATGATCGCCGCTGGGCGGATAACAGATCTGCCGATTACCTGGGATGGCAGCCGCAGGACAATGCTGAGACACATCGTGCAAGGCTGGATGCCGAACAGGGCCAACCCGATGCTGAATCACCGGATTTTCATTTTATTGGTGGGCCCTATGTCACCATGCAACTATCAGAAGATGTGTAACAACCAAATCAGATCCGGAGGTTTACCTGGCTCAGCTCGACACTATATCATTGATAGGGGCGGTTGCAGGCATAATTTGACAGGCGCGCTCCGCAGACAGGCATAGCAACGGGACATGAAATGGCGCGTAAGGGCAAAAAGGACACATTCAACAAGTTTAAAAGCTGGTTGAATAGGGAAATCGAGGAGACGCTGGACGATCTTATCGAAGCCGAGTTCAATGCGCCGCTCCTTAATGATGAATATCGGGACTCACTTACAAAACGTCATCCTGACAGCCTGCCAGGACACATTTACTATCCCAATCTCCTGCGGCTTCAGGCCGAGATGATCAAGCTGCAGGACTGGGTTGTGGCGCAGAATGCAAAGGTCCTGATACTTTGCGAGGGGCGTGACAGCGCAGGCAAGGGCGGTGTGATCAAACGCATCACGCAGCGTCTGGACCCGCGTGTGGCACGGGTGGTTGCACTGCAAAAACCCTCGGAACGCGAAATGTCACAATGGTATTTCCAGCGCTATGTGCCGTATCTTCCGGCTGGTGGTGAAATGGTTCTGTTTGACCGATCTTGGTACAATCGCGCCGGGGTTGAACGCGTCATGGGATTCGCCAGCGATGATGAGGTCGAGCAGTTCTTTCAGGATGTTACCGAATTTGAGCGCATGCTTGTCCGGTCAGGCATCATTCTTCTGAAATACTGGTTCTCGATTACCGACGAGGAACAGCAATTCCGGTTCAACATGCGGATACATGACCCGATGAAACAGTGGAAACTCTCGCCCATGGACCTGGAGAGCCGAGTTCGCTGGGAACAATATACGAAGGCCAAGGAGGACATGTTCGAGCGCACCTCCATCGCAGAAGCGCCATGGTATATTGTAGAAGGAAATGACAAGAAGCGCGAACGCCTCAACTGCATGGAGCATATTCTCACCAGCATTCCCTATAGCGAGATCCCGCATGAAAAGGTACAACTTCCAGAGCGGGTTTTTGATCCGGACTATGAACGGCGTACCCTACCCGACAATCTTTATGTGCCCAAGATATACTAGCCGGGTCTGTTTGTCTGAAGAGCGGCTTTAAAATGTGGTATGCGGTCTTCAGCACTAAATGGGCGGACAGCATGGCGTCAAGGCTGCCGTCATCAATATCGCCATAAGCAAACCGCTCGTATATAAAAACGACATGTGCAACATGATTTCGCTTGAATGGTCTTTCCTTGAACCGCAATAGGGCTTTGCGGTTTCCAAGTAGCAAGGTGCCGGTGTTGTAAGACGTGCCGGCTTGCCGCTACCCGGATAATAAAGCTCATTGACATTGGTTGCGCCAGCACGACAAACTAAAGTGGTGATTCTGAATACACTGAATTGCTGGGCATACCTCATAAATGTGCAATGTTTCGCGCTAGGTGCGCCTGTGATTTTGATTAGATGTTAGATGGAGGTTCAATTATGAACATGGCTTTGGCGCCGCGTCCCGAGAACGAGGAACTGCGCGCGCAGACGGTTATGAAAACGGGACTGATAGATGCTCCCAATCCTGATCTGTTTCAGATTTATTGTGATTTGGCAAAGGACATCACAGGTTTCGAAACGGCAAGTTTCAGTCTGTATGACGGTGAAATGAAATGTTCAATTGCGTCTGCCGGCGATGATCAATTTGTATCTGGCACGAAATCAGAGCGCCACGAATTCAACGTGTGCACCTATGTGCTGCTGGATACTGAGCCTCTTTTGATGGAGGACATGGCCAAGGACCCCACATGGAAAGATCATCCGATCCTTGAGGGTGCGGACGTGGGCCCTGGATATGCGGGATTTCCAGTAATTAACAGCGAGAATTTTGCTCTTGGCACGCTCTGCATGATCAATCAGAGCGGACCAAAAGGTCTGAATGAAGCACAGGTAGAGCAGGTCAAGAAAATCACCAGCAGCATTGCACATATGCTGGACCTTCAAATCAGGCAGAAAGAGCTGACGTCCCAGCGAATGCTTGATGCGCTGGCGCATTTTCAGAAGGTTGATGCCGGTTTTGGTCTTGATGATTTCAAAATGTATGTGTCGCTTTGTTCCGAGCTCGCGGTTTCAGCCGTAGATGCTGAGGGCATTATTAGGGTAGGACTTGCTGAACTGGACGAGGCAGGTCGTGTCCAGATGACAGAGTCCGGCAGAAGGTTACAATTCGACATGAACCTGCAACAAAAGGCCATTAAGCGTATCAAAATGGATGGCAGTGAGGCTGATGCCCTGCTTGACGAAATGTTTGCGGAGATTGATTAATCATGTATGCGAAAATTTTCAATTTCAAATTCAATGGTGTTTCCGAAGCAAAGGTCGCAGCATCCTTCATCTCCGATGCGTTTGGAAAGCTTATTGTCAGCAATAATATGCGCTCGCTGAACATTTCTATTGGTAAATGCGGCTCTTTGTCGATCCAGACCAAATTCGAGACAAGCGAAGACCTTAAGTCATTTGAGGTCAGCGCCGGCAAGATATTTGGCGATCTTAAGGAAACCTTCGTCTATAAGGAAGATGCCTACGCGGGCGTTTATATCTTCAATTACGAGGCCGAGGCAATCAAGGCCGAGGTTGTGGCTAATTAGCCCGGTTGACGACTCGTAACCCTGCGGGATAGATGATCTTTGCGCCTGTCCCGCGGGGGCAGGCGCTTTTTTTTGGATTGTGCTGGCCTGCTATTTTGATGATTGGCCAGTTGCCGGATGGCTGGCATCCTTCCGCTGTTTGATTCCCGCTGCGAAACTGGCAGGACAAAATCGTGACCACCGCCTTTGTGCACGAAGCCCACCTAGATGATCTTGCTGAACTTGCCAATGGCGCTTTGCACCTTTGGGACTTGCCAGCCGATGCTACCGCACATCTGATCAACCTGTCTGAAAATGCCACCTTTCTGGTCGAAGCGGACTCTGGCTATCGCCGTATTTTACGGGTGCATCGCGCTGGGTATAACAGCTCGATAGCGATCGATTCTGAACTTGCTTGGATGGCCGCATTGCAGACAGATGCCGGTATTGATACCCCGTTACCGGTTGCTGGGCGCAACGGGGCGCTGGTACAGCAGCGTGGCACTCTGCAAATCGCCAAGCGGCAGATGGTCATGTTCGAATGGGTTGCCGGAGTGGAACCTGTTCCAGATGACGACCTTGCAAAGCCCTTTCACCAGCTTGGGCAGCTGGCGGCACGCACCCACCTCCACGCCATTGGCTGGGTGCGCCCAGAGCCATTCGAACGCCTTATATGGAACCTTAATGCGGTGTTTGGAACGGCCCCTGTCTGGGGCGACTGGCGAGACGGGCCGGGGGTTGGCGCCGTCGAGCGTAAAATTCTTGAACGTGCCGAGACGCTGGTAAGTCGCCGGTTGGCCGCCTATGGGCGTGGAGCGCAGCGTTACGGACTAATCCATGCGGATATGCGTCTTGCCAATCTTCTGGTCGAAGATGGCGTAACGCGGCTGATTGATTTCGATGACTGTGGTTCCGGCTGGTTCATGTATGATTTCGCCGCAAGTATCAGCTTTATGGAGGATCACCAACAGGTGTCGGCACTGCGAGCCGTTTGGCTTGATGGTTATCGCCAGATCCGTCCACTGGCGATCGCGGATGAGGTGGAAATGGACAGTTTCATTATGTTGCGGCGCATGGCCCTTCTCGCCTGGGCCGGAACGCATGCTCATACCAAACAGGCGCAGGCCGTGGCACCGCATTTCGCCGACGGTTCCGCCACGCTTGCTGAGGCCTATCTGGCCGGCACGCGGCCGCCGGCATAATCGGTTGTTTATGCCGCCATTGCTAAAATGGCTGACTTTCTGCGACACTAGTGTGCGTTTAACTTTTGGCTACCATGACCTTTGTACCAAAGACACTGACATCAGGCGAAATTCGCGGTCATATCGCGATGCTGGCTTTTTCCGCGCTTGTCGCTGGGTCTTTCAGCCTTGGTGCCATTGTTGCAAATGACATCGAACCGCAAGCCATTACGGCGGCGCGTTTCGCCTTCGCTACCCTTGTCATGGGAATGGTTGTCTGGTTCCAAGGTAGCTTCAGTCTGTCGCACTTTGCCGCGCCTTGGCGGTTCTTCGTTCTTGGCGGCCTGTTTACTATTTACTTCGTGCTGATGTTTGAAGGGTTAAAAACCGCCCATCCAGTGTCAGCTGCTGCGGTGTTCACGTTTATGCCGCTGATGTCAGCTATATTTGGATTTCTGTTGCTGCGCCAGATCACCACAATCCGGATGGCTTTGGCGCTTGGCATCGCCGCCTGCGGGGCGCTGTGGGTTATTTTTCGCGGCGACCTGTCGGCCTTTAAGTCGTTGGAGATTGGTCGAGGCGAGGTGGTCTATTTTATTGGCTGCATTTCGCATGCGCTCTATACGCCAATGGTGCGTTATCTAAATCGCGGCGAGGGAGCGGCCGTTTTCACGTTTGGCATGCTGGGAGCAGGGACCATTCTTGTTAGCGTGCTATCATTCGACAAGATTGTCGCAACTGACTGGATCGCCCTGCCGCCAATCATCTGGATAACTATTTCCTATCTGACCGTGTTTTCGACGGCGTCATCCTTTTTCATGCTGCAATATGCGACGCTACGACTGCCGAGCGCCAAGGTTATGGCTTATTCCTATCTGACCCCCGCCTGGGTGATCCTGTGGGAAATCGGTTTTGGCAGTCTGTTGCCGCCGGCCCATGTGCTGCTTGGCATAGGCACAACCATTGTTGCACTGGTGATGCTCCTACACAATGATGCTCAGGAAAGACCGCGCGTTGGTGGAATTGAATAGGTCATTTGTGCCTGTGCCACTGGCGTGATGCGGTTAGCATCATCACCATTATAGATCAGTACATCCCCAACAATCAGCGACTTGCCCCGTTTCAAAACGCGGGCATCACCAAAAATGACACCGGGTGCCGGCTTGCGCATGAAATTGATTGCTGTATTGGTGGTCACGGTAAGCGCTTCCGGCCAGATGCGTGACAGGATTAGCAGGTAAAATGCGACATCGGCTAAGGTGAACAGGGTCGGTCCTGATACGGTGCCGCCTGGCCTCAGATGCTGTTCACCTGTGGCCAGGCTGACGGTCAGACTGGTTGCGTTAGGGTTGCCAACCGTCAGGTCGCCCGCAACCTGTGGAACTCCTGCGTCATAAATTGTGTCAGCGCCTCTGAGTCCATGTGGATTATCATGGTTGTCCGGTCTCCGTTGTCAGATTTGTGACTTCTGCCACTCATCATGATGAGTGGCAGGGGCTATGGCGCAAGACCATCCATCACCAAGCTGATAAAAGGGTTGCCCTGATGCCACGAAGCGCTAATCCTGATAATAGAAAAAGGCGGAGGCGTCGCCAGTGCGACGGATGAAACCCATGCGGTTGGAAGACGAGGATCGGCGCACTCGCCGACGACATCGTAGAGCGGATCGGCAGGGCAGTAAACAGGCTGTTCATCTGTCTGCGATCGGCGGTCAGTTATCACTTGTGCAGCCTGACGCGCAACATGCCATTCACCAGGCCGCGTTGACCCTGCTTGCCGAAACCGGCCTCACCGATGCGCCGGCAAAAGCAATTGATCTGGTGACTGCGGCTGGCGGTTGGCTGTCTGCATCCGGGCGGCTGTGCTTTCCGCCGGATCTGGTTGAACAAACGCTGACCGCGGCACGACGCAAACTCATGCTCCACGGTCGCCGCGATGGTGTTGCCCTGCATCTTGGAGGCAATAACGCCTATGTCGGCACTGGCGGGGCATCACCGGTCTTCCTGGATATTGACACCCATAGCTACCGGCACGCGATGCTGACCGATCTTTATGACGCCGCGCGTGTCGTCGACGCAATGGATCATATTCATTTTTTTAGCCGGCCGGTGGCGATTACGGATTTTGATGATCCGCTGGCAATGGATATCAACACCGCCTGGGCGTGTCTTTCGGGAACCGCAAAACATGTCATGGTCAGCGCTAGCACACCTGAAAGCGTTGACGCCATTGCACAGATTGCCTATGCGTTGGCTGGGTCCGAAGCGACGTTCCGTGCGGCGCCGTTCCTGTCACTGAATATTAATCATGTGGTGCCGCCAATGCGCTTCGACCCGACTGCGGCGCTGGTTCTGATCCGCGCGGCCGAATGCGGTATTCCTGCTATGGTGAACACCTTTGGTCAGCTTGGCGCGTCCAGTCCAGTGACGATTGCCGGCTGTATCGCCCAGACAACGGCCGAGACGCTGGCGGGCTTGGTGCTGGTTGCGCTGGTGGCGCCTGATGCCTCGGCCATTTTTGGACCGCGCCCGATGATTACGGATTTGCGGACGGGCGCGATGTCGGGCGGCGGCGGCGAACAGGCCAAGCTGACGGCAGCTGCCATTGGAATGGCGCAGTACTATGGTCTGCCGAATTCCACAATCGCCGGGGCAACAGACAGCAAGATTCCCGATGCCCAGTCAGGTTATGAAAAGTGCCTGACGGTTACGATGGCTCTTCAGGCGGGAGCGGATATCATCACGCAGGCGGCCGGCGCACAGGCCAGCCTGATGGGTGCCTCGCTCGAGGCCTATGTCATTGATAATGAGATGCTTGGCAGCATCCTCAGCGCCCATACGGCGATCGATGTTTCTATCGAGACCCTCAATCTCGAAGGTGTGCAGGCTGCCATTACCGGTGACGGACATTTTCTAGGCGCCGCCGATACGCTGACGCGAATGAATAGTGATTTCCTGTACCCCAAAATTGGTGACCGGCGCAGCATTGAGGAATGGCAAGAGGATGGCGGATTGTCGATCTGGGACCGTGCGAATGAACATGTGCGCGCGATTTTGGATGGACCACAGGTCGAGCTGATCGACCCGCTATTAGCGGCAAATATCGAAGCCCGGTTTGGCCTTTGCCCGCCAGCCGGTGGGACGCGCCCTGATGGTGCCGGACCGCAGGGATGACGCTTACGTGGCTGGTAAATTCTGTTCCGGCGTGCACAAGTTATTGATTGGCCCTTTTGTCAGGCGCGTTCCATATCGTTCCACATATCCATAACCCAGCGGCGGATGGTCAGGGCTTCTTCCCAGCGATTGGACATTTCAGTTCCGGTGGCATCCGTCATTGCATATTCGGGCGGACCAAGCTCGCACATGAATATGCAGTCTCCAGTATCATGGCGGGCGCGCCAGTTTTCCAACCCGTCACGCCACCATCCCTTAAACAGCTCCACCCATTTTGCATGTTGCGGAAAATCCAGCTGTAACTGGATTTGTTGCCTGCTGGCCACGCGCCCCTGAAAACTGTCTGACCGGTCAATGATCCGCGCGATTAATCTGGCGTCGCGCGCATCAAGTGGCAGCTTGAATTCGCGATCGACGACAAAATGCGACAGGTCGGCGCAAAGCCGCATTTCAGGCACAGCATCGATCAAGCAGAGTGTGGCATAAAGGTCGTTGGTGATGCAGTTGCGGTGTGTTTCGAACTGGATTGGCATACCGACTTCATTCGCCATTTCGATCCAGCGGCGGATTACCGGGATCATTCCGTCAATCGACAGTGGCATCACCTGGCCAATCACATCTACAAATGGCGCGCCGAAATCCTTTGCCAAGACAAGCGTCTCGCGCAGTGATTCAACTGTTCTTGGAAAGGCGACAATTAAAGGTGTTAGCCCATTTTTTTCCATATGCGGGCGAACCGCGCGGGCTTGCGCCACGTCACCTGCACCAAGGTCGATGGCCATGCCGTCATAGCCCGCCACCGCCACTTTCTCGCAGATGGCGTCGTATGGCAGGATGTCGCCGCTGGCATCGTGTGGCATCATCGACCACAGCGATGTATAGGTTTTTAACTGCCGTGTCCCCATGCTGTATCAGGCTTCCAGATGTATCTGGCGCCCGTCCTTCAGCGGGACAATCCAGACCTCGTCCATCGGCCACTGGCTTTCATCCTTCTGCGCTAGTCGGCGAATCACCCCAATCTGGAATTCGATCCATCCCATGCGGTGGACCGGGCCCATCGCATTCTCGATTTGGTCATTCAGTTTGCGCAACTGCCAGAATGGCACCGACGGGTAGCTGTGGTGCGCAGTGTGGTAAGGCATCTGCCAGCACAGCCAGCGCATCAGCGCGTTGGTGCGTGTCGAACGGGTATTTTGAAGGATATCGTTGGCATGCGGCAGCCCCAGATGCTCGATAGTGTTTTGCATCTGGTGTACAGGTTTGGTCAGCACCATCGGGATGAGCCAGAATGTCAGCGGTGCCCAGCTCTGAAAATAGACGGATGCCACACCGATGGCCGTATAGCCCAGCAGATGCAGGCGGGATTCGCGGATAATGCTCGCCTCGTGAACACTGCCGATATAGGGTTCGACAATGATCCCGCGGGCGCGTCTGACAAGTCCGGTCACCCTATTCCACCAATAGGTTATGCCGATGAAATACAGCAGATAGCTTGTCAATGTGTAGGGTGCGCGCGTCAGCTCGCCATCACGCTCCCAATTGGCAGTCCAGCGGTGATGGGCAAAATGCATAACCTGATCATAGTCGCGCGGGAACAGCATCAGAAACCCGATGACGCGTCCAAAAAAACTGTTCAGCCCTTTGGTGCGGAACACAGTCCAGTGCGACAATTCATGCTGGCCGGCATACAGGAAGTTAATGGTAACCCCCAGCGCCAGACCCGTTGCCAGAACATACCATGTGCCCATCACCAGATAATGCAGATAGCCGCATAGGGCTATGGCACCAAAGTGACTGCCAAGCTGTGTCCATCCGGCAAGATCTGATTTTGTATTCAGTGCCTTCAGCTCGGCTATAGACAGCAATTTGCGTGCTGAAAAGTTCTCATCCACTGCCTTTTCCCATCTGTATCAACTCAACTGCTTCAACTGATTATATGAACATCAGAAGGGAAAAGGTTCAACCGTTGCATCACGCACCGCCCCATCCGGTGTATGGACATAAAGTCGCGTTCCAAAATCCCAATGTGACTTTTCGACCATCGACATGCCGACATTGCAGCCAAGGCGCGGCGAATAAATCCCGGATGTGATCTGTCCAACAACCCGGCCAGCATCACATGTCACCGGAAAGGGCTTGCCGCACGGTGGTGTCGGTCCACCGCCGAATTTCAACCCGCGTAATAGGCGCTGTGGACCCTGTTCAGCCAGTTTGCGCAAGGCTGCCTTACCGATATAATCAACATCATCTCCCAGATGGCAGAGCGGCCCGAACCCGCATTCCAGCGGGTTGTTGTCACGAGTGAATTCATTGCCATAGGAGATCAGGCCACCTTCGATCCTCTCGATCAGGTTTGGGCACCCGGGGCGAATATCATAGCCGGTACCTGCGTCCCAGATAAGGTCCCAGAGTGCGGTGCCCAGCGCACCATCCTGCAGGTAGATTTCAAAGCCGCCCTGTTTGCTATAGCCCGAACGTGCAATGAGTTGACGGGTGCCAAGAACATCAAAGATGCCAAAGCGAAAATGACCGAGTGCGGCAATATCTGGGCCAAAGAGCGATGTCATCAAGGCTTCCGCTTTCGGGCCCTGGATGGCAAGTGGCGACACATCCGGTTCCTCCACTGCAACATTCAGCCCATGGCCGACGGCAATGCCGCTTGCCCAAAGCAGAATGTCGCTGTCTGCGACCGACAACCAGAATCTGTCCTCACCCAGCTTCAGCAGGACAGGATCATTCAGCATGCCTGCGTTCTGGTCGATGAGCGGCACATAGAGGCACTGGCTCGTGACGGCGGCACTGATATCGCGCGGTGTCATCATCTGCACGAGGCGGGCGGCGTCTTGGCCGGTGATCTGAACCTGGCGCTGCACGGCGACATCCCAAATCTGCACATTGCTGCGCAAGTGGAAATAGTCATCCTCGACATCGGGCTGAAAGGCCTTTGGCAAAAGCATGTGATTGACCACGCTGAAACCGCGCACTCCATGTGCCTCAACGCGGTCAGTATAGGGCGTGCGTCTGATCCGGCGTGACATGTTAAGCCCGGCCTGTGCCATGTTTCGGTCCTTCCTGTCTTAGGCGCTAATGTTGCCGGTCTAGCCTGACCACCAGGTTGAATAGCTGTTTGGTGACATGATCACGGGCATATGGTAACGAGCCGCCGGATCGGGCATTTCGAACCGCATGACAATCTCGCGTTTGATGATCAAGCTGGCAGTCTGGGACTGGCGATTGGCGAAATAGGCACCGCTTGCAATTACCAGCTCATATTCCGTGCCTTGAGGGTCGGCCGTGCTGTCAACTTCGATCTGCAGGCGGCCATCATTGCCACTGAGGCATTCCTGCAGGGTTTTGCGAGTGCCGCCGGCGTCAATCCGCAGCAGGCTGGCGGCGACATCGCCAGCATGCGTGCCATCAATGCCATTGAGAAAATGCGATGTAATGATAGCCATGCCGGATCTTTCCTGTCTGCTTCATTTTGCATTATTTGTCCGGGCTGGTGCCCGGAAGCGCAGTTATTCGATCGACGCCTTGTCACGCTTTGATGTTGTGGCAAGCACAATCGGGCTGATGACGCCTTTTACCTTGACGTTGACACAGGCAGTCTTGCCGCTAGCCATCGCTCTTTGCACTGCTGGCACAATGTCTTCGCGGCGGGTAACAAGCTCCCCATGCCCGCCCAGCCCCTCAAACATCGTATGAAAAGGAATGTCGCGGAAATCTGTGGCGAAATGCGTGCCGGATTCAAACAAACGTTCCTGTTGCTGTGAAATACAGTCAAGTCCACCATTGTTATCGATAACGACGGTGATCGGTCGCTGTTCCTGAAAGGCAGCTTCGATCGACAGACCACCTGACAGAAAGGCGCCATCGCCGCTGATCAGCACGACCTTGCGGTCGGGGTGGACATTCTTTGCGGAAATTGCAAAGGACACGCCGACACCCAGCATGCTGAAGGTGCCCGGATGTAGGATGCCACCCAGCTTGCGCCCCTGGTGCCCGGCGAGATTCACAGCGATTTCTGACCAGAAATGTGTGTTGCCGCCATCAATCACAAGCCAGTCGCCATCGGTCATGGCCGTCTGCACATCCAGCGCCAGCTGCATCGGGTGGATGCGCCCGCCAAATGCATCGTCAGCAGCCTCGGCCTCGACATCGGCAATCATTCTGGCAACCCACTTGGCGCGGCGGCGGCGATTCAACTCGAACCAGCCTTTGTCCGTCGAGATGTCGCCACTTGCGCCTGCATCGATGACGGCCTGCAGAAACGCGCCCGGATCAGAAAGTAACGTCATATCGGCAGCGCGGTTGAAATCGACTTCCTCATGTGACCCGTTAATACAGCAGAGGGTGGTCGTTGCCGGAAACAGGGGCGGGTTGCCAAAATTCATCTGGTTGTCCAGCCGTCCCCCGATCATCAGCACAAGATCGGCTTCGTTAAAGGCATCGGCTGACGGATGATACTGATGGACATCTGCAAGACCCATATAAGCCTCGCAATCCTCGCCAAGCAGCTTCTGGTGATAGGGAATATTGAAAATCGGGATACAAAGGCGGCGGCCCGCTTCCTCCAGCAGGGCCTCGGCCCCTGACCACCATACCCCGTGCCCACCAATTAGCACCGGCCGTTTGGCGGCAGCCAGTTGCGCCAGAACTGTCTTCAGCTTTTCCGGCTCTGGCCAGGCGCGTGCCGGCGCCTGCGCAGACATTGCGAAGGGTCTTTCCTGACTGCCGACATCTTCGTTAAAGGAAGAAAACATGATATCGACAGGCAGGCTGAGATGCACTGCCCCTGGATAGCCATTGACCGCCGTCTTGTAGGCGCGGTCGACAAATTCGTTGATCCGCTCGCCATCGGTTATACTCACAGAATATTTTGTCAGCGGCGCGGCAATTGCGACGTCGTCGATTTCCTTGAAACCGCCAGCACCCTGACGTTTCAGCGTGCTGGAGCCGGTAACAAAAATGACCGGCGACCGTTCGCCCCAGGCCTCCATCATCGCCGGCACCGCATTGGCAAAACCCTCGGGGCCTACAAGACACACCGCCGGTTTACGGGTGATTCGTGTATGGCCGTCAGCCAGATGGCCAGCAATCTGCTCATGCGGGCAGTTAATCACCTTCATCTGCGCTTCCATAAAGCCTTCCAGCGCCGGATTGCAGAAACCGCCTGCAAGGGTAAAGACATGCTCAACGCCCTTTTCCTGAAGCGCTCGCGCAAGTAATGCGCCGCCTCGAATCCGCCGCTTAGTCTTCATCTCGTCAGCCATCTGTCTCATCCCCCCCCTTCATTCCTTTTGTCCTGTAATCTGCCGGCCAGTGCTCATGGGCTTCGGCAAGGCAGGTTGCGTCGATATCATCCATTCTTGTCTTGCCGACTAGGCCGATGACCGAAGAGGCTTCACGGGCAAAGCTGTCGATGATATCCGACAAGCCTTCTGCGCCCCTCGCACCAAGCCCAAACATGGCGCTGCGCCCTATCATGACAAAATCAGCACCTGAGGCAATTGCCTTGATTACATGCTCGCCCGAACGGACGCCGCCATCAACAATCAGCGGCATGTCATCTCCGATTGCGGCGCGGACTGGTGCCACTGATTCAATAGAAGGCGGGGCGGCATTCAACTGGCGCGCCCCATGATTCGACACATAAATGGCATCCGCGCCGGCCGCCTTGATCCGGCGGGCATCTTCGGGAGCCTGCACTCCCTTCACCACCAATTTGTGCGGCCAGCGATCGCGCAGCCGGTGCAAAAAGTCCCAGTCGGCGCGGGCCCTGCTTGACCCACGCACAAAGCTGGCGCCTTGGCTCGAGGTGGCATAATTCATCGGTTTTGGTGTGCCATGCGAAAGGCTGTGCGCAAGGGTGCTAAGAGACCAGCGCGGATGGCAGGCAAGATCGAACAGCTGGCGCGGGCCCCATGTCATCGGAAAGCCAAAGCCGTTGCTAAGGTCGCGGATACGAAAGGACGGGATCGGCACATCTACTGTCAGCACCAGCACGGTATAGCCACTGGCTTCCGCCCGGCCTACCAATTCATCAACAAACTCGACGGCCGGGTCGGCATAGAGTTGAAACCACGCATAGCCATCAGATTGTTTGATCACCGATTCCAAGGTCGCCGAGGATGCTGTCGATACCCCAAGTGGAATGCGCCGCAATGCCGCTTCGCGTGCAAGTATCTGGTCGGCCCCGGGGGTTGAGATGGCACACATGCCCATTGGTGCAATTCCAAAGGGCAGGCCGGCATCTATGCCAAGGATTTGGCAGGACAGGTCACGCTTGGCCACATTTGTAAGCACGCGCGGCATCAACTCAATTCTGTCAAAAGCAGCGATATTCGTGGAACACAAACGTTCGTCACCGGATCCGCCCTCGATATAATCGAACATCATGCGGGGCAGACGCGCCCGCGCCAGCCGTCTGGCTTCTTCAACTTTATAGATTTTGGTTGCCACAATGGCCCCTTTTTGGAAGTGACGGGCGGGACGCCAATTAAATCGCTAGTGGTGCGACAAAGCGCTGGAATAAGAAATTCTTTTCACGTTATGATGAACATCAAGGGCAAAACATACTAATGCTTTGCCTAAAAGATTGCATAGATCAATCAAAAATGGGGAAGAAACCATGGAAGATACGTACATCAAAAATCAGCAAGAAAAGCTGACATCCGGTTCGATCAACCGCAGACAGTTCATGACCGCGGTCTTGGCCACGGGCATTACCGTTCCAACAGCGCTTGGTCTAGCAACACAGGCAATGGCTGCCACTCCAAAAAAAGGTGGTACTTTTAGATATGGTTGTGGTCACGGGTCGACAACCGATACGTTGGACTCAGGGACATCCGAGAACCATTTCACGCTGGTTAATACTTACAACATCTCTAACCATCTGACGCACATAGATAGTGATGGCAAGCTAAAGGGTGACCTCGCTGAAAGCTACGAGTCTAGCGACGCGCAGACTTGGGTCTTCAATCTTCGCAAAGGCGTTGAGTTCCATAATGGCAAGACCATGACATCTGCTGATGTTGCCGCCAGTTATGAACATCATGGTGGTGAAAACTCCAAATCAGCAGCGAAAGGACTACTGACGGCCGTCAAGTCGGTTAAGGCAGACGGTCCAAACACTGTCGTGTTCGAGTTAGAAACACCAAACGGCGACTTTCCATATATTGTGAGCGATTATCATATCTCGATCAGACCGGAAGGCGATATGACGTCAGGTGTGGGCACTGGTCCTTATGCAATTGAAGATTGGGAGCCGGGCGTTCACTCCAAGCTTAACCGTAACCCCAACTACTTCAAATCAGATCGAGCTCACTTCGATCGGATTGAAATGACATCTATCATCGATACTACTGCACGTCAGAATGCAATCATGAATGGAGACGTCGATTGTGCAGACAAGATTGCATACAACACTGTTAGTTTGTTGTCGCGGTCGCCGAATCTCGAAATTGATGAAACGACAGGTACGGCGCACTATACGTTCCCAATGCGATTAGATGTGGATCCGTTCGATAACTATGATCTGCGGATGGCCCTAAAGTTATCTGTTAAACGCCAAGAACTGGTCGACAAAATTTTGTTGGGCCATGGCGTTGCGGGCAATGATCACCCAATTTCCAGTACTCAAGCCTACCATGCCGGTGGTCTTACACAACGGGAGTTTGACCCTGACAAGGCCGCTTTCCATTACAAGAAGTCTGGTCACTCTGGCAAAATTCCACTTTCGGCGTCTGACGCTGCCTTTGCTGGTGCTGTCGATGCGGCGCAGTTGATGGCTGCGTCTGCTGCCCAAGCTGGTATGGATATTGAGGTTATCCGCGAGCCTAATGACGGCTATTGGTCTAATGTTTGGAACAAGAAGGGCTGGTGCGCTTGCTATTGGGGTGGCCGACCTACTCCAGACTGGATGTTCTCGGCTGCATATACTGCTGATACCGAGTGGAACGACACCGCATGGAAGACAACAGATGCGGCGGTCAAGTTTAACAAGCTGGTTATTGAGGCCCGGGCCGAACTCGATGAGAAGCGTCGGACTGAACTTTATGCGGAGTGTCAGCGACTGATCCACGACGATGGTGGTTGCTTGCTGCCCATGTTCAACAACATGGTATGGGCGCGTGGTAAAAACGTCATGCATGGTGAACTTGCTGCCAACTGGGATACTGATGGTGCCAAGTTGTCTGAACGTTGGTGGTTCGCATAAGCATAACATAACTTGTGACCCAGGTGAGTTTTCGCCTGGGTCATTATTGTTTTGGCATATTTTCTTGATGAGAGTCTGACAAAATAAGGCGGTTTTAAACCAGAGGTTATTGGTCAATTGCATCCAGTTCTGATGACGGTAGTGCAGCGCCTGGCCCTTGGTTTGGCCACCTTATTCGCTGTTTCGATTATAATATTCATTTCTATCGAGATGCTGCCGGGTGATTTTGGGCAAATCGTTCTGGGTCAGGCAGCTACAGAAGACACCGTTGCGGCTTTCAGGCGTGAGCTTGGCCTCGATAAGCCGCCCCATATTCGTTACTTCGATTGGATTGCCGGTGCCGTGCAGGGTGACCTTGGCACTTCATTTTCGGGACGTGCAGCCAGCGGTCAAGATAGGTCTAGAGAAGTCGCTGATCTTATTGGCCCCAGATTGAAAAACACCCTTTTCCTTGCAGGCATAACAGCACTTATTTCTGTGCCGCTGGCTCTGGTTCTTGGCATTAGCACTGCACTTTATCGTAACTCTTTTTATGATCGATCTATAAACGCTGCTACGTTAACCACGATTTCTTTCCCAGAATTCTTTGTTGCCTATATCTTGATCTTGCTCTTGTCTTCGCTGGGTCAGTGGCTTCCATCTTTGGCCAATGTTGATGCAACAACGCCGATGTCGGAACGTCTTTATAGAATTGCACTTCCCGCTCTAACCCTTACGCTTGTAATAATTGCGCATATGATGAGGATGACGCGGGCTGCTATCATTAATTTGTTGGCTAGCCCTTATATCCAAATGGCCCGGTTGTCTGGTGCCTCCCCAACGGAGCTTATTATAAAGCATGCACTCCCGAACGCCTGGGCGCCAATCGCTACGGTTATCGCTTTCAACCTTGCCTATCTGGTTGTTGGGGTGGTTGTGGTAGAGGTTGTGTTCGTATATCCCGGCATCGGTCAGCTCATGGTTGATGCAGTGACAACGCGTGATATTCCTGTAGTGCAAGGATGTGCGCTAATCTTTGCAGTGACCTACATCCTTCTCAACTTGATTGCTGACATTATCGGTATTGTCACCAATCCAAGACTGTTGCACCCGAAATGAGCAAAAATATTGTGTCATATTCCGCTGCAGCGGAGAGCGGCAATTTCCACGAACGCCGCAGCCGTTGGTTAAAGCTCAGACTTGCTGCTCGCAAATCGCCTTACACCGCTCGTTTTGGATTAATCGTCATTGCTATTTATGTCGTTGTGGCAATCTTTGCGCCCTGGCTTGCGCCGTATGGTGAGGCCCAAATATTCCCTGCACCATATGAACCTTGGAGCTCGACCTATATCTTTGGTACTGATCAGATTGGACGTGACATTTTCTCCCGGATGATCTTCGGAGCGCGCAATACCGTCGGTATTGCAGTGGCGACAACGCTGTTATCCTTTCTGATAGGCGGCAGCCTCGGTCTGGCCGCGGCGATTGACCGGCGCTGGATCGATCAGGTTTTCAGTCGGTCTGTCGATGTGTTGATGGCAATTCCAAGTCTGATCTTCGCCCTTGTGCTGCTGTCAATTTTTGGGCCTACGGTTTTTAATCTGATCGTTATTATCGCAATTCTCGACTCTACACGAGTGTTCCGCCTCACACGCTCGGTGGCGGTTAATGTCGTGGTGATGGACTATGTCGAAGCTGCAAAGCTACGTGGCGAAGGGCTGGGATGGGTAATGCGACGCGAAATCCTGCCGAATATAATGCCGCCCTTGATAGCTGAGTTTGGCCTCCGCTTTTGCTTTGTTTTCCTAACTATTGCGGCACTATCATTTCTTGGTGTAGGAATTCAGCCGCCAACTGCCGATTGGGGATCGATGGTTCGAGAGAATGCAACATTATTACAGTTTGCTCAATATGATCTTCGTGCTGGGCTGACCCCTCTTCTGCCGGCAGCCGCGATAGCTCTTCTGACGGTGGCAGTCAACTTCGTTGTTGATTGGTTCCTCCATAAGACAAGCGGACTTCGTGATGAGTAGTAAGGCGAAAAAAGGCGATGTTCTGCTGGATATTAAAGGCCTTCATATTGAGGGTTTTTCCGACGAGAAATGGCACGAGATCATCAAGGGTATAGATCTGACCCTGCATCGCGGCGAGGTGATGGGACTGATCGGTGAGTCAGGTGCCGGCAAATCCACTTTGGGTCTTGCCGCTATGGGCTACACTCAGCCCGGTTGCCGGATCACCGGCGGAAGGGTCATCTTCGACGGCGCGGACCTTACAGATCTTAGCGATGTGCAGATGCGCAGCTACTGGGGCAACAGGATGACCTATGTCGCGCAATCGGCGGCGGCTTCCTTCAATCCAGCGCACCGTCTTATCGAACAGACTACAAGTTCGACCATCAGGTTTGGGATAAAGGACCGGGCTGAGGCTTATCGGGATGCGCACCAGCTTTATGCGGCGCTGAACTTACCCGATCCGGACAGGATCGGCGAGCGCTATCCTCACCAGGTATCGGGTGGACAGTTGCAGCGTGTGATGACTGCCATGGCCATGTCTCCTCGGCCTGATCTGATCATTTTTGACGAGCCGACAACCGCATTGGATGTGACAACACAGGTTGAGGTGCTGTCCTCGATGCGAGCCATCGTTGAGGAATTTAACACCGCCGCAATCTATATCACTCATGATCTAGCGGTAGTGGCGCAGATGGCGGATGTGATCAAGGTACTGCGTTATGGCGGGGAAGTCGAAGAGGCTGACACTCGAAAAATGCTGAAATCTCCTAAGGAATCTTACACTAAATCGCTTTGGTCAGTGCGCGCGCTGCAAAAAGATGCCCAGATACCGTCAGAAGCGATCATGTCTCTGCGCGGTATTGATGCGGCTTATGGGTCCGCCAAAGTGCTTTTTGGTGTCGACATGGAAGTGCCGAAAGGGTCAACCGTGGCTGTGGTCGGGGAATCCGGTTCGGGCAAATCGACAACCGCGCGAGTGATTACCGGCCTGTTGCCCCAATCTGCCGGGACGGTGCTATTTGACGGAGTAGAGTTGCCGACAAGGTTGGCTGACCGTAACAAGGAGCAAAAACGCCGTATCCAGATGATTTATCAGATGGCGGATACGGCGATGAACCCTCGTCAGACGGTGCGCGATATCATTGGCAGGCCGCTTGAATTCTATCTCGGCATGCGGGGCAAAGCTAATACCGACAGGGTGGTCGAGTTGCTGGATATGATCGAGCTAAATGCCGATTTTCTTGAAAGGTTGCCGTCGGAGCTGTCGGGTGGGCAGAAGCAGCGTATTTGCATTGCGCGGGGTCTGGCAGCAAACCCAGATTTCATCATTTGTGACGAGGTAACCTCTGCGCTTGACCAGATTGTTCAGGAAGGCATCTTGAGACTACTACTGCGCCTGCAGTCCGAGTTGGGTTTGACCTATTTGTTCATCACCCACGACATTTCCACGGTCAAGGCGATCTCCGATCAGGTGGTGGTGATGAATGAAGGGCGTGTGGTCGAGTAGGGCAGCAAAGCTGATGTCTTCGCACCGCCGCATCCTGCCTATACCGAGCTGCTGCTGTCGTCGGTACCGGAGATGGATCCGGACTGGCTAACCAACCTGAACGCTGTCCGCAGCCACTAGCCGCGCTGCAGGCACCGGCCTAGCGGCAATCCCTAGGAATGCGTTCCGAAAGTTCCTTCTCAAAGACCAGGCTTTCACCTTCATAGGCTTCCAGCCGCGCGTTTAAATAAAAATCTTTGGCATCTGCTGTCATCGTGGCATAGGTCTCGGTACGTATAGACCAGTTGCCGCGACTGTTTTCTGTGGACCAGTGTGTTTCAGCGCGCGCGCTCAGCGGATCGTCGGGATGGATGCTATACCATTCGCGTGCAACCGAACCGCTAATCAGTCCGTGGTCGCTGTCACGAAGGCTTCCAAAATCATCGATGATCTCCAGTGTCATAAGTCCGGTTTTTATGTCGTTTATCACCTTGCGGCTGTTGGCGGCCGGTCGGACCTGTTCGGTAAGCCAATGTGTATCAGCTTCAGGCGCCTCGAATCGGCGTTCATCCAACTCGCCTGAGGCGCGTGTTGGCAGGTCCAGTGTTCCGTCCAGAAGGGTAAGTCTTGCCGCGGACGGCACTGGCCAAATCAGCGGCCAGTAGGCCGACGACACGGCCACTCGGATAGCGTGCCCTGCCGGCACTCGGTAGGCGATATGGTCAAGATCAAGGGTGATATTCACAGCTTGCCCAGGGTTCAGCGGCACGGCCGTATCAAAGCCGCTACGATGCGCCAGGTTCAAAACACCATAAGTGATACGTGTTGCCGCGCCATCGGGGTGGATATGGTTCAGCCGCACGGCAATCTGGGCTGCCGGTGCGTCGGCCTCCAGCCGTAGGTTGATCCTCGGGGCGCCGACGATATCGGTGTCCTTGTCCAGCGGTGCCGAGGTAAAGCAGGCGGAGCGCGCATCATCACCACGCTGGTCACCCGGCATTTCGGGGCCAAGCCAGATGGCGCAGTATTCACCGCCATCCATGCCGCAGTCCTGTGGCGAGTTAACAGTTACACGCATTTCTGACGGCACAGAGGCAGTCGTAACTGGAGCTAGTGATCCGTCACCGCCAAGCCGCCAGCCGGCCGAATTCGGGCCTGCTGGCCATCTGGCCATGCCAATCCATCGGCCCGGCCGCGTGTCATACCAGGTTTGTGGTCGCACCCCGTCCATCAGATAAGCGCAATAGTCAGGATCATCCATTACCCCGCGATCAATACCCTTCAGCCACTGGTCCCACCAACGAAGGGCCTCCTGAAGAAAGCCGATGCGCGGCTCGGGAACGGCGAAATGTGGATATTTGTGGACCCAGGGGCCGGTCAGGCCCCGCACCGGAGAAGAAATGTTTTCTACAAGGGCAGGTACGGTGTTCTTGTAGCCATCACCCCAACCGCCGACCGCCAGCACTGCAGCGGTGATGGCGTTGTAATTCTCGCATATGGACCCGTGCCGCCAGTAGCTGTCGCGATTCTGATGTGTCAGCCAGCGCATCGGCAGAAAGGGTTCTGCCTCCAGCCGGTCCAGCCACATTTTCCGCCACGCATCACCGACAAGCGCTGGATCGGGTGCGCGAGAGGAGTAGGACCACATGGTTGAACCCCAGCCAAAATTCTCATTCAGTAGGCAGCCACCCTTATAATGAATGTCATCCGCATACCGATCAACGGTTGAGCACAAGGTGATGACAGCCTTCAGCGGCGCCGGGTTCAGCGCTGCAACCTGCAGACTGTTGAAACCACCCCAACTGATACCCATCATGCCGACCGTGCCGCTGCACCAGGGCTGTGATGCCAGCCAGACTATGGTATGCACGGCGTCATCCAGTTCCTGTTGTGTGTATTCATCCTCCATGATCCCCTGACTGTCGCCATTGCCGCGCATGTCGACGCGGATGCAGGCATAGCCGCGTTTAGCGAAATAGGGGTGGGTGAGGCAGTCCCGTGCCGTGGTCCCATCGCGTTTGCGATAGGGCAGGAATTCTAATATCGCCGGCACCGGGTTGCTTACGGCATCTGCAGGCATCCATACGCGGGCAGACAGGCGGCAACCATCCGCCATGATAATTGCCATATCAGGCATTTCGGTTATTGGCAGCAGATTGTCGATGCTCATGGAAATACTCCTCCTTATCTATTCCTTGAAATCCCAGCCACCGCCTCCCAGCATAATCAGTGCGCTGGTGATTCTATGGAAGGCGCGCTTTGCGCTGTCTACCGTTCCGCGTGCGCGCAGAAAGCCGTGAACAAGCCCCGGTGCGTCAATCCATTGGGCGCGGCCGCCGGCGGCTGAAATGGCATTGCAATAGGCCGGACCGTCATCGCGCAGCGGGTCGCATCCCGCTGTCACGACCACGGTTGGTGGCAGGCAGGAAAAATCCCTGTCTGCAAGTGGATAGAGCTGTGGGTCCTGCAACCTGTCCGGCCCATCCAGACGGACGGCGAGGTAATAATGCAGATCGACGCGGGTTAAAAGTGGCGCCTCTGCATGTATGATAAAACTGCCTGTACCCGGATCCGGTCCAAGAGACGGATAGACCAGCAACTGGCCAATAATGCTGGGATGGCGCAGCGCGTGAGCCGTTGCCGCGGCCAGATTGCCGCCCGCGCTGTCACCGCAAAGGATCACCGGCCAATTGTTATCCTCAAGAATTACGCGTGTGGCGGCAACAGCATCATCGAACATCGCCGGATGTCGGTGTTCCGGTGCCAGCCGATAGGCCGGTGCCAGGACATCCAGTCCAGTCGCTGCACAGACTTCACTGCATATATCGTCATGGCTGTCCAGCCCGCCAACAACAAAACCGCCTCCATGAAAGTAGATGATTCGTGGCCGCAGGGCCTGCCGTGTATGATCGTCTGAGACTCCTGACACGCTGGCATAACTTTTCGTGTAATGCCGGGCCGGAACGCCGTTCAACGACCTGTCGATTGATGTGATGCCGGATGCCCGCCCGTGGGACAGCGAATTGCACATAGCAGTATAAGCAGCGCGTTGCTGGCCAGAATCCAGATCAGTGGTCGCGTTGGAATAAAATGCCTCTATTTTTTTGATGAAACGGCGCGTGGGTGTATCAATCACCTGTCTGTAGTCCGCCACTGTCATCGTTTCGTCCATGATCAGTCCTTCGCGCACATAGTTGCCAGGTATGTTGCCCTTTGCACATCTGTTGGTAACAGCATGACGCCCTTGCCAGCCATTGCAACCCGGCAAAGTAATTCCATATCAGCAATGACTTTCTGCTTGCCGTATCCGGCACGCCCTCACTTCATCGACAGATGGATAAAAACGCTTTATATCGTTAATTTCGTCTATATCATTTGTATGGGGCTGAAATCTGCTTGGAAGAATCTCGTTGCAGCCAAGAGCTGTTTGTTGAGGTTATTGTTTGCATGACGCTTGTTGCAGTTGATATCGGTGGCACTAATGTGCGCTTCGCTATCGTTCAGGATGACGGTGCACTGACAGCGCATCGCAGTATGCTGTGCGACGATTTCCCGTCCTTTGAAGCGGCGATCCAGTCCTATGCAGCCCTGCAAGAGATTGCCATCACCGCTGCCAGCGTAGCCGTGGCGGGCCCGGTTCAGGGTGATCTCGTTGAGGTGACAAACAATCACTGGTCCTTTTCCAAAACCGGCCTTGTCACCGCGTTGGGCCTTGACCGGCTGCAGATCATCAATGATTTTACCGCGCAGGCGCTGGCGCAGGCCGACCCGTCCGCTCATGGCAACATGCTGCTGATCGACGGCACCTCTGCGACACATGCCCCGCTACTTGTCATTGGTCCGGGCACCGGCCTTGGCGTTTCGGCACTTGTGCCGGCAGGTTGTGACTATCTGCCGCTGGAAGGCGAGGGCGGTCATGTCTGCCTGTCCCTGCAAAGTGATGCTGAAATGGCACTGTTTGACGATCTGCGGCGCGAAGTGCCACATGTATCTGCCGAGCATTTCATAAGTGGTAGCGGCCTGGAGACCATTTACCGGCTGCAGAATAACGGTGCCGCGATGCCTGCGCCTGATATCGGCACGGCGGCAATTGCCCACCCTGGGGTCGAGCGTGATGCCGCCAATATGATGCTGGGTCTACTTGGCAGTGCTGTGGCTGACTCGGTCCTCATGATGGGATGCTGGCGCGGGGTTGTAATTGCGGGCGGGATTGTCGCGCAGCTTCAGCCGCTTTTGCCGGACAGTCTGTTTCAGGCGCGATTTCGCCATAACGGATTGATGGCTCCGTTGCTGAATAAGGTGCCTGTCTGGTTGTCATTTGATCCGCATGCCGGTTTGCGCGGGGCCGCAGCCGGCTTTACAAACCCGCATATGGCATCAAGGATTATTCAGCGCGATTAGCTGTGACCTGAGGCACAAAGTGCGGCAGGAACAGAACCAGAAACCCAAGCAGTGTGGCGATCAGCGACAGGGCGAGAATGGCTGCATTCAGCCCCAGAAAATGGGCAATCACACCTAGCAGGGCAGGGCCGGCGATCAACCCGACATAGGCAAAGCCGACAATAACCGAGATATCGCGGAGCCTGTGACCGCTACCCGCGCTGCCTGCCTGCGAAATGATGATTGGAAAGGCATTACCCACAGCGAGACCAAAGACAATATAGGACACCATCAGCAGGGTTACGTTGCTATTCATGATTGCGGTCACCAGCAGCCCGCCCGCAAGGATCATCGGAACACCCATGATCAGATGCACCGGATAACGATTTGCAAGCCAGTCGCCTGCAAACCGGATCGTGGTAATGGCGATACTGAACAGGACAACAGTCTGTCCAGCTTCGTTGACTGAAAGGCCCATCACCCGGTTCATATGCAGTGCCGACCAGTCGATAGCCCCGCCTTCGGATAGGGTGGCAAGCGAAATACACATCCCCAGGAACAACACCACCGGCAGTGGCAAGCGTCCACTGGATTCGAGTGCGGTGGTGTCCTCACCAGCCTGTTCCGGTGTGAGCCAGCTGCGCCGGAGAGCCAGCCAGCCACCAACCAGCAGGGCGCTGGCATAGATCACGCCGGCAACCGGCAATCCCAGTGCGAGGATTAACGTCAGCAGGGCAGCCCCACCAAGAGCCCCCAATGAGAACAGCGCATGAAAGAAAGACATGCCGCGGCGTCCTGATTGCTGTTCCCACTCTGATGCCTGGCTGTTGACGCCGGCATCAACAAATCCAGCAGCAAAGCCGGTGATGATGCCAACACTAAACAGCACTACAAAGGAGTCGGTTGTTAGGACGGTGGCAAACCCCGCTACATAGAAGATCGAGGCGATTCGGATTAGTCTCGGCGGATTCTGGAAAATGGCAAAGCTGTTCACACAGAAAATGGCAGCGCACAGACTGAGCCCGATGATGAGCAGAAAAATGCCAAGGGTCAGTTCCGACAACCCAAGACTGGCCACGCGCTCGGGGATCATCACCCCCCACATACCCATAAAACTGCCAAGGCCGAAAAACCCGGCAGCGATCGACCGCTTTCCTGAAATCAGTCTCGGCGTCATTGCCGTATCACCAACAAGGGTACAGAAAGAAAATGGTTCATAAGCTGATCCGGTGAATCAACGCTGTGGCGACACCCTAAAGGACCTTTGCCTTTTGCGTCCAGCATTCAAATTGGCGGATCAGTCGGCGAGGGCTGCTGCGGCACGCGCATTGGCGGTAATGGTTCGGAAATCGCCGGTGCTTATCAATGCCTGCGGGGCAATCCAGCTGCCGCCAATACAAGGCACATTTGGCAGGCGGAGCCAGTCTGGTGCGCTGTCCAGCGAGATGCCGCCAGTGGGGCATACCTGCAGACCGGCAAATGGGCTTGCCAGCGATTTCAAAAATGACGGACCACCGGCAGCGGTGGCCGGGAAGAATTTCACTGCCGAAAAGCCGGCGTCCATCAGGCGCATGATTTCAGATACGCTGGCCGCCCCCGGCAATAATGGCAATCCAGCATCAGCCGCGCCCTTGAGCACCGCATCAGTGGTGCCGGGCGATACCAGAAAACGTGCACCGGCGTTGCGGGCGCTGGCGGCAAGGGTTGCACTGGTCACGGTGCCGGCCCCGATCAGAATATCCGGACAGGCGTCAGCGACCGCGCGCATGGAATCAAGGGCTGCCGGTGTCCGCAGGGTAATCTCGATGGTCCGGATCCCGCCATCGATCAGAGCCTGCGCGAGCGGAGCGGCCTTGTTACTGTCATCGATCACAATCACCGGCATCACGGGGCCCATTGCCAGAATATCCTGTATCGATGTCATGATATGTCCTTTCGTGGCGGCAATCCGCCGCCCTGCTCGGCAGGCGCGGCGCTGTCACGCATGTGCTGGAACAAAGGACGGGCAAAGCCGCGTTGCGGCGCCATATTTGACGGTCCGGCTGCAACCCTTGTCGCAAGATCGGCATCAGTTTCCAATCGGCCTACGACAGCATCAAGGGTGATCATGTCCCCATCCTGCAGACGCCCTATGGCCCCGCCGGCAACCGCCTCTGGTGTCACATGAATGGCTGCCGGTACAGTGCCGGATGCGCCGGACATCCGCCCGTCAGTAACCAGCGCCACGGCAAAGCCGCGATCCTGGAGATTCGACAAAATAGGCGTCAGGCTGTGAAGTTCGGGCATGCCGTTCGCCTGCGGGCCCTGACCGCACACCACCACCACGACATCGCGATCCAACTTGCCATCCGCATAGGCAGCTTTCACAGCAGCTTCGTCACTGAAAATAGCGGCTGGTGCGCTGATCCGCTGGCGGTTTGCGGCAACAGCAGAGATTTTGATCACCGCTTTGCCAAAATTTCCGTCCAGCATCCGCAACCCGCCATTTACGGCATGCGGGTCTGACACTGGGCGCAGAATGTCGGGGTCAAGCGATGTCCTGCTTGCAGGCTGCCAGTTCAATCTGCCGTCACCCAGCTGTGGTTCGGCGGCATGGGCATCAAGGTTTTCGCCGAATATGGTACTGGCGCTACTGTCAAGAAGACCATTGTCAATCAGCTCACGCATGACAAAGCCGATGCCGCCGGCGGCGTGGAAATGGTTCACATCCGCCTTGCCGTTTGGATAGACGCGGGCCAGCAACGGCGTTACCTCGGAAAGGTCAGCGAAATCCTGCCATGTTAGCGTTATGCCTGCCGCTGCCGCCATCGCCGGCAGATGCAATGTATGGTTGGTCGACCCCCCGGTGGCGTGTAGGCCGATAATAGCATTCACAAAACTGCGTGCGTCAAGAACGCGCCCAATGGGCCGCGGGTCTTTCCCGCTGCGCGCAATGGCCACCGCCTGCTGCGTTGCGGCAACCGTCATGGCATGGCGCAGATCATCCTGTGGATTGATAAAGGCGGCGCCCGGCAAATGCAGGCCCATGACCTCCATCAGCATCTGGTTTGAATTGGCGGTGCCATAAAAGGTACATGTGCCGGGCCCGTGATAGGCGGCAACTTCTGATTCCAGCAGTTCAGCACGGCTGGCTTCACCGCGGGCAAAGGCCTTCCGCACGGCGGCCTTTTGGTCATTCGGAATGCCGCTTGTCATTGGCCCAGCTGGCACAAAGATGGTTGGCAGATGCCCAAAAGACAATGCGCCAATCACCAGCCCCGGGACAATCTTGTCACAGACACCAAGACATAGCGCGGCATCATAGACTCCATGTGACAGCCCGACTGCAGTTGCCATGGCGATGACATCGCGGCTCATTAACGACAATTCCATGCCAGGCCGGCCCTGGGTTACGCCATCACACATTGCCGGCACCCCACCAGCCACTTGCGCGGTTGCACCAACGCTGCGTGCTGCGGCGCGGATCACCTGCGGATATGTCTCGAATGGCTGATGTGCTGATAGCATGTCGTTATAGGCGGTGACGATGCCAATGTTCACGGCAGGGTCATCCGCACCGGCGGCGTTGCCGAGGACAGTCTGTTGGTCTTCGCCGGCACCTGCGGCAGCATGGGCCATATTGGAGCAAGCTAACTCACGCCGATCGCTGTCCGGTGCAGCTTCCATGGCCTCGATATCTTCGAGATAGGCGCTGCGGCTGTCGTGGCTGCGTTTGTTTACCCGTTCAATGACGGTGGCAACGCGATCATGCAGCATGGTCATTGGTTTGCTCTTCTGAAATCAATCGTCATAGGGATCGATCCACTGCCGCCCATCCGCATCCAGCAACCTGTCGGCCGGGCCCATGCTGCCGGCGCGGTACAGTTCCGGTTTGCAATCGGCAAGCTGTTCAAGGATGGGGTCAATGATATCCCAGGCCGCAAACACCTCGTCGCGGCGCATAAACAATGTCTGATTGCCGCGTGCCGTATCCATCAACAGCCGCTCATAGGCATCGGGAAGGCGCTCGTTGAACGTATCGTCAAAGCTGAGATTGAGTTCCGAAGGAAATAGCCGCATGCCGCCGGGCCCGGGTTGTTTCGAAATCAGCTGCAGTCGCAGCCCCTCGCTGGGCTGCAAGCGGATGATCAACCGGTTCGGCTGGCTGTCGATCTCGTCATTGCCATTGCGCTGGAAGATGTCATGCGGGCGCTGTTTGAAAGTGATGACAATTTCAGATGCCCGGCGCGCCAGCTGTTTGCCGGTGCGAATATAGAAAGGCACACCGGCCCATCGCCAGTTTTCGATTGCTAGCTTCATCGCTACATAGGTTTCAGTATTTGATGGCCGACCCAGCTCGGACTCATATTCCCGATACTGGCCGCACACCACTTCATTCGGCGACACCGGGCGAATGGCGCGCAATACGCGCAGCTTTTCGTCGCGCACCTGATCCGCGTCGAAGAATGCCGGCGGTTCCATGGCAACAAGACAAACAAGCTGCAGCAGGTGGTTCTGCACCATATCGCGCAATGCGCCATATGAGTCATAGTAATCCGCTCGGCCATCGACACTGACGGTCTCGGCCACGCTGATCTGTACATGGTCGATATGGTTATTATTCCACTGTGTTTCGAAAATCACATTTGCAAAGCGCAGTGCCATCAGGTTCTGCACCGTTTCCTTGCCCAAGTAATGGTCAATTCGGTAAATCTGAGCTTCGTCAAAAATCTCTGCCAGTTCGGCATTGATCGCGCGGCTCGACGCCCCGTTATGTCCAAGCGGCTTTTCGACAACAAGACGCGCCTGCGGTGTCACCAGCCCAGTTGCCTGCAGCAGGTTTGTGGCTTTGCCAAACAGGCTTGGTGCAATGGCAAGATAATAGATCGCTGGCCGCGTTACATCGGCCCGCAACCCGATGAATGCCGCAAGCGCATCTCCGCCATCACCCGAGGCAACATCCAGTGTCAGAATGGTCAGAATGGACAGAAACTCGTCCCAGGATTCGGCGTCAGCGCGACCGCTGGCAAAAGCGTCCTCGCAGAAGGGGCGGAGTTTGCCGGCAAATTCCTCCAGCGATATGGCGTGGCGGGACGCAGCGGCGATACGATAATCTGTGGTGATCTGGCCATCAAGATAGCGCCAGAAAAGGGCTGGCAGAATCTTCCGCAGCGCCAGATCGCCGGTGCCGCCGATGATCACATAATCGCTTGGTGCGAGGCCTGTTGAAACATGCGTCACAGAAGGGCCTTTCGTGCCAACGGATGCGGTGCTGTTTGTCATGTCATCGGCCAAATTGCCGTTCCTCTAAAATTATATCTGCAGGAAGGCACCCGCAGTGTCCAGCATTCTGTTTGAAAAGCCCCATTCATTATCATACCAGGCAAGAATCCGGGTCATGCCATTGGGCATCACCCTGGTCTGGTCCAGATGCACAACAGCAGATGCTGGGTGGTGGTTGAAATCTGTCGAGACAAGGGGCCGGTCGGTTACATCCAGCACTTTGCTAAGGCTGGACTGGCTGGCGGCAATGAATAATGCATTCAGAGTATCCGCGTCCTTATTTTTTTCTGGCTGGAAGACAAGATCAATAGCCGACACATTCGGTGTTGGTACACGGATGGCGACCCCATCCAGCTTACCAGCTAGATCTGGTAGAACCTGGCCTACGGCGCGCGCTGCACCGGTTGTTGACGGCACCATATTGAGCGCTGCCGCACGAGCCCGGTATGGGTCCTTATGGTCACCATCGACAAGGTTCTGATCACCCGTATAGGCATGCACAGTTGTCATGAAGCCCTGCAGAATGCCGCAATGCTCATGCAGGACGCTGGCAACGGGCGCCAGACAGTTGGTGGTGCAGGACGCGTTTGAAATAACCGTCATGTCGGCGGTCAGGCTTTTGTCATTGACACCATATACGATCGTGGCGTCTGCCCCCTTTGAGGGGGCCGACACAATGACCTTTGTTGCGCCGGCGTCAATATGGGCACGCGCCACTGCCGCTTCGGTGAAAATACCGCTGCATTCCATGACAAGATCGATGCCATAATCCCCCCAGCGGCATGCTTCGGGGCTGTGTTTGCTGAGATAGGTAATCCGTGATCCGCCAATCTCGATAAAGCCGTTACCAGCAGTGATCGGTTCGTTAAGCCGGCCATGGGTTGAGTCCAGCTCAAGTAGTAATGCCGAAGTTTCAATAGTTGTTAGGTCATTGATGACCGCAATCTCGAAATCAGTGCGCGGCGTTTCCAGCAGCGCACGCAGCACATTCCGTCCAATCCTGCCAAATCCGTTTATGGCTACTTTTTTCATGATGCGTTCCCTTCGCATTTGCCCCGCCACTTATATATTGCCGGCACATTGGGCCCCTCATCGCCTGAATTTTCCCGTTGGATAGGATGCCACCCGGCCATTGTCAATAACTAAATCAATTTGATTTAAAAATAGTTGACTATTTATTCCACTTGGGTTTTCTGGTCTTAGAAAGCGATAGTGGGTGCCAGATACTAGCCACGTCATTCGCTTCAATGGTCAGGTCAGGAAATGAAAACGCAATCTTCCATCGGGGATCATCGCTCACGTTCATCGCATGGTGGCAATCAGGTGACAGTGGGCCAGTATAATGAGCGGCTGGTGATTTCGCTGTTGCGCCGTCATGGTTGGCTAACAAAGGCTGATCTGGCGCGGCACACCGGTCTGTCGGCACAAACCATGACCGTCATAGTCAAAAGGCTGATGGAAAATGATCTGCTGGTGCAGGGCGACAAGCAACGCGGTCGTGTCGGTCAGCCATCCACACCTTTTGGCCTGAACCCGCGCGGGGCCATATCCATCGGGATTAAGATTGGCCGTCGGTCACTGGATCTAATTGCCATGGGTTTTGACGGGGTTGTGATTGACCGCCGCACTGAGCGTTTCTCTGTCCCCGAAGCAGTATCGACCCTTGCGCTGATTAGGGAAGGCCTACCCAGCCTGATTGCCTGTTTGCCGGAGGCATTACAGACGCGGATTCTCGGGGCTGGCATTGCGATGCCCCGCACCATGTCAGGCTGGGAAGACGAAATGAACTTGCCGCCGGACGCATTGGCTGGCTGGGTGGATATCGATATTACGGCGGAGATTGAGGCACTAGTAAAGGCACCAACCTATCTGCTTCACGATGTATCGGCAGCCTGTCTGGCTGAGCTGTGCTTTGGGGTCGGCAAGAATATTCAGAATTTCTTTTACATTTATGTCGGTAGCTTTGTTGGTGGAGGCCTGGTGCTTTCAAACCAGTTGCAGACGGGCGCGCATGGCAGCGCAGCATCGATCGGCTCGTTGCCTACGGGCCTTTACATGGAGAACAACGCCGCACAACTGATCGAAAAGGCCTCGCTGACTGGTTTTGAGGCGCTGGCGCGCGCCGCGGGTCATGACGATCCGCATGCCTTCTATTATGGCGAACAGGATAAATCGATCACCGAACTATTTTCCCAATGGGCGATGAATGCGGCGGACAGTCTTGCCTTTGCGGTTACAGTGACTGCTGCTGTGCTGGATCTGGACGCTGTAGTCATTGCTGGAGGCTTGCCGCATGACCGGGTTGCCGAGCTGGTGGAACAGACGCATTTGCGCCTTCCGCTCTATAACTCAAAAGGGCTGCATCTGCCGCAAATCTATCAGGCTGAAATTGGCATCGAGGCGCGCGCCCGTGGCGGTGCTTTTGCCCCTATCTACACGCATTTCTCGCTGGAGCGTGATGCATTGTTGATCGAAGGCTAAAAGTCCAGCCGCAATGACCGCCAGGATGTATCAACGTCTGCTTGCTTGCCCGGCGGCGAAATGCGATGCTCCATCGCTCCCTGTTGATGGCACAAGATCTGGCGCGATGTCCCCGTTAATTACGCAGCAGCATATTGATTCCTATCAGGCTGACGGTGCGGTCCTGATCAAAGGTCTTTTCGCTGATCATGTAGACGATATAGCGGCCGGTATCGCCATGAATATGGAAAGCCCCGGTCCCTATGCTGCGGAAAATCTGCGCCCCGGTGAAACGGGCCGTTTTTTCGACGATTATTGCAACTGGCAGCGGATTCTACCTTTTGAAAAGGTGATCCGCGAGTCCGATGTTGCCGCAGTCGCGGCCGATCTTATGTCCTCGCAGACGGTGCAACTGTTCCATGATCATGTGCTGGTCAAGGAACCCGGCACAGCGAAACCGACACCCTGGCATCAAGACAGCCCCTATTATTTTGTTGGTGGAGAACAGACGGTCAGCTTCTGGTGTCCGGTTGATCCGGTAACAGAAGCTACCTTGCGCTGTGTAGCCGGATCGCATTTGTGGGACCGTCCGGTGCTGCCGACCCGCTGGCTCGCCGAGGACAATTTCTACGTCGATGAAAGTGACTGGATGCCGGTGCCTGACCCGGACTCCGAGGGCATGCGTGTTCTGGAATGGCCAATGGCACCGGGGGATGCGGTAGCATTCGACTTTCGTGTGCTGCATGGCGCGCGCGGTAATGACAGCACCACCCGCAGAAGGGCTTTTTCACTGCGGCTTGTTGGTGATGACGCGCGTTTTGTCACACGCCCGGGCCGCACCTCGCCACCTTTCCCGGGACATGGTATGGAAGCAGGAGATAGTCTGCGTGTGGACTGGTTTCCTGTTATTCTTGATCGGCGCAGCGGGACACATCGAGCGGACGAGAACGGTAGGGTAGATGCGTAAACAGGTTGTCATTGTCGGGGCAGGCCCGTCTGGTCTGCTTCTTGGGCGTCTCCTTGATCTGGCAGGCATCGATAATATTGTTCTGGAACGCCAGTCTCAGGATTATGTTCTGGCTCGGATTCGCGCCGGCATCCTCGAACAGACAACGGTTGACCTGATGCAACGCGCAGGCGCTGGCGCGAGACTGAATGCCGAAGGCATAAAACACCATGCCATGCACCTTGCTTTTGATTACAAGTCGATTGCGGTCGGTCTGTCAGAACATACTAACGGAAAGGTTGTGACTGCTTATGGCCAGACCGAGGTGACGCGCGACCTGTGCAACGTGCGCGATGCCGCGGGCAGCGCCACCGTATATGATGCTTCCAATGTCGAGATTAACCATTTTGACGGCGATAGCCCTTATGTAACCTATGTGACAGAAGGTACAACACATCGCGTGGATTGTGACCTGATTGCTGGCTGTGATGGCTATCATGGGGTCTGCCGCCAGTCCGTGCCTTCATCGGCGATCAACATCTATGAGAAAATCTATCCTTTCGGCTGGCTGGGGTTGTTGTCAGATACAAAACCGGTTGCCGAAGAGGTTGTCTACGCCAACACCGCACGCGGCTTCGCCCTCTGCTCGATGCGCTCTATGACGCGATCGCGCTATTACATCCAATGTGATGTCGATGACAAGGTAGAAAACTGGAGTGATAACGCGTTCTGGGATGAATTTCGCCGGCGGCTGCCGCCAGAAATGGCCGAAGCGCTGGAAACGGGTCCTTCCATCGAAAAGAGTATCGCGCCACTGCGCAGTTTTGTGGCCGAGCCCATGCGTTTTGGTAGGTTGATGCTTGCCGGAGACGCGGCGCATGTTGTGCCGCCGACCGGGGCCAAGGGGCTTAACCTCGCTGCCTCTGACATCCATTATATGTATGACGCGATTCTTGGCTTTCTTGAAGATCAGGATGCCGCGGCTCTGGATGAATATTCGCGGCGGGCGTTGGATCGTGTCTGGAAGACAGAACGCTTCTCATGGTGGCTGACAAACCTGACGCATCGGTTCAATGATGATCCTTTCGAGCAACGGATGAAAGAGGCCGAACTGGCCTATGTCACGACATCTGATGCCGGCCGCCAGATGGTTGCCGAAAATTATGTAGGCCTGCCGCTCTAGCCTCTGTCCCCGTCATCATCGCCTTCCAGCGCGTCAAGGGAGGCGCGCTGGCGCGTCGGGTCGCGTTCTGGCCGATGCTTGCGGCTAAACACGCGGCCGCTCTGCACCGCATCCTTGCCAAGGCGCGCCTCTACATCATCAATCGCAGCTTCGAGGCTGTCGCGCCGCGTATCCTGTCCGCCGGCAAGATCCAGCAGGCTCTCGCCTTCGGGTGGGCCCAACTGTTCCGCGCCAATACCTAGCAACCGGTACCGTTTTTTGCCACCCGTCTCGCCGGCGAGCAACCTGCGTCCAATCTCGAACAGCATATGTGCCTTGTCTGTGCGGGTGGGCACTATCTGACTGCGAGTCAGAATTCTGTGGTCTGGGCGCTTCAGCTTCAGCGTCACCCGTCCGCCAGCCAGCTGTTGCGCCTTCAGCCGCGCCGATACCTTTTTACATAACACCTCCAACTCGGCTTCCAACGCATCTATATCCGCCAGATCCTTGATAAAGGTGGTCTCGCTGGAAATGCTCTTGGCCGCACGTTCCGTTGATACCGGCCGCGGATCGATGCCGGCTGCCAGATCGCGGATGGTGCTGGCACGCCGCCCCAGAACCGATGTCAGCTGTGCCGGCGGTGCGGCTGCCAGATCGCGGCATGTCAGGATGCCGGCAGCTTCCAGTTGTGCAACTGCCGATTTGCCAAGCCCAAACAGCACCGAAACCGACTGCGGCGCAAGCCAGTCAGATGCCTCTGCCATGCCGATTGTGAAAAACCCGTCCGGCTTGTCGCGATCAGATGCCATTTTGGCGAGCGATTTGGTGCCGCTCAAACCGATGGACACGGTTATGCCGATATCATTGCGGATGGTATTCTGCATTCGCACCAGCGCCTCAGCAGGGCTGCATCCATGCAGCTTCTGCGTGCCCGTCATATCCAGAAAGGCCTCGTCAATCGAAATGGGTTGCACCAGCGGTGTCAGCGCCAGCATGTGATCGCGAATCTGTCGCCCAATGGCGATATAATGGTTCATGCGCGGTTTGATCACTACAGCATCGGGGCAGCGTTTCAGTGCCTGCCATGTCGGCATCGCTGAACGCACACCATATTGCCGCGCGATATAGCATGCTGCTGCCACAACGCCGCGTTCCCGCCCTCCCACAATTACTGGCCGGTCGCGGATTGACGGGTCATCGCGTTTTTCGACCGAAGCATAAAAGGCATCACAATCAACATGGGCTATGGACAGGGCAAACAGCTCGGCATGGCTGCGGATATCCCGGCTGGCGCAGGCAGAACATCTGTCCGGCGGCGCGTCGTTGCCAACAAACCCCGCCCGTCCGCAGGCGCGGCACATCACAGGATAGGATTGATGGGGCACAGCCATTCTGTCTGCCGTTGTTCGAGGTCGTGACACAGGCCTTCATGCTAGGCCAGCTGCAGAACTGGCTCAACCCACCACTATTAGTCTTCATCATAGAGGGGCATGTTGCAAGCGGCGATGCCAACAAGCGTTAGATGGATGGCTGTTCCAGATCGACAGGGATCATGGCAATCAGATTTTTGCCAACATCATTTCAAGAATTCAGGCAGGTAAATAATGATTATCGTTGTAACAAAACTGTCACATTAGTGACATAAATCTACAAGGCGTGAGGCTCACACCAGATGCAACTTTTGTTTGTTCTAGGAGACTAGACCACAGCATGCAGAACTCCCAACACATAAGCAGCGCCTTCGCGCAGGACCTTTCGGATCTGCGGATGGATATTGTCCGCCTTGGCATGCTGGCCAGCCGCCAGTTGAATGCTAGTCTGCGCGCTATGTCCGACTTTCAATTCGGTCAAATTGACCAGCTGATCCGGCAGGATGCCGAGCTTGACAAGCTGCAGGAGTTGATTGACGAGAAGGTGATCAGCATCATCGCCAAGCACGCTCCGCGCGCCTACGATCTGCGCCTTGTCGTGACTGCTGCTCGAATTGCCAGTGATCTGGAACGTGTTGGCGATTATGCTCGTAATATTGCAAAACGCACCTCAGTAGTCATGAAAGACAGCGCCGGAAGCAATCTGCCGTGGGACCGGCTGATCGAAATTGGAACGCTTGTCGCGGGGATGATTGATGATGTGCTGGATGCCTATCAGCAAGGTGATATTGATGCAGCGCAAGCCATCCGCAATTCAGATATCCACGTCGACAAGCTGAATACCAGTTTCATACAGGATATCATCGATCTGATGGAGTCCAACAAGCTGCCTGCCATTGTCGGCACGCATCTGATTTTCATGTCGAAGAATCTTGAACGAATTGGTGACTACACCACCAGCATCGCCGAACAAGTTCATTTCATCGTTACAGGTGAAGCACTTGGGGCCACTCGCCCGAAAGCCGACAAAAGTAGCCTAATTAGTTAAAGTTTGAGGTGAAAAACCGTGTCTAAAAAACAAAAATCCTCTAGCCGTTATGTCGGCGATTTTAAACGATTTTCATTCGCACAAAGTCAGGTCAGTGGGCTCCGCAGCCAATTGCTGCCATTCACGGTGGCGGCGATTTTTCTGATTATTGCGGGCATATACGGCAATTTAAGCTTGGAGGTCGCAAAGCAGGATGCGGTCATGTTGATTGCCGCAGCAGCGATTGGCGGCTACATGGCGCTAAACATCGGGGCAAATGATGTTGCTAACAATATGGGCCCAGCAGTTGGCAGCAAAGTGTTATCCGTACTGGCGGCCGTGGTCATTGCTGCTGTATTTGAAAGCGCAGGTGCACTTTTGGCAGGTGGTGATGTTGTAAAGACAGTTGCCAAGGGAATCATCAATCCCGGCGACGGTGTTTCAATCGGTGATTTTCGAAACCTGATGTTAAGTGCGCTCCTCGCGGCGGCTTTGTGGATTAATCTTGCAACTTTCCTGAACGCTCCGGTTTCGACAACCCACTCGATTGTCGGGGGTGTTATGGGCGGGGGTATTGCAGCTGCAGGCTTTGGTCTTGTGAACTGGGCGACCTTGTCAAAAATTGCCGCGAGCTGGGTGATCTCGCCCGTCTTTGGAGGGATCGTTGCGGCTTCTCTGCTGTTGCTGATCGAGTTGAAAATTCTTAGGGCTGACGATCGCAATATGGCCGCACGGAGATGGGTTCCGGTATTGATCGGATTGATGGCCGGTGCCTTTACGGCATACATGGCAATGAAAGGCCTGAAGAAAATCTGGAAACCAGATCTTTCAACAATCATTATCCTGTCCGTTGCGGCATTGGTTTCAGCATGGGCCGCATCAATTCCCTTTGTTGGCAATCGGGCCAAAAAGATTGGTAATAAAAAACGGGACATATATACCCTGTTCAACTTGCCTCTTCTTATGGGCGTCGCCCTCCTCTGCTTTGCGCATGGTGCTAATGATGTTGCAAACGCAGTCGGCCCTCTGGCTGCCATTGTCTCCACATTCAGTGCAGACCAGATAGAAGCGAAAGTTGATATTCCGTTCTGGGTGATGTTGATCGGTGCGGGAGGTCTGGCGCTCGGTTTGCTGCTTTTTGGCCCAAAACTTATCAACACGGTTGGAGAAAAAATTACCAAACTCAATGCGCCGAGAGCGTATTGCGTCGCCCTAGCTTCGGCGATCACAGTATTGATTGCGACAACACTTGGTTTGCCAGTCAGCTCAACACATATCGCGATTGGTGGTATTTTCGGTGTTGGTTTTCTTCGAGAGGCTCTGGAGAATCCGAACAAGCGAAGATTGATGCCGGGCCACCGTATTAATGAAACGGCTGATGAGGCATTCGCAAACCTTCAGAGCAAGTTAAAAAGAAAACTTGTTAGGCGCAGGTTTGTTTTATCGATAGCCGCTGCCTGGGTGATCACTGTTCCTGCTTCAGCTGCTCTTTCAGCTGCTCTTTTTTCAACTTTGCGTCTTCTATGACCCAATGTTGGATATCGCTGAACTGTTTAACTAGTTGCCTTAAATCATCACGGTCAGCAACACGTGCGGCATCTTCCAACAGCGCCCAATGGCGTTGACGCTTGTCGCCTTCGGGCCATTTTTTTTCTTGATGTGTAACCAGTAATGGATAGTAGGTGACGATTATCTGTTCGACTGAACCATTTGCTGATTTTCCAATGCGGGCAGTTATGGGAAAATTTTGCAGGAATTCGCCACGAATGCCAGCCTCCTCATAGGCTTCCCTGATGCAGCAATCCTTGTGGCTTTCCGTCTTTTCAATAAACCCCTTTGGTAATATCCATCTTCCACGCCTTCGCGAAGTTACAAACAAAATAGCAATCCTATCTTCTTTGATATCAAAAGGGATGGCCCCCACTCGATGAAGCATGTTCAAGGCTCCCAATTGCGATGTACCTGAATTTTACACAGCTGCAGACCACGGGAGCATATCTATTTTCTCATCGCCAGACTGCAAAATTTTCCGTTGGCTGTGCTGCGTGTGACCAGCAATCATTCAATCAGACTATTTTTGTGGCTTTTCATGCGCAGGGCCTTGCCCTCTATTGCCCTGTTCTGGTGCGAGGATCTGACTGACCTCTTGTCGATAATGGAGGGCAGGCGTTAAACTGTTGTGCCGTATGGAAGGCTAGAGGAGAGGCGCGATGAGTGACGGCGACAGGGCGGTGCAGCTGCGCGCCGATCAGCTGGTTCTAAGTGAATGCGATGATAACGGCATCCTACGGCTGACATTGAATGACCCGAAAACGCGCAATTCCCTGTCCGAGAGGATGATGGATTCGCTTGCCGCCGCACTGGCAGATGCGGGTGACGATGCGGCGGTGCGCGTCATCGTGCTGGCGGCGAATGGCCCGGTATTCTGTGCCGGTCACAATCTGAAGGAAATGACGGCGGCCAGAACCGATCCTCAGAATGGAGGGGATCGGGGTCAGGCATATTTCACGCGTGTGATGGGCCAATGTTCTCGCCTGATGGCATCATTTTCCGCGCATCCAAAGCCTATCATTGCCGAGGTTGCGGCGACAGCAACAGCTGCCGGCTGCCAGCTGGTGGCCAGCTGTGACCTGGCGGTTGCTGCGGAAGAGGCCAGCTTTGCAACGCCGGGGGTGCATATCGGGCTGTTCTGTTCAACGCCAATGGTTGCGCTATCGCGCAAGGTGGCGGCGAAATATGCCATGGAAATGCTGTTGATGGGTGACCCCTGTCCGGCAGCGCGCGCAGCCGAAATCGGTCTTCTGAATTATTGTGTCCCGGCTGATCAGCTGACTGGTAAAGTGATGGAGATGGCGCAGAAAATCGCGTCAAAATCTACTGCCACGGTGGGGTTTGGCAAACCGGCATTTTATCGGCAGCTAGAGCGCCCACTTGTCGAGGCTTATGAATTTGCTGCCGAGGTAATGGTCACCAACATGCTGGCGCATGATGCCGAGGAAGGCATTGCCGCCTTTATCGAAAAGCGCCATCCAAACTGGACAGACAGCTAGGCCTGCATTCGGGTCCAGATACCAGGATCATCAGCGTGCCAGCCTGACCGGGGTGCCGTGCGGTGTTTCTAGATAGGCCCGCCGCCAGTCCGTCACCATCTGTTCTATTTCCGGGGCGCCTGCAACGTCACAGCCCTGCAGCAGGGCCTCCAGCGCGGCCAACCATGCGCTGTAGTAATCATCACAGCCATCAAGGTTGCCGGCATTGGCATCAGTTGCCAGCTTGTGTGCCAGCATGTCAGCCCAGTCCTGCCAGCTGAACAGTCCGGCATCATGAAGGCTGATGACAAGGGCAAACACTTCGGCATGCCAGGGGTGTGTAAAAGGCCTGTCCACGGGGGGGCGGGACGTATCGCAGCTGGCGCCCGGTGTGAGGTCTGAAGCTGTCATGCCGGCTCGAGATAGCTGTCCCAAAGATCAAGACAGACAGTGTCATCGGGTGACTCGGCATGCTGCCACAGGTCGCCAGCGGCAAAGCTTACGGTATAAAGGTGTTCCGGTGCCTCGCCGTCGAAATGCGCATTGCTGTCCGGAAGCACATGGCCACCATGCTGCAGCATGATGACACCGCACCTGCCGGCAGCATAGGCGGGCAGTCTTGTGTGCCCGCCAGCAATATTCTTGTTTTCGGCGGTAATGCGGGTCATGACCGCATCACCGACGGCAAACCGCTGGGGGGTGTCTGTCGGGCGTGCAGAAGGCCCACCACGCTGCAGCGTCGGCACCACGGCTGCGGCGGCAAGGCAGCGGTCCCGTAATGTGGTATCCGCGTCGCTCAACGCCTTGCCAGCGGCAATCTCGTCGATGCTGACAATCCCCTGCGCCACAAGCAAGTTGGCCAGCCCGGCTAGCCATTTCTCGTAATAGCCGAAACCGGCGTAATCGGCAGGTGGCAGGCATTCGCGCATATGGCGCGAGGCGTCAATATTCCAGCGCCCAAGGGCCCCGGCTGCCAGCGTCAGAGCCAGCGCACGGCCGTGCCATTCCTTTGAAAACACGGCTGCACCGGCATCATCCGGCATCACTGGACCGTCGCCAAACCGTCCCCCCATATCATGAATGCGGGTCATGGCCTGTCACCTGGCTGTAGTGGCAGGCCGGTGCCGATCATCGCATCGCGGTTGACCAGCGCCGCCAGTTCTGCCGCGTCCATGCCGGCGGTGCCTTCTGGGCGCATCGGCAGCACCAGATAGCGGATTTCGGCTGTGGAGTCCCAGACGCGGATGCTGGTATCGGCCGGAAGGGTAACGCCGAATTCTACCAGTACGGCCCGCGGCTCGCGCACCGCGCGGCTGCGATAGGCATCGGACTTGTACCAGGCGGGTGGGATGCCCAACAGCGGCCACGGGTAGCAACTGCAAAGGGTACAGACCACCATATTATGTAAAGACGGCGTATTCTCAACGACCACAACATGTTCGCCCTGACGCCCGCCATGCCCCAAACTGTCAATCACACCATCGGCATCCGCCAGAAGTGCGGCCCGGAATGCATCATCGACCCAGGCCTGCGCGACCAGACCGGCACCGATATGCGGGCCGATATCGCGCTCATAGAAATCGATGATGGCGTCAAGTGCTGCCGGATCAACAAGCCCCTTTCCAACAAGGATTGATTCCAACGCCTTTACGCGCAACGCAGGTTCGGGCGGCAGCAGCGCATGCACGTGTTCGTGGTCATGCCCATGATCGACTTCCGGTGTGCTGGATGGCGGCTTGTTCTGTGTCATTTGGGTATCATGAAGCCCTTGATTTGGCCTGTCCACCGCACAACTGACTTCTGGATGATGTTGCCACAAGATAGCCGGTCTGCCAGATTGGTAGACCTATGACCAACATATTTTGTCATTGCCTTTTTCTGCAATCACTGCCGAGAATATTGCGATTAGTGATGTGACCAACAGAATTTGAAGCACTACACCCGAACATATTGCCACCGATCTATCTTGCGCGTGACTAGGAAACGACATGTCCCTTTCAAAGCAATTTGAAAATTGCCTGACGCTGCCGGTTGTGGCTGCGCCAATGTTCCTGGCATCGGGCCCGGATCTGGTTCTAGCCTGCTGCCGCACCGGCATCGTTGGCACTTTTCCGGCAAAAAACCAGCGCACGCTGGATGGGTTGGAGGAATGGCTGGTGACCATCCGCACGGGCCTCGACCAGATTGCTGCGGATACGGGGCGGGCACCGCCGCCCTTTGGGGTCAATCTGATTGTCCACCGCACAAACCGGATCATCGAGCAAGAGCTGGCGCTCTGTGTCAAACATAAGGTGCCGCTGGTCATCACTTCGCTGGGTGCGGTGCCGGAACTGATTGCCGAAATTCATGGCTATGGCGGGCTGGTGTTCCATGATGTGATCAATCTGCGGCATGCGAAAAAGGCAGCCGACGCCGGCGTCGATGGGCTGATTGCGGTTGCCGCTGGTGCTGGCGGCCATACCGGCCAGGCTAGCCCCTTTGGCCTGATCAATGAAATTCGCCAGTTTTTTGATGGCACGGTGTTGCTGTCGGGGTCTCTGTCTACAGGCAGTGATATCGCCGCCGCGCAGACGATGGGTGCCGATCTTGCCTATCTTGGGACACGCTTTATCAACACAGCGGAATGCCAGTCGCCTGATGATTACAAGCAGATGATTATCGATAGCGTCTTTGGCGATGTGGTCGCCACGCCGGCTGTATCCGGGGTGAATGCCAACTTTCTGACTGCCAGCCTCGCAAATGCAGGTTTTGATCTGGATGCGCCGCATAATCACGGGTTGGTGGATATCGACAAGGAACTTGCCGAGGCGCTCACAGATGAAACCAATAGTTTCAAGGCGTGGCGAGACATCTGGTCAGCTGGACATGGTGTCGGCAGTATTGATGACATCCCCACCGTTGCCGATCTGGTGGTACGGTTACATGCCGAATATCATGCCGCCAGTGTCGCACAGCAGGTAAATCGCGACAGACTGGTGGCCATGGACAGAACCACATGATCGCGCCTTTCACTTTTAATACAGCGCCGTCCATCCGCTTTGGCGAGGGGTTGCTAGACGAGATTGGTCCGATGCTCGCCGCAGGCGATCATCAAACGGCCTTTATAGTCACCGATCCTGGCATGATGGCGACCGGCATTATTGACCGCGCCCTTTCCAGCTTGGCGTCATCCGGCATCACCACCGGCTTTTATACCGATGTCGAGGCCGATCCTCCCGAAGCGGTTGTACTTGCAGCGGTTGACGCGGCGCGCGCGGCCGGTGCGGGCATGATCATCGGCATCGGGGGCGGGTCCTCTCTTGATGTTGCAAAGCTAGTTGCGCTGTTACTGCCAGGACACCAAACACTAGCGGCGGCCTATGGTGTGGGCAATGCGATTGGCCCGCGACTGCCCCTGCTATTGGTGCCGACAACAGCAGGCACCGGGTCAGAAGTGACCCCGATTTCGATCATCACCACAGGGAAAAGTGAAAAGATGGGTGTGGTGTCGCCTGTGATCCTGCCAGACATCGGGCTTTTGGACCCGTCACTGACACTGTCCGTACCTTCACACGTAACCGCCGCCACTGGCATTGATGCGATGGTGCATGCGATTGAGGCCTATGCCTCCACGTCAGCAAATAACAACCCGATATCGCGACAGCTTGCGCTGCAGGCGCTGGGCCTTCTTGGTAGGGCGGTAGAAAAAGCGGTTAATGATGGCGGTAACCGGCAGGCACGCGCTGATATGCTGCTGGGGTCGATGCTGGCTGGCCAGGCCTTTGCCAATTCACCGGTCGCTGCGGTACATGCGCTTGCCTATCCCATTGGCGGGCATTTCAAGATACCACATGGCCTGTCCAATGCGCTGGTACTTGCGCATATATTGCGGTTCAACGCTGTGGTTGCGCCCGCACCCTATGCTGAGATGGCGCCTTCCGTGTTTCCTGCGCTGGCCGATATGGGCCCGCAGGAAGCGGCTGCCGCCTTCGCCGAAGAAATGGCCGATCTTGCCGCGCGCTGCGGACTTGAGGCGCGGTTGCGCGATGTTGGCATTCCTGCAGATGCGCTGGACCTGCTGGCACGGGATGCGATGAACCAGACCCGGCTTCTGGTCAATAATCCGCGTGACGTTGATGAAAGCGATGCGCGTGCCATTTATCAGGCAGCGTGGTAGAATTTCATGACTCGTCCCTTGCCACCTCTGCGGTCTGCCTATCCCTTCTTCACTAGCCTTGCGACACGCTGGGATGACAATGACATCTATGGCCATCTGAACAACACGGTGCATTTTCGACTGTTTGACACGGCGGTCAATGGCTGGCTGCTTGACCGTGGTCTTCTTGACCCACATCAAGGCGAGACCATTTTCCTTGTGGTCGAGACAGGCTGCAGCTATTTCGCCGAGCTGGCCTATCCGCAGGCAGTGGATGTCGGGTTGCGGGTGGCCCGGCTTGGCAGTTCGTCCGTTACTTATGATATCGGCCTTTTTGCGCCACCGACCGAGGATGGGTTGGCAGCGCGTGCCGCGGCGCAGGGTCAATTTGTGCATGTGAATGTTGGTCGCACAAGCCGCACACCGGTGCTGATCAGTCACACTACCCGCCTGCATTTTGAAACACTCATGACAGGCTGAGTCCCTGGCCGTGATTGCCAGTCAGGATTTCAGTGCTTTCCTTAGCGTCGGTGACAGTGGCACGGATTTGGTTTTCTGGAAGGCTTCGTGATTGGCCTCGACAACGTCTAGGTCGTAGCGGTAATTTACCATGACGCCGCCGGCCTGCGCCATCCCCTTGGCGCTTTTGTCTGCGCCGAAATGAATATTTTCTAGGATGGCCCCGTTTCCGAGATGAAAGCGTGCAACAGCGTCATTCGGCCAGCCATCGGGCCGATCTGACCGTGTGAAATAGCGCAGCGCTGCCGCACGCAACGTTGGTTCCAGTGTGGCGGCCTCATCCTGCCAGAAGTCAGGCCCTGCCGCAGCAAACTGTGCGGCAAGGTCAGGATTATCGTGGCGCAGCCATCGCATTAGCCCCGGCACTGGTGACAAGGTGACAAAATTGGCAAGCGCCGGATGTTCCAGCTGCAATTCATGGGCAACGCGCTTGATCAGGAAATTGCCAAAGGAAATGCCAGCAAGCCCTGCTTGGCAGTTGGAAATGGAATAGAAGACGGCTGTGCTGGCAAGGTCCTTTGATGTGATCGCCCGGTCCACCTGAAGAACATCGGCGATGCTGCCGGGCGTGCTGTCGGTCAACGCAACCTCGACAAAGATCAACGGCTCTTCGGGCATGCGCGGGTGGAAAAAGGCAAAACAGCGTCGGTCTTCTGGCGCAAGGCGCGCGCGCAACGCATCCCATGATGTGATCTCGTGCACGGCCTCATATGCTATGACCTTTTCAAGAATACTGGCCGGTGTTGACCAGTCGATTGGTTGCAACAACAGAAAGCCGGGGTTAAACCACATACGTAGCAAAGCGGCCAGCCCGTTCTCAATCCGCGTGACAGCGCTGTCCTCGCCGCCCATGGCCAGCAGCCTTTCACGCAGTCGCACCAGACGTACAGTGCCGTTCCCGGTACCGTTCAAACGGCGAAACAGTTCCTGCCATTGCGGCTCGGCAAGCGTGGCGATCTGTGAAAGGCTGTTTGCATCCGGGGCCGTGCCATATTGTCTGGCAGCTTCGGATAAAGCCGCCGGGTCTATGTCGTGACGGCTGGCGATATGATGGATCAGGTGTCGCAGGTCATTTGTATCCATTGCTTCCATATGGGCCAGAAGCTGTTCGGCATGAATCAGTGATGAAACCTCGCCATTCGCCGCAATCACCGCATCAAGGGCCGATTCAGCATCACGTCCAACATCATTCAGCTCGCGTATCCCGCGCTTGGTGATGCGTAAAGGCGTGCTGACAAGGGCTGTCAGCATAGATTGGAGAAAACGCATGACATTCCTCTTAATGCCGGAACTCACGGTAACATAAAGTCACGGCTGCATTGAAATTGGCTAGTCTGGTGCGCGCAATCAGATCAAGAATAGAGCGATCTCACGCGGTTTTGCGACAATTTATCACGATTTTGCGAAAAGTGACTCTGGATTTCCCAAATGAATCACGTAATGATTTCAGTTTGGGAGTCTTGGGCGTGCTTTCTTAGGCTAAACGATCCTCGTGCATAATCGGAAGCAATCCGAAAGCAGGGTTTGGTTGGAATGCGGTATTGCTGGCGCGTGAGGCGGTGAACAGGTCCTTTGACACACCGCTTGCTGAGGGGCTGCTGTTTGAAAGACGTGCCTTTCACTTCTTGTTCGCAACAGATGACCAGAAAGAAGGCAGGGCAGCCTTCATGGAAAAACGCCCCGCCAAATTCACCGGGACATGATCCCTTTCCAAGCGGCAACACCGGAGTAAAGGATGCTAGACGCAGTCAGCCAGACAGATATTGTTATTGCCGGCGCGGCCCGTACGCCCATGGGTGGGTTTCAGGGAGATCTGTCCGCCATGGCCGCACCACAACTTGGCGGGGCAGCCATTCAAGCAGCGCTGGCAGATGCTGGGTGTGATGCCGCCGCGGTTGAGGAAGTGCTTATGGGTTGCGTCTTGCCGGCAGGCGTTGGCCAGGCCCCTGCGCGCCAGGCAGGGTTTGCCGCCGGACTGGACGAATCCGTACCAGCATCCACTGTCAACAAGGTATGTGGTTCGGGCATGAAAACGGTCATGATGGCGCATGATCTGATCCGCGCTGGAAGCGCAGAACTGGTGGTTGCTGGCGGTATGGAAAGCATGACCAACGCCCCCTACCTTTCCACTGCGACGCGTGGGGGGGCCCGGCTCGGTCATGCCGGGCTGAAAGACCATATGTTCCTCGACGGGCTGGAAGATGCCTATGACAGCGGCCGGCTTATGGGCAGTTTTGCCGAGGATTGTGCCGCGCATTATCAGTTTTCGCGCGAGGCGCAGGACGCATTTGCCCTGCAGTCACTTGCCAATGCGAGGGCAGCGCAGGACAGCGGCGCTTTTGCGGGCGAGATTGCCGCTGTTACGATCAACACCAGACGCGGTGATGTTGTGGTTGATCAGGATGAACAGCCTGGCAAGGCCAGACCCGAAAAAATCCCGCAATTGAAGCCAGCCTTTGCTACTGATGGCACGGTTACAGCGGCCAATGCATCGTCCATTTCAGATGGTGCGGCCGCCCTTGTCGTGATCAGCGGTGCCGTGGCGGCCTCGAAAAGGCTTAAGGTGCGTGCCCGTATTCTCGGGCATGCCGGGCATGCGCATGAACCTGGCTGGTTTACCACCGCCCCTGTGCCGGCAGCAAGGAAGTTGCTGGACAGGCTGGGATGGAGCGTTGCTGATGTCGACCTCTGGGAGGTAAATGAGGCCTTTGCCGTGGTGCCGATGGCCTTTATGCATGAATTCGGCATTGCGCGTGACCGGGTGAACGTCAATGGCGGTGCCTGTGCGCTTGGCCATCCCATTGGCGCGTCGGGCAGCCGGATTATCGTCACTTTGCTGAATGCGTTGGAAAAGCGCGGTCTGCAGCGTGGTGTTGCGGCTATCTGTATTGGTGGTGGTGAGGGAACAGCCATCGCCGTGGAACGCGTCTAGCGGGCACAAGGGGGGCGCATGCAGATTAATCAAGATTGCGCGGCGGTCATTTCCGGCGGCACATCGGGTCTGGGGTTTGCCACTGCAGCGCGGCTTGCCGCAGCGGGCGCACGCGTTGCGATCCTTGAGGTAAATGAAAACACAGGCAAGGCAGCCGCCGAATCGATTGGCGGTCTGTTTATTCCCACCGATGTCAACGATTCGCAATCGGTCGCAGTGCGCTGGACACGGCCCGCGCTGCCCATGGTGTTAAACGTATCTGTATTTCCTGTGCGGGGATTGCGCCTGCGGCAAAAACCGTTTCGCGCGGCGCAGCACATGATCCGGCGCTGTTCGCAAAGGTGGTTTCGATCAATCTTGTCGGCAGGTTTAATCTGGCCAGCCAGTGCGAAGCGGCAATGATCGCCAACACGCCACAGGGGCCCGATGGTGCGCGCGGGGTAATTTTTCATACAGCCTCGGTTGCTGCCTATGACGGGCAGATCGTACAGGCGGCCTATGCCGCCTCGAAAGGCGGCGTTGCGGGGGTGATATTGCCGATGGCGCGCGATCTCGCCGACAAGGCTGTCAGGGTCATGGCGATTGCCCCCGGGGTATTCCGGACACGGATGGTAGAGGCGTTCCCGCAAGAGGTGCAGGATATGATTGGTGCGCAGGTGCCATTTCCGCCCCGCCTTCGCGATCCGGACGAATTTGCCGCACTGGCCCAACATATAGTGGAAAATGACATGCTGAATGATGGTGTGATCCGGCTGGATGGTGCCATCAGGATGCCGCCGCGTTAGCCGGGCTGATGGCAATCGTGACAGCAGACGGAAAGAGACGCCATATGAGAGCGCAAAGAACAGATGCCCCAATCGCTGTTATTGATATCGGGTCAAATTCGATTCGGCTGGTGATCTATGCCAGTGGTGGGCGCTACCCGTTTCCCCTTTTCAACGAAAGATCGAATTGCCGACTTGGCGAGGGGCTTGGTGACGACGGGTTGCTGCGCGCGGACCGTATCGCCGTATCGCTAGAAGTACTGTCGCGCTTTGCCAGCATTATGAAAAGCGTGGGTGTCGTGAAAATCCATGCGGTTGCGACAGCGGCAGTGCGGCGTGCGACGAATGCAGCCGATTTTACAGGCCCTGCCGGGGCGATTCTGGGCCAGCCGGTTGAGGTGCTGTCGCAGGTGGAAGAGGCGCATCACGTATCACGCGGCCTGACCCTCAATATGCCGACAGCTACCGGTTTTGTTGCTGATCTTGGTGGTGGCAGCCTCGAACTGGTTGATCTCGAGGCAGGCAAGCTGCGCCATTCGACAAGTTTCAATTTCGGCCATCTGTCCCAGATCGGGGTCGACGAGATTGAGGCGATGATGGCAGAGGTGCCTTGGTTGTCAGTGGGGCGCAATTCAACACTGTATGGCGTTGGCGGGTCCTTCCGCGCGCTTGGCCTTGCCTATATAGAACAGACCGGATACCCGCTGCCGGTATTACACGGGTTGCGGATGCCGGGGCGCAGTGTTGGTAGCCTGCTCAAGGCGTTTGGTCGCGACACGCCGGATCTGTCGGGGGTCCCGCTCGGTCGCCAGAAAACAATGCCGATGGCGGCGCAGATCATGCGCATCCTGCTGAGCCATATTCAGACTGACAGAATCATTGTCAGCGGTACCAGTATTCGTGACGGGCTGATTGCAGAAAAGGAGCTTGCTGACCTTGAAGGGGCTGATTTCCTGCAGGTTGTCAGCGCCGAAATCTCGCGCGCTTCCCACCGGTTTGACAACGTGCCGCGTGCTCTGTTCACCTTGTTACAGCCGCTTTTCAGCCCACGCGAACCAGGCGATTCCGAGAAATCTGTAGCGGACAGACGCAAGTTTGAACGGCTGCTGGAGGCGGCGTGCAACCTGTCCGATCTGTGCTGGAACGAACATGAGGATGTGCGCGGTGATCTTGGCGCGCGGCGGGTGCTTGGCCTGCCGGTGAATTGCGTGACCCATAAGGAACGCATATGGCTGGCAACGGCCATTTATCACCGTTATGTCGGGCGCAAGACCAACAAGGCCCGCCCGCCAGAGCTAGGGTTTATTCTCAGCCGCCGGCGGCGCGCTCAGGCCACCACGATCGGGCTTGGCCTGCGCTTTGCGCTAACATTTTCCGGGGGCACGGCAGACGGGCTGAAAGGGATCAAACTTGTTAATGACGGGCAGACCCTGACGCTGCTGGTCAGCAAGGAGTGTGCAAAGCTGGCGGACAATCATTCAAGGCGGCGCTTCCAGCAACTGGCACAAAGTGCAGATCTTGCTGCCGAAATCGATATCTAGCAGTGCTTTCGGCGCAGGTGCGTTCAGTCGTGCCGGCCTTGCCGAGACAGCCAAATGCACCTATTTTCGGAGTATATTGAACCCTGAAGGATGCAACGAGGCCGGTTATGACCGCCCCACCCGACAGCATTATGCAAATAGGTGCCGGCCTGTTTGACGAAATTGGCGGCATGCTGGATGACGGTCTGATCATCGCCAGCGTCGACGGCGAGATTCAGTCGGCTAACAACGCTGCCATCAGGTTTCTTGGTGAGAGGGTTGTTGGCAAGTCGCTGGATGATGTGCTGTTGCATGAAGACATAGATCAATTCCTGCTCGGCGAACAGACAGAGCGCATGATCAGCTTTATCCCAGACAGCGATGTGGCGATGGAATTCAAGATTCGCCTGCGGCGATTGCAGAACGGGATGATCATGGTGCTTGTCCTCGACATGACATTGCAGCGCAATCTGGAAAAGGTACGCCGGGATTTTGTTGCCAATGTCAGCCATGAGTTGCGCTCGCCGCTGACCAGCCTAGCCGGCTTCATCGAAACCATTCTGATGAACGAAGTGCGGGACTGGCCAACCCAGGAGCGTTTTCTGCGCATCATGGACGAAGAGGCAGGTCGCATGTCGCGGCTAATTGATGATCTGCTTTCGCTGTCACGTGTCGAGGTCGACGAACATAATATCCCCGATGAAACCGTCCCGGTGACGGAGGTCTTGCGCTCGGTAATCTCCAGCCTCGAGACACGCGCCACTAGGAACAACATGAATATCATTCTGGATAACAGGCGGCCGGAAGATGGCTCGCGGCTAATGATGAAGGGCTTTTCCGACGAGATTAACGAGGTGTTTCACAATCTCATCGATAATGCGGTCAAATATGGCTTTGCCCAGACGGACATCACCGTGACTGTCAGCCCCGTTGAGGACGGGCATGTTGGTATCGCTGTTGGCAACAGGGGCGAACCAATCGCCAAAAAGCACATTGACCGCCTGACCGAACGTTTCTATCGCGTTGACAAGGCACGATCCCGGAAGATTGGCGGCACCGGGCTGGGGCTGGCGATTGTTAAGCATATTGTCAACAGGCATCGCGGTCAGCTGCATATCAGCAGCTCGCCAGAGGGGATAACCTGTTTCACTGTAAGATTGCCGGTTTTGGACATGCCCGGATCCAGTGATTAACCAGAAACTGGTCATAAAACTGTAACCTGACTATGTGATGGGTCTTATGTTGAGGTTTTAGAGAGGACAATAACAATGACCACCCGGATCCTCATTGCCGATGATGAGCCGAACCAGCTGGAGCTGCTTTCCTATAATCTGCGCAGCGCAGATTTTGAGGTGTTGCGCGCCGGTGACGGGCAGCAGGCCTTAGAAATGGTTGAGGAGCACCACCCAGATCTCGCAATCATCGACTGGATGATGCCGCATATGTCCGGCATTGATTTGTGTCGCAAGCTGCGATCCCGCTCTGAAACCAAAAATCTGCCGATCATCATTCTGAGCGCGCGCGGTGAGGAGGGTGACCGGACGCTGGGTCTCGATATCGGTGCAGATGACTATATCTCGAAACCCTTTTCCCCGCGTGAGCTGATCAGCCGCGTACGGGCGCTGTTGCGGCGTGCGCATCCGGCGCTGACCGACGAGGTGCTGGAATTTCATGATCTGATATTCAACCAGGCGACTATGGAGGTCAGCCGCGGCGGCCGGCAGGTATCGCTAGGCCCCAAGGAAAGTCGTCTTCTGGCCATCCTTATGGAACGGCCCGGACGCGTTTACAGCCGTATGCAGATGCTTGATCGCGTCTGGGGTCATGGGGTGTATGTCGAGGAACGCACCGTCGATGTGCATATCTCGCGGCTGCGCAAGGCGATTAGCGTCTTGCAACCCAATGGCGAAGCCACCCCCAACCTGATAGTGTCTGTCCGCGGCAACGGCTATGCGCTGCGCCGACCATCTCAAGAGCAATAGGCCTGTGGTGCGCGCCGCCGGGCGCATTACGCCGGAGAATGCATCATGTCAGACATAAAGCGCGCCAGCGACGCCGGGTCAGCGCCTAGGGATTCGGCGGCACATTTCGTGCCGCTGTCGCTTATCCAGAATGCGCATGCGGGAAAGCTTGAAGCCTATATGAAGGCAACCGGTAGCCGTGATGTTGTCATTACAATGCCGGTGAAAATGGAAGTAGCGGGCCGCAAAGGGCAGCGTTTCTTTGTTGCGTTGGCGGTCACATGGCATTTTGACAGTGCCGAGCCGCTGTCTGATGCGGCGGCAGCGGATTGCCCCAAGGGCCATAAATGCCTGTTTGGCTGGGTGCCGGCACACCGATTTGGTCATGATAATTTCGGGATCTATATAGATGATATCGGCGTAGGAGAGACATTGCAGAACGGCATGATTACCGAAATTATCGAACAGGCGGCTGTCGAATCGGCCATTGCGGCATGGTCAGGCTGACGGGCCTACACTTCCGTTGCCCGCGCATCGCTTTGAACAATATCGCACCTGTTCCCAGTCCCTTTCCCACTTCTTGCGCCAGGTGAAGGGGCGACCGCAGCTGGCACAAATCTTTGATGGCAGATCGCGTTTCTGTAACCGTTTTGTCATACTTGGGTTGTATCCCGTTAAGGCGGTGCCAGCTGTCGGACATTTGTCGCCGTCTCTGTCACAGATAGGAATGATGATGGTCGAACGCAAAAATGTCCTTTTTCTCTGTACCGGCAATTCGGCGCGTTCAATCCTTGCCGAAGGATTGCTTCAGCAACTTGGCGGTGCGCGTTCTCAGGCATTTTCGGCCGGCTCAAAGCCAACAGGCGCACCCCACCGCGGGGCACTGGCCATTCTAGCAGAAAAGGGTATTGATACTGGGTTTGCGCAAGCAAAAAGCTGGGATTTTTTTGCTAGCCCCGCAGCCCCGCGGATGGATTTTATCATTACCGTATGTGGCAATGCGGCGGGTGAGATCTGTCCGGTCTGGCCAGGCCATCCCAATAATGCGCATTGGGGGATTGACGATCCGGCGACAGCCACCGGGGAAGATGCGATCCGCACCGCCTTTGCTACCGCCCATGCGCGGCTGCACCAGCGCGTCAGTGCCTTTCTGGCGCTGGAAGGAGATGATATCATCACGAAGATGGATGCGATACGCGCCATAGGAGATATGGAATGATCATGCCCCGCCCGTCATATGCCCGCATTCTGGCTGCTGAATTTGTGGGTACAATGTTTCTGCTGGCAACTGTTATCGGTTCAGGGATCATGGCGGAACGGCTTGCCGACGGTAATCTGGCAGTGGCCCTCCTTGGCAATACCATCCCTACTGGTGCCATCCTGTATGTGTTGATCACAATCTTTGGTCCGGTGTCCGGCGCGCATTTCAATCCTGCGGTGACAATCGCCTTTCTATTGCGTCGTGACATTCAATTCACGCGTGCGGTTCATTTTATGTTTGTGCAGGTTGCTGGGGCGATATGCGGTGCATTTCTCGCGCATTTCATGTTCGACTTGGCGATCCTGCAGCTCTCTGAAAATCTGCGCAGCGGTCCTCCGCAATGGGGGTCTGAATTTGTTGCCACCTTCGGGTTGCTGATGGTGATTTTCGGGGGCATTCGCTGGAGGCCTGACGCGGTGCCGATGCTTGTCGGGCTTTACATCACCGCTGCTTACTGGTTCACCAGCTCGACCAGCTTTGCCAATCCGGCCGTTACCTTTGCCCGTAGCCTGACGGACAGTTTTTCTGGCATTCTGCCAGCGCATGCGACAGGCTTCATCCTTGCCCAGCTTGCTGCTGCAGTGGTGGCACCTGTGGTCCTTGGCTGGCTATTTGCCGAAACGGATGACGACACGGACACATGACAAGGCTCCGGCAAGGGGATAGTATCCCTGCGCCGAGGAGAATGCCGTGACCCAAACCCAGATGATGGCCTATGAAAAGCAGGCAATTGCCCGTTCGGTGGCGCGTATGTTGATAGAAATAAAGGCCGTACTTTTTCGCGCTGACGAAACATTTACCCTGACATCAGGCGCGAAAAGCCCGGTCTATATTGACTGCCGCAAGATCATTTCCTTTCCGCGGGCGCGGAGTGCCATGATGGACCATGGTAAGACGGTAATCATGAATGAAGTTGGCTTTGAAAGCCTTGATGCGCTTGCGGGCGGCGAGACGGCGGGCATTCCCTTTGCTGCCTGGCTAGCCGAGCGCACCGGATTGCCGATGCAATATGTGCGCAAGAAGCCAAAGGGTTTTGGCCGCGATGCACGTATTGAAGGGGATATCCACGAGGGCCAGCGCGTATTGCTGGTCGAGGATCTGATGACTGATGGTGGCAGCAAGCTCAGCTTTATCGATGCTTTGCGTACTGCTGGTGCCGAATGCGCCCATACCTTTGTCATCTTCTATTACGACATCTTCAAGGACACGCCGGAACGGCTGGCTGCAGAAGGCGTAGAGCTGCATTACCTCACAACATGGTGGGATGTGCTTGCCGCAAGCCGCGAAAGCGGCGCCTTTGATGATGTGACGCTGGAACAGGTCGAGGCATTTCTGCATGATCCGCGCGGCTGGTCCGCAGCAAATGGCGGTGCCTAGTTTAGGCAGTGATTGTGCGTAGATGACGATGCTGTCTGCCTTCCAGTGTTTTTGGCCGAACTTTTGGTGAGGGGAAACTGTGATGACAATTGATTTTGCGTCTTTTACGCCGGTGGCGTCGCTAGTCGGGGGTGTGATGATCGGTGTTGCGGCCCTGCTGCTCATGCTGCTTCATGGCCGGGTCATGGGGATAAGCGGCATCCTTGGTGGTATTGTCCGCCCGGCTGCGCGCGACGATGTGCCATGGAGATTGTTGTTTGTCGCGGGCGCGCTGGCTGGGCCGCTGGCAGTGATCTATCTTGTCGGCCGGCCAGTTGATGTGGTGCCTGTTGCCTCTGGTCTTGTGCTGCCTGTTGCCGGGTTTCTCGTCGGGCTGGGCACGGCTATCGGGTCGGGATGCACCTCGGGGCACGGCATTTGCGGGCTGGCGCGCCTGTCCATACGGTCCGCTGCTGCCGTTGGTATGTTCATGATCACCGCGGTGTTCACGGTCTATATCGTCAGGCATCTGGTCTAAGCGGGGGTATGACGATGATCCGTTCACTTACGATTTTGTTTGTTGGGGCGCTGTTCGGTTCCGGACTTGCGATTGGCGGCATGCTGAACCCGGCAAAGGTTGCAGGATTTCTAGACCTGTTTGGTGTCTGGGACCCATCCCTTGCCTTTGTTATGGGCGGCGGTGTGGTTGCTAATTTTGTTGGCATGTGTTTTGTAATGCGCCGGTCTGGCCCGGTCTTTTCAGATATGTTCCGCATTCCCGACGCGACTGCCATCGACCGCAATCTGCTTGTTGGTGCGGCTTTGTTCGGCATTGGATGGGGCCTTGGCGGGCTGTGTCCAGGGCCGGCGATATCGGCAATGGTGCTGGTGCCCGGTGATGTGGCGCTGTTCGTTGTCATGATGTTTGCCGGACTGGCGGCTGGCCGTATCTTGAAAAGCCGCGGCAACGTAGGCCTACCGATATCGTAATCCGCTCCTGCAGCTGTAAACACGGCTTTACAGCTTCGGTGCCAGCGCGGCAGGATGGCATCTATGGCCGAACCGCCCGTTATTGATATTGATATGGATGCCTTTTGGCAGGACCCCTATCCGACGCTTGCGAATCTTCGTGCGTCCGCGCCGGTTGCCTTTGTACCGCAGCTAGACGGTATTGTGATGACGCGGCGCGACGACATTTCAGTCTGGGAAAAGCGCATTGACGTTTTCAGTTCTGAACAGCCAGGCGGGCTGATGACCCGCCTGATGGGGCAGAACATGATGCGCCACGATGGCGAGCCGCATGCAACCCAGCGGCGTCAGGTACAGCCCGCAGTATCGCCACGCACAGTTGGGCGTCACTGGCGCGAGGCCTTTCGCGATTCAGCGCGGGTGATCCTGAAGGATCTGTCATCCCGACGATCGGCTGATCTTTGCGTCGAATATGCCATGTTGCTGTCTGGCGAGGCGCTGCGTTTGATCACCGGTCTGGAAGCGGTGTCGGCGCGCGAGATGGATGCCCATTCACAGGCGATGATTGACGGTATTGCCAATTATGCGGGTGACCCAGAAATCGAGGCGCGTTGTCTTGCTTCCGTGGCAGCACTGGATGCCGCAATTGATGAACGGATTGCCAGGTTTGAAACTGCTCCCACCGACACGGACAGTCTGGCCGGCAATTCGATGATTGCGGTGCTGACCCGTTGTGGGGCCCCGCATGACCAGATTCAAGCAAATGTAAAGCTGGCCATCAGCGGCGGCCAGAACGAACCGCGCGATGCCATCGCCGGAGCGATATGGGCGCTGTTGTCCAACCCTGACCAGCTGGCACTGGCGCTGGATGGTAGCGTTGGATGGGACCATGTATTTGAGGAATATGTCCGCTGGATGTCGCCGATTGGCATGTCGCCACGCCGCATCGCGGTTGATGCACGTGTTGCCGGCACCGACATTACCGCCGGTGGGCGGGCCTTTCTGATGTTCAGCGCGGCCAATCGCGACCCTGCGCATTTTGATGATCCCGACAGATTTGACGTGCGACGTGACACGCGTAAACATATCGCCTTTGGTAGCGGTCCGCATTTTTGTGCGGGGGCCTTTGCCGCACGTGCGCTTGTTGCCGACGTGGCGTTACCAATGATTTTTGACAGGCTGCCCGCGCTGCGCCTTGACCCGGATCATCCGGTGGTGTTTCGTGGTTGGGCATTTCGGGGCCCCGTCACCATGCATGCATGCTGGCATTGACAGCCGACTGGATCGTCCTGCAGAAAATCAGGCGTCCTGCTGCCAGTGGCCCTACATAGCCCCCGACCGTTGATGTGAAAGAGACCAAGATGTCATCGCCCAAACATACCAATAAGCCCCCGTTCGATACGATCGTGCGCCGGTCAGACATTCCCCAGTCGGCCAGTCGGCCGGTGGCCACACCGCTTTTTCCGTCAGTTGTCTACTCCTCGCCATCGGCTGATACACTTGATGCGCAATATGAAGGCATAGTGAATGGCTATACCTATGCGCGTGAAGGCCACCCGAATGCAGACATCCTCGCGTCCAAGATTGATTCGCTGGAAGCCATGGCCAGCGATGGTGATGTGCCCGGTGGGATTGTCACAAGTTCAGGCATGGGTGCCATTTCGGCGATGTTCCTCGGGCTGCTGAAACAGGGCGATCAGGTGCTCGCAGGGGATCAGCTCTATGGCCGGTCGTTGCGGATGTTGTCGCAGGATTTACCACGCCTTGGATTTGAAACAGGCTTTTTTGATGCCTGCGATGCCGCCAGTCTCGAAGCTGCCATTCAGCCACATACGCGCATGGTGATCATCGAGGCGGTGTCAAACCCGACCTTGCGGGTTGCGGATGTAACCGGCATTGCTGCACTGGCTGAGCGCTATAACCTGATACTTGTTGTCGACAATACCTTTACGACACCGGCTGTATTACGCCCGTTTGATCACGGCGCCGATATCATCATACATTCGGTGACCAAATTTCTGGCCGGACATTCTGACGTGACCCTTGGTTATGTGGCGGCGCGTGATCTGGCACATCGCACCGCAATCTATGATGCTGCTGTCACATGGGGTATGACGCCCAGCCCGTTTGACTGCTGGCTTGCCGAGCGCGGTATGCACAGCTTCGAGGTCCGCTTTGCAGCCGCGCAGGCAAACGCGGCGGCCATTGCCGATGGTCTTGCAGGCCTGCCAGGAATGCGCCAGGTCCTGTATCCGGGACGTGCCGATCATCCAGACCATGTACTTGCCGCATCGCTATTTGACGGGGCGTTTGGCAATATGGTCAGCTTCGAGATCGAGGGTGGCCGTGCCGAAGTAAACCGGTTTATCGAGGCTGCCGGGCAAATTCCATTTGCGCCGACACTTGGTGATGTCGCCACCACCCTGTCGCACCCGGCCTCATCCTCGCACCGTGCGCTCAGCGCCGATGCCCGTGCGACGCTCGGCATGAGTGAAGGTTTCTTCCGACTTTCAGTCGGCATTGAACCTGCCGCACTCCTGCTCGGCGAGTTGCAGGCCGCCTTGGCAGCGATCAAAGGCACCTGATCCCAAGGAAAGCTGCGCGGCGGTGCCTTGTTGCGCGATGCCTAACCTGTGCGTGAGTCACAGGCCAGAACGCTTGTCTTGTATGCTTGCTGCGACTATATAACGCCCACCGGCCTGACAAGGCTGTTACCAAAAAATTGACTGGTGATGGGCAGATGAAATTTCGAGCTTCATATATCTGGGCAGTGCTTGTTGCGCTTGGTGTGATTGGCTGGATGGCGTCTGGCAGTTTCACCAACAGCGCCGATGATGCATCGTCAACCACACAGAAAGTCGCGGCAGGCGATACGGCAGAAGTCGCGTCCGGCACGCCAAGGGATGCCGTCGGTGGCGCGCCTCGTATCTCGGCAGTGACAGTTGAAAATGCTCAGATTAGACGCTCTATCCGGGCCAGTGGCATCACGGCACCACATGCCATCTTTACCATCTCTACCGAGATGGGGGGCACGATCAGGGACGTTCCGTTGACCGAGGGCAACGCCGTCAACAAGGGTGATGTGCTGGTGATCATGGATACCGACACCCTGCCGTCACGCATTGCTGCGGCGCGGGCGGAAATTGCCGCCGCAGAGGCCGCACTTGCGACCGCGAAAAGTCTGGCACGTGGCACTTATGAGGAAGAACGCGCTGCTGCACAGGCCAATCTGGATGTGGCGCAGCAACGCCTGGAGATTGGTGAAAAGCTGGTCAGTAAGAAATTCAGCGCACCTGTGGATCTGGCGCAACTGCGTGCCAATTTCGAAAATGCGCGCATGATGCTGGCAAGGATTGATCTTGAAAAGAATTACCGGGCCCAGCTGGATATCTCGCAGAACGAGGCGCGTCTTGAAGCGGCAAAATCCAATCTTGTGGTGCTTGAGGATCAGCTGCGCAAATCGCGGATCGCCGCACCGATCAGCGGCTGGCTGGAAACGCTGCATGTGGATGTTGGCGAACAAATGCCTGCTGGCGCAGCCGCAGCAACCATTCTGGATATGGAAACACTCAGCATTGTGGTTGCTGTGCCGCAAACCAATATCGTCCAGGTGGCGATTGGCAACCCGGTCAGTATCGATGTTGCCGGTGTTGGTCGACGCGGTGGCACCGTGTCGAAAATCGCATCCATAAGCAAATCGACAACCCGTACTTTTGACGTGGAAATCAGCGTGCCGAACGCGGATCGCAGGCTGCGTGCCGGGATGACGGTCGAAGCCGATATCGATGTCGGCTATCAGCCGGCCTTTGGTATGTCGCCAGCGCATCTGTCAGTTGCGGCCGATGGGTCGCTGACAGCAAAAATTGATGTTGACGGTTTTGCAAAGGTGGTGCCGGTAGAGCTTGTCCGGTCCGGCGTCGAACAGGTATTTGTGTCCGGTCTTGCAAATGGCGACATGCTGCTGACTTTTGGGCAGGCCTTTGTCGAGGATGGTGATCTTGTGCGTGTCCTTGTGGAGCCTTCATCATGAATGCGGTAATCGAGGCCGCATTCGCGCGAGCAGGTGCTGTTATCCTTGCATTGCTTGTTCTCAGCGGCGTCGGTATTTCGTCCTATTTCGAAATTCCAAAGGAAGCGGCACCGGATGTAGATATTCCGGTCACATATGTCTCTGTCAGCTATGACGGAATTTCACCCGAGGACTCAGAACGGCTGCTGGTCAAGCCGCTCGAAAAACATCTTCGTTCCGTCGAGGGTCTCGACACTATGTCGTCGGTGGCATCTGAGGGTTACGCAGCGGTCACGCTTGAATTTGCCGCTGGGGAGGATATCGACCTGCTGATCGCCGATGTGCGTCAGGCGGTTGATGAGGCCAAGCCCGATCTGCCACCAGAGGCAGATGAACCAAAGGTCATTGAGGTCAGTCTATCGCTGTTTCCAATCCTGACGGCGGCGCTCTATGGGCCAGTGTCGGAACGCGAAATGGTTACGGCCGCACGTGACATCAAGGACAAGCTCGAGGCGCTTCCCGGCGTATTGGAGGTTGAAATTGGGGGTGATCGCGAGGAGGTCTTGGAAATCCTGCTTGATGCCTCGGCGATTGAGGCTTACGGGCTGGACCCGTCAGCGGTTATCCGTCTTGTTAAGGGCAACAACCAGCTGGTGACTGCTGGCGCCATCGATGATGGTGGCGGGCGTCTTCTGGTCAAGGTGCCCGGGGTTATCGAAAGTGTTGATGATTTGGTGAACATGCCGGTATCTGCCCGCGACGGCACAACTATTACCTTTGGTGATGTGGCTGTGGTCAGGCGCGCCTTCCGTCAGGCTGAGGGCTGGTCACGGGTCAATGGCGAGCCAGCTGTGGTGCTGGATTTGCGAAAGCGTGTTGGCGCCAACATCATTGAGGTTGTCGAAATGGCGCGTGCTGTGATTGATGAAGAAGCGCCAAAGATCGGAGATGGCGTCAAGGTCAGTTATCTTTTTGATGATTCCAAGGATGTGCGCGGTCTGCTGAGCGACCTTGGCAACAATGTCGCCGCCGCAGTGATCATCGTCATGGTTGTGGTGCTGGCAGCGCTCGGCCTACGAAATGCAACTCTCGTGGGCCTAGCTATTCCGGGGTCTTTTTTTATCGGTATCAGCATCTTGAACATGATGGGCGTGACGATGAATATCGTCGTGCTTTTCTCGCTCATCCTGGTGGCCGGCATGCTGGTTGACGGGGTCATTGTGACAACCGAATACGCCGACCGGCGGATCGCCATGGGATCTCCGCGTCGTGAGGCCTACCGGATGGGTGCGCAACGCATGTCATGGCCCATCATTTCATCGACAATCACAACGCTGATGGTATTTCTGCCGTTGCTTGTCTGGCCCGGCATTGTTGGCCAGTTCATGAAATATCTGCCGATCACTGTTATCAGTGTGCTGTCGGCGTCATTGTTCATGGCACTGATCTTTATACCGGTGCTTGGCGGCTTTATAGGCAAATCACGCATGCCAAAGGGATTCGTGTCAGCCTCGGCGCCGCGCAGCTATCGATGGTTGCTGAAAAAGGCCGTCCGCTATCCCTTTGCGGTCATGGCATCTGTTATCGCCATCATCATTGGCAGTTTCATGGGCTATGCCAGCACCGGGCTGGGTGTGTCCTTCTTCCCCGATATCGAGCCCGATCAGGCGCAGGTGCAGGTGCTGGCGCGTGGCGATCTGTCTGCCAAGGAACGCGACGCGATTGTCAGCCGCGCCGAACAGGCGATACTGCCGGTAGACGGGGTACAGGATTTCTACTCCAGGTCTTTCCGGCCGGGTGGCGGCGGCAACCAGACGCCGCGGGATTCCGTAGGGACTATCCGGACGGTCTTCACCGATTGGAATGAACGCGATCCGGCAGCCTCACTCATGGACCAGATGCGCGACCTTATTTCAGGTCTCGCCGGTGCCGAATTCAGCATTACCAAACAGGCGCAGGGGCCAGGTGGCGCTTTGCCGATCCGTATCGAGATCCTTGGTGATGATCTGGATGAGATTGCCGACGCCACCGAGGCGGTTGTGGCGCGCATGGATGAGATTAGTGGCTTTGTCGATATTGCAGACAGTCGGCCGCTACCTGGTCTTGAATGGACGCTTGTGACCGACCGTGAGGCCGCCAGCCGACATGGCGTGTCAATTTCCAGTCTCGGTACAATGATCAAGTTGCTGACACGTGGTGTGCGAATTTCTGACTTCCGCCCCGATGATAGCGAGGAAGAGCTGGATGTCGTCATGCGCTTCATGGGTGACCAGCGCAATCTCGACAGGCTGCGCGAATTGCGCGTGCCTGCAGCCGACGGGTCCTATGTGCCCCTGTCTGTCTTCGCGCGGCTGCAGCCCCGTGAAAAGGGCGGCGACATCGAACGCAAGGAAGGCACGCGCTACATGTACATCAATTCTGATGTTGCAGAAGGCATGCTTCCGGCCGAACGTTTCGAAAAGCTGAAGACCTCCCTTGCAGAAACGCCGCTGACGCAGAATGTACGAGTGTCCTTTGGCGGTGAGGACGAGGATATTGCCGAGACACAGGCCTTCCTTGGCAGCTCGTTCATGCTGTCACTGGTATTGATGGTGATTGTGCTGATGCTGCAGTTCAACTCGCTGTGGCAGGCCTTTGTCACCATGTCGGCCATTGTACTGTCGACAGGTGGGGTCGTGCTTGGCCTGTGGGCTGCCAGCCAACCATTCGGCATTGTCATGTGCGGGCTGGGCGTGATTTCGCTTGCCGGTATTGTGGTGAATAACAATATCGTCCTGATTGACACCTATAATGAATACAGGCGACGCGGCTATGCTGCGCGTCATGCTGCGTTCCGGGCCGGTCTTGTGCGATTCCGGCCGGTGGTTTTGACCGCCATCACCACTATCCTTGGTCTGTTGCCGATGGTGTTCCAGCTGACCATCAAGATCCTTGATCGCGAGGTGCTGGTCGGGGCGCCATCCTCGCAATGGTGGACCCAGCTTTCCAGTTCGATCGCAGGCGGCCTGACCTTTGCTACCATTCTGACACTCGTGGCAACACCGGCTATGCTGGTGATCGGCGGCCGTTTTGTCCGCAGCCCGTCTGCAACGGGACGATCCATGTTACGCCGCCTGGTTGGCCGCCTACGCCGCAATCGTGATATGGTGCCTGCCGAATAGCGGCTAGCCGCGGATCAGGGCTTCCAGCCCGGCCGCAATAGCCAGCAGGCGCCTGTCATGGTGGCGCGCGCCGATGAGCGACAGCCCTGTCGGTGCGGTGCCCGGCGCATGGCATGGGATTGTGATAGTTGGTCGGTCCAGATAATTCGATAAGGCGGTATTGCGCAGGGCGCGGGCGCTGGACGTCATCCGTGCATCAACCTCCTCCAGCCCGTCAATGGGCAGCGGTTTAGTCGGGCTCGTCGGCAGCACCAACGCATCAAACGGACGGGTGATCGCTGCCACCTTTGCACACAGGTCGGCCCGGTCACGATGCATGGCGATATAGACATGGGCGGGGATGTCCGCACCGGCATCCAGTCGTGTGGCAATATGCGGGTCATAGAGATCACGCGCAGTTGCCAATAGTTCAAGATGGATTTCATAGGCCTCTGCCGAGACAATGCTCTTTGGCAGATTTGCCGGTCGCCGCTCTTCGAGAATATCGAGGTGAATATCGGTCAACCGCACGCCGGCGGTGGACAGGCGCGAAAGGGTGGCTTCGAAATCCGCCGACACGGTATCATCCAGATCCTCGAACAGATAGCCGCGCGGCACTGCTAGCCGCAACCCCTCTACCGGAAAGGCCGGTTCCGCCTGCCCATCACCGCCTGCCATGATGTCATCCAGAATGGCGCAGCAAGCAACACTGGTCCCCATCGGGCCGGCGGCATCAAAGGATCTTGATAAGGGAAAAATACCATCTGAAGACATCCGAGTTGTTGTCGGCTTCAGCCCTACAATACCGCAAAATGCCGCTGGCACCCGGGTCGATCCACCCGTATCCGACCCGATGGTCGCCGCCGCCATGCTGTCGGCGATGGATACGGCGCTTCCCGAAGATGACCCGCCCGCAACAAGCCCGCTTCCCTGATCGCGTCCATAGGGGCTGCGGGGATCGCCATAATGTGGGTTCATGCCAAGCCCGGAATAGGCGAATTCGGTCATGTTAGTGCGGCCAATGATATTGAACCCTGCTACTTTCAGCCGTGCAACAACCGTGGCGTCACGTTCGGCCGGTGCCGCATTGTCCAGAACGCGTGATCCTGCGCGTGTCACACTGCCGGCCACATCAAACAAATCCTTGACCGACAGGCTGACCCCGGCAAAGGCCGGGAGTGCGGCCCCGTCGGCACGCATGCGGTCAATCTCGTCTGCGGTGCGACGGGCGCCATCGGCATTAACGGTGATGAAGGCGCGGCGGCCATCCTCGCTATCAATTGCGGAAAGGCAGCTTTCGACATGATCGCGTGCGGAAAGCTGGCCACCGGCAAGTTGGCCGACAATATCTGAAATCAACATGCTCATGGGGATGACTATGACCCCCACGGGCATAAAAATCATCCCTCTTTCTTGACGTGCCTTGAGGCGCGCCAGATAGTGGGCGCATGGAACAGGTTTATGATTACATTATTATCGGTTCGGGTTCTGCCGGCAGCGCGATGGCCTATCGTCTTGGCGAGGATGGCACGCGGCGTATTCTGGTTCTGGAATTTGGGGGCAGCGATGCCGGACCGCTAATCCAGATGCCGGCGGCACTATCCTACCCGATGAATATGAAACGGTATGACTGGGGCTATCTTGCCGAACCGGAGCCAGCGCTTGGCGGGCGGCGGCTGGTGTGTCCGCGTGGCAAGGTTATTGGCGGATCATCGTCGATAAACGGGATGATCTATGTGCGCGGCCATGCCGGTGATTACACCCATTGGGCGGATTCAGGCGCGGCTGGATGGGGATATACCGATGTGCTGCCCTATTTTCGGCGGATGGAAACCTCGCATGGGGGCGAGGCGCCGTGGCGCGGTACCGATGGCCCGCTGCATATCACCCGAGGCCCGCGGGATAATCCGCTTCATGCGGCTTTTGTCGAGGCCGCCAGCGCTGCCGGCTATGCAGCAACACCAGACTATAATGGCCATCGTCAGGAAGGGTTCGGTCCGGCTGATATGACCGTCTGGAAGGGACGACGCTGGTCGTCGGCGAATGCCTATCTGCGCCCGGCCATGGCCCGCGGTAATGTCGATCTGGTGACCGGAGCGATGGTTGACCGGGTGATCTTTGATGGCAAGGTGGCGGTCGGTGTTGAATTTGTACGCCGGGGCGCCCGTCATCGGGTGGATGCCCGCGCCGAGGTGGTGCTGGCGGCAGGGGCGATCAATTCACCGCAGATCTTGCAGCGATCAGGCATTGGCCCCGGCAAGGTATTGCAGGCAGCCGGGGTTGATGTACGTGTTGATCGTGCCGGTGTCGGGGAAAACCTGCAGGATCATCTGGAGGTGTATTTCCAG
>PCBG01000017.1 GCA_002731315.1 Rhodospirillaceae bacterium | reverse complement strand
GCCACGCTGAAACGCCGGTCAGCTTTTCGAGCCACCTCATTTAAGGGTAGTAGTTGATACGAACCGTCCAAGACAACTGACCTTGATGCAGATGATATACGACTATAAATATATCAAATTGATACGATATATACAAACAAAAAGTCACATGCGGTTATCGCATCTTTGATAGCGTTTATAATGAACTAGGCTACCCAATGATTATAGTGCCCTGGGCGACAAAATTTGAAATTCATAGCATTTTAATTTGGCGAACCAGTGAATAGCAACGATCAGCCCCAGGAACTGGGCGTCAGCCTTTTGACGCAATCACAAATGACTTTCTGTATGCTTAACTAGAACTGGCGATGTTACTAGGCATAAGGTCAAACGACAAGCAACCCATCGCAAATGCCGAGCGGTGCAAGTAACACCGGTTGAAGCGGTACGCCACCGCCGTTACATGCACCTGAATTTGGGCGCCTTTAAGCCGTTGATATATAGTCGTTTCTGGAATGCCCCAACCCAAGCGCCACGTTTCCGGGTCCGACAAAACATCTAAAAGGATTTGGAGGCCTGTGCCATCCATCGGAAAAACAGAGTCTCAAGCATTCTTAGTAATCCTTGTCTGCCGCGACAGAGCTAGAAGAACTTAACTGGTCTTTAAATTAAACAAACTAAAAACGTGTATCAGCGATGGTAGTGCGATGAAGCAACCTGTCATAGCCGTCATAGCCGCCGGTTGCCGCATGCAGAAGTGACCGGTTATCCCATATGAGCAGCATGTTGGCGGACCATTTGTGGGAATAGAGCACCTCCTCGGCACTTTGGTATTCATAAACCGTTGCGAGCAACTGCTCGCTTTCCTGTTGGTCAAACCCCACAAAACCTTGGACATATGCGGCCGATGAAAATAGCGCCTTTTGTCCTGTTTCGTGATGAGTTCGCACGAAGGGATGCTGTGTTTGCTTACTAGCTGATTCACTGGTGATGATATTCATCGACCGTCCTTTGGCCTTATCAGCCGCGCCGAATTTTCCATCGGGTGCGTAACCTTTTTTGGCTGAATGGATTGCAACGAGAGTATCCGCCTGGCCGCGCAGGTTATCTGGCAGATTTTCGTAAGCAGCCACCTGATCAGCGAACAAGGTATTGCCGCCCGAAGGGGGTATTATTATACCAAAAAGGCACGTACCAGCCGGCGGCACATCCAGAAAACTCCAGTCAGAATGCAGATTCTCTGCAAAGATAGGCGTTGTTTCATCCGCGTTACGTTGTATGGCAGCAATGTTTTCGTGACCTTCAATATGTCCAAGAAAGGGATCCTCTCCAAACTCACCAAAATACAGAGAGAACCGCTCCAGATCCCTGTCGTTCATCTCCTGTTCTGGAAAGGCAAGCACTTTGTGTTTAAGCCAAAGGTCACGTAATTCCGCAACGAGATCTGACGATAGGTCCTTTCTCAGATCAACTCCGGTAACAAAGGCACCAAATGAAGCGTCGGTGTTTTCAACATGCAGCCCCATAATTTCCTCCTTAATAAAACCGTTAAGATATTCCACTGCACAAGAGGTGGTCAAAAGACCCTGTATTGCTGAACAGAAAACAGATCTGGCTCATAACCAAGGCCGGGCGCATCCCCCAGGCATGCTTTTCCCTTTTCTTTTGATAAAAGGTCACCTGCAAGTTCGCTTCTAAGTGGATTGGCATTGATGTCCACTTCCAGCAAACCATCCCCTCCAACGGCGGCCAGGGCATGCGCTGAGGCCACCAAGCCGATCCCGCCCCCAAGATAATGTGGGCAATAGCGTTTGCCCGACGCGATAATCTGCCTTGCAACCGGTAAAGTCTTGCTGAAACCACCCCATTTGGCCAAATCAGGCTGCATCACGCCGAGAATGTCTGAACACAGCCAAGAGGCATATGCCTCTTGGCTCGAGATGTTCTCACCCGCTGCCAATTGCATGCTGGCCAGCTCCTTAAGCGAGCGCCATTCGGACTCCGGCCGGTCAGCCGCAATCGGTTCTTCCAACCATGCCAAGTTGAAGGGCGCAAGTCGGTCCAGCATCGTGCTGGCCTCATCGACAGTCCAAGCTTGGTTGGCATCGGCCATCAATTGCCCTTCCGCCCCCAGAAGATTGCGGAGCACGGCAAGATTACGGGTGTCTATTTCTACCCCAAAGCCGATCTTCAGCTTTAACGCCTGATAGCCAGAATCGACTGCCGCCATAGCAATAATTTCCGGCTTGGACGGGTTTATACCGCTGGCATAGACTGACACGCTGTCAGTAGCACCACCGTATAATTTCCACAGCGGAACACCCGCCAGCTTGCCAGCGATGTCGGCAAGAGCGATTTCCACACCGGCGATAACCTGCGCCAATGGCCCAATTTCACCAGTCTGCAAGCCCAGCACCCAGGTGGCATCGGTTAGATGATCAAACGCCTCCTCAGGTGATCCAAAATCACTTTGTATCAGGATTGGGGCAATTATATTTTCAGCCAGTCTGGCACGATGTTCCGCGCCGACGTTCGGAAAATTACACCAGATTTCACCCCAGCCGATGACACCGTCATGGTTCGTGAGCCTGACCACGACCATTGGTCGGTCGGCCATCAGCCCAAAGGAGGTTTGCACAGGCGTTTCCAGAGGATAGCGATAGACGATAGCCTCCAGTCGCTCGATCCTGATCATACCTTCAACTCCATCCTATACTGGACACAGTCATGCCGATTATACGCCTCTGCAAAATAAATCAGACTATTCGAGCTATCGGTAATATAACGTTTCACTCTCGCAACCGGATCACCTGACAGAATTTTCAAAGAGGCAGCTACCATGTGATCGGCTTTTTCGATCGTCAGTGTCTGCCAGACCCGCCCGATTTTCAGATCCACGCTTTCAAATAACACTGGCAGTGCTAACCTCTGACGGAAGTCCGATTCGTTCCTTCGGAACAACTCTTCCTCGATATGAAGCGTGATCAGACAGTATCTCATACCGTCACGAACATGCGCCCGCTTGATAAAGAAATAGGATTTACAAAGATTGAAATCCGACTCTGAAAGAGTCGGCATGGCAACGCCTTCGTCAAGAGGCTCCTGCTCTGGACTATCGTCTTCATAAAGCCGGATCAGGTCACTTACTTTAGATTTGAGATCCAATGGCCGGGCACCCAACTTACCCGCCAACACCGAGGTGCCGCGGCCACGTTCAGAACGGACTAAGCCATCCTGCCGCAATAAATCAATCGCCTGGCGAATGGTCACCACAGAGACACTGAAACGGGAAGCCAAGTCGGGAATTGGTGGCAAAAAGTCGCCAACTTTCCAAATGCCGCTGGCAAGCTGCGAGCGCAACACCTCATATGTCTGGTAATACAACGGCAATGGCTGGGTTCGATCCAGGGCCAAGGTAATGTCCTTCATTTGAAAGCCTTCCGAAACAAAAAAACCCTCCCGGTTGACGGCTGCCCGCCATGCCGAACCTCCCCTCGCGAGACCAAAGGACTTGCCAGTTTGGCTAACTTGATATAAAGCTCATAACATAATAAATATAGAATGTTTAGGTTTTTCTCCATGAAGCCCATTAATGGCCCATTCACCCACATCATTGTTGGTGCCGGTTCGGCGGGCTGCCTTCTGGCAAACAGGCTATCAGCTAAATCAAGAAATAAGGTCTTACTGGTGGAGGCGGGCAGCTGGGATAAAAATTTCTGGCTGAAACTTCCGGTTGGGTATTTCAGGTCGATCAACAACCCGTCAGTTTCACGCCATTTCGCAACAACGCCTTCCGAAGGTACCGCCGGCCGCTCAATTGACTGGCCCCGTGGCAAGGTGATCGGAGGCTCAAGCAGCATCAATGGGCTGATTTTCATTCGCGGCCAAAAAGAAACCTTTGATGAATGGGCAGAGCTTGGAAACTTGGGCTGGTCTTCGGCCGATGTGCTGCCCCACTTTCGCCGCGTGGAGTCATTCACCGGGCCGCCTTCACAATATCATGGAAGCCATGGCGAACTTCAGGTCTCACAGCTTCGTAACAATCATCCGCATTGTGATGCATGGCTTCGCGCAGCCAGACAGCTCGGCCTCACTCATAATGATGATTTCAACGGCGCCACAACACTTGGCGTTGGCGCTTATCACCTTTCTATTGGACGCAGATGGCGCAGTAGCGCAGCCAATGCATTCCTAAAGCCGGCCTTAACTCGTTCAAATCTCACGGTAATGACCAATGTACTGGTAGAAAAAATTGTTATCTCTGGTAGGCAAGTAAAAGGCATAAGGTTTCGTCACAATAATGAAACAATGGAGATAATGGCAAACCAAGAGGTCATTCTCAGTGCTGGCGCCATCCAGTCGCCTCAACTTTTGCAACTGTCAGGCATTGGCCCTGGAAGCTTACTTAAGAAATTGGAGATTCCAGTTATTGTAAACCGACCCGAGGTTGGTGGAAATCTGCAAGATCACTATCAGATGCGAACTATTGTCAGGATGAAAGAAAAAAGGTCTCTCAACAATCAAATCCGTAATCCGTTTTCGTTAGTCTTGATGGGGTTGAATTGGGCTATTCGGGGACGCGGCGCCTTGACTGTTGGGGCCGGTCAACTTGGTGGAGGTGCACGAACTGAATATGCGCCATCCGCACGTCCGGACATCCAGTTCAATGTAATGCCGCTTTCAGTCGACAGGCCTGGGGATCCGCTGCACGACTATCCGGGCTTTACCGCAGCGGTTTGGCAGTGTCACCCTGAGTCGCGTGGTCGCGTGGATATTGTCTCGAAGGACCCCAACGCAGATCCAAGAATATATCCAAATTACTTGGACACTGAGCTTGATCAGAAAACTATCATTGCCGGTATCAAGATGCTTCGTAATATCTATCAGCAGGATGAGTTCCGGCATTTGTGGGATATCGAGATGGTACCAGGTCCGGATGTGAAAACAGATGGAGAAATTCTGGACTCCGCGCGATCAGGCGGCGGCACCGTCTATCACTGCACGGGCACGTGCAGAATGGGTGTTGATGATGATGCCGTTGTCAGCCCTGATCTCAAGGTGCGCGGCGTTGATGGATTGCGGGTTGTGGATGCGTCGGTTATGCCCCTAATTACATCGGCGAACACCAATGCCTCCACCTATATGATCGCCGAAAAAGCTGCCGACATGATACTCTCCGCATCCTAGATTACAAAAGCTTTCAAATCACTGTCTTGGTTTAAAGGAAAATAACAGGAGAGCCGAATGTCCTATCCAGACTTGAAGATGCTTATCGCCGGCGAATGGACCGACGGCAACTCGAACAAGAGTGAACCGGTTATCTGTCCGGCAGATGGCAGCACCATAGGGACCTTGCCTCATGCCAGCCCAACCGATCTTGATGCAGCTTTGCAGAGCAGTCTTGACGGATTCAATATCTGGCGAAAGATGACGCCGCACAACCGCCAAGACCTTATGGAAAAGGCCGCGAGTCTGCTCGATGAAAGGTTCGAAGGGATCTGCATCAATTTGACACGTGAAATGGGTAAGCCGATCGGTGAATCTCGGATCGAACTTCGCGCGGCCATTGACCTGCTGCGCTGGTATGCCGAGGAGGGTAAACGAATCTATGGCCGCATCATCGCGTCACGCTTTCCAAACATGCAGCATGAAGCCCGTAAGGAGCCAGTCGGGCCTGTGGTAGCTTTTGTTGCGTGGAACTTCCCAGCAACCAATGTGATGCGCAAGGTGGCCGGCGCTCTGGCTGCTGGGTGCTCCATAACCATCAAACCAAGTGAAGAAACCCCGGCAACTGCCATTGCCATCGGCAGGGCATTGACCGATGCCGGCCTGCCAGCCGGCGTTCTGAACATCGTTTTCGGAATTCCACCAGAAGTCTCGGAGCATCTTCTTGCCTCCCCGATCCCACGCAAGCTCAGCTTTACAGGCAGTGTTCCTGTTGGCATCCATCTGCAACAACTGGCAGCGCGGAACATGATCCGTTGTACGATGGAACTTGGCGGCCATTCACCTGTGATGGTGTTCGAGGATTGCGACATTGAGTCTGCCGCAAAACTTTGCGCTGCCGGCAAGTTTCGCAACGCTGGGCAGGTCTGTGTTTCACCAACGCGTTTCTTTGTTCAGGACGGCATCCATGATAAATTCCTAGCCTTTTTCAAGGAACAGGTTGAGGCTGTTAAGGTTGGTGACGGCCTTGATGAAAATGTGAATATGGGCCCGCTTGTGGCCGAACGCCGTATCGACATCATGGATGGATTTGTCTCGGATGCTGTCAGCAAGGGTGCCGAACTTCTGGTTGGCGGGTCCCGGATCCAGAGCGAAGGAAGCTTCTTTGCCCCAACATTGCTGAAGGAGGCACCGGACACGGCTAGGATCATGACCGAAGAGCCGTTCGGCCCTATTGCACCCACCGCTCGGTTTTCATCGCTTGAAGAGGTAATCGACAGGGCGAACAGCCTGCCGTTCGGACTGGCCGCCTATGCCTTTACCAAAAGCGCAAAAACTGCTGGTATTCTGAAAACGGAGATCGAAGCTGGCATGCTAGCCATTAATTCGCTGCATGTGCATTCGGTTGAAACGCCCTTCGGAGGCCTGAAATTTAGCGGCTATGGGCATGAAGGCGGCATTGAGGGCCTGGAGGCTTTCCTAGCCACCCGATATTCAAGCGAGATCTACGGGTGATGTTAGGCGCCCGCAACCTCATTTTCTGACCTGCGAATTTTATTGCTAATTAGCAATATCCATTTGGGCAGAACTTATGTGGTCGAGACTATCTGGTCTTTTAGATATTTGACTGAGAAAAAGCGATTGCCTCCTTCTCTTATTTGTTTCAAAGTTTTTAGGCAATCGATTGTTCATATGCTTTTAGGAGGAAGAAATGCATCTAAACCTTAAAAATAGCGCAGTTGCTCTGGTTGCTAGCGCGGTTTTTACCATTGGCAACCAAGTTGCTGTTGCAAAGGATCTAGTTAAAGCTCAGACGGCAAGCCCTGGCAGTGGTGCCTATGTGGCTACTGTTGCTTTCGACAAAGTAGCCACAGCGCACACTGATTACCAATTGCAGATCAACGCGTCTCAGACCCTAACAAAATCAATGATTGGTCTCGGTGAGGGCAAAATCATGATTGCTCCGATGCCAGTAGCTGCGGTCGGACACATGCAAAACCAACGTGCGATGTATTCAAAAATGGGGAACGCTAAAGAACTTGCCGCAAATTTGCGTTCGATTTTCAGTTATGAGGCTGGCATCTATCATTTTCTTGCTGACGGCGATCTCGGACTTAAGACTCTTGCAGACGTGAAGGGTAAGAAAGTGTATTTAGGCCCGCCTTCTGGTGCCGCAAGTGCAACATCGACTCGCATTTTAAAAGTTGGGGTGGGGTATGAAAGCGGCACTGATTATGAAGGAATTAAGCTAGGTTGGCCTCAAGGCGGCCAAGCTTTTTCAGATGGTCAAGTTGACGTCTACTCACGACCAGCACCAACAGGCAGCTCAATTGTCCAGCAGTTTGGTAGTAACAAGACATTTACATTACTCGGCTTAAGCAAAGAACAAGTTGAACAAAGTGGAGATAGTATTGCTGCCGCGGGCCAAAACGTTGCCATCATTCCGAGCGGCACCTACACCGGGCAAACAAATGGTGATGAGGACGTGTTTAGTTTAGCATTCTGGCACGTCATGGGAGCCTCAGCCTCTGCAAACGAGCAAATGATTTATGATATGACGAAGGCAATGTGGGAGAATATGGAAGAGTTCTATTCGGTGGCTCCTGTATTACGCGCAGTCACAAAAGAAACAGTTTTTTCCCAGATGCTTGCTCCTCTACATGCGGGCGCTTATCGGTATTATAAGGAAGCTGGCTTTGACGTTCCTGCTGACCTAGTGCCTGCAGACGCCAAATAAAGCCACTGGCACCTGCTCACAGCTTTGTGAGCAGGTGCCAGTAAAAAATCAATCTGCTCTCTTTTGAATTTATCTTCTGACCTAGGCACATATGACATTTGTCCTTCAGATCCTAAGCTTTGTGATAGCGTGTATAGCTATTTATGCTGCAGGGTTCGGCATATTTAGTCAGAACGAATATGTCGCATCATGCCTATTTTTAAGTGTCTCAATAGCATTCTTGAGATTTCCATCGGGCAATGGACCGTTGCTAGAATATTTTCGGGTTGGAAAGCTTATAGACCTAGGATTAATACTTTTATCTACAGCAGCCCTGATAAATTTCGTGATAGTTCAGAACGAAACCGAAACTGGTTTTTATACTCTCACAAGTCTTGACCACTGGATTGGTGTGGGCGGAATTTTAGTACTTTTGGAATACGCTCGACGCATTTGGGGAATGCCTCTCTTCGTAATAGCTGCACTCAGTGTTATTTATCTCTTTATTGGCCCCTATCTGCCCTCAATTTTCAAACATACCGGCTTTACGATTCAAGAGCTGTCAGAGAGCATTTGGTATGGTTATTCCGGTATTTTTGGAAATGTAACCCTTATTGTTATCAGCGTTGTTTGGGTTTTTGTAGTTCTTGGCAATCTGTTGGAAGGCACTGGTGCTGGAAGGTCATTACTTGATATTTCGATGTTCTTAACTTCTAGGACACGTGGTGGCCCAGCTCATGCAGCAATCGTAGCTTCTAGCCTCTTTGGCACCATGAGCGGAAGCACCGTTGCAAACGTTGTCGGAACGGGCACCTTCACTATTCCTTTAACAAAACAGCGGGGCTTCAAACCAGAATTTGCAGGTGGTATTGAGGCGACTGCATCTAGTGGGGGACAGATTGTCCCCCCAATCATGGGAGCGGCAGCCTTTCTGATGGCTGAGCTAACTGAAATTTCTTACCTGACAATCGCCTTAGCGGCAGTGGTTCCAGCTTTCCTTTATTACCTGAGTCTTTTTCTTAGTGTGGTTATCGAGTCAAAAAAGTCCAAAATCCAAATCGACTCCGAAGTAAAATTTATACTTACAAGGCAAACCGTCCTCCATGCGATGATGTTTGTTGCTCCAATTGCTGTCATAATATCGGTTTTGGTTATGGGAAGATCTGCACCAAATGCTGGATTTTTTGGCATCATCACAGCCTTTATCTTCGGTTTTATTAACCCGGAGTTGAGAAAAGAACCAAAACGACTCATCCGCAGTTTTCAGAAGGCTGGGGAAGCGAGTGGAAAGCTTTTGATAGCTATCGCGGCTATAGGAATCATCGTTGGGGTGGTCAATATGACTGGGGTTGGCCTCCGATTTGCCAACCTTATTCTCGGTGTAAGTGAAAACAGTCTTTTATTAGCGCTTATTTTTTCGATGCTTGGTGCTCTGGTTCTCGGTATGGGAATGCCAACGCTACCCGCCTATCTCATTATTGTACTCATAATGGGGCCTGCTATTGAGAATTTTGATATTCCTCTTTTGCTTGCCCATTTATTCGTTTTTTATTACGGAGTCGCGTCTTCAATCACACCACCGGTAGCGCTTGCTGCCTATGCGGCAGCTCCAATTGCTGGGTCGAAACCTCTTGCGACCGCCGTCATGGCTATACGGCTAGGATTTGCAAAATTTTTAATCCCATTTATTTTTGTTTATTATCCTTGCATTATTTTTTCAGAGTATTTTGACATCATGGATGCATCACTTGTTTTTCCAAGAATCATTATGATGATTTGGCTAGTTAGCACTGCCCTCGCTAGATTCGATCAAAAACCTATTTCAATTAGTGAGAGCGTACTTCGTGCCCTAATCGGTGTAGGGCTCTTACTTACTTTCCCAGTCATACATTGGGCTTGCTTTGTTTTGGGCGCACTTTTGATTAGCCGCGCAGCAGGTCTATTCAGCACTAAACCCTCAATGGGTTCCTGATGCTTCTGAATGCCACACAGACCACAATGCGTCTATAAAGCCAAACCACACTCCGACTAACGCCTATGCCTGTTAAAAAATTATCGCCGAAACCGGGGTGGAGGAATAATCGAAGAATCAAGCTCTGGGCTCGGAGTCGGCATGGCGGGGGCCCTTTTGGGAAACTGATAGCGCGCCTTTGTAGCGTGCGCCCCCTTTTTCAGGCCACCTCCACGGACAAAGCGATCTGCATCACCAGGTTGTGCAACAAAGGCCCAGTTGGGATCGGCTTCCGAATCCTCGGAGAGGCCGCGTAGGAAAATACGCTCTCTCTGGCTTTGCCTGATTTGCGCATCATATTCGCCAGGATCATAATTCTGTAATGCGATGGCCTGAAGTTGCACCAGTGTCTCGGCATGCGCTGGATCCTCGGCCAAGTTGTCCATTTCCTGCGGGTCTTCTTCCACGTTGAAGAGCAGCGGCTCATAGCCGTAAGTCATAATGAGTTTGTATGACCTTTGCTTTACCATGCGAACTGGACCTGGAGCGCCACCTGCAGAGAAGTCGGAGACGACTGCGGCATCCTTCCCATCGCCAACACACGCGCTGGAGCAATCGCCGGTGACCGCCGTCTTTAAAGATCGGCCAGCGAGTTTTACCGGTACATTCTCGATCTTGCCACCAGCTAATTCGATAAGTGTTGGCACGATATCGATGAGTGACGCGTTATCTCCATCGCGTCCCTTTACGATGCCAGTGCCAGAAAAGATCATCGGGATACGAACCGAATGTTCGAACATGGACATCTTGTACCACATGCCACGTTCACCCAACATTTCTCCATGGTCTGATACAAAAACCACGACCGTATTGTTATCCAGTCCAGTTTCCTCAAGAGTATCGAGCATCCTGCCGATCAGGGCATCAGTGTATGAGATCATCGCATAATAGGCGTGCCTTGCGTTCCTGACGTGTTCCTCATTTATCGGATAGGAATTGTACTGGTGCGAGAAATAGAGATATTGGCTACCTGCATCTTTTTGCTCTAGGGGGATTTCCTCAATATTCGGCAGATCGATTTCATTGTGGTCATACATATCCCAGTAATTTTGATGAATGGTAAAGGGAGGATGCGGATGTGTGAAAGAAGATACTACAAAGAAGGGCTTGTCGCTTTCACCGTTTCGCGCCAGGTCATATAGCTTCTGAACTGACTTGTTTGAGACCTCGTCATCATAATCCATCTGCATCGAGCGAATACAGGGACCAGCTTCAAGAACAGGCTTGACAGTCGCGCCTGCGGGACTGGGCTCGGTAAGGCTGGCATTCCAGTTTGCCGTCCAAGAAAAATTTGCTGGATAAATGTCAGTTGTCAGACGCTCTTCAAAACCATGGAGTTGATCCGGGCCGATAAAGTGCATCTTGCCGATGAGTGACGTCTGGTAGCCAAGGGATCTCAGAAAATGCGCAATTGTAGGTACTGATGCAGGCAATTCAGCACCATTGTCATAGGCGTTGATGTCGGGGCAAAGCCTACCTGTCATAAATGACGCTCTAGCCGGCGCACATAGCGGTGAACTGGTGTAGGCATTGTCAAACACCGTGCCACTTGCAGCAAGTCTCGAGATATTTGGTGTCTGCACTACTTGATGGCCATAATCTGGCATGAAATGCGGCGCAAGTTCATCAACCATAATTACAAGAATGTTCGGCTGCTTGCTCATGTCATTCCTCACTATTGTTTTGCCTCGTAGGGATAGGCCGTTGATTTGCGGACAACAAGTTCAAGAGGTTCAAGCTGAATCTCAACATGCCTTCGTTTCTCCTCGATGATGTCAAGCAGCGCGTTCGCACCCTCGTACCCGACCTCAAAAGTGGGAAGGCGAATATGGGTGAGAGCCAGCGCATCGGTCAGAACGCTGCGATGCAGGGTAGCCATCGCGATGTCGCGGCCAACCGCAATGTTATTGCGCTGCAGAACGCTATAGGCGCCGGCAGCACAGGTCAGCATGGATACAATGACCGCGGAGCATGGAACGCCAGAAGTCAAAATCCGACGCATGGAATCCTCGCCAACGCCATAATCATATCCTACGTGAAACAGCACTTCCTCATGTGGTTGAACACCAAACTTGTCGTGAGCGTCTAGAAAGCCTCGGAAGCGCTCTTCAGCATTGAACCCGCCACGTTCACCACTGACATAGCCTATATTGCGATGACCTTGCGCCAGCAAATGTTCAGTCAGCATGAACATCGCCTTGAAGGTATTCAGCCAAACACAGTTGACATCACCGCCTTCGGCCCGGGTGTTCAGCAAAACTAGTTTGCTGCCTACAGTGCGCGATGTCTTTAGCAGAATCTCGTTATTGTCAAAAGTCACAGCAAGAAAGCCGCCAAAATGACTCATGCTATGTAAATCGGCCAGCGCCGTCTCAATTGGCTCGCCTTTTGTGGTAAAATAAATATAGGGGAAGTACCCCCTAGCCCGACAGGCGCTGGAAGCCCCCTCCACCATCGGTATAAATGCTGGGTTGTCCACCTGCGGAAAAAGGATACATATTTCGTGGCTCTTCTTAGACCGTAAACTCCTGGCATGAATATTAGGTGAATAGCCTAGATCCTTAGCGATGGAGTGAATTCGGTCGCGCATTTCCTGGCCAACCCTTTGAGAAGGATCATTGCGTAAAACCCGCGACACGGTCGAAACATGCGCGTTCGCCAGCCTTGCAATTTCCTTGAGGTTTACCGTCGCTTTATCCTGATTGGTCATATCCGGCTCTAGTTTAGCGCTAGGCACTTCGCTTCGCACCTTACACATTCGCCATTCGAGTGGCGCCGCAACTTGATAAATTCCGTAAGATTTTAACCATAGGTCGTTTTTTGTTTGTGTCTAGGCTTGATAATACTAAGGTTAGACTACTAAGCAAACGATTGTTCAATAGGGTACAGAATAGCTCGTTTCATCAGTTTGGATATAGATTCACGCAGGATGGCGCCGCCATGAAAATCGTTTTTGTCCTTCTGGACTCGCTCAATCGGACCGCAATGGAACCTTACGGCACGAATACAATCCATACGCCAAACTTCTCGCGGTTCCAAAAGCGCGCTGTCACTTTCGACAATCACTATGTCGGCAGCCTTCCCTGCATGCCAGCCCGCCGCGACATTCACACTGGTCGCAGCCATTTTTTGCATCGCAGTTGGGGCCCACTGGAGCCGTTTGATGACTCCTTCCCAGAAATTATGAAGCTGAACGGTGTCTACACACACCTCCTTACCGACCATCATCATTACTTTGCTGACGGTGGAGGGACCTATCACCAGCGGTATTCCTCATGGGAACTTGTTAGGGGACAGGCCATTGATCGCTGGAAAGCGACGGTTGCGCCTGACCATGACAAGCTAAAATCAGCCTTTCATCCGATGCAACAGCACCGTACCAATTACATGATCAACAGGAACTTCATGGTGGATGAAGCAGACTATTGTTCACCACAGCTTTTTGCGCTCGCAGGCGAGTTTCTTCAACGAAATCATCAGGCCGACAACTGGCTTCTCCAACTTGAATGTTTTGATCCTCATGAGCCTTTCCACGCGCCCCCGCGCTTCCGAGAGCGGTACACGACATTGTATGATGGGCCGGTGCTCGACTGGCCAATATATGACAGGGTAAAAGAAACGCCAGAGGAAATCGCCGAACTGCGCGCGAACTATGCTGCTCTAGTTACAATGACGGACGAATATTTTGGGCGTCTTCTGGATATCTTTGATCAACACAATCTGTGGGCCGATACAGCTCTTGTGTTGACCACCGATCATGGCTTTTTACTTGGCGAGCATGACTGGTGGGCTAAGAATCGTATGCCGGTCTATGATGAGATTGCGCACATCCCTCTAATGATCTATCACCCCGACTTTGCCAAAGAAGGCGGAAGCCGCAGACAGGAGTTAACCCAGACAACCGACTTGATGCCAACATTCCTCGACATGGCCGGTTTGGCGATTCCTGATGATGTCACCGGTCATTCACTCATCCCGCTGCTGCAAGGCGATGATAGCAAGCGTGACAGTGTGATCTTCGGTTATTTCGGGGCAGCCGTAAATGTGTGCGATGGACGATACAGCTATTTTCACTATCCCGCGTTGCCTGAGGCCGAATCACTGCATGAGTATACCCTGATGCCAACACGCATGACCGAACGCTTTTCCATTGGCGATCTGGTCGGCGCCACTTTGCATCCGTCCTTTTCCTTTACCAAGGGCGCGCCGGTGCTGAAGCTGGGCCCAAAAACAGATCATGATGGGAAACCAGTCGAGGTTCAGGGCATGGGCTTTGAGGATATGCAGTCAGCTTTATACGATCTGAGCACCGACCCGGGGCAGTCAACACCGGTGGATGACCCTAAAATTAAAGCCCATCTTTGCCAGCAGATCATTTCGAACATGGCCTTACTTGACGCACCACATGAGGCCTATCAAAGATTTGGCTTTGAACCACCAGAAGGCGAGCAAAGATGACACGGCAACCCAATATCCTGATGGTCATGGCCGACCAGCTGGCTGCGCAGGCTCTGTCCCTTTATGGCAACAAGGTCTGCAAAACACCAAACCTCGAGCGCCTTGCCTCTGAGGGTGTTACTTTTTGCAGCCATTACTCCAACAATCCACTGTGTGTTCCTAGCCGTGCCTCTATGCTAACCGGCAAGCACAGTCCTGAAATCAAGGTTTATGACAACGCTAACGAGATACCCTCCTCTTTACCGACAATGGCGCATTTCATGCGGGCACTTGGCTATCAGACCTTTCTATCAGGGAAGATGCATTTCATTGGCCCCAACCAATTACATGGCTTCGAGGAACGCCTGACAACAGATGTCTATCCTGCAGATTACCAGTGGATAGCCGACTGGTCGGCAGGCCCAGCGTTTGTTCCATCAGGAACCGCATTGAACGGCGTTGTCGAAGCGGGCCCTTGCGTGCGTACCATGCAGGAGGATTATGATGATGATGTCGAGTTCCAAGCCCGCCGTAAGATCTTCGATATTGCGAGGCAGGAAGATGCAAAGCCATTTTTCGGCGTGGTTTCCTTTACCAGCCCACACACACCCTTTAATGTCTCGCAGCAATATTGGGATCTCTATCAACATGAGGAAATCGGTCTTCCCGATGTGCCGGCAATCCCCTTCGCCGAGCTTGATTATTTTTCAAAGGCTCTGTTTTTTGCTCATGGGCGCCACCGGCATACAGTGACCGAGGACCATCTACGCAAGACCCGTCATGCTTATTTTGCGATGATTTCCTACCTTGATGAAAAAATCGGCAGGCTGCTCGACCAGCTTGAGGAAACAGGCCTGCGTGAGAACACGGTAGTCATGTTTACGTCGGACCATGGCGAAATGCTTGGCGAACGGGGCATGTGGTTCAAACAGTGTTTTTGGGAATGGTCCGCTAGAGTACCACTTATTGTGTCTTTGCCAGATGGGCAACGTAGCGCACGGATCGAGGCCAACACCTCACTTGTCGATCTCGCGCCGACCTTGATTGATCTTGGTGGCGGAGCGGAAAAGTTGCCGGATGAGTTGATTGCAAATCTGGCTGGTAATTCAATCACGCCACTTTTGGATGGAGATGTCAGGAGCTGGCCAGATGTTGCGATTAGTGACTATCTGGCCATCGGGCCATGCGTGCCATGCCGTATGGTCAGGAAAGGACGTTACAAATATTTCTTTACTTATGGGCAGCCTGATTTGCTATTCGACCTGGCGGCTGACCCGCACGAGATCCAGGATCTCACGACCGATCCCATGCATGCCAAGGTCCTTCGAGATCTTCGTGGGATTGCTATGCAAGGATATGACCCGGAAACGCTTATGGCTGAGGTGATTACTAGCCAGCTGCAGCGCCGTTTCATCGCTAAGACACCAGGAACGCGGCCTTCATGGGATTATGTTGCCTACCAGGGTGATGCCGAACGGTATGTTCGTTATGACGGGGTTGATGCTACAAAGTCGCGTCTGCGCCTTCCGCGAATTGCATCTGTGATGCCGGATATGCCCGAACTTTCAGCAGAGACCATTGACAGGATGATGCGCGGTGAAATGGACTTTTCTAGCTGAGTGATTACTCAAAGTTTGCTAGAAAAATTATGACTATTATAGTCAATGAGTTAACCAGCACAGCGCCACCCGTTCCGCAACATGAATGCGCTTTACCTGACCGCAGACCAAATCGAATTCGCGAAAATGGCTGATCGTGGACAGCCCCCCGACAGGTCTTGGCAGAGTGTACAAGCCCTGGAAAGCGAAAGGGATGGGCCAAGCGCATAATGCATGACTTAGTTCCCGAGAATTCCTGGCAGTCGAAGCCTGTGCGTCTTCGCACAGTCAAGTGCAGCTTCATACCCAGCATCCGCATGACGCCAGACGCCAGACGCCGGGTCGTTCCACAGAACACGTTCAAGACGTTGTGCCGCTTCGGGTGTGCCGTCAGCAACAATCACCACGCCCGCATGCTGAGAAAAACCCATACCGACACCGCCACCATGATGCAGGCTGACCCAGGTGGCACCGCTGGCGGTATTGATCAGCGCATTTAACAGAGGCCAGTCGCTGACAGCATCAGAGCCATCCTTCATGGACTCGGTCTCGCGGTTGGGGCTGGCGACCGACCCGGCATCAAGATGATCGCGACCGATAACGACAGGGGCTTTCAAATCACCGTTCGCAACCATTTCGTTAAACTTCAAACCCGCCCTGTGGCGGTCACCAAGCCCGATCCAACAGATGCGCGCCGGCAGGCCCTGAAACGAAATCCGTTCCCTTGCCATATCCAGCCATTTGTGCAAATGGGTGTTGTCCGGAAACAGCTCCTTCATCGCCTGATCAGTCCTATAGATGTCCTCAGGATCGCCCGACAGAGCGCACCACCTAAACGGACCGATCCCTTTGCAGAACAGTGGGCGGATATAGGCAGGAACAAACCCCGGAAACGCAAAAGCGTTCTCTAGCCCTTCCTCGAGGGCAACCTGACGAATATTGTTACCATAATCCAGCGTTGGCACGCCATCATTCCAGAAATCGACCATTGCCTTCACATGCGCCTTCATTGAAGCACGCGATGCCGCCACAACGGCCTTAGAATCACTCTCTCGCAGATCACGCCACTGGGCCAACGTCCAGCCCTGCGGCAGGTAGCCGTTAAGCGGGTCATGGGCGCTGGTTTGATCGGTCACGATATCAGGGCGTACGCCTCGTTTATAAATTTCCGGGAAAATATCGGCTGCATTGCCAAGAAGCCCGACAGACTTCGCTTGCCCAGCTTTTTTCCAGCGTTCAATCATCGCAAGCGCTTCGTCAAGGCTGTCAGTCCTTTCGTCCACATAGCGGGTGCGAAGACGAAAATCTATACTGTCTGGGTTGCATTCAACCGCAAGGCAGCAAGCCCCTGCCATTACCGCGGCCAGTGGCTGTGCGCCACCCATGCCACCCAGCCCTGCCGTTAGAATCCATCTACCCTTTAGATCACCTCCATAATGCTGGCGACCAGCCTCGGCAAAGGTCTCGTAAGTGCCCTGCACAATGCCCTGAGTGCCAATATAGATCCACGAGCCAGCAGTCATCTGGCCGTACATCATCAGCCCCTTTTTATCGAGCTCGTTGAAATGATTCCAATTAGCCCAGTGCGGCACGATGTTCGAGTTGGCGATCAGAACACGCGGTGCTTCTGAATGGGTTTTCACGATGGCCACAGGCTTACCCGACTGCACGATCAGCGTCTCATCCGTTTCGAGGTCTTTCAGACCAGAAACAATCCGGTCAAAATCATCCCATGTCCTCGCTGCACGTCCGATGCCGCCATAGACCACAAGCTCATGAGGATTTTCAGCCACTTCAGGGTGCAGATTGTTCATCAGCATCCGCATTGCTGCCTCGGTGAGCCAGCTTTTTGCAGTGATGTCAGTGCCTGTTGGTGGATAGACATCTCGAATGTTGTGACGCAGATTGCTCATGCAGGCCTCCAACGGATTAATTCTTCAAGAATGATCTTAAGGTGGGTTCGCATGCGCTTCGCGGCACGCGTATCGTAGGTCCAGAGCGGACTTTCGAGCATGTATGTGGATTGTGCGAGCTCCATCTGGATCACGTGCAGCCCATCGCTTGGACGACCGTAATGACGTGTGGTCCAACCACCTTTGAACCGGCCATTCAGAATTGTGGTGTAGCCAGTAGCTGCATGACACCGGCGCTTCACCAAAGCCTCAATCGACGGCGCGCAGGTTTGGCCACCATCTGTACCAATATTGAAATCCGGCAATATGCCTTCGAAAAGAAATGGTATCTGCGATCGGATAGAGTGACAATCATAGAGGATAGCAAAGCCATGAATGGCCTTCACCCGCTCCATTTCTGCGCTCAGCGCCTTGTGATAAGGGGAGTGATAGAACTGTCTGCGGTATTCGATCTCGGTGGCGTCTGGCTGCGCACCATCCTTGTAGATCGGCAGCCCATCAAAGTCGGTTATTGGACAAAGAGTTGTGGTATTCTGTCCTGGATAGAGGGTTGCGCCATCGGGATCGCGATTCACGTCAATGGCGTAACGATGTATCAATGTACGCACCGTCGTTGTATCAGTTACGAGCCCGTCATAGAGCTCGTGAATATGCCAATCTGTATCTGCCTTGGCATGGCCGATTTCGTTGAGTTTTTTTTCAATGTTCTCTGGCAACTCAGTCCCGGTGTGGGGAAGTCCCAACACAAGCGGGCTATCGCCGCGGGTGATTTCAAGAAAGCTCAAAGCCCAACCTCCACTCCTGCAGACCGGGCTAGAGCATCAGAGGTTATCAGTCCCGCCGCCGCCTCCAGTTCTGGTGCCATATAGCGATCCGATCGCAGTGGCGGGACACTGGACCGCAGCGCAATAACCGCCTTTTGTAGGGCTCTGGAAGTTTTCAGCGGCGCGCGCGCCTCGATTCCCTGAACCGCGCACAATGCCTCCACACCAAGAATGACAGACAGATTATCCACCATTCTTTTCAGACGACGGGCACCGTGGGCGGACATGCTTACATGATCCTCTTGATTGGCTGAGGTTGGTGTGCTGTCGGTAGAGCAAGGATTGGCAAGATGCTTGTTCTCGCTCATCAATGCAGCGCTCGTGACCTCGGCGATCATAAAGCCGGAATTCAATCCGGGGGCCGGTGTAAGGAAAGGGGGAAGATCGAAACTCAGGGTCGGATCTACCATAAGAGCCACACGACGCTGCGCAATCGACCCTAGCTCGGCAATCGCAAGGGCCATTTGATCGGCGGCGAAAGCCACTGGTTCGGCATGAAAATTTCCACCAGACAGAATTCCACTTGTCGTCACCAACGGGTTATCAGTCACGGCGTTGGCCTCGATTTCAAGTGTTTGCGCGGCAAAACGGAGCAGGTCTAGCCCGGCACCGGCAACCTGTGGCATACAGCGAATGCAGTAAGGGTCCTGTACACGGGTATCGCCATCGCGATGGCTGTCGCGGATTTCACTGCCCTTCATTAGTGCCGACATCGCTGAGGCAATGTCGATTTGTCCCTTTTGCCCACGCAAAGCATGTATTTCGGCTCGCAGGGGTTGTGTCGAGCCCATGATCGCATCGGTCGACAATGACGCGGTTACGACAGCACCGCGCACCATCCGGAGCGCATCGAATAGTGCGGCAAGTGCGCAGGCCGTTGAAAATTGCGTCCCGTTAATCAGTGCCAACCCCTCTTTCGGGCCTAGCACCAGCGGTGACAGCCCGGACTTTTCGAGAGCCAATCCTCCTGGTATAAGTTCGTTGCCGAAGAAAGCCTCACCCTCGCCAATCATCACCGCAGCCATGTGTGCTAATGGTGCGAGGTCACCCGACGCACCGACCGAGCCCTGAGTTGGAATCATAGGTGTGATGCCGCGTGCCAGCATAGCCTCAATCGAGGCGCAAACCTCCCACCTTACGCCCGACGCTCCACGGCCGAGCGACAACAACTTCAGCGTCATCATCAACCGTACGGTGGGAACGTCCAGCGGATCACCAACCCCACAGCAATGTGATAGAATCAGGTTGCGCTGTAGAGCCTCAGTGTCTTGCGGCGAAATTCTAACCGACGCTAGTTTTCCAAAGCCGGTATTGATCCCGTAAACCGGCTCGTCACCCGTCGCAGCATCACGCACCTGCGCCGCTGTAGCTTCGATCTGGCCGCAGGCTTCAGGCGCAAGACGCGCCGATGTGCCATTACGCCAGACTTTTTCAAGCGTCTTTAGGTCGGTTGCTGCAGGATGAAGCGTTATACTCATGACCTTCCTCCAAAAAACCGATTCTTCAGAGCATTCACACCGAAGGAACAACTCAATTCTGCCGGGTCCTTTACATCCCAAAGCGCAAGGTCTGCCCGCATCCCTGGCGCGATAACACCACAATCATCAAGACCAAGGGCCCGTGCTGCATTGCAGGTGGTTCCTGCAAGTGCCTCGGCTGGGGTCAGGCCAAAGAGAGTACAGGCCATATTCATAGCAAGACGCAGCGATCCAAGAGGCGATGATCCCGGATTCCAGTCTGTGGCAACAGCCATCGGCACCTGGTGGCGGCGAAACGCGTCTATCGGCGGTTTCTGGGTTTCCTGAAGTGTGTAGAAAGCGCCGGGGAGCAACACCGCGACACTGCCAGATGTCGCCAGCGCGACGGCATCCATCTCGCCTGCATACTCAACATGATCCGCTGACAGCGCGCCAAAGTCTGCGGCAAGTTTAGTGCCGCCGATATGCGAGAGCTGCTCAGCATGCAGTTTGACCGGCAATTCAAGTTGTCTGGCCTTGTCAAACACACGCGCAATCTGGGTGGTGTCAAAGGCGATTCCCTCGCAGAACCCGTCCACTGCATCCACAAGCCCTTCGGCATGTGCTGCTTCAAGTGCAGGAATGCAGACCGTGTCGATATAGTCATCGGGATCCATACCCCGCGGCACAGCATGAGCCCCGAGAAACGAGGTAAAGATGCGAACCGGCCGCGTGTCACCAATCGCGCGCGCCACCCGCAGCATCTTGAGTTCAGTCTCCAGATCAAGCCCGTAACCCGATTTAATTTCAATGACGCCAACCCCTTCGGCAATCAACGCATCGGTGCGCTTCAGGGCCTCGGAAAGAAGCGTCTCCTCGTCGGCCTCACGCGTAGCCGCAACCGTCGAAATAATACCTCCACCGGCACGTGAAATTTCCTCATAGCTTGCGCCTTCTAGGCGCATTTCAAATTCACGCGCGCGGTTACCGCCATGAACAGTATGTGTGTGGCAGTCGATGAGCGCGGGCGTTAGGACTCGGCCCTTGCCATCCAACTGCCGCGTTTCGTGAAGGCTGGGATCGACAGACTTGGCGCGGCCAACCCATCCGATTCGGTCGCCGTCAATCAATACGGCCCCATCACAAAGCAAGCCGTATCCGCTGTCCGTCGCATCCATCCGGGCAATGGACACATTTGTAATCAGCAGACGCTCAGACATTCATCCTCCTTGAAAAATATCACTCTTAACGATATTATGTAGCTACATATTTTGTCAATGGAGTCCATTGTTGTCTAAAATTTATGCTCATCAGGCGCTTACACCAGATGGCTGGGCGTACAATCTATGCGTCGAAATTTCAAACGGTCGCATTGGGCGAATCTCCAATGACAAGGGTGGCGAACATCATTCGGTTGACCTGCTGTTGCCGGCGCCAGTCAATCTGCACAGCCATACCTTCCAGCGTGCGATGGCCGGGCTGACCGAAAGCCGCGGCCCAAACGCCAGCGACAGTTTCTGGACCTGGAGGCGACTGATGTACCGTTTTCTTGACCAGCTGAATCCGGAGCAGGTCCAGGCCATCGCCGAGCTAGCTTTCATGGAAATGCTGGAAGCCGGTTATGGCGCAGTGGCCGAGTTCCATTATTTGCATCACGATATTGGTGGGGCGCCCTATCACAATCTTCCGGAAATGGCAGAGCGCATCGTGGCTGCTGCAGAGCAAACCGGGATAGGGTTGACGCTTCTGCCTGCTCTCTACATGCAGGGGGGCTGCAATGGGCTTGCGCTTCAGGGCGGGCAAAAACGTTTTGGCTGCGATTGGGACCTGTTTGGCAAGCTTCATGTCGAAAGCACCACAGCCATCTCGAAGGGGCCTGATGATTACACCATTGGCATTGCTCCGCATTCCCTGCGCGCTATTACGCCTGAGGCCCTAGTTCGCATTCGCGAGATTTGCCCCGATGGTCCCATCCATATGCACCTTGCCGAACAGATGGCTGAGGTCACGGAAGTCAAGGCCTATCTTGGCGCGCGCCCAGTGGAGTGGCTGCTTGCGAACGCCGAAGTTGGTGCCGACTGGTGCCTCATCCACTGCACACAAATGACCCACTCCGAAACTGGCGGACTGGCCGCGAGCGGGGCCGTAGCCGGTCTGTGCCCGATCACCGAGTCAAGCCTTGGCGACGGTATCTTCAACGGTATCACCTTTCGGGATTCCGGCGGCCATTTTGGTGTCGGCTCGGACAGCAACATTCACATCGCGCTATGGGAGGAGCTTGCGACGCTGGATTATTCCCAGCGCCTACGTGATCTCAGCCGCGCAGCCATGGCGACCCCCGACCGCTCGACCGGCCGGTATTTATTCGACACGGCCACATCGGCCGGGGCGCAGGCGGCGGGACGTCCTTCCGGTCAGATCGCTGAAGGGAAAATTGCAGATCTAGTAGCTGTTTCGACTGATAACGAGTTCCTGTGCAACAGGTCTGGTGACACGGTTCTGGACAGCCTCGTCTTTGCCGGGCATGGCCGCAAGTGTGTCACCGATGTTTGGAGCGCCGGCCGACACATGGTCAGAAACGGCCGTTATATTCAGCGCGAGCGCGTTGTCTCACGTTTTATCGAGGTGTCGAAACAACTTGGGCAAGACATATGATGAAGACTAATCGCCTGTCCTGGAAAGACGTCCGCGACGAAATTCACGAGGCGATTCTATCCGGGCGCTACGGGCCCGGTGACAGGCTTCCACGCGATTCCGACATAGCCGATGACATGAACTGCGCGCGTTCCACAGTGCAGCGCGCTATGCAGGATCTATTCAACAATGGGCTTGTCGAACGACGTCGCAAAGGCGGCACAAGAGTGCGTGCCGAGCCTGTTACACGCGCCACTTTAGATATACCTATAACAAGGCGTGAAATTGAACGAAAGGGTGGCCGATACGGACACCAACTGATCCACTGCACCCAGACTGATTCGCCACGCGGCGTTATGGCTACCTTGGAGCTAAAAAATGCGCATCCAATGCTTCGATTAGAGGCGCTGCACCTTTCGGACGGACTTCCATATATCTTTGAAGATCGCTGGATAAGCCTCAACACGGTGCCGGAAATCACCGGGGTTGACCTCACCACGCAGAGCGCAAATGAATGGTTGGTATTGAACAGGCCCTATAACCGGTGCGATCTACGTTTCTACGCCATCTCAGCCAATAGCAGAGTCGCCGAACTGTTACAGATCGAGACTGGCGCGGCACTGTTTGTGATGGAGCGAACAACCTGGATAGATGATGCGCCTATTACCACCGTGCAGGGAATAACAAAACCAGGGTATCAACTATTGACCCGTAATTGAGCTTAAGGTGTCCAAAACATCCAAGAAACCGCCGCCAAAAGGTATTTCTTTGACTGCGAACCTCTGATTTGAGATCGTCAGGCCATGAACTCAGACACGCAAAGCATTTGTTACTGGTGGCAAGAGCGACCCCCAACATCAGCCCCCCCTGCTGCATGGCAAGACCATGTCGAAATCATGATTGTCGGATGTGGCTTTACTGGATTGTCCGCAGCCCTCACCTTGGCACGCGCCGGAAAACGTGTGGTCATTCTCGAAAGGGGCCTGATAGGAGAAGGTGCTTCAACACGCAATGGAGGCATCACAAGCGGCAATATAAGGCTGTCATCAGATCAGTTAAAACGGCGGTTTGGCACTGAAAAGGCACAGAAGTTCAGCGACGAAGCGGTTCTGGCCCGAGAAGACCTAGCGCGTTTCATAGCCGATGAGAAAGTCCAATGTGACTTTCAGCCTGTCGGTCGGGTTGTGGGCCTCATGGGCCAGTTTTCCGTAGACCGAATCAAGCGTGATAGTGCCACATTTCAGGCCCGTTACGACATCGAACCTGTCTTCGTCGAAAAAAATAAAATGGCTGAATACACTAGCTCTTCGCTCTATGACGGAGGCATATTCCGGCCGGACATCGGCGGCATTCACCCGGCAAAGCTGCTACATGAAATGAAGCGCCTCGCTCTTGAGGCTGGAGTGATACTGTTTTCAGAAACGAATGTGCTAGAGATCAAGCGAGCGCATTCGGACTTTCTGCTTCTAACAAACCGCGGCCAAGTCAAGGCACAACATGTGATCTCGGCGACCAATGCCTATACCGACAAAGCGCAGCCTTGGTTGCGAAGGCGTCTCGTACCAGTAATTTCAGAGATGATCGCTACCGAAAAAATTGGCCGGAACCGCGTCCAGTCGCTGATGCCCAAGCTAACCATGTTCGGTGAGTCAAAGCAGCTTGGCTATTACTACCGGCCATCGCCTGACGGAGAGCGAATCCTTCTTGGTGGCAGACGGTCACACAATGATCATAACCGCGCAAGACGTCACCTTCAGGGGGCGCTTGCAACTATTTTTCCTACCCTTGACGACGTTAGTGTGGATGCGCATTGGCAGGGTTTCGTTGCCTTTCCGTTCGATCAGTTACCAAAGCTCGTCGTTCGCGACGGAATCATCTACCCAACCGGATTTTGTGGGTCGGGGACAGTCTGGGCCCGATGGCTTGGCCAGAAGGCCGCGCTGATGATCCTTGGCAAGGACGGCGAAAGTGTCTTCAGCAACCTACCGTTGCGGACAATTCCTTTTTATACCGGCAACCCATGGTTCATGCCGTTGGCGATGCACTATTACAAACTTCGCGACAGGCTATCTGCAAGCACGAAATAATCCGCCTTTTCAGGTGGTCTCGAAACGGCTGGGGGAAAAGGGCGCCAGTGAGATGCGGGGCTGTTGCCCCATGACAAGATCGGCAAGCGCCTCGCCGACAGCTGGACCGAGTTGAAAGCCGTGAGCGGAAAAACCAAACCCATGGACGAGTCCCGGCTGGCTGCCGCGGCCGATAACCGGCAGGCCGTCCGGCATGTAGCCCTCGATCCCGGACCAGCATCTAATAATGCGCGCGCTAGTGATGGCGGTAAATAGTGTTGTCGCAAGATCCATCGAGGCTGCTAGTGCCGGAATATCAATCTCGCCTCGGCTTGTTTCCAGATTGGCACGCGCCCTGATCCCGCCACCAATAACGAACTGGCCTGAATGAAGTTGTTTCAGTGACAATGTCTGGCCAAGCACACCTATCACCGCTGGCAGAATGCCTGGCCGACTATCAGTGACTGCCAGCATCGGCGCATAGGGCGAAAGCGGAAACGCAGCGTCTCCCGCCAGAGCCGAAAGACCGGCAGCCCAAGCACCGGCGCAGTTCACGACCTGCGCCGCCTCTAGGAGACCCTTTGTCGTGTGCAACTGCCATCCATCTCTACCTCTTTCAATTCCAACAACGCGGCAACCTTCGACCAGACGGCTCCCGTGCTTAACTGCAGCGGATGCAAAACCCTGAACTATGCGCCACGGCAAAGCCCATCCATCCCCTTCGACCAGAATACCGCCATATGTTGGGCATGACAGATGGGGAAGCCGGCGCTTGACCTCCCAATCTTCAAGCCAGATTTCATGCTTGAATCCGGCCTTAAGCAACGCGTTAATCCGGTCAACACCAAGCGCCTGACCGTCTTCGTCCAAAGCGACCTTGAGATAGAAGCATGGATGAAACGCATCGGCATGATCGCCAATGTGGCCTTGCAGCGACTGCCAAATATCCATAGAGGCAAGGCTTAGAGGAATTTCAACCGGGTCACGTCCAAGTCGCCGCACACCACCAGCATTCACGCCAGAAGCGTGTCGCCCGATGTGGTCCTTCTCGAGAAGGGTGACATCTTGCCCACGCTTCGCCAAAAAATAGGCAGTAGCACAGCCCTGTATTCCCCCGCCAATAACAATGATTCTGTCTTTACCGGCCGGCATCTTTTTGCGCCAGAGCAGCGAGCTCACCCACCGTCAGAGGCCGGATTGGCGGGCGGACCCTCAGATGGCCAATCTCCTGTTCTGACCCGCCATTGTGTTCATGGATCATTTTCTGAATTGTCAGCGCACACATGCGCCCTTGACAGCGACCCATACCGGCTCGGCAATAGCCCTTCAGCTGGTTTGGGCCAGACACGCCCAACGCGATGGCGGCGTCGACATCCGCTTTTGTCAGAGCTTCGCAGCGGCAAACGACCGTCTGACCCTCTCTTGGAACGCGCCAGTCATCTGGCGGTCTGAATAGACTGTCGAGAAACGGCCTGATCGCCGCCTGTCGCCATTTCAGGGCACACCACACAGGTGCCATGAACAACGGACTCCCCTTGACCCTCCCGATAATCCGCCGCGCCGCCAATCTGCCGGACGAAGCCGCTGCCGCAGCGCCCGCAATGCCCATACCGTCACCGGCGACGAAAATGCCATCAACGGAACTCTCGCCAAACATATCCGTCTGTGGGGTCCAGCATAGCTGGCGTTGATGCCATTCGTGTTGCAGATCTGTTGCCATTGCAAGGTTTACGTTGGGAACAACGCCCTGATGAATGAACACGTGTTCTGTCGGGATTTTTAGCTTACGTCTAGCAGCATCCTGGAAAGTTACCCCGTTTGCACTCTCTTCTCCGGAGATCACCACCGAAGTCGCGCCGATGTGATAATCCGTTTTTCGACGGATTGCGGCACGCCAGCCCAGGCCTTTTAAAAGCAGAATCGGTTGCATTAGAGCCGGTATTGCTAACAGGTAATGCACCGGGCGCATTCTTGCCGGCGCGGTATCGACCACCGCCTTCACTGTAAATCCAGCCTGCAAATACTGCCAGACTGTCAGGTAGAATAGCGGTCCCGAGCCCACAAACACCGCCCCATCCGCGCCAATTCCACTAGTTTTCAGCATCGTTTGTGCTGCCCCGACACTCATCACACCTGGCAAGGTCCAACCGGGAATGGGTGCTGGACGTTCCATTGCGCCGGTAGCAATCAGCACAGCCCCAGCCTTTACATTTTGTGCAATGCCCAGCCGACTGAAGAAAACCTGCTTGTCCGCGGTGATCTGCCACACTCGGCTTTCCGACAGCACTTTGGCGGGCTCATTTGCGAAGCCATCAATAAGCTTGGTTCCCGACCAGTAATCGTTCCCAAGAAATGCGCTTGCGTGAGGCCGTCCCCGGTTCCGCATGATATTCCGATAAACCTGCCCACCCGGGGCCGGCTGATCATCAAGAACAAGCGTGCTTAAATCATGGCGAGACGCCTCGATAGCGGCGGCAAGCCCTGCAGGGCCAGCGCCTATGATAACAAGATCGTAATGTGATGTGACGCTCATCACGCCGTCCTGTCCGATCTATTCATCGGCAGATAGAGCCTGACGCCATCTTCGGCATATATCTGGCAAGCCTGCTCGACACGTCCATCCTGAAGCGTGATCATGCAGTCGAAACAGACGCCCATCATGCAATAGGGGCCACGCAAGTTGCCGTTTGGGGCTCTGTGGACCGAGCTGAACCCCTCATTCAGAAGGACATTCGCAATGGGTTCGCCAGCTAATGCGTTGAAGGGTTTGTCGTCGATATAGATCGTGACTACGTCACTTTGCGGTTTAATCCGGCGAAACATCGAACCGCCTTTCAGTAAATTCATGCAGATTATGGGCCAGCTTCCCCGCGGCAATATCACCGGCGAGGTCTATGGCATGCGCTGCCGCCAATGTTACCCCGCTGTGACAGGTCACTGCGTAGGCTCCAGGATGCGTAGTAGATTGATCATAGACTGGATAGCCATCGGGCGACATCACCCGCAACGCACCCCAGCTGCGGATGATCTGCTGATGTTTTAGAGCGGGAATAGTCCGCTCGGCACGGCTTGCAATTTGCGCCATAACATCGGTGGTTGAGGAAATGTCAAAGCCGACTTCTTCCTTGCTGTCGCCGATCATGATGCTGCCCTCAGCGGTCTGACGCATTAGTGTCATAGGATGCCTGATCAACCTGTCGGTTTTCTGGGTGACCAGTATCTGACCTTTTTGCGGGCGCAGGGGTTGGCGCAGTCCAACGAGGGGGGCAAGTTGCCGGTTACCAAGTCCGGCAGATAGAACAACCCGTGGCGCGCGAAACAGGCCCTGCCTGCTGGTAAGGGTAAAAACGCCCTTCGCATGCGAAATGTCGTCGACCTTGGCATCGGAATATACTTGGCCACCATGGCGCAGGAACGCGTCGTGCAGGCTTTTCAGCAGAAAGAGCGGATTGACATGGCCATCAGATGGACACCATGAGCCTCCAACTACGTCTGGACCCAGGTTTGGCTGGAGTTCCAAAAGCGTCTGCCTGTCCATCATCTCGTAGATGAATCTGCCATTCTGGTGCGATCGCAACAGATCGAGCTTTTGCTTGCGGTCATCATATTCTTCTTGGCTGAGGCAGATATGAATGCCACCCTCCTGCTCAAGCCCCAGATCATGCCCGGTTGTATCCTGAAGCTCGTCACACAGGGTCGGCCACAATTCGGACGATCGCATGGTCCAGTCTGCGTAGGTGGAAAAACCAGCGCCCTTGCCCTGCACCCACACAAGTCCAAAATTCCCGCGCGCCGCTATAAAATCAGTGTCCGACGAGTCAAGAAGGGTACAGTCAAGGCCAAGCCTCACTAGACCGTAGGCAATGCTGAACCCCACCAGACCGCCGCCCACGATAATAATTCCGTTATTCTGTCCTATGTGAACCTGCCTGTCCGGTAAGGGTGAAGATCTATATCCAGCGTGCGGCCCATGACACAGTCGGCAATTATTCGACCTGTGCTTGGCGCCTGGCTCAAACCATAATGCGAGTGGCCAAAAGCCGCATATAGCCGATCGAGACCATGAATCCTGCCAATACAAGGCAAACTGTCAGGAAATGTAGGCCTCCGTCCCATCCAAGGCTCCGCATCTTCAAGGTTGATTCTTGGAAACAGGCTTTTCAGAGCCTTTCTGAACACGAAGGCACGTCGGTGATCCGGTGCGGCCTGAATGCCGGCAAATTCCGCCGTACCTGCCACTCGGACCCCGGTCGCCATCTGACTAGCAACACACATATGTTCCACATCCATTATTGAATTGTTGATCTCAATTCCGGGATTGCGACACACAAGGTGGTAACCACGTTCGGCTTCGAGCGGCAAATGGAGGCCAAACGGTTTCAGAAGAGACGCTGACCAGACGCCGGCAGCCAGGACGAGATGGGTGGCATCATGCTGTTTGTCCTCACAGATTGCAGTCCAGCCGCCCGCAGTGGAGGCGATGCGCTTTGTTTCAGACTGAACGAATCTGACACCGAATGATCTGGCCTTTTCAGCAATGGCCTTGCCGATAGCAGAAGGATTGAGCGCGCGACCCTGCTCATGGATCAAAATTGCAGCCTCATAGTCATGTGAAATATATGGTTCGCGTTCGCGCAACTCGTCTGCGCCAACGAGGCTCACCGGGACGTCCCGCATCTTCCTCATCCGCCATCCAAGTTGGTCGAGACTTGCCTGCTCAGCGTGCCTGTATACGAAGACATAAACTGAGTCCTTCACAAGATCGAGCGCGGGCGTATTCGCAAGCAGAGTGCGGTAATTCGTTGGAGAATTACGGCTTAATGCCATCATCGCATCACCAAAAGCATCTATGCGATCATGTCTACCAGCGGACAGGAATTTCAATGCCCAAGGTAAAAAAGCGGGGACATGGCGCGCTCGGACAAAGATAGGGCCTTCAGGGTCGAGAAGCCAACGGGGTATCTTGCGCCACAGACCCGGCACGGATTGCGGCACGCAACTCCAGGGCGAAATGACGCCTGCATTACCAAAACTCGTTTCTTCACAGGGCGGCTTGCGGTCAATCACGGTGACAGAAAGTCCACGCTCAGCCATTTGTAAGGCACAACAGACACCGACTATGCCAGCGCCAATCACAATCACTTCGCTATTATCTCTCCGTTTACCTATTGCGACCATCTTTTCAAAACCGTTTCAAAGGCTCCTGATTGCCCATTCTAACGACTACCTCCGGGCCACATGGCAATCTGACGCAGTCAGCCTTACCGATTCAGGCAACAGACCGAGACGCTGCATTTCGTCGGTACGAAATGATCTGGCTTGCCATTACCGGTGCTGCAAAAAGCGCCGCATACAGGGTTGAATTAACGGAAGGCGCGACGAGAAATATCCCTGCAATTCCAAAAAGGGCGCGGCTGGGGCCACTCATGTTCGACAGAAAATAACCTGCAACCGAAGCCGAAAGCAGAAATACGCCAAGCCCACATGTGATGACGGTATGAAGGAATTCCTGCCAAGTGAAGTAATCCTCAAGAACGATTAACATGGCAGGCGAATAAACGAAAACCATCGGCACAAGAAGTTTGCCAATTCCCAGTGAGAAGGCGGATAAGCCGGTCCTGAAAGGGTTCGACCCCGCAATTCCTGCAGCAGCATAAGCGGAGGCACAAACCGGCGGCGTAATCTCTGAAATTACGCCGTAGTACAAGACGAATAGGTGCGATGCTAGTGGTGGAATGCCTAGATTGGCCAACGCTGGTTGAGCCACCGTTGCTAGCATCACATAAAGAGCCGTTGTCGGAAGACCAGCGCCCATTAGAATACACGTCACGGCAATCAGGATGAGTGATATGAACAGGGTGATGTCATTCAGCGTGAAATCGGCAAAGGGGATCATTGAAAACAGTGGCAGGATGGATTCACCCATGCCCAGCGCGCTGTTTGTCACCATGAAGCCTAGGCGGAATCCGAGTCCCGTGGCATTAACCACGCCAACAACAATTCCGATCGCCGCACAAACCGCGCCAACAGACAACGCATACTTCACGCCCTGCGACGCGCCAGCAATCAAATCGCCAATGCCAATCCGATGGGCTGGGTTAATAAAGCCGACAACAAGCACTGCTGTGATGCCCCAGAAAGCCGCCATGTGCGGCGAATAGCCGGAAAACAGGACGTAGATCAACACAATCAGTGGGATCGCTGTCATCCAGCCACGCTTGATGACTTCTATAAATTGCGGGATCTGTTCCGCTGAAAGGCCTTTCAGCCCAAGCTTCTTTGCCTTGAAATGAACTATCGACATAACCCCGATATAGTGCATAGCAGCTGGTACAGCAGCAGCAATGACCACGGTGCTGTAGGGGATCTCGAGGAACTCAGCCAAAACAAACGCCGCCGCACCCATGATTGGTGGTGTAATCTGGCCACCAGCGCTGGCAGCCGCTTCGACGCCACCTGCGAAATGCCCGGGATAGCCACTTCTCTTCATGTTCGGGATTGTCAGCGATCCGGTTGAAACGGTATTTGCAATCGACGAACCTGAAATTGTGCCGAATAGTGCTGAAGAAACCACTGAAACCTTTGCTAGGCCACCTGTGTAACGCCCAGCAGCAACGGTGGCAAGATCAACGAAGAACTGGCCCAGACCAATACGCTGAGCAAGAACGCCGAACAGAACGAAATGGAAAACAACAGTCGATACAATCCATAGAGTGACACCATAAATGCCAAGATCTGGAAAATACATGTTGTTTACAAAGAGCGACCAGCTAAGACCAGGATGTTTTAGAATCTGAATCGGAATATAGGGGCCCAGCACCGCATAGCCGATGAAGACTAGAATGATGATCGGAACAATAATGCCAATCGTCCGTCGAACAGCCTCTAAAAGCACGATGATCAAAAGGGTGCCGAAAACAACATCGATGGGTAGCGGGACACCCATCCTCAGTACTTGTTCAGGAATTGAATAGGAGAAGCCAAGAAAATTCAGATCAACACCATACCATGTCACCCCAACATAAAGGGATGACATTACGCCTATAATGATAAGCAGCCAGTCATAGAAAGGCACGCCGGCTAGCGGCCCATTTAAGTCTGATGATTGATCGAACCCTTTCAGCTTCTTGAATGCCGGGAACGAAATGAAAATGAGGATAATGACGCCCGACATGTGGGCGCCCATATGCCAGTAATCGACCGGCACGCCGATGCCGGCTGTGACATAATGATAGAGCGCAAAAAGAACACTGAACCAAAGAACAAATTTTGCCAGCCAACTGCCAATCGGGCGCGTCTTTAATGAATCATCATACCGACTCTCTAAAGAGAGGGCCCGTTCAAGACTGAACTTTTCCATTTGAGAAACCCCAAAAACACAAAAAATTAGGGGCGCCAACCTGGCGCCCCTATGTCTGCTTTACATCAATCCAGCTTCCTTGTAGAAGCGTTCAGCGCCCGGATGCAACGGGATCAGAACGCCCTTCAAAGCTGTTTCTGGGCGAATGGCCTTGCCTTTCGGATGTCCCTTATCGAGTAGCTTTCGGGTGTTATCGTTCCACAATGCCTTAGTGATTTCATAGATCATGTCTTCAGGCTGATCGATAGAGGTAATGAGTTGTCCGTTCACTGCCACGGTGTTGACGTCATACCCAATATTTTCATACACACCTGAGGCAATCACATCCTGTACGTAGTAAGGAATTATCCCGTTGATCGTCTTTTGTTCATCTGCAGAGAAGCTGTAAAGATCGAATCCCTTTGTCGAGCCAAGTTGGATCAGCGCTGACAGCGGTGTTCCAGCAGCATAGAAAAATGCATCGATTTGTCCATCAGCAAGACGCTGAGCACTCTGGCCAACGTTTAGTTCATACTCATTAGCTTTAATGCCGTAATGACCCAGAATCATCCGGACCGACACCTGCGTTCCCGAACCAGCGGCTGCAACACCAACCTTCATGCCGTTCAGATCTTTCAAGCTGTTAAGCTTCATTCCCTTCTTAAGGACGAGATGCATGCTTTCAGGGTACAGATTAGCAATAACCCGGATCTTATCCTTTTTGTTGTCAACAAACTTACCCTCGCCGTTGTAGCTCTACACAACGGTTTGCGCACCAGCCAGACCGGCATCAAGCGATCCAGCTTGGATCGCATTTGCGTTAAACACGGATGCTGTCGTCGAAACCGCTATAGCAACGAGGCCCGGTACGCCGCAGCTTCCACCCTTGTCACATGGCCGCGAACCTGGCGGGTTGGAAATTGCATTCGCAATCAATCCACCAATCGGGTAATACGTTCCACCAGTGCCGCCGGTGCCAATTTTAAAGAACTTCATTTCTTGTGCCGACGCCGTGCCTGCAACGGCAAAGCTTGCCACCGCAAAGGCGGCTATGGCTTTCGCCCATCTTTTCATTTTCTTCTCCTATCTCAATAGAAAATATTTTGAAGATTTAAATGCTCTTGTCTCCGTACTCGTCTAACTCAACAGATCGCATTCAGAGCAAGGGTGTTCCAAACCATCATGAGTGAAGAAATTAAACTACTGACAGACTATTTATACAAATTATAAAGGTCGTCAGTTGACGAAAATTTTTCTGATCACCTAAGTTTTGGCTTCATCCCTTCGTGTGAAGCGACAAACCCGAGGCAAAATAAAATTCGTGTCTGAAGATCGGGTAACAAAATGGTCGTTAGACTGACTCAAGGTCCGCGTTTTTTGTCATAACCCGTGTCATACACTACTTTTTACCAAACACTTGGTAGCTGCGCGCACGTAGAATAAAGTCGCCACGATCCCGTATGAAAAAAAGTGCTGTTTCGTTAGACTTTGAGCGTTTCCAGCAATAATGCCAGCTGCGCACCATGCATGTCGCGGTCACGCAGGCTGCCCTGCGGATGCGGGCGTGGAAAGCTTAATTTCAGGACATTCAGCGTGGGCATCTCGAAGCGTTTGAGATGTGAGGGTTTAAGCTGCAGATGATCCGCCACCCGTTCGACCGACAATGCCGCCGCCACCCGCGCAAGCACGTCCGGACTGTCACAAAAGACATCAATGGTGATCCAAAACGGGCCTGCGTTCTTGGACCTAATTCGGCGCGCGACCTTGCGAAGTTCATCCATGGCCAACCTCGTCAACCTTTAGCCGGAACCCATCCATCGGGTCAGCCAGGCCCAGAACATGATTGAGCGCGAATTCATATATCGCACCACGGTCGGAATGCACCGGCGATACAGGAAAGGCAAATGTTGGCATCGGTTCATCATCGGTCAACGGGTAATGCAGAAGATGCGGGTTAATCACCGCGGCGATCTCGGTTGCCACCGTTTGCTCGTTGGCCGTGATCAGTAACATGACCCCCACCTCTACAGGCGATCCGCGATCCCGTTCGAGGCGGCCAAGAGCCGAATCCACCCCGATCAGACGAAACTCGATATCGTAGGCATCATCCTGCAGGCAGAGGGATGCTGAAATCAATCCCCGGCAATGCGCCAGCAACCTGTCTGCCCACTCAGCCACCGCCTGGACATAGCGGGGATCGCGTATCACCGCCAGCATCATTGTCTGATAACCGACAAGACGCGCACCTTCCAGCTTTACACTGTAATCCCTGGCAGCCACCCAGACGGCACCCTCGACCCTGACACTATCCTGCGCGGCCTCGGTATAGGTAGCCGCTGTCACATCAAGATGGCCGCCAGGCTCATGCAGTATCCAAGGGTCGCTGTTCTCATACAGCATATGCGCCGCCACCGATTGTGGCGTGCATTGCACCCCTTCGCCCATCGGCGTAACAGTAAACCCAGTCTCATCGAAACTCACCATGATTACCCCGCTGGCAGGACGGGTGGTGCAGAACGCCCCACATTCAGCTATTTTTGCGCCATGCCAAGCGGCGCCAGCATGCGCCCCACGCGCCAGCGGCAATGCGGCAATCGTCGCGGTGTCGGTAGCCCGCCCCGCCAGCACCACATCGGCGCCTGTATTGATAGCTGCCTGGATCTGTTCAGCCCCTGCAAGCGCAACTACGTTTGTCATATCCTCCAATGCGGCATCATCAATCGCCTGCGCAGGATGGAGCGGTGACAGACGGTCAGAATCACGCGCGCGGCGCAAAGTCTCAACTGGCACATCGCTATAGAGCCGAGCCACACGCAGGGTCTGACTAAGCTCGGCGGCCACTTCACAAGTGATTTCGAACATCCAGTCAACAGTGCTTGCGGTCCCACAGGTGCCACAGCTGCCAATGACCAGCGGCACACCAGCAGCGGCGCGCGCCTCAAGAAGCTGCCGCCATTCATCACGGCAGACCGCACGGCTGTATTTTGATGTGCCGGTACCAAGATAGAAGGGCCCGCTGTCGGTCGATCCGCCATCAATAGCAATAATGTCAGGACCGGCCGCAACACCGCGTACCAGCGCGTCAGTATCAAAGCCGAGACCCAACACGCCTGATGGGACCAGAACCCGAGTCTGCATTATCCCCGGTCCCGGTTGACATCATCATCCGCCGTCATCTGCACAGGTGTTTTCAGATAGCGACGCAAGAACAGCGGCAAGATGAATCCGGCCACAGCGGCTATCCAGAGCCCGATCGAGATCGGCGACGCGAAGAGATATGTCCAGTCACCATCCGACAGCACCATGGCACGGCGCAGGCTGACCTCCATATGACCACCAAGAAGGATGCCGAGAATAACCGGCACGGCCGGTATCGACAACTTGCGGAGCACATAGCCAAGAACGCCGAATCCGATCATTAGCAACAGGTCGAAATAGCTTCCTGACAACGAATAAATTCCAACGAAGGAGATCATCGTCACTCCGGGCAGTAGAACTGCCGCCGGCACCTGCAAGATCCGGCTAAACACACGCACCAGCGGCACGTTAAGGATCAGCAACACAACATTGGCGATTAGTAGAGAGGCAATAAGACCCCAAACCACTTCAGGTCTCTCGGTGAAAAGGAGTGGCCCGGGCGTGATGTTCAACGTCATTAGCAGCGCCAGCAATACCGCCGTCGTTCCCGACCCCGGCACGCCCAACGTCAGCATCGGGACTAACGCGCCGCCAGCCGCCGCATTGTTGCCAGCCTCCGGTGCAGTGATGCCTTTTGGCTCTCCTTTGCCAAATGTGCTCTTGTCGCGAGCGGTCGATTTCTCCAGCATATAGGCAAGGAAACTGCCAAGCGATGCACCGGCACCCGGCAGCAAACCGGCAACAAAACCGATGCCGGTGCCTCGCAACATTGTCCAGCCGCTATTAATAATATCACGCACTGGAATGCGGATTTTCTCAAGCTTCACGCCAATAGCGGAATCACGGCCATGGCTTTCGATGAATACAAACACCTCTGCCACCGCAAACAGACCGACTATGGCAACCAGAAAATCGACGCCGTCAAACAGATGCAGGCTGCCACCGGTGAAGCGTGTTAGGCCGGTCGATTTGTCGACCCCGATCATCGCGATGCCAAGTCCAAGGCAGACCGAGATCGCGGCCTTTGCCTGATTGTTCGAACCAAGCCCTCCAAGTGTGCAGAAGGCCAGAAGATAAAGTGCGAAATATTCCGCCGGACCAAACATAAAAGCCACTTGCGCCAGAATCGGCGCCAGAAGCATTAGTCCAATGGTGGCCAAAAATGCGCCGACAAATGAGGCCACGCCCGATAAGACCAATGCATCGCCCGCCCGCCCAGCCTTAGCCATCGGATAGCCGTCTAGCGTTGTCATCATCGCCGGTTCATCTCCGGGAATATTTAAAAGGATTGATGAAATTCGCCCACCATACATGGCGCCATAGTAGACCGCTGTCATCAGCACCAGCGAGTGCGTTGCGTCAAGCCCGAAGCTAAACGATATCGGGATTAAAATAGCGACGCCGTTAGACGGACCGAGCCCAGGCAGCGCGCCGATCATCGTACCCAAAATGCAACCAGCCACTGCCAGCGCCAGCGTTTCCGGCGACAGTGCGACGGAAAATCCGAGAGCAAGGTTGGCAAACAGATCCATATCCCTAACCCATCAACCAGCGAGGTAAGGCAAACAACCCAAGCCCCAGTGCATATTTAAAAATCAAAAATAATCCGCCTGCCAGCGCAAGCCCAGTGACAACGCTCTGACGTAATCGTGGCCTGATTTGGTAGGACAATGCCGCCGAAGCGATGGCGGTCGGCAAAAGAAAGCCGAGCGCCTTCAAAGAGTAGGCATAGGCCACCAGAATGACGGTCGCAATAGCCAGCCGCAGGAGCATCGCCGGACCCGGCCAAGCGGGCTCGGCATCAGGGCGCATTACCATCGTGGCACCGGCCAGGAAAGCGATAGCGGAAATCAGAAGAGGAAATGCCTTTGGACCCAGCGGATCAGCGAAAAAAGGCTCTTCAAGCTGACTGGCACTCGCCGCAAAGGCGAGTGCCAGAACAGCCACAATCAATCCGGTAATCCGGTCTGACATTACTTCATCACACCCAATTCAACCGACATGGCGCGAACTTCGCCAATCACACCGTCGACGTAAGACTGAAAGTCACCGCCTACCATGTTGAACGGGGCAAGGCCGTTGGCAACCATTGCTTCTTTCCATTCGGGCGAATCACCAACCTTACGAAGTGCATCGGTCCACTGCTTGTAAGACGCTTCGGACGCTCCTTTCGGGGTGTAAAGTCCACGCCAGTTCACGGCGATAACATCAATGCCCTGCTCGCGCGCCGTCGGTATGTCTTCAAAACCTGGGATCCTCTCTTCTGTGAAAGACGCCAAAACCCTCACATCGCCGGACTTGATAAAGCCAACAACGCCAGAAATGTCACCAGTCATCGCGCTGGTAAAACCACCAACGGTCTGGGTGATGGCGTCGGCGTCACCGTCGACACCGATATATTTCACCTTCTTGATGTCGGTGAAGCCCTTACGCTTCAGCGCCATCAACACCTTCAGGTGATCAAAGCCACCGGCGGCGGAACCGCCAGCAAAGGCATGTTTCGACGGATCGGCAATCACTGAGTCAAGAAGATCATTCAGGTTCTTGTGGGGCGAGTCCTTAGCCACAACAATCACGCCGGGGTCGGCACCGATAGCGCCAAGGAAGCGCACCTGATCCGATGTCATGCCAGAATAGGCGTTTTGCGCCAAACGTGTTGCCGTCGCGGTCGAGGCGGCGACAATCAGATTGTCGTCACTATTACGCTCGTTCACAACATGGGTGTAGGCGAGTCCACCACCGCCGCCAGCCATATTGGTGACTTGGATCGAACCGTCATAAGCACCGATGTCGGTCATGATTTTGGTAATGGACCGGCAGGTAAAGTCCCATCCACCCCCCGGATTAGCCGGTGCGATGCACTCGGCAGCAAATGACTGCGCGCTGAGCCCGGCACTGAAGGCAGCGGCAAGCGACAGTTTCAAAATGTGTTTCATGTCAAATCCTCCCATGAACAGTAAATAACCAAAACCCGATATGGGTTCTTTCTGTTCTTTACGACATTATCTTTCCTTACTAACCTGACAACATCCTGACACAGAGTAGCAGCGCCATGAAGGTACTTATTGTTGAAGATTCGCAAGATTTCGCGAAGTCGCTGAAGAATTTCTTCAGCCTTGACGGCCACACCAATGATCATGCCTGCACCCTTAATGAGGCAAGGGAATTCATCGATGTCTCGCACTATGACATAGTCCTGCTCGATATCATGCTGCCCGATGGTGATGGCCGCAGGTTCCTGAACGAGATGCGCTCCCGCAATGACGATTCGCCAGTCATTGTGATGACCGCGCGCTCGGAAGTAACCGACCGGATCGATCTTCTTGATATCGGTGCTGACGATTATATTGTAAAACCCTTTGAATTCGCCGAACTTGAAGCACGCTGCCGAGCCGTCCTGCGGCGGCATAAGGGACAAAACCAGCTGCAACTGACGTTTGGTCAGGTTGTTCTGCAACCGCTTCTAGCAACACTTGAACATAGCGGTACGACACACGCACTTCGTAACCGCGAGCTTCGCCTTCTCGAGGTCTTCTTCAATTCTCCAGGCATCTACCTTACCAAGGAGCAGCTATCCGACCGGCTGTTCTCAATCTCGGAGTCGGTTACGGAAAACGCCATCGAGGTCTATGTCGGCCGGCTGCGAAAAAAACTCGCTGGGAGTGACGCACGTATCGAGACCGTTCGCGGCATTGGATACAGGCTCATCTCAACATGACACGAGCCTCGCCAGTGCGGCTGTCGCTTCGCAACCGGTTGCTAGTGATCCTAGCCGTTCTGGTTGCCATTTTCTCACTAGTACTGTTCGTCTCCATGCGAACACTTACCGGCCAGGCTGTGAGCGCGGCACAGGACGGCCTTCTGAAGGCAGCAGCGGTCAGCATTCTGGAAAAGGTCAGGATCAGTGATGGCGCCCTATTTTTTGATCTTCCCTATGACACATTTACGATCCTCGGTTCGATTGGCGAGGATCGCATATTCTATCGGATTGATGCCAATTCAAAATTTCTGACCGGCTATGAGGATCTTCCGATATCTGACACATATGGTGATGAAAGAACCCCTACTTTTTCGTCTATTGATTATCGGGGAGGGATATTGCGGCTAGCAGCAATCGAGAAACCCGTGCTTGTAGAAGGGAAGAGCATTCGCATCCGTGTGCTTATTGGGCAGACATCGAATTTTCAGGCCCAACTGCTTTCGCAACTAACAGAAAACCTACTGACCATCGTTTTGAGTTTCTGCCTGTTTGTCGGCCTTCTTGCGGTTCTGACAGTAAATTCGATGCTTAATCCCATCCGCGGGCTTGCGGACGCCGTTGGCAGACGCGGGCCTAATGACCTTCGCCAGGTGGACCATCCGACGCCACAGGAGCTGGAGCCGCTGTTGAACGCTCTAAATGATTTCATTTCGCGGCTTAACGGCGCTCTCAAACAGACTGAAATCTTCATTGCCGAAGCGGCGCATCATATCCGCACGCCGTTGGCAACGGTGAAGTCAGAAGGCGAACTCGCCCTGCGCAAGGCGCGGAAGCCAGAAAACCGAGCACATCTTCGCAATATCGTCAGATCGGTCGAACAGGCCAACCGGTCTGCGACACAACTTCTTGATCACGCCGTCGTCCTTTACCGGATGGAACAACCCGAACTGCGAACGGTCAAGCTGCTTCAATGCGTTAGCGACATGGTTTCAAGCTTTGCACCATCGGCCGAGCTGCGTGACATCGAAATTAAAGTGGAAAGCGACAATTCAGCGAGGTTGGAACTGTATCTGGACCAGACACTGCTCGAAACAGCATTGCGGAATCTTCTGGACAATGCGGTGAAATATTCTGAAGCCGAGACGACGATCTCCATTACCATAAAAGCCTTATCAGACAGATACAGGATTTCCGTTCGCAACCGGTCGGCAACTATGATCGAAATAGATACAGATCTGATGGTAAAGCGGTTCAGTCGCGGCGCCAACGCCACCAATGTGGTCGGATCGGGTCTCGGGCTCGCAATCGTGCGCGAAGTGATGTTGGCGCTTGGCGGCAAACTAGAGATAGATTTCGAGGACGGAGGGGTTTTATGCGCATCATTATCATTGTCGCTGCGCTGATCTTTTGGCACGCATCGGCGGCCAGCATGACAATCGAGCTGGAACGGCGTTTCGGTCCTGAGCTCGCGATAGAGGAATTTACCATCCTGTCTTCAACAGATATCGAGCTTTTCGCCCCGGTGATAGAGGAATATGTGGCGGAAAGGCCGAATATCGCGATCCATTATGTTCTGGCATCAAGCCACGATATATATTCAGAAATCGACACTGAACGGGCAGCGTATGATTTGGTCATTTCCTCTGCCATGGACCTGCAGATGAAGTTGGTCAATGATGGCCATGCCAGCAGCTTTGAAAGCCCTGTGACGGCGAGCCTGCCGGACTGGGCCAAATGGCGAGACCAGCTTTTTGGGTTTGCTGTGGAACCGATAGTTCTAGTTGTGTCGCGTCGCGATTTCGCCGCACTGCCGATGCCGATAAGCCGCCGCCATTTCCTAAGCATTATCAGGTCAAATTCAGCGATATTCCGTGATCGGCTGATGACCTATGATGTCAATATTTCCGGTACCGGATTTCTTTTTGCCACTCAGGATGCTCGGCAATCCGACACGTTCTGGCGGTTATCTGAAGTTATGGGGTCAATGGGAACCAGACTGTCCTGCTGTTCTGGAGAGATGCTAGCCCGTGTCGAAAGCGGCGAAATAGCCGCCGCCTATAATGTTGTCGGATCATATGCGCAGGCCCGCGCCGCGACGCATGGCAACATCAAGGTGGTGCATCTTGAGGATTACACAAACATTCTGCTTCGAACCGCCTTCATTCCCCACCGCAGCCAAAAATCCCAGCAGGCTGGCAAATTCCTCGACTTCCTGCTGAGCACTGAAGGCCAGGTTATCCTTGAAAAGCAGGGCGGTCTGCCCTCAATTTTTAACAGTTCGATTATCAAGATTACAAATGCAAAGCCGATTGGCCTGAACACCGGATTACTGGTCTATCTTGATACGTTGAAGCGGGAAAACTTCCTTCGTGAATGGAACGCTGCACTCGTTCAGTAACGCGCGCGACAGACCCAACAAGATCAATCGTTCCAAAGATCATTCTGGCGTCGCCGCTTTACCGTCAGGCAAGGGAAGGTCGGCACCTCGCATATATGGCAGGCAGTCGCGGCGATATTCGAGCAGCCAGGCTCCGGATAACAAAAAACCGCCATCCAGACGGATAGCGGCATTTGATAGGGCTTTTTTGGTTGCGGGGGCAGGATTTGAACCTGCGACCTTCAGGTTATGAGCCTGACGAGCTACCGGGCTGCTCCACCCCGCGCCAAGAAAACACCCGAATGCGACGCATCCGGGTGCTCTGTTTACAAAATTAGTGACTGCGCATGGGTTAGTCCCGGCGTTCATGCAGCTGGAAGACCAGGCAGCGACCTACTCTCCCGTGCCTTAAGACAAAGTACCATCGGCGCTACAGGCTTTCACGGCCGAGTTCGGAAAGGGATCGGGTG
>PCBG01000016.1 GCA_002731315.1 Rhodospirillaceae bacterium | reverse complement strand
CTGATAGCGCCAATCGCGATGGATGAGGGCCTGCGCTTTGCGATACGCGAAGGCGGCCGTACCGTCGGTGCCGGCGTCGTCGCATCCATCGTGAAGTAAAATGGCTAATAATTTTACGACAGCGGCCGATGTCGCTGTTGTGCGGTTTAGGGGTGTAGCTCAATTGGTAGAGCACCGGTCTCCAAAACCGGGGGTTGTAGGTTCGAGTCCTATCGCCCCTGCCAGCCGCATAACGAAAACCCCGCGCCATATGGCAGCGGGGTTTTTCATTCCCAGCCCCGGTCTGTAAGGTGGCAGGCAGCATGGATACCATGGCGACGTCGCGCCTGCCTGCACACAATGAGTGGGTTCTAAAAGCGGCCAATGAAGTAGGTTATGAGATTGGTATAACGCTTTAGTGGAAAGGCAAGGCTGCCTGATTCGGCGGATGCACCGTGCGGCAACATCACCGCTGGGGCAGAGCGATGTTGTTGCGATGCTGTTTGCGTAGCACCAAATCCAACGCAAAAAAGCAGACCAAGAAAAGGAAACAATTCTATGTTGAAAGTATATCTTTCTGGTGAGATCCATACTGATTGGCGCGACCAGATCACCGGTGCGGCCAGCAATATGGAGGTTGTGTTTTCGGGGCCGGTAACAGACCATGACGCCAGCGATGATTGCGGTGTGTCGATCATGGGGGCAGAGCCGGACAAGTTCTGGCATGACAACAAAAGTGCGCGGCTGAATGCTATGCGCACCCGCAAAGGCATTGCCGATGCCGATATCGTGGTTGTCCGCTTTGGCGAGAAATACAAGCAGTGGAATGCCGCCTTTGATGCCGGTTATGCGGCGGCGCTTGGCAAGTCACTGGTCATCATGCATTGCGCAGAACACCAGCATGCGCTGAAAGAGGTGAATGCCGCAGCGCTGGCGGTTGTCGAGACGCCTACCCAGGTGGTCAGCATTCTGCGCTATGTCCTAGAAGGGACGTTGTCCTGAGACGCAACTGCGCCTAGCGGGCTTTTGTGTCCTGTACGATCATTTCGCCCCATTTTTCCGCGATCATCACCGTCGATGAATTGGTATTGCCCGGGGTAATCGTCGGCATGATCGAGGCGTCAATGACGCGTAGCCCGTCAATGCCGTGAACGCGCAACCGGTCATCGACAACGGCATCCGGGTCCTGCCTGATCTTTGCCGTGCCGACTGGGTGGCAGATGGTGGTGCCGATATCACCGGCCTTTCTGACCAGATCCTCATCGCTGCTAAATTCTGTTCCCGGCAGGTATTCCTTTGGGTCGCGGAGTGCGAGCGCCGCCCGCGCCATAATCCGCCGCGTCAGCCGCAGCGAATTTACCGCCACCAACCGGTCGCCCGCTGTGGAAAGGTAAATTGCCCGGATATGCGGCTTGTCGGTTGGATCGGCAGACCGGATGGTAATGCTGCCCCGGTTTGCTTGGCGTAGGTTGCAGCCGCTGGCAGTAATTGCCGGAAAATCATGCAGCGGCTGGCCGAAGGCGTCGAGCGAGAGTGGCTGCACATGATATTGCAGGTCGGGTGTTTCCAGTGCGGCATCCGATTTGGTGAACACGCCAAGCTGGCTTAGGGCCATCGACATTGGCCCGCTGCGGTTCAGCACATATTCAGGTGCGATACGTGCGCGGCCAAACAGGTTGCTGGCACATTCATTCAGCGTGACCGTGTTGCTGACCTGATAGATGGTACGAATTTGCAGATGATTCTGCAGATTGCCGCTGACCCCTGGCAGATGGTGGGCAACATCAATGCGATGCGATTGCAGCATATCCGCCGGGCCAATGCCCGACAGTTGCATGATCTGAGGGCTGCCAATCGCACCTGCCGATAGGATGACCGCCCCATTGGCTATCGTGCGTTTAACCTTGCCGCCATGGCGAAAGCGTAGGCCTATGGCCCGCTTTCCTTCCATTACCACAGTGATTCGACCTGCGCCTGCGTCATCACGTGAAGATTGCGCCGCCTTAATACCGGTTTTAGAAAGGCATTGGCGGTGGACCAGCGCAGACCGTGCCGCTGATTGACTTTGAAATAGCCAACCCCGTCATTGTTGCCGCGGTTGAAATCAGCCGTTTCCGGAATGCCGGCACTTTTAGAGGCATCGCGAAACACATACAGAAATTCCCATGACAGACGCTGATCCTCGACCCGCCATTCGCCGCCTTCAACATGCAGGTCATCCGCACCAGCGGCATGATGCTCTGAACGCATAAAATAGGGCAATACATCGTCCCAGCCCCAGCCGATATTGCCAAGTTGACGCCAATGGTCATAGTCGCGTGCTTGGCCACGCATATAGATCATGCCGTTGATCGATGAACAGCCACCAAGGATGCGACCGCGCGGATAGACAAGTGACCGCCCGTTCAGCATGGCCTCAGCCTCGGTCCTCATCATGCAGTCGGTGCGTACGTTGCTGATACAAAAAAGGTAGCCGACAGCTATTTTTACCCAGATGTAATTATCTTTGCCACCAGCCTCGAGAAGAAGCACGCGTTTGACAGAACATCGCTAAGCCGGTTTGCTAGGATTCATCCCGGTGACCCCGCCCCTATAATAACTTAATCAAAACTGCCGATTGATTCCGGATCGCCTGATGCCATGCGTTTTTAACCTCCCCCGCCGACTCAAAAAGATTAGGGATGCCCCTGCGGCGGATCCAGCCGGAAATCGGCCGGAACAGGAAGATGCCATCCGCGCCTAAAATTGTTCCTGCCAGGGGCGCAGCTCGACCTCCCAGCTCCAGGCACTGCGGTGCTGGTTATGGCACTGAAGATAGCTTTCGGCGATGGCGTCGGGATCAAGCGTGTTATCGCTTCCGTCATCCTGCCGTGGGGGCTGGTCTGACCGGATGCCGCCATCTATGACAAAATGACCAATATGGATGTTCTGTGGGTGCAGTTCGCGGGCCAGTGCCTGTGCGAGACCACGCAGCCCAAATTTGCCCATCGCAAAAACCGATGAGTTGGCAAACCCTTTCACGCCGGCCGTGGCACCAGTAAAAAAAATGCTTCCCGACCCGCGTTGTAACATACGGCGAGCCGACTGACGGGCGACAAGAAAGGCACCAAAACATGTCACCTCCAGCGCGGCTCGGGCGGCTGCCGCGTCAAGATCGGTGATCGGCCCGGGCACGCGCGCCGACGGGTTGTAAACCACAAGGTTAGGGGTGCCAATTTCGGCATCAACCTCGGCGAACAAAGTGTCTACAGCCGCAATGGAACTGGCGTCGCACAGATGCAGGCGAGCACCCGTCTCGGCGGCAATATCGCGGGCTTTCTCGCCCAATCGTGCTGCCAGAGAAACGGTCATCCCGTCGGCCACACAGCGCCGCGCAAGCGCCGCGCTGAGACCGGATCCTGCGCCAATGATGAGAGCGGATGATGACATGAGGGTCTCCTGTCAGCCTTTAACGAAAACATATACAGACTAACCTCTATCGGCTCTGTCAGCGATAGAAAATAGAGTGACCTTTTTTCCAACAGTCTGCAAATGTTACCATGAAGAACGGCGCCTTATTGATAAGACGCGAAACATATTCACCCATGGAGGCAGACCTAATATAAAGATCACCAGAGTGAGCTTGTGGTAGGTACCGCTGACCAGGCATATCGCCTACAACGTGTCGGGCGGAAAAATCTGGGACACGGTAACCCGAACCATCCTTCGGCCTGATGCCGATAATGTTCTGTGCGGCTGAAGCGAGGTCTGCCCGATCCCGGATTACCTGCCGGCCTATGCCGGATGGTGTGGCCCTGGCGTTGGCCAAACTGGCACCGGTAATTTTTGGCGGCGATGGGCGGGGCATCATGAATGTCTGTGATTTGGCGTCCTATGTTGCGCCGCGCATCGCGCCCCCGATGCCCCGGGCCTGAAAATCACTGCGGGTGAAAGCCTGCTTGGTGAGACGATCCTTGAGCTGAAAGCTTAGGGTGCAGGCTGCTCGTTTGCATTTTCCAATGCGAGAAACCGCTCGCGTTTCAGGGAATAAAGGCCGGTGGCAACAATGATCGCTGTTCCCGTCAGGGTTGGCAGATCCGGCCATTCGTCAAACAGCAGATAGCCAAGCGCGATGGCCCAGACCATGGCGGTGTAGCGAAACGGCGACACAAAGCCTAGTTCACCGCCGCGCATCGCCATGACCGAAAAAAGATAGCCGCCAATAATGGAAACGCCGGCACCGCCGAGATAAAACCACATCACGGGTTCGACCGGGGTCCATGTCACCCCGGGCAGACTTATCGCGCCAAGGCCGCAGATAGAAAAAGCGGTGGCTAGCGCCACCGGCAGTGAAGGCACATCGGGTGATAGTTTGCGTGTGGTGATTTCGCGCACCGTGACCGCAGCCACGGCGCCGAGTGCCCAGATGGAATAGGCCGAAAACCCTTCCATGCCGGGACGGATAATCAGCAAAACCCCGCCAAAACCAAATAGGATGGCGAGCCAGCGCCGCCAGCCCACCGCCTCCCCAAGAAACAGAGCCGCCGCCATCGTGACCGTCAGTGGTAGGACTTGCAGAATGGCTGTAACATTTGCCAGCGGCATATAACTCAGCGCGGTGAGGAAGCCAACTGTGGCCGCAAGTTCGCAAGCCACGCGTATAAGGACAAGCCAGGTGTCGCGGCGTCCTAGCCGGGCGATCAGCACACCGGCCCGCCAGGAAAGAAGTGCCATCAGCGGGGCCGTGACGAGCCCGCGCAGGAAAATCGCCTGATAAATCGACATGTCGGCGAATAGTACTTTCATCAGCCCATCATTGAAAACAAATGAAAGCATACTAATCGTCATTAGAATCGCTCCCCAGCTGTTGGGTGAACATCGCATTAGAAAACCACTCCCATCTAAGCAAAGACTATACAGGCTTTTCCACATGCTGCTATATTTCCATGCCCGCCCTGGAGCTTTCTTCATTGTGTCCCATACTACTATCCACTCCGTTGCCCCGTCGCTCTGGTTACTGGCATTAACGGTTTCAGGTGCCAATATCGGAATGGCGTTGATGACGCCGGCTATCCCGCTGCTGCGCAGTGAATTGTCTGCCACCGGTGACGAGGCTCAGCTTGTGCTGAGCGCTTTCCTGATTATGCTCGGTCTTGGCCAGCTTGTGGCTGGCTCGCTGTCCGATACGCTCGGCCGGCGTCCGGTGCTGTTGTCAGGGTCCTTTTTGTTTACTATTGCAGGTGCGGCGGCGCTGGTGGCGCCAACAATCGAGTTGCTGATTGCGTTGCGTGCCATCCAAGGATTTGGTGCCGCGGCCTGTATGGCGGTCGGACGGGTGATCATCAATGACAGTTTTGACCGCACCGAGGCCGGGCGCCAGCTGTCGACAATCACGATGATCCAGTCCATCGTGCCGCTGCTAGCCTTCGCCAGCGGTGGTCTGGTGGCGGATCTGGTTGGCTGGCGAGGATCAATCGGAATCATGATGCTGACAGCCGCGGCGATTTTTGCCGCTAATTTTGCGCTGTTGAGCGAAACCAACCACAACCGTGTGCCGCGGGCGCCTGTGCACAAGGTGATCGGAGTATTCCTTTTACTGCTCCGGACGCGTGCCTTTATGGTGCATGCCTCCAGCGGTGCGCTATTGACGGCGGGCTTTTTTTCCTTTGGCGGGTTCATGCCCTATCAGTTCCAACGGATGGGGGCCAGCGCAACGATGATCGGGTTGCTATTTAGCGTGACAGCGCTTGGCTACATGTCCGGCAATAATCTCAGCCGACATATTGGGCCGCGCCTCGGCCTAGAGCCAACCGTGATGATTGGCGGCATTGTCAGCTTCCTGGCGGTTCTGCTTCTAGTCTGTCTCGAAATCACCGGGCATGCGTCGTACTTTGTAATCGCCAGCTGCCTGTTTCTTTTCGGCGTCGCGAACGGTCTTGTGGTGGCCAATTCGATTATTTGCGCGGTGCGTGCGGCTGGCCCGAATAGTGGGGCGGCGACCGGCTTGTGCGGTGCAAAGCAGATGATCTACAGCGCCTTTTTCGGGAGCGTTGTGATCGCCCTTGGCGGGGATCAGAATTTCCTGCTAGCGCTTAGTGTGGTGCTGTTGATGTCGGGCATAGCGGCAGTGGCGAGCTGGCTGGCCTATTGGCACAGCCGCTGACACAATTTTTCGGAGTGTCGACAATGGGTCGGCAATAATCAGAATTGCCGACAAGGTGGCGATAAACCTATTGCCAATAGCCATGCTCTTTGCTAGACACGCGCGACGGTAGGGACACTCGTCACTTGAAAATCAGACAGGCCGACAGATCGTGGGGACTTTGAACCGCACGGCGAGCCCGTCTTTTGTTCGGTGCAAAGCAGTGTTGCTGGCGTTAAATGTAACTTGTATTGGCACCAGACACCCATGGCAAAAACGTCGCCAGCACAATTTGTAAGGCAGGTCCGTCAGGAAATTTCCCGCATTTCTTGGGCTACACGCCGCGAAACCGGGACCGCCACCATCACTGTTTTTGTGATGGCAACTATTGCTGCTCTGTTTTTCTTATTGGTCGATATGGTGCTCTCGAACGTCGTTCAACTTATCCTCGGGCTTGGCGGGTGACTGCTTGCCGGTAATGTCCCGGCGATTGTAGAGGCGGAAAGTTTTGGCAATGGCAAAGCGTTGGTATGTGCTGCATGTTTTCTCTGGTTCGGAGAAGAAAGTTGCACAGCTGATCACTGAACAGGCTGAAAGTAACGGCCTAGAGCATCAGATCGAAGAGGTCATGGTGCCTGTCGAGGATGTGATCGAAATGCGCCGCGGTGTTCGTGTGCAGAGCGAGAAGAAGTTTTTCCCTGGATACATTCTGGTCAAGATGGAGCTAACCGACGAGGCCTGGCAGTTGGTGACCAGTCAGCCTCGCGTCACCGGCTTCCTTGGTGGCAAGGGCAAGCCGGTGCCGATAACCAATTCCGAAGCTGAGCGGCTAATGCACCAGATGAGCGAAGGGGTTGAGCGTCCTCGGACCACTGTCACATTTGACATTGGCGAGCAGGTGCGCGTTTCGGATGGGCCGTTTGCGTCTTTTAACGGTTATGTCGAGGAAGCTGATGATGACAAGGCGCGGTTGAAGGTGACAGTGTCAATTTTTGGCCGGTCAACTCCTGTCGAGCTGGAATACAGCCAAGTCGAAAAAGTTTAGTAATGCGGTGGCAGCCGTTCGAGAGACGGACCACCGGCGATTAGGGGCAACTATTTATGGCGAAGAAGATCGAAGGCTATCTAAAGCTGACTATTCCTGCCGGTGGGGCAAATCCGTCGCCGCCTGTCGGCCCGGCACTAGGTCAGCGTGGCGTCAACATCATGGAATTCTGCAAGGCGTTCAATGCGGCGACGGACTCGCTGGAAAAGAACATGCCTGTGCCGGTGGTGATCACTGTCTTTCAGGACAAGTCGTTCACCTTCGTCACCAAGACAGCGCCCGTTAGCTATTTTCTTAAAAAGGCGTCCGGCCTTGGCAAGGGTGGACAGGAGCCGGGTCGTTCGGTTGCTGGCAAGGTTACCGAAGCACAGGTGCGCGAGATCGCCGAGCAAAAGATGGGAGATATGAATGCCGTTGATGTCGATGGCGCAATGGCCATGGTACGCGGTTCCGCCCGCGCTATGGGCCTTGAAGTCGTGGAGGGCTAACTAATGGCGAAGATCAGCAAGAGAAAAAAGGCTGCAAACGAGATCGACCGCAGCCGCAGTTACCCTTTGTCGGAAGCTGTGGCGATGATTAAGGCAAGTGCCAGCGTTTCAAAATTTGATGAGACCATCGACATCGCCATGAATCTTGGTGTCGACCCGCGGCATGCAGATCAAATGGTGCGCGGTGTGGTTGCCATGCCGAACGGTACAGGCAAGACCATGCGTGTGGCTGTTTTTGCTCGTGACGCCAAGGCCGATGAAGCCAAGGCAGCCGGTGCCGAGTTGATCGGTGCTGAAGATCTGGCTGAGGCCATCCAAAGTGGCGAGTCTAACTTCGACCGCGTGATTGCCAGTCCGGACATGATGGGGGTTGTTGGCCGGCTTGGCAAGGTGCTTGGCCCGCGCGGCCTGATGCCGAACCCCAAGCTGGGCACGGTAACACCTGATGTCGCCGCCGCGGTAAAGGCTGCAAAAGCTGGCGAAGTTCAGTACCGCGCGGAAAAAGCTGGTGTTGTGCATGCTGGTGTTGGCAAGGCTAGCTTCGACGAGGCACAGATCATCGAGAACGCGGCTGCCTTCATCGACGCCGTGCGCAAGGCGCGCCCGAGCGGAGTCAAAGGCACCTTTATTCACAAGATTACCATCAGCTCGACGATGGGCCCTGGCATCATGGTCGAGGATGTTGCCTGACGGCATTAAACAAATTTGCCGGCGCCTTGCGGTGCCGGCGGACAGGGGCAGGGGTGGAGATCCTTGCTCCGCACCTGTCCAAGACTGCAGGCGCAACCGGACCATGCGTTGTCAGGCCCGGCGGCTTAATCCCCTGCAATAGACGGGAGCAAGAGCAGGTTTCTGCTTGAACCTCTTGATGGGCAGGCCAGCGGACTAGCCTTGTGGCTAGTTCCTTTTTGCAACCCGAGGCAGGGCAGAAATGCTTTATTCGCCTCACTAACGAGCGGAGACGATCGGTGAACAGACAAGAAAAAGCCGAACTGATCGAAACGCTGCAGACCACCCTGAATAGTTCGACAACTGTTGTTGTCGCACATCAGGTTGGGATGACCGTTGCTGAGAGCAGCGACCTGCGTTCAAAGATGCGGGAAGCTGGAGCTGGCTTTAAGGTAACCAAGAATCGGATTGCCAAGCTGGCACTCAATGATACGCCGCACACGGCGCTGGAGTCACTGTTTACCGGACCGACGGCCATTGGCACGTCGGCTGATCCGGTGGCAGCGGCCAAGGTGCTCGTGGAATACGCCAAGGGTAACGACAAGCTGACAATCGTCGGCGGAAGCATGGACGGGAAATCTCTCGACAAGGCTGCCGTTGAGGCATTGGCTAAACTGCCGTCTCTTGAAGAATTGCGTGGCAAGCTTGTCGGGATCCTTCAGGCTCCGGCAGCCAAAATCGCCCGTGTTGCCCAGGCTCCGGCTGGCAAGGTGGCACGCGTGATCAAGGCACGTTCAGACCAATTGCAGCAGGGCTGATAGCCCCGACCAGACGTTCAAGCCTAATGGAGTAAATCATGGCTGATATTGAAAAAATCGCAGAAGAGCTTTCCAATCTTACCGTACTTGAGGCTGCTGATTTGGCAACGCTGCTGGAAGACAAGTGGGGCGTATCTGCCGCCGCTGCTCCGGTAGCAATGGCAATGCCAGCTGGTGGCGGTGACGCTGCCGTTGGTGGCGAGGAAAAGTCAGAATTCGACGTGGTGCTGACTGCCGCTGGCGCTTCTAAGATTAACGTGATCAAAGAGGTCCGCGCCATCACCGGTCTCGGACTGAAGGAAGCGAAAGACCTCGTAGAAGGTGCGCCAAAGCCTGTCAAGGAAGGCGTGTCCAAAGAAGAGGCCGAAAAACTGAAAGGCAAGCTGGAAGAAGCTGGCGCCTCTGTCGAAGTCAAGTAACCACAACGTGGCCAGTCTTTCGGACTACCTTGAATTTGCCTTGCACCGGCCCATATCTGCCGGCCGGTGCAAGGTCTTTTATCGCTACCGGTAATCAACCGGCTCCCACGCCGCCGATGGCGGCACAGCAGATGCGCTTCCAGCATTTGTGATCAAACGTTTAACTGACGAGGTAACCTTGATGGCATCGCAAATTAGCACTCTCGACAGTCGTCGGCGAGTACGCCGGACATTCGGACAGCTTACTGAAGTGGCAGCTATGCCGAACCTGATCGATGTGCAGCGCTCCAGCTATGATACTTTCCTGCAGATGGACATCGCCGGGCATGCGCGCGACGACCATGGCCTCGAGGAAACTTTTAAGTCGATTTTCCCGATCGAGGATTTCGCTGGCCGCGCGAAGCTGGAATTCGTGTCCTATGATCTAGAAACACCGAAATATGATGTCGAGGAATGCCAGCAGCGCGGCCTGACCTATGCGTCGTCGCTGAAGGTGACCTTGCGCCTTGAGGTGTGGGAAGAGGACGAGATTACCGGTGCACGTTCAATCCGCGACATCAAAGAGCAGGATGTTTATATGGGTGACATGCCGCTTATGACATCTAATGGTACCTTTATCGTGAATGGCACTGAACGGGTGATTGTTTCGCAGATGCACCGCTCGCCAGGCGTGTTTTTCGATCATGATCGCGGCAAGACGCACGCGTCGGGCAAGTTGCTGTTTGCGGCGCGCGTGATCCCCTATCGTGGATCGTGGCTGGATTTTGAATTCGACGCCAAGGACATTCTGAACGTTCGTATTGACCGGAAGCGCAAGTTACCTGTCACTACCTTCTTAATGGCGCTGCCGAATGGCGACTCACTCGCCTATCAGGCGGCATGCGCCAAATCCGGTGACGAGGTTGACCCTGGCCGCATTATCGGCATGGCACGCGATGAAATTCTGCAGGAATTCTACGAAACCGTTACCTATAAGCGCAAAGGCGATGGCTGGTCCTATGAATTCAACGCTGAGGCGCTGAAAGGCAACAAGTTGACGCGCGACCTGATTGACGCCAAGTCAAACGAGGTAGTGGCCAACGCTGGCACCAAGATGACCCCGCGCCTGCTGCGCAAGCTCGCTGAAGCGGGCATTGAACGGGTATTCGTGGCCGATGAAGATCTTATTGGTCGTTATCTTGCTGACGATTTCGTTAATATGGAAACTGGCGAGGTTGTGGCCGAGGCGGGTGATGAGATCACCGATGATATTTTGAAAAGCATGGCCGATTCTGGTGAGGCAGAGATCAGTGTCCTGTTTATAGACAATATGAATTTTGGACCGCACTTGCGCAACACGCTGGCGGCTGACCGTAACAACAGTCGCGAGGAAGCGCTTGTCGATATCTATCGTGTGATGCGTCCGGGCGAGCCGCCAACACTGGAAAGCGCTCATGCGCTGTTTGAAAGTCTATTCTTTAACTCCGATCGCTATGACCTGTCATCTGTTGGCCGGGTGAAGATGAATTCGCGGCTTGAACTGGAAACGGATGACAGCATCCGTGTTCTGCGCAAGGACGATATCCTGGCCATTCTACGGGTGCTGACTGGGTTGAAGGACGGGCGCGGCGATGTCGATGATATCGACCACCTTGGAAACCGGCGTGTTCGATCCGTCGGCGAATTGATGGAAAATCAGTATCGCGTTGGCCTGCTTCGCATGGAGCGTGCAATCCGTGAGCGTATGGGGTCGGTTGAAATCGATACTGTCATGCCCGCCGATCTGATCAATGCCAAGCCGGCTGCTGCTGCCGTGCGTGAATTCTTCGGCTCATCCCAACTGTCGCAGTTCATGGACCAGACCAACCCGCTGTCGGAAATCACCCACAAGCGGCGTGTCTCGGCGCTTGGGCCTGGCGGTCTAACGCGGGAGCGCGCCGGTTTTGAGGTGCGCGACGTGCACCCAACCCATTATGGTCGTATCTGCCCGATTGAAACGCCGGAAGGCCCGAATATCGGTCTTATTAATTCGCTTGCCACCTATGCGAAGATCAACCGCTACGGCTTTATCGAAACGCCGTATCGCAAAGTTGTTGAGGGCAAGGTGACCGACGAGGTGAGCTATATCTCGGCCATGGAGGAAGGCCGCTACACCATCGCGCAGGCAAATGCCGAGCTTGATGCCAAAGGCGCCTTTGTCGGTGAGCTGATACCGATCCGCCGCGCCGGTGAAATCGGTTTGGCGCGACCGACAGACATCGAACTGATGGATGTATCGCCAAAGCAGCTAGTGTCAGTGGCAGCCGCGTTGATCCCGTTCCTTGAAAATGATGACGCCAATCGCGCGCTGATGGGATCAAACATGCAGCGTCAGGCGGTGCCACTTGTCCGTGCTGAGGCTCCGATTGTTGGCACTGGCATGGAGGCGCGCGTTGCGCGTGACTCCGGAGTGACCATCGTCGCCAGACGCGCGGGTGTGATCGACCAGGTGGACGCCACCCGCATCGTGATTCGCGCCTCGGAGGAAAGCTCCGAGGATGTGTCGCCGGTTGATATCTATTCGCTGTTGAAATTCCAGCGATCGAATCAGAACACCACGGTAAACCAGCGCCCGCTTGTAAAGGTGGGCGATACGGTGCGCAAGGGTGATATCATCGCCGATGGCCCGTCAACCGAGGACGGTGAGTTAGCGCTTGGGCGGAACGTGCTTGTCGCCTTCATGCCGTGGAATGGCTACAACTTCGAGGATTCAATCCTGATTTCCGAGCGTGTTGTCCGTGATGACGTCTTTACCTCGATACATATCGAGGAATATGAGGTTATGGCGCGCGACACCAAGCTTGGACAAGAAGAGATTACGCGTGACATTCCGAATGTCGGTGAGGAAGCGCTGAAGAACCTCGACGAGGCAGGCATTGTCTATGTCGGTGCTGAAGTCGGGCCAAGCGATATCCTGGTTGGCAAGGTGACCCCGAAAGGTGAATCACCGATGACCCCAGAAGAAAAACTTTTGCGCGCGATCTTCGGCGAAAAGGCATCCGATGTTCGTGACACGTCGCTGAAATTGCCACCCGGTGGTTCGGGCACTGTTGTCGAAGTACGGGTCTTCTCGCGCCGTGGCGTCGAAAAGGATGAGCGTGCGCTGGCCATCGACCGTGCAGAGATCGACCGTCTCGGGAAGGACCGGGATGACGAGCGGGTGATCCTGGAGCGCGGTTTTCAGGGCCGAATGACCGAGCTGCTGACCGACCAGACCGTGGCTTCGGGACCGAAAGGCCTCAAGTCGGGCGCTAAGCTCACTGCTGAAATGCTGGACGAGATGCCGAGATCTTCCTGGCAGCAAATTGCTGTCAAAAATGACAAGGTGCAAAAGCTGGTCGAGGCACAGGTTGCCAATTTCGAGAGCGCTGTTACCGAGTTGCAGGCCCGCTTCAATGACAAGGTTGACAAGTTGCAGTCTGGTGACGAGTTGCTGCCTGGCGTGATGAAGATGGTCAAGGTCTTTGTTGCGGTGAAGCGCAAGCTGCAACCCGGTGACAAGATGGCCGGCCGTCACGGCAATAAGGGCGTGATCTCTCGGATTGTGCCTGCCGAAGACATGCCGTATCTCGAGGATGGCACACCGATGGATATCGTGCTGAACCCGCTGGGCGTGCCATCGCGAATGAATGTCGGACAGATTCTCGAAACGCATCTTGGTTGGGCCGCCCGCGGTCTTGGCGAGCAGGTGGGGGCGGCCGCCGAGGCTGCACACGCATCCGGTAATACCAAGCCACTGCGCGAAGCGCTTAAGGGAATCTATGACACCGACCAGTACCAAGCAGAACTTGAGGTCATGGATGACCAACAAGTTCTGGAACAGGGTCAGCTGCTCGGACGCGGTGTGCCGATGGGGACACCGGTATTTGACGGCGCGCGCGAGGCAGATGTGATTTCGCTGCTCGACAAGGCGGGCCTCAGCAATACCGGTCAGGAATGGCTGACAGACGGCCGAACCGGTGAGGTATTCGACCGGGCGGTTACAGTCGGTTACATCTATATGCTGAAGCTGCACCACCTTGTCGATGACAAGATCCACGCCCGGTCAATCGGCCCCTATTCGCTTGTTACCCAGCAGCCGCTGGGCGGTAAGGCGCAGTTTGGTGGCCAGCGTTTCGGCGAAATGGAGGTCTGGGCGCTGGAAGCCTATGGTGCCGCTTACACGCTGCAGGAGATGCTAACAGTGAAATCAGACGATGTGTCAGGCCGAACAAAGGTCTATGAGGCGATTGTCCGCGGTGACGATGACTTCGAGTCCGGTATTCCGGAATCCTTTAATGTTCTTGTCAAGGAACTGCGCTCATTGGGTCTGAATGTGGACCTGCACGAGGCGGAATACTGATTGCGCGCCAGAGCCAGCGCAATCCGACCTGAACCAGATGTGACCAACAAGAGTTGGGAGAAAAGCAGATGAACGATTTGATGAACCCGTTCGGGCAAAACCAAGGCCCGCAGAGCTTTGACAAGATCCGTATTTCGATTGCCTCGCCGGAGCGTATTCGGTCTTGGTCTTTCGGCGAGATCAAAAAGCCAGAAACTATCAATTATCGTACCTTCAAGCCGGAGAAGGACGGACTGTTCTGTGCCCGTATCTTTGGCCCGGTCCGTGACTATGAATGCCTGTGTGGCAAGTATAAGCGGATGAAGTATCGGGGCATTATCTGCGAAAAATGCGGCGTCGAGGTCACGCTTTCTAAAGTCCGGCGCGAGCGCATGGGTCATATCGAGCTCGCGTCACCTGTCGCGCATATCTGGTTCCTGAAATCGCTGCCAAGCCGTATCGGCCTGCTGGTCGATATGACCCTGAAGGATTTAGAACGAGTTTTGTATTTTGAGAATTTCGTCGTGATTGAACCTGGTCTGACTTCGCTCGAAAAGGGTCAATTGTTGTCGGAAGAGGAATTCTACGACGCGCAGGATGAATTTGGCGATGACGCTTTCGAGGCCAGTATTGGCGCCGAGGCGATCAAGCAAGTCCTCGAAGGCATGGATCTGGATACGGAGCGTGTCAAAATCCGCGAGGAGTTAGCGGAGACCGGATCGGAAGCCAAGCGCAAGAAGCTGGTTAAGCGGCTCAAACTTGTCGACAGTTTCCGCGAATCCGGCAGCCGTCCGGAGTGGATGATCCTTGATGTGATCCCAGTCATTCCGCCAGAGCTGCGCCCGCTGGTGCCGCTGGATGGTGGCCGTTTCGCAACCTCGGATCTGAATGATCTCTATCGCCGCGTGATCAACCGTAACAATCGTCTGAAGCGTCTGATCGAACTGCGTGCGCCGGATATCATTGTACGTAACGAAAAGCGCATGCTGCAGGAATCGGTTGATGCGCTGTTTGACAATGGCCGCCGTGGCCGCGTGATCAGTGGCGTAAACAAGCGGCCGCTGAAGTCGCTGTCTGATATGCTGAAAGGCAAGCAGGGTCGTTTCCGCCAGAATCTGCTTGGCAAGCGTGTAGATTATTCAGGCCGTTCTGTGATTGTTGTCGGCCCCGAGCTCAAGCTGCACCAGTGTGGCCTGCCGAAGAAGATGGCGCTGGAGCTATTCAAGCCCTTCATCTATTCCAAGCTGGAACTCTATTCGATGGCCAGCACAGTGAAGATGGCGAAGCGAATGGTCGAAAAGGAACGTCCCGAGGTATGGGATATCCTTGAAGAAGTGATCCGCGAGCATCCGGTGATGCTGAACCGTGCACCGACGCTGCACAGGCTTGGCATTCAGGCGTTTGAACCAGTTCTGGTCGAGGGCAAGGCAATTCAGCTTCATCCGCTGGTCTGTACCGCCTTCAACGCCGATTTTGACGGTGACCAGATGGCCGTTCACGTGCCGTTATCTCTGGAAGCACAGCTGGAAGCCCGCGTGCTGATGATGTCAACAAACAATATCCTCAGTCCGGCAAACGGCAAGCCGATCATTGTGCCGTCGCAGGATATTATCCTTGGCCTTTATTACATGTCTCTGGAACGTGACAATGAAAAGGGCGAGGGCATGGCCTTTGCCAATGTGCAGGAAATTCTCCTGGCGCTCGGCAACGGGTCTGTCAGCCTGCATGCCAAAGTCAAGGCACGTGTTGCAACGCGTGATGAAAATGGCGAGCGCGTGATACGGGTGATTGAAACAACACCGGGCCGGGCACAGTTGGCCGATCTACTGCCGGATAACCCGAACTGCTCCTTTGATCTTGTCAACAAGCTGATGACAAAAAAGCAGGTCAGTGACGTGATCGACCATGTTTATCGTCACTGCGGGCAAAAGGACACGGTGATTTTCTGTGATCGGCTGATGGCGCTTGGCTTTGGTCAGGCCTGTGATGCCGGAATTTCGTTTGGTATCGCCGATCTGACTACGCCTGACCTCAAGGAAAAATACGTATCCGACGCAGAAGCAGAGGTCAAAACGTTTGAACAGCAATATCTTGACGGGCTGATCACGCAAGGCGAAAAATATAACAAGGTGGTCGATGTCTGGTCACGCTGTTCGGATTTTGTTGCCGACGAGATGATGAAGGGTATTTCCACCATCCGCGACGGTGAGCCGATCAACTCCGTTTGGATGATGGCACATTCCGGTGCGCGTGGCTCTGCCGCCCAGATAAAGCAGCTAGCTGGTATGCGCGGTCTTATGGCCAAGCCGTCGGGCGAGATCATCGAGACCCCAATCATTTCTTCTTTCAAGGAAGGGTTGAATGTTCTGGAATATTTCAACTCGACCCATGGCGCGCGCAAGGGCCTTGCTGATACAGCTCTAAAGACAGCCAATTCGGGCTATTTGACCCGTCGGCTGGTCGATGTGGCGCAGGATTGTATCGTCAATGAAGAGGATTGTGGCACATCCAAGGGCCTGACGGTCCGTGCGGTGATGAGCGGCAGTGAAGTTGTCGACTCACTGTATGATCGAATTTTGGGTCGGGTGATGGCTGAGGATCTGGTCGATATCGGGACGGGTGATGTAATTGTGGCTGCCGGTGAGATGGTAACCGAGGAACATGCCGAGGCGATAGAGACCACAGGGGTCGACCAAGCGTTGATCCGGTCGGCGCTTTTGTGCGAGGCCGAGACAGGCATCTGCGGCAAGTGCTATGGCCGCGACCTTGCGCGTGGCACCACCGTCAATATGGGTGAAGCTGTAGGTGTGATCGCCGCACAGTCTATTGGTGAGCCGGGCACCCAGCTGACCATGAGAACCTTCCACGTTGGTGGTGCTGCGCAGCGGGGGGCAGAGCAGTCGAACATCGAAGCTGCCATCGGTGGCAAGGTGAAGCTGGAAAATGAATCGCTGGTTACGGACCGTTCAAAGAACCGGATCGTCATGAGCCGTCATACTGAGCTGCTGATCGTTGACGAGCAGGGCCGTGAGCGCGAGCGTCATCGCCTGCCTTATGGCGGCAAGCTGTTGGTCAAGCCGGGTGCCGAGGTTGCTGCGGGCGATGTGCTGATTGAATGGGATCCTTACACAATGCCGATTATTGCCGAGATGAAGGGTACGGCCAATTACGTCGATCTGATCGAAGGCGTGTCGGTACGCGAGGTGACAGAGGATGATACGGGTATCTCAAACCGCACTGTGGTGGACTGGAAGCAGGCTGCCGGTGGTGCCAACCTGCGTCCCCGCATCACGCTCCGTGATGACAAAGGCGAGGTGCTGACACTGACCAATGGTCTGGAGGCCCGGTACTTCATGTCTGCCGGCGCCATCCTGTCGATAGATAATGGTGCCGAGGTGAAAGCCGGTGACGTATTGGCGCGCATCCCGCGAGAATCGTCAAAGACACGCGACATTACTGGTGGTCTTCCGCGTGTCGCTGAGCTGTTCGAAGCGCGCAAGCCAAAGGATTTTGCGGTGATCGCGGAATCAGATGGCCGAGTCGAGTTCGGCAATGACTACAAGGCGAAGCGCCGTATTCGTGTGATCCCGATCGAAGGTGATGCCGAGCCGGTGGAATATCTGCTGCCAAAAGGCCGCCCACTGGCGGTCAATGAGGGCGATATGGTCCGCAAGGGCGATCTCCTTCTTGATGGTAGCCCAGTACCGCATGACATCCTTTCTATTTTAGGTGTTGAACAGTTGGCGGCCTATCTGGTTAAGGAAATTCAGGACGTCTATCGCCTCCAGGGCGTGAAGATCAACGACAAGCACATCGAGGTGATTGTTCGTCAGATGCTACAAAAGGTTGAGGTTACGGACACCGGTGACAGCACATTCCTTATCGGCGAGCAGATCGACCGTGAGGAATTTGCCAGCTCGAATGCGTCGCTGGAAGCCGAAGGTTTGCGTCCTGCGTCGGCACATCCGGTACTGCTGGGGATCACCAAGGCGTCGCTGCAGACACGGTCCTTCATTTCTGCCGCATCTTTTCAGGAAACAACCCGCGTTCTAACCGAGGCTGCCGTCAGCGGGCGTCAGGATACGCTGGATGGCCTGAAAGAAAACGTCATTGTCGGCCGGTTGATTCCAGCGGGCACGGGCTCGGTAATGAAGCGCCTGCGGCGGATTGCGGCGGACCGTGATAATGTAATCGCCGAGGAGCGTGCCAAGGCGGCACCGGCGCTGGAAAACATCGAGGCGGCAGAGAGCTTTGCGGAGAGGGACACTGAAACCGAAGCCTGAGGCCGGGTCCCGGCCATTGGGCGGGGTGGTTAAAAAATTATGCGTAATCTGGCAAAGCACGGCAAAAACCGCTTGACCCGCCAGCATCGCTGACATAGTTTCCGCTCACCTTTTGATGCAGGTGGTGGTCTGTTCGGGCATAACCCGTGCCAGGCCAGACGCTGCGTCGGTATATTGGTGACGCAATCAGGTCTACATAGGACCATGAAAACAGGCTGATCTTCTCGGCATTAACGGGGAGGCCGGCCTCTACGCACGATTAGTGCAACCACTTGGTTGAGATGAAAAAGGGACGGTAATGCCGACCATTAACCAGTTGATCCGGCACGGGCGTAAGCGCCCTGTCGCACGTACCAAAGTTCCCGCTATGGAAGCATGCCCGCAGAAGCGCGGCGTTTGCACGCGGGTTTACACCACCACACCGAAGAAGCCGAACTCGGCGCTTCGGAAGGTTGCGCGTGTGCGCCTTACCAATGGCTTTGAGGTATCAAGCTATATTCCGGGTGAAGGTCACAATCTTCAGGAACACTCAGTTGTTTTGATTCGTGGCGGCCGTGTGAAAGACCTTCCCGGTGTCCGTTACCATATCATTCGTGGGACGCTCGACACGCAGGGTGTTGCAGACCGTCGCCAGCGCCGCTCGAAATACGGCGCGAAACGCCCGAAATAGGGGGGAAATCGAGATGTCACGTCGTCACCGCGCAGAAAAACGTCCGGTTCTTCCCGATGCAAAGTTCAAAGACACGGTTGTGTCAAAGTTCATGTCTTGTCTGATGTATGATGGCAAGCGCTCGATCGCTGAAACGATCGTTTACGGTGCTTTTGACCGTATCCAGCAAAAATCCGGTAACGAGCCTGTAAAGGTGTTCCACGATGCGCTGGAAAATGTCCGTCCGCATCTCGAGGTTCGCTCGCGTCGGGTTGGTGGTGCGACTTATCAGGTGCCCGTAGAGGTGCGTTCAGAGCGCGCTCAGGCATTGGCCATTCGTTGGTTGATCGACAGTTCGCGGAAGCGTGGCGAGACCACTATGGTTGACCGTTTATCTGCCGAGCTGTTGGATGCTTCAAACAATCGCGGCAACGCTGTCAAGAAGCGTGAAGACACGCACAAGATGGCTGAAGCAAACCGCGCATTCTCGCATTACCGTTGGTAGAGCCTGCAGGAGTTATCTGATATGGCACGTGATTACCCACTAGAGCGATACCGTAACTTCGGCATCATGGCCCACATTGATGCCGGCAAGACAACTGCTACCGAGCGTATTCTGTATTATACCGGCCGGTCCCACAAAATCGGTGAGGTACATGATGGTAACGCCACCATGGACTGGATGGAGCAGGAGCAGGAACGCGGGATCACCATCACATCAGCGGCAACAACTTGTATGTGGTTTCGCACGAATGATGGCAGCACACCATCAGGCCAATATGGTGACGATTCTGACGAAGCGAAATTCCGTTTCAACATAATAGACACACCGGGCCACGTTGATTTTACCATCGAGGTGGAGCGCTCGCTGGCCGTCCTTGACGGCGCTGTGTGTGTTCTTGACGCCAATGCCGGTGTCGAGCCGCAAACAGAAACAGTCTGGCGTCAAGCCGACCGTTATTCGGTGCCTCGGATCGTGTTCGTCAATAAGATGGACAAGATTGGCGCCGATTTCTTCAATTGCGTCGAGATGATTGCAGACCGGACAGGGGCCTTGCCGGCTCCCGTGCAGATGCCAATTGGTGCGGAGAACGAGTTTGAGGGTATTGTCGATCTGATCACCATGCAGGAGTGGGTTTGGAATTCAGAGGATCTTGGGGCCAGCTGGTCACTCCGGAACATCCGCCCAGGGCTTGCCGACAAAGCCGCTGAGATGCGTGCTGCGTTGATCGAGCTTGTAGTCGAACAGGACGATGACGTTATGGAAGCCTTCCTTGAAGGTGAGGAGCCGGATGAAGAAACTCTTCGCCGACTGATTCGTATGGGTACGCTGAATATGTCTTTCGTACCGGTTTTGTGTGGCTCTGCCTTTAAGAACAAGGGTGTGCAGCCTCTTTTGAACAGCGTTATCGATTATCTGCCGGGGCCGCTTGATGTGCCGTCTTACAAGGGCTTTGCGCCAGGCGATTCGACTGAGACGCGCGACATCGAGCGTAGCGCTAATGACAATGATCCCCTATCCGGTCTTGCTTTCAAGATCATGAACGACCCGTTTGTCGGTTCACTGACATTCCTGCGCATCTATTCCGGGTCGTTGAAGAAGGGTGACAGCATCTTGAATTCGACCAAGAGCAAGAAAGAGCGCGTTGGCCGTATGATGATGATGCACTCGAACAACCGCGAGGAAATCGAAGAGGCATTTGCAGGCGATATAGTCGCGCTAGCGGGCATGAAGGAAACCACCACCGGTGACACCATCAGTGACGCGGCCAAGCCAGTGGTTCTCGAGACCATGACCTTCCCCGATCCAGTCATCGAGATCGCGATTGAGCCGAAGTCGAAGAATGACCAGGAAAAAATGTCGTCGGGCCTGCAGCGGCTGGCTGCAGAAGATCCATCCTTCCGTGTAAGCTCCGACCAAGAGTCGGGCCAGACCATCATGAAGGGTATGGGCGAATTGCATCTCGATATCCTGGTGGATCGTCTGAAGCGTGAATTCAAAGTTGAGGCGAATATTGGTGCCCCCCAGGTGGCCTATCGTGAAACTATCACCAAAGAGGCCGAGATCGATTACACCCACAAGAAGCAGTCGGGTGGTTCAGGTCAGTTTGCTCGGGTGAAGATGATCTTTCGGCCGCTTGCTGAAGGTGGTTATGCCTTTACCAACAGGGTTGTTGGTGGTTCGGTGCCGCGCGAATATGTACCCGGTGTTGAAAAAGGTCTGGAGCAGGCGAAGGAAACCGGCAGCATTGCAGGCTTCCCGGTCATCGATTTTGAAGTCGAGCTGATTGATGGTGCCAGCCATGATGTTGATTCATCGGTTCTGGCCTTTGAAATCGCCGCACGTGCCGCGTTCCGGGAAGTGATGCAGAAAGCTGCTCCTAAGCTACTTGAGCCAGTGATGAAGGTCGAGGTGCTGACGCCAGAGGAGTATATGGGCGATATCATCGGAGATCTGAACAGTCGCAGGGGTAGCGTCGGCGGCATGGACCAGCGCGGGAACGCGCGGGCAATCGACGCCATGGTGCCGCTGGCCAATATGTTTGGCTATATCAATACACTGCGGTCAATGAGTCAGGGCCGTGCCCAGTACTCGATGCAGTTCGACCATTACGAACAGGTTCCGCAGGCGGTGGCTGACGAAGTCCGTGCCAAGTTGGCCTGAGTGAATTAGAGAGACAGGAGACAGAACGCGATGTCCAAGGAAAAGTTTGATCGATCCAAGCCGCATGTAAACATTGGCACGATTGGCCATGTTGATCACGGCAAGACGACGCTGACGGCGGCGATTACG
>PCBG01000015.1 GCA_002731315.1 Rhodospirillaceae bacterium | reverse complement strand
GAAACAACGCCCATTGGCCGGCGCATGGCCATCGACACCTTGCCATGGTCGGATGGCATGATTTCACCGACAGGACTGTAGTTCATCGCCGCGGCCGCCCGAAAAACCTCCGGAATGTATCCAGATTCAAACATGCCCTTGCCGAACCAGCCGCCCCCCTCGCCCTGTAGCGCGGATACCAGATCATCACGCCGGCGTTCAAATTCATCCGCCACTTTCAGCATGTAATGGGCGCGTTCGTTATAATGCAGCCCGGACCAGTGCGCGAATGCTTCCTGCGCTGATTGAATGGCACGGGCAGCCATGCCGCTATTCCCGTCAGCGACACGTGCCCAGACGGACCCGTCCGCCGGGTTCAGATCATCAAATGCGGCACCAGCCGGCACCCAGGACCCGCCGATATAGAGATTGTCGAAGGACCGCGCCATTTAAGCCTCCCTAGCTTTCACCAGCGCGCCGCTACCATCGCGCTTGTATATTTCGACCTTCGCCTTGCGATACACCGGGATTTCCGGAAGTCCGATAGGCGCATCATCCTGTGTCACTCGGCGTGCGGGCGCTGTCGCCCCCCCGTTCGCCCGTGGCCCATTCCCCAATGGCTGGCGAGCCCTTTGCGCCGCCGCCTCGAAATCGGCAAGCATGGATGAAATCCGATCATCACCGCCGGATGCGCCGCTGGCAGCTGCTGGCTGCCGGGCCGGCGATGGTGTCTCTGGCTCCGGCGTAATCTCGACAATTTTTGGACCAGTCCTGCCCTTTGCCGCCGATGACGGCATCGCCATTGATGACGGGCGTGCGGCAGCATTTGCCCGCCCGAGAAGACTGTCCAGATTCTCGCCGATCAGCGTCGTGGAATCCTGCGCCCCGCCCGACAGGCCGGCAGGCGTAATATAAACGCGCCCATCCCCTGATGCTTGCCCTGATGCTGGCCCTGATGCCGGAGTCGCAGGCGTCGTGGGTGGAGGGCTGGCCGATGGCGGGGGGGCCGGTTGTGACGCGGCAGGCCGTGGGGGCCTTGTGCCGGCGCGTCCGGGCTTGCCGCCAAGATAGGCTGCCTGAACCGCCGGGTCCGCCGCCAGCGCTGCGGCATCATTCGCCCCGACAATATGCCCGTTTTCGATCAGATAGCCGCGGTCAGCAATGGCAAGTGATAGTTTTGCATTCTGCTCGACCACCAGCACGCCTAGCCCGGTCTCGCGGATGCGGCCGAGCGCCTGGAATAGTTCCTTGCTCAAAAGCGGGGACAGGCCAAGCGATGGTTCATCAAGCATCAGGATGGTCGGATCTGACATCAGCGCCCGCCCGACAGCGACCATCTGCTGCTCGCCGCCAGACATGGTCCGCGTGATCTGCTTGCGCCGCTCGCGCAATTTCGGGAACAAGGCCAGCACCCTGTCGAGATTGGCCTGTTCGTTCATCCGCGCCCGTTCACTATAAGCGCCGAGCCGCAAATTTTCCTCGACATTCAGATCGCCGAAAATCGCCCTGCCTTCCGGCACCAGCGCAATGCCGCCTGTGACAATTTCATCAGGTGAGCGGCCAAGAAGCGATTGCCCGGCAAAGCTTATATCACCGTCGCAATGCCCCTCTGACAGGCCGGCAATGGCGCGGAGCAATGACGATTTGCCAGCACCATTCGCACCCAGAATGACCACAACCTCGCCCTTTGCGATCTGCACCGAAATATCATCCAGCGCACGATGCTGGCCATAGCTGACGGACAGATTATTGACCTCAAGCATCAGATATCCTCTCCGATATAGACTTTTACCACTTCCGGATCGGCAAGCACCATATCCGGTGCGCCCTCGGCAATCTTGGTCCCCGCCGCCATGACAATGCAGCGGTCGCACAGCGAACGGATGGCATCCATCACATGCTCGACAAGGATAATGGTGATGCCTTCTTCGCGGAGCGACCTGATAAGGGTGATACCTTCCTGCAGTTCGGTCGGGTTAAGGCCGGCCAGCCATTCGTCGAGAAGCAACAGCTTCGGCGAGGCGGCCAGCGCACGGGCAAGCTCCAGCCGTTTCTGGTCGATATAGGTCAGCGAGCCGACCGGCACCGCCTCCTTGCCGGACAGACCGACGCGCGCGATAAGCTTGCCTGCCTCATAGCGGGCTTGGTCTCCCCAGATTCGCCTGTGGCCGAACACCATGCCTGCCATGCAGTTCTCGACCACCGTCAGGCTGGGCAGGATACGGACAAGCTGAAAGGTGCGTGCGATGCCACGCTGGTTGATTTGGTTTGCCGTCAGACTGCTGATAAATCGCCCATCAAGGCTGATGGACCCTTCACTAAGGCGCAGCGCGCCCGAAATCAGATTCATCATGGTGGTCTTGCCCGACCCGTTCGGACCAATGATCCCCATCACCTCGTCACTATTGACGTCAAAGGACAGGTTGTTGACGGCGACAAGCCCGCCAAAGCGTTTAGTTGCGTTCGATACGCTGAGAACCGTTGCTACCATGTCGAACGCTCCCGCTTGGCCAGCACCTGTTCGATCCGGCCGACAACGCCCTTGGGCAAGAAATAGACGATCACCAGGAAAGCGATGCCCATGACTAGTGTCGAATAGCTGGAATAATTGGCGTTGATGTATTCCTGCAGCAGCGCAAAGGGGATGACCCCGACGATCGGCCCCCAGAGCCGGCCGGTACCACCAAGAAGCGCCATGATGACGACAATGAAGGAAATCTCGGGCGAGAACACGCCATTCGGTTCGATATAGGTGTATCGCGGCGCGATCAGCGCACCCACAAGCGCAGCGACAAAACCGGAAAAGGTAAACAGGATCACCTTTGATGTCGCGGTATTGATGCCGACATGACGCGCCACTGTTTCGTCATTGCCGATAATTCGCAGCGCAAAGCCGAGACGCGAGCGGTTGACCCACCAGCCGGCCAGATAGACCACCGCGGCAAGGATCACGAGATAGATATAGATATCGGCCTCGGTCAGGTCGGTCAGCACATATAGCCCGCGTGAACCGGTAAAATTATTCTGGATCCAGGACACAAGGGTGCGGATCATTTCGGCAAGGCCCAGTGTGAAGATCACGAAATACACGCCCGACAGGCGCAGGGTCGCAATTCCAATCAGGAAGGCAAGTACCGCGCCGACAAATGGCGCAATGACCACCATCTCCCAGAAGCCCATGTTGTAATCGGACATGCCGGTGCCGACCAGATAGCCCCCCACCCCGAAAAAGGCCGCAGTTGCCAGCGAGATGTAATGTGTCGGGCCAGAAAAGAGCGACCAGCTTGTCGCCAGCACAGTAAACATGGCGATGGTCAGTGCGATCGACATCCAGTAGCCATTGGCAACAAGCGGCACGCAGGCTGCCAGTAGCAGCAGTACCGCACCCCAGGCCAGGGATTTGAAATCGGACCCGTGGCTCATGTTGCCTTTCTCCCGAACAGGCCCCGTGGCCGGAACAGCAGCACAAGCACGAAAATCGCATAGGCAGAGGCGAGGGTAAGGCCAGGGTCAATCAACCGCGCAACCGTGGTTTCGACAAGGCCGAGGATAAGCGCGGCGACGATCGCACCGCGAATGTCACCGACGCCGCCCATGATGATGATGATCAGCGCCTTCATGGTGAAGATCACACCAACCGATGCATCAAGCGTGATGAAGGTCGAAATCAGCGTGCCCCCCATGGTGGTGACCGCGCCGCCAAGGGCAAAGGCAAGCGCCGACATCCTTGGCACATTAATACCCACGAGGCCGCTGGCCTCGGTGCTCACCGACACAGCGCGCATTGCCATGCCGGGCCGGGTGAAATAAAGCCACAGCCACAGAATGGCACCGATCAAAACCGCAAAGCAGAAGGCGATGATGCGGTTCAGCGCGAATGTCTCGCCCACAATTTCAAAGGGTTCTGCAAGATAGGAATAGGTATAATATTCGCCATGGATCGATACCATGATACCGACAAGCGCAAAGCTCATCCCGAAGGTTGCAAGGATTGAATCCACCTCTAGCTGGCCCTGGTTCTTCGCCCGATTCACAAGCGGTCGAAGCAGCGCCTTATAGATCACCCAGTTTCCAAAAAAGGACAAGGGCGCCACGATGAGCATCGTTAGGATCGGGCTGATTGCATCGGCCACAAAGATCCAGAAGGCTGCCAACGCACCAAGAACAAGAAACTCGCCATTGGCCAGATTCATGATCCTAGCAACGCCATATTGCATGTTCAGGCCAAATGCGATGAGCGCATAGGTGCCGCCAAGCAAAAGACCTGTGATGATGATATCCATCTCACGCTACCCCAGGGACCAGAAACCCGCTACGCCAACCCCGTGGTTGACGTGGTGACGCCGGATTTCCGGGAAAAACATCAAGAAAAAGGAAACTGGCCACCTGCAGGATGGCCAGTTTCCTTTAATGTCCGGATCAGTTCCAACCGTCCTTAGCAACAATTGGAGCGGCACCATCCATCTGCGACGACTTCACGCCACGGAATTTGCCATTCTGCCACTGGCCAACGGTCCAGTACTTGTTCGAGATCTGGTTCTCAAAACTGATGGGTCCCATGATCGTATCGAAGGTGTTGTCCTTGATGTACTGGGTCACAGTCTTCCGATCAAGTGTGCCAGCACCCTCGATAGCCTGACCAAGAATTTGCATTGATACGTAAGTGTTGGCTGAAGCCCAGCCATCAGCATCCTTGCCCGTAATTTCCTTGTGAGCCTTAAAGTACTCCTGGATCTTCGGTGATTCTTGGTTCACGCCACCGGCACCAAACACACCCTCGACCTTGGAGCCAAACTTGCCCTTGAAGGCCGGGAAGCAGGTTGCCACCGCCGTGTAATACATCTTCACATCAAGGTCCTGGATGATTGCCTGCTCGGTCAGCCCAAAAGTGTCTGGCGGATAGGACCAAGCAATGAAAGCGTCTGGGTTGCTATCCTTGGCACCTTTAATAATCGGCGAAAGGTCAGGCGTGCCGAGTGGGTAGGACTTGTCATAAACAATGTCGAACCCAGCTTCCTTCATCTTTGGGCGTGCCGCCTCGGCAAGCTCAATGCCAAACGCATCAGCGACATTCACCATCGCAACACGGTTGCCGATCGTACCGGCGTCGCGCATGCCCGAGAGTATCTCGATAACAGAGTCGGTAAAGGATGTGGTGTTGCCAAGCGTAAAGAATAAATTGTCATAGCGCGATGTCAGTTCCGGCATCTTGTCGGAAATGGCCGATACTGCAATCTGCGGATAGTTATATTTGGCATAGATGGGAGCCGCAGCCAGGTTGAAGCCGGTGCCATACGGCGCGATGATGAAATCGACTTGATCCACCTCAGCAAGCCGCTGTGCCGCCTTGATATGCTCGCCCGGATTTGTCTTGTCATCATATTCGATGATCTCAACCATCATCTTCTTGCCACCGACATTCAGCCCGCCAGCAGCATTAACCTGCTTGGACCACAGCTCCACATTTGGCCACTGGGTCACGGCAGAGCCGCCCGCAAGCGGACCGGACTTCGGCGCCACCTGACCGATCTTGATGACATCTTGCGCCTGCGCGGCGATGGCGAGAAACGAGGCCGACGTGGCAATCGCAGCTGCCTTGAACAAACTCTTCAACATGGTTTTCCTCCCAGAACGAATTCGCGTGGCCATGCAGCGGCGCTGCGATGGCCTGTTTGTTGTTACTAAAAATCTTAGAAAGCCACAGGCGCACTGCAACCAAATTCCACATTTTGATCTGTATTGAATTCATTTATCTCTATATCGAATTCATTTATTGAATTTTGATAGAAAATTGGATGAAAATCCGCTATTATGAATTCATATGAAAGTTTACTGAATCCTTTGTGACGCAGGAATAGCCGAATCGGATATCTGACAGGAGCCATGCATGATACAGACACCGGATACCGGGCGCGGAAACAACAGCGATGAGGCCGTTGCAGGTGCCATCCGCGAGATGATTGCGGGCAACGCGTTCGAAGCGGGTGAGCGGATCACCGAGAGCGAACTCAGTCGAAAGCTGGGGGCATCACGGACACCCATCCGGATGGCGCTGAAACTCCTTCATGCCGAAGGTCTGCTGATCAAGCTGGACGGGCGTGGTTACAGCGCCCGGACATTCAGCGCTGAAGCGCAGGCACAGGCCACCGAAGTGCGCGGCGTCCTTGAAGGGCTGGCGGCTCAGCGGCTTGCGCATCATGGTCTTTCCGCGCTGAACCGTGAACGGCTCAACAAATCCGTTGAAGCCACCGGCGCAATTATCGGCCGAGGGGTGCTGGATAATGAGGCGATTGAAGCCTTCACCGTGGCTAATCTCATTTTCCACCGGACCATCATGCAGGGCAGCGACAATCCGTTCATCGAGGATTGCCTGCGTCGCCTCAAGGTGATGCCGGATAGCGGGGTGGGCGAGGTGGTGGGCAGCGACCATGTCAACTGGTCACTGAACCGAATTATTGTCAGCCACAGCCAGCATGTGATTATCAAGAGGGCTATTGAAACAGGCGATGGAACGCGTGCCTTCAATATGATGCGCGAACATTCCAGCGCCCCAGCTGAATATCACGAATTATTCTGACGCAGCATCGCCGGCACTTTCCCATTTATGATCCCTCCCTATCCTGCACGCCTCCGCCAGTGGGTCATTATCAAACACCCGGGCACGGCATTTTGAGGGATGCGGCGTTTACGAACGCACCCAAGCATCCTGGGATCTTTGTTGCAAGAAGGTGAGAATAATGTCAGGGATGCCGATGTCTATGTTGAGGGATGATGACGGAGTGGCTCCCGACCCGATGCCTGGAGACGGCGATGTCCGAATCAGAATTTAAGAATGACGTGATCATCATTGGTGGCGGCCCTGTTGGCGTCGGTCTGGCCATAGATCTGTCGGTCAATGGGCATCGCAGCATCATTGTTGAACGGCATGAAAACATCCAGCGGATTCCGAAGGGTCAAAACCTGACGCCGCGCACCGGCGAACATTTCCAACGGTGGGGCGTAACCGATGCGATCAGGGCCGCCGCGCCAATCCCGCGAAGCTATGGCAGCGGCGGCGTGGCGACCTATGGCAGCTTCCTGTCCAACTATCACTATGAATGGTTCAACCGGGCAAAAATCATCAATTACTACGCTGCAACCAATGAAAGGCTGCCGCAGTACGAAACTGAAGCTGTGCTGCGTGCACGCGCGGCGGCTGATGATCGCATCACCTTTCTACCGGGCTGGAGTTTTGTCGCACTCGACCAGAATGAAGATAGCGTTACTGTTACAATCCAGGAAACAAAAGGGAAAGGTCAGCGCAATCAAATAGCGAGCTATCTGATCGGCTGTGACGGAGCCCGCTCGCCCGTGCGCGAGGCGGCAGGCATTACCCAGACTGTTGAACCGCATGACAGGCTAATGGCGTTGCTTGTCTTTCGTTCACAACAGCTTGATAAAAAGCTGTCTATCTATGGCGAAAAGGCAATCTTTAATGCCATTAATCCAGATCTGAAGGGTTATTGGCAGTTCCTTGGCCGGGTTGACCTTGATTGCAACTGGTTCTTCCATGCGCCGGTTCCGGCGGGAACAACACGCGACAATTTTGATTTCGGCACGTTCCTCGAAAAGGCCGTAGGGGCGCCAATCGATATCGAGTTTGAATATGTCGGTTTCTGGGAACTGCGCCTCAGCCTCGCAGACAACTACAGCATGGGCCGGGTATTCATTGCGGGTGATGCAGCGCATTCGCACCCACCCTACGGCGGCTATGGCGTCAATATAGGCTTCGAGGATGCGCGCAACCTTTCCTGGAAACTGTCAGCCTGCCTTGATGGCTGGGGCGGGCCGCAGTTGCTGGACAGCTATTCGAGTGAGCGGCACCCGGTCTTTGCCTCAACACGTGATGATTTCATAGTCAAATCAATCATCGACGATCGAAGCTTCACCGAGGAATTTGACCCCCGCCGCGACCTTGCCGCTTTCGAGGATGCTTGGGCCCAGCGCGCGGCCGGCGATGACAGTATGGTGACGCAATATCTGCCGCATTATGCCGGGTCCCCCATTGTCTGCGGACATCCCGGCGCTGTATCCGGCGCAACTGGGCAGCACACTGTAACCGCACAGGCAGGACATCATCTGGCACCTGCACCTCTGCCAGACGCCACTGATCTGTGGAAAGCGCTGGGAGCCGGCTTTACCCTGATGAACCTCGCAGACGACGCAGGTCTGACTAATGCTTTCACATCAGCAGCCCGGCAGCGCGGCATTCCATTAAAAACGCTTGATCTGGCATCCGCTGAGCTAATGGATTTATATAGCGTAGAGGCCATATTAGTCCGGCCTGACCACTTTATTGCTTGGGCGGGGTCAGCAGCACACGCGGATGCGACCGATATTCTAGATCGTGCGACGGGACAGTTTGAAGATGAAACATGACAGCCGAGCTCGGACATCGCTACATTGCTGCCGAATGGAAGTAACCCGGTGGAAAACCCTGCTGACAGGTCCGCCATCGGGACCGTGCAAAACGGGTCTATCGAACTCGCTTGCAAACCGGCGATTGCCGCCCGCAAAACCTTTGAGACAAACGACTGAGCAAGCAACCTTCGCCAGCGAGCCAAAGCAGAGGCTTATTTGCAACTCCTCCGAACGGTCACCTAGGTGCGCGGTGCCTATCAGAGAATAACTGCCTGTTCGAAATTCCGCTCCCCAATACCATCTTCAAAGATGCCACGCTCATCAATCCACTGACGGGACTTGTCGTAGATGTCTTTGGAATATTCCTCAAATACGATGCGCTCGCCTGGGCCAAACAGCCGTGTGTCAATCTGGTCGCGGAACCGCTCGGGGAACTCCTCGCGATAATAATGGGTATAGAGTTCCGGCCGCAGGTCGATATCCGCCTGCGCACGGCGCAGTGCAGCGAAATATTTCTCGACATCATCAAGGCTGGTATCCTCAGCTACCATCGCCGCCATCATGAAGCTTGTATCGAGCACCTTGCGGAAGCCAAGCTGTTGCATGAAATAATAGGGGCCACTGAACAAGCTGACCGCCGGAACATTGCCATCGATCAGATGCTCCATCCGCCGGAACAGCAAGCCATCTGAATAGGACAGATTTATCTCATCGGCGGACAGAAACGGCTCCAACGCCTGAATGGTCGAATAATGGCTTCCAGACTGGAAACCGACCGAAATCGGGACATTTGCAAGGTCTTCCGGTGTCCTAATATCAGACTCCGACGGCACAAAAATCCCACAAGGAGATACCGAATAGGCTTTACCATACAGGCGCCCGTGGCCAGAGGCCGCTGCCACATTCACAGTCCAGTGGCAGGCACAGCTGACGTCGCTGGACCGGCCTTTTTCGAACGTCTGGTAGGCCCCCACCTTGTCACCGAGGTCATGCACATGGTTTGTGGCTGATTTCAACTGGTCCTCGAGCGCATAGGCCAGCCCTTCATCATCGAAATAGCCTTTTTCAACACCAACCCATTCTTGTAGCCGCATATGCGGTGCAATTACAAACTCCGCTGACATTTAAAATCTCCCGTCTAAACTTCATTTCGTTACACGATATTTACTTCCTAAGTCTGCAGACCCTTGGGCCAACGTCATCCGTTAGATTAAGTTCGTAGACCCATAATCACAATTCATGCAATTTTATATTTATAATAAAAATTATTAATGCAAGAACGCCAATTTTTTATTAAAGAGTAAAAGATGAAAAGTAAAAATTTCATGGACCTGGATGGCCACACCTTGCGAGCCTTCCTGACTATCCTCGAACTCTCATCCGTCTCCAAGGCGGCAGAGAAACTTGATCTTACACAGCCTGCGGTTAGTCATATTCTACGACGGCTTCGGCACATACTTGGTGATCCACTTTTCATCAGAACAGGCCATCGATTGACACCGACAGAAACGGCGCTTGCTTTAAAAGCAAGCGTAATAGAGGCACTGGACAGCCTGCAGCGCCTGACAGAGCAGCGTTCCTTCAACCCGTTGCACGAAGAAATGAGCTTCGTTGTCGCAGCCAATGACATGCAGCGCGACCTGATCTTCCCCAAGCTGCTCCGGGACGCGATTGCTGAAGGCATAACCCTCGAACTTCAGTTCATCCCATCTGGACAGCCGAGTGTGCCGTGGATTCGTGATTCAAGGTGCCATCTGGCCCTCACTCCTCTACCACCAGAGGCCTCCGACATCTATCAGAAGATAGTCCTCAGGGGCAGGATGATGTGTTTCTTTGACGCCGAAATGGGTGATCCGCCGCAGACCCTCGAAGATTTCTACAACGCCCAACATCTGAGCGTCCGGTTCATGGAAGGACGCACCTCATGGTCAATCTGGTCAAGCAATGAAGTTGACAAATCGCTAATCAAACGACCTGTCGTTACCGTTTCTAATTTTAATGCCATTACTCCGTTTATCAAAGGCACAAGAATCATAGCGACGCAGATGGATTTGATGCGTTTGCGAACACTTCGAACACTGGACGTTGCACCGCTTCCTTTCGACAGTGACCCCGTTGCAATTTATATGGTGTGGCACGAAAGAAGCCAGAATGATCCGGCACATAGATGGTTGAGGCAACGGGTCGAGAGTGTGGCTATGCAGGTGGCAGGCAGTATGTCCAGAAACGGATCCTGACTGGCTTCGTTTAAAATCAAGCAGCCAGCCCCGGCAACCCCAATTCAATGTCATCGACTGCTGGCTCAAAATTAGCCAGCCTAGCAGTAATTACTTCATGCCACCTGATTCAGTCCACACTTACGAAGGCATTGCAAGAAATTTGCCGCTAAGCCATCAAAGTGCATAATAAAACAAACGTATCGTGATAGTTCTTGACGACTTTTTCAGATAGCTAGACCGCTTTTTGGTTAATCGTCTATGCTGATTATACGTTAATGCGTATTCCACGTATACTAAGTCAAACCGTATAATTTTTTTGTTGAGAATGATTATCATTATCAATACAATTTTAAAGTATGGTTTTCATGTTTCCTTCCTGAACATGAAAACCACAACTAAAACCAAAAAAAGAACAGATGGATCTATGATGAAACTATACGCTTTGCTATTCGCATTAGGCATCTCCTCACAGGCACTAGCGGCAGACGCAAAAATCGAAATGCTGAACAAAGACGCCGATGGAAATAAGATGGTTTTCAGTGAGGAGATAGTTCGCATTGGGATAGGAGATACAGTGACTTGGGTGCCAACGGATAAAGGCCATAATGTTGAAATGGTGTCGTCACCAAATGATATGAAATTTAAGTCAAAAAATAATAAAGAAGTTTCACTCACCTTCGAACAGGCCGGGATTTATTACTACTGGTGCACCCCACACAAAGGCATGGGCATGATTGGCCTAATTTTGGTTGGCGAAGATAAATCTAATTTCGATACGGTTTCGGGTGCCAAAGCGTTAGGTAAAAGTAAGAAAAAGCTCAAGCGCCTTCTTAATGAGCTATAGAAAGAATGAAGAGACTTTGGGCCTATTCATGGGCCTTATTCACGCCAGCGTCGCCGGTGTAATTATGACTGCAACTACATCTAAGGCCGCGGCATCAGAAAACGTTGCCACACGGCGCCTATAGACTAATTGGATTGAATGCAAATTGCAGCTTGCGGAAAGGCCGGAGTATGGAAGTAAAAATCGCCGAACTAATAAATTTCGCAGAAAAATTGCTTCTGGCTTCGATTGCGCTATTGGCGATAGTTGCAACTGGCCAAGAAGTAATAAAAATCATTGAAAACCAAAGTGTAGGCCTTGCAGACTTACTTCTGCTTTTCATTTACACTGAGGTTCTTGGCATGATCGGGATATTTTTCGTGAGCAAGCGTATCCCAATTACCTTGCCAATATTCATTGCAATCACTGCTATTACGCGACTGATTATTCTACAGGGCAAAGATATGGACATGATCTCATTGGTGTATGAGGCAAGTGCAATCTTAATACTTGCACTTGCGGTTTTAGCTGTTCGTTACCGTCCAAAGAACCATTACTCATATCAAACGGATGATTAGGCACCTACCTTACAAGTTATATGTTTATATAACCGCCCACAAAAGGTGTGTGCTGCCTTGTCGAAGGCAAAGCCGGGGCTCGAAAAAAGATGGGTGCAGTGACCAACTCCAATTGCAATAAAATGAGGACACGATGATGTTCATAGCAATGAACCGGTTCAAGATTTGCCCTGGTCGAGAGATTGACTTTGAAAACATTTGGAAGCAAAGAGACTCTCACCTGGAGGGCGTTCCTGGCTTTGAAAAATTCAACCTAGTCAGGGGAAAAATGGATGAAGATAAGACATTTACCCTTTATGCATCCCACACTGTTTGGCGATCAGAAGATGACTTTTTGAATTGGACTAAATCGGACGCCTTTCGGCAAGCTCACAAGGGAGCAGGTGCTAATAGCGACATCTACCTGGGACACCCACAATTTGAAGGTTTCACAGCCGTGCTTTAAGCGACACATGATGGAAATCCAAGGCAAGAATTTAAGGGAAATACTAGATAGAACCGAGACCCTCAGCGAGCACCATCTCCCGGGTTTTATATGCGGCACAACACCCTAATTGAGGCAGTTTTTCTATCACCGCTAAAATGGTTAATATCGAGGCATCATATTGGATTGCAAAAAATTTAGTCTTTTGTTGCTGGCCATCATGCTGGCAGCCGTGATGATTTCAAAACGCGCCGCGGCGGATATCATTCAAATTGAGTTCACTCAGTTTGATACTTTCAGCATCGAAATTGTGAAGATTGATGTCGGCGACACTGTCGAATGGTTGCCAAAAAATAAGGGACATAACGTGGAGTTCCTTGCTGGCCCAAAAATGCTCGACCTTCCCCCAAAATCAAATATTAACGAATTCCATTCTGTCCTTTTTGAAAGAAAAGGCGTTTATTTGTATGGCTGCACACCGCATTTAAACATGGGGATGCTGGGCCTGGTTGTGGTTGGTAACGATTTTCACAATATTGGAGAGGTAAGGAATATAGACCTCCCTAATGTTGCGCAGTCAGTTTTGATGAGCCTGCTAAAGGAGGCGCAATCATCTCCAAAATCCAACTAGATTAAATTTCCAAAACCTTCATCCACTTAGCTGGCATGGGCACCTTATCTCCTTTGCCATATGATGAACTTGCTATTTACGATGAGACCTCAGCCATTTGATAAATAATTTATGCGAGGTTTAATCAGGCTCGTAGAGCCTTGTCTGGCGGCAATCTAGTGGACATACAAAACTGTCCTTAGAAACCGCAATTCCAGTCTTGACCCCACGCCGTTTGCCAAAATGCTTTGTGGCTTATATTTGATTTCGGCCTGCCGCCACGCCAGAGATCACGCTTGGGCGTAGATACTTTCTCAAAATACGACTGAAGCTGTAGCACTAGGGTGGCTTGGATATCAGCCACATCAGGCGTGTCCACAATGTTTACCCTCTCATCTGGATCATTAACAAGATCGTACAACTCCGGCTCCAAGCCATCAAAGCCCTCTACATTGAAACGCTCTACGTAAAGATGTGTGCTGGTCCTTATTGCACGGGTTTCTTCCTGTTCTACAAAGACGGCCTCGCGATGCATGGTCGGGGGGTCATTAAGGTCAAGCGGCAGCGAGTCTGTGAGATTGCCTCTCAGCAGTGGTAATCTAGCAAATGAAAGGATTGTGTTTGGCAGATCCAACTGACTGACAAGTGCGTGCGATTCATTACGGGTTACGCCACAGCCGCTGATGATTAATGGGATATTATAACTCGGTCTGTGCATGGAGGAAGGCCAAGCGGCCAGCCCATGGCCCCAGATGCCATGATTGCCCAGAGAGAACCCATGATCGGCTGTATAGATTACGAGTGTATTCTGATCCATCTCAAGCGATTTAAGCTTCGCAACGATACGGCCAACCCCGCTGTCAATGAGCGATGTCTGGGCAAAATAATTCTTCAAACTGTTTGTATCATTGGGAAGCTTCAACGGTCCTGCAAACCGTTCGTGAGGGTGCGTGCCCGCTTCAAGCACACGTTTTGTATAACGATCAATAACGGACTGACTCAAACCTTCACGCGGAACAGAGTCCAGCGAAGCATGATCATACAGATTTGCGAAAGCGTTATCAGCTCTGCCCCTAATCGCCGGCCAATGCCCATAGGGCCCATTATAGGGCACAAATGCAAAAAACGGTGCGCTGCTGGTTTTTTGTGTTTCGAGAAAGGCAATTGTGCGTTCGGTGAAGAAATCGACAGAGTGGCCCTCATAGACATAATTCTGGTCATTATCAATCATCCTGTTCCCAAAGAAACTCACCGTATGGCCATGTGGAAACGTTACCCAGTGGTCAAAAGAGGACGGGGGCTGCCAGGCCTTGCCGAGATGGTATTTGCCAATAAGCGCGGTCTTATAGCCATTCGTCTGCAATCTTTCTGGCAAACTTTCGAATTCACCAATGGCATTCCACCTTTCAGGCCATTCATCCTCAAGACCATCATCCAGCCAAGTGTGAATGCCATGCGTGGAAGGCATCAATCCGGTTAGAACAGACGCGCGACAGGGTGAACACATCGCATTTACACAATAAGCGTTTCGAAAGAGTAAACCGTTCTGCGCTAGTGCGTTTAGTGCCGGTGTGTGAACTTCGTTATTTCCATAGGCGCCAAGGAAATCCGCCGACTGATTGTCAGACATGATCAGTATGATGTTTGGCCGATCCTGTTTCATTTTTGCCGCCCTAGACTGCCAAGATTGTTTCGCCAATGATGATCAAAGCAAATCAAGCGACGATGCCAATCTGTCGATATAACCACATTGCCACTGCCTCTGCTCGTCGTCCGGCTGCTGCCGGAGGAAATTCGCAAGGAACGGGTCTTCCAACGCGGTGGTGTGCCCCGACAGCGCTTCGATTACCCGATGACCACAAAACGGTACGTAGGCCTCAGAATATCCACCTTCGTGCACTGCAACAATCCTACCGTCACACAGATCTCCGGCGACCTCGACCAGCATGTCTGTCATGGTCGCATAGGTCGTCGACAAGCATGACATTCTAGCTAGTGGATCCACATGACTGGCATCGTATCCTGAAGCGATAATGATGGCCTCAGGTCGGAAATTCCTAATCAACGGCACAACAATGTTCTGCATGGCATGAACATAAGCATCATGGCCGCAACCAGGCGGAAGCGGCACATTTGTATTAGCACCTTCACCCCTGCCGCTGCCGCGCTCCTGCCAACCGTTGTATCCCGGCGGAAACATATTGGTCTGATGAATTGATAACGTATGCACATCTGGGTCTTCATAAAAAATATGCTGCGTGCCATTGCCGTGATGTACGTCCCAGTCGACAACGAAGAACCTACCCCCAAGGCCTTTTTCACGTGCATCCGCTATAGCAAGCGGGATGTTTGCCAGAAGGCAAAAACCCATCGAATGTTCGGCAAGGCAGTGATGCCCAGGTGGGCGGGTAAGTGCATACGCGGTCTTGTGATTGCCTTTCAGAACCGTAGCTAGCGCTGCTATGGCGAGGCCCGCCGACATGCGAGCTATTTCAAATGACCCTTTTCCAAAAGGTGCTGCAGGACCAAGCAATCCTCCCTCACGCTCACTGAGGGACTGGAATTCTTGGAGATAGGACGTTGTATGTATCCTCGTAAGCTGCTCTAAAGATGCTTGCACTGCCGAAGGCCTGTCCAAGGCCTCGAACAAACCCGTGCGCTGCATCAAATTCAGCATTCTGCGCTTTGACTCCGGGCTTTCCGCATGCCCGCCAGCCGCCATTGGCTGCACCCATCCGCCAACAGGCTGCGTTAGGGCAGCTTCGCCCGTCGTGTGCCAAAAGCAGGATTCGGAATGAAAAAAGGCAGATTGTTTCATGACGCTCGCGTCCTGTAAGGATAGTTGCAAACCCGTCTTCCCCTAGGGTCATTAAAGCCGGAATCAATCAAGCCACGTTGCCACGACGCGCACTCCAAGTGTGCAAGAAGAGGAAAACGGCTGCGACAATTAGAGCTGTGAAGTGTATGGCTTCAGGCTTCATCAGAATTGCCAGCGCCACAACCAACCGCGCACATGCCTCTAGCAAACTCAGCTGCTTAAGGTCAAATTTTGCCAGCGCTGTTGCAACCAGATACAACGCAACAACCAGACGGGCCAGCAACCAGCTCAGAGCGAAAAGATCGATACCGTTCTCATAGCCGGGCAGCGGCGAATTTGTTGGGCTGGTCGGATCAATCAGGGCCTGATCAATCAGTAGCAATTCGGGATAGAACGCAAAGACAAACGGAATTGTAAACATTACAATGCCAGACCTGACCGAACTCAGTCCGGTCGCCATGGGTTCTGCCTTTGTAATTGTAGAAGCAGCAAAGGCGGCAAGCGCTACAGGCGGCGTGATGGCCGAGGCCACCGCAAAATAGAAGATGAACATATGCGCAGTGAAAGTGGCTATCCCAAGTCCTACAAGTAGGGGGCCCATTAGGAGCGCCACATTGACATAAGCCGGCACGGCCGGCATACCCATTCCCAGCAGAACTGCCAATAACATAGTCATAACAAGCGCAAGAAACTGAAATAAAACTGAGCCGTCGCCACCGAGATCGAAAGAAAGAAGGAACCGAAGGACATCAATCGCCACAAATTTTGAAAGGCCAGTAAAATTTAGGCAAACATCGATAACCGTAACCGCCAGAAACATCAGATAAAGCGAAGATATCGTGATGCCCGATTCGGCAAGTGCATCAAGCAGCTTGCGTGGCCGTGAGCGAAAATCCCTGTCAAGAAAGAGCAGCACAGTCACAAAAGCTGCAGCCCACCATCCAGTTGCACCGGCATCACCGGCTGCATTCTGGAAGATCTGCAGAAACCATGGCAATGAATGAACAACACACCTGCTATCCTGCAGGACAGATTCCGCACCAAGCAATGTACCAAAAAAACCACAACCAACCAGATCCTTTGGCGTCAGCAACAGGATCAAAATCATTAGAATTGGCAGCAGGATCTGACACAAATGTAAAATATCCTGGCCGCTGATGCGCATTTCATCAGTCAGCGCGCCAAAAGCCTCGATTCCTTGTTTGCGTGACTGGAACGAGGCGCTCAGAAAAAGACACAGGAAATAAGCAATCGCCGGCAATGTTGCCGCGATGATTACATCCCGGTAAGGAACCGCTGTCATTGCCGCGAGAATAAAAGCAGCAACCCCCATCACCGGTGGCATGATCGATCCACCGGACGACGCTGCCGCCTCCATACCCCCAGCAAAGACTCGCGAAAAACCCCGCTGGATCATCATTGGGATGGTAAGAACGCCAGTTGACAGCACATTGACGACAGGTCCACCAGTTATCGTCCCGAACATGGCTGAGCTGACTATCGCCGCATGTGCTGGCCCGCCGCGGAGCCGCCGTGTCCAGCGGAAGGCCAACTTGATTAAGGTCTTGCCACCTGCAGATTTTCCGAAGAGAGCACCTAGGATGATATATGGGAAAACGACGTTCATGATCACGTGCATAAAACGCCCAAGGAAACCGGACGCATTGTTCACCAGCGCGTCATGCACATTCGGCACTCCATCAAGAAACGATCGCGGCTCTCCCCCAAGCTTAGTCATAAAATATTTGTTTATGTTGTCTGGACCGTGGAAATACCAAACAAGCACTGTGATAATGGTATATGCAGCGATACAAAGAGAAATGGCCACTAGGGGCAATCCCCAAACCTTAATATTGTAACCCAGAAAGATTATCAGGGCACATCCCATGATGGCCACTAGCCAGACGCCCGTAGTGCTGACGCATTTGGGGTCCTCAACCGTATCTGGTTTTGGCAAACCCATTGTCTCAGCTAATTCAATTTCAGCCTGCAATGTTTCCGCCATAATCCGCGCGCGCTCACCATTCAGCAAATCAATTAGACACACACTGTCAATTTCGATCAGGTACGTGAAAGACACAGCTGCTGCGGCGATTACAAGCGCAAAATCCATAAAAGCGCCCAGAAAAGCCTTATCGGTGCCCCGCCACTCGCGCCACATCGAGTGTTTTAGTGCGACAACGATCATCATCAGAGTGAAGACTAGCGGGTAAAACCATTCCGTTGAGAATGATCGAACCTTTAGATTATTGATGCCGGTTGTGCCACGCCAGAATTCATCCCAGCCCGGTATAAGGGGTGTGCTGTTGACCACGCCCATCATTACAAAAATTAAAGCAAAGAAATAAACGGATCGGTTCGGGAAAATCGATGGTTCTGTATCTTTGATAGGATCAAGTGACATCGGGCGCCCAGAATAAAAATTAATCAGATTGGTAGCGCCGTGAAAGCGCCACCAGTAGTTGGGTCTGCTCAGCTGTCCAGAGCGCAAGCTTCAATTACATAGCCGGCGTCTTTCCATGCACGAGCCGCACCAGGATGGTATTTGACTGGGTTCGCGCCGCACATACCTTGCATAGGTAAGTCAAACCCGACTGTATCTCCATAAGGTGCCTTAGCCTTAAGGTCGTCTAGTGTAGCGACGTAGGCAGTCACAAGGTCATAGACCAGCTGCTCGTCCATATCTTTATGAACGACATTGCCGCCGATCGTTGCGAATGCCCGGAAGGTACCGTCTTCCGAAATGAAGGTCCAGTCAGACCCCATCGTTTCACGGAGAGTAGCCATATCCATGGTGACTGGCGCACTACCAGGCGCCTGCATATATTTCTGCATGGCCTCGCTCTCGTAGGCGGCTTTCGGCATCGACCAGCCGGTCATTTTACCAGCAGCTGTTACCGAAGTCAGACGCGATCCGGGAAAAAGTTCTGGCAGCACAATGGCATCTGGCTCACCGCTTGTTACCAGCGTTGCGCCCTGACCCCAATTAACCTGCAAACCTTCATAATCCTCGCCATCTTTTAGGCCAGCCACAATCTGGATCATGCTGCGCGCGTTGGTCAGCGCGCCGCCGCGCGGTGGCCCGTTATAGATCTTGCGACCTTTCAGATCGTCCCAGCCTCCGATATTTTTGGCGTCGTAGGCATAGAGAAAGAATATGCCAAGTGTAAACGGATTGATCGCTCTAAGATTGCCTGCAAGCTCCGCCCCCTTCTCCTTGCCCAGTGAACCGTAAGGGCCGACACCCCGGCTCATCAGAAATGGCAAAATATATGGCGTAGCCGCTATATCCGTCTTACCTTCGGCAACATTCTGGATTGAGTTGGTCAGTGTCTGGCCATCAGCAAGCTGAATATTGGCAATGCCCTTGGTTCCGGCAATTTCCGTCATATGCGCGGGCGACAGATGTGTGGCGCCACCCGGGCTTGCGGTTTCAGCCGTCAGATTAACCTGCGCGCTGACAGCACCACTGAACAGCGCAACACTGGCAAAGGCACTCAAAACCGTTTTCTTAAACATGAATTTCTCCTGTTATTTTCTATCTGGATAACTAGAAGACACAGAACATGGTCGAGTCAAACAATATTTAACTTGTTAAGCAAAAAGCTATCGGATGCGAATGAATACCCACATCAATCTACAAGGGCCTGGCAGGAAACGATTTTTAAACCCTAAACAAATCAACCCAAATCCACCGCCGCAATCGATCAGAATTGCTGGGGCTGGTTGCTAAATTTGGATTGATTTGACTCGAGGGGTACGTTGGAGTGACTTTTGGCTCGGACCAAGTGCGGTGATAGATGGGCGGAGGAAAGAGCTTGTAACGTGAGCACCTCTCGGGGAGGCTCCATTTTATATCGATAGATTTTGACTGGCGAAGCAATCCGGTTGAGTTGTATTACTTAACCACAAAGGGAGGAAAAAATGAAAATTCACAATCTGTTTATCGTTCTTATTGCAATGTTTGGCCTTGTTAGTACTGCGAATGCAGACACCCGCATCACCTATAAATCGGCCAAATCAACATCATCCTACTATCAGATGGCGGTGGAAATCGCCGAAGCGATGAAAACCGGCTCATCCGGGGACATAATCGTCACTGTCGAGGAAAGCCAGGGTTCTGTGCAGAACGTCATGGAAGCCATCGGACGCACCAACAACTATGTGTTCACTACGCCGCCGGTTCTAATCAAGCTAGCTCGTAGCGGCAGTGCCATGTTCAAGGACAAGGGCAACCCGCGTTTTAACGAAGTCCGAGCGCTGTTCCCGATCCCTTCGCTGACAATGCATTTCATCATGTCCAAAGGGTCTGGTGTGACCGATTTCGCCGGTATGGAAGGCAAAACCATCCTGCTTGGCAAGGGGTCTTTTGGCGCGCGTGAAGGAGCTAAATATCTGAAACTTTTCGGCCTTGAAGGAAAGGTCACGCTTGCCGAAGTGGAATTGTCGAATGCGGTTCCGGCACTGAAGAACGGGCAGATCGATGGATTTGTTACTGCCGGCTCATATCCGGCACCCAATGTCATTGAGGCTGCCGCTTCGGCCGGCGCCACGGTGATCTCACTGAATGACGAGCAGGTCAAAGCCTCGAAGCGCACGCGCCTTGTGATCCCCGCCGGCACGTATGCAGGCCAGACAAGTGACGTGATTACCACCTCACTTCCGGTTGTCGCCTTTACCACCACCGACATGAATGATGAAACGGCCTACCAGTTGACGAAAACCTACTGGGAAAACAAGACAGCACTTGGCGCCGCAGCAAAATGGTGGGATGGCGTGTCGCTCGACATGCTTGACAATATTCTCACAGACATCCATCCGGGGGCAAAGCGCTACTATCAGGAGGTCGGGGCAAGCCTCGCCACGCATCACTAGGACAGGCAGGGCGGCCCAGGCCGCCCTCCTCTTTCCAAACATCCCATGACTGAGCAATCGTATCGCTGGATCTGGGTTGGTCTTGGGGCCGCCTCGATTACATTCCATATCTGGCTCATCTTTTCCGGGCTGGTACCAAGCCTTGTATCGCGGCCACTTCATATGGCACTGGCGCTGCCCTGGGTATTCATCTTCGCGGCGGACGGACCGGCACAACGCCGCCTCGGACTCTGCCTCACGATGATTGGCTGGCTGTTCTGCAGCTTTATAGCCCTGAATGAATCGTCACTTTCTGACCAATACGGCTTCATCGCCGGTGGCTGGCAGATCACGGTCGGTGTCGGCCTAATCCTTCTGACACTAGAAATGGCACGCCGCGCTGTCAGCTGGCCGCTGCCGCTGATTACATTTGTGTTTCTACTCTATGGGCTTTTTGGCAGCCACATTCCCGGTGAATTCGGACATCCCGGCCTCCCCTTCAACAGCTTTTTGGGCACACTCGTCATCACCGAAGGCGGGCTGTGGGGCAAGTTGACCGGCGTATCAGTTTCGGTCGTCGCCATCTTCGTTATTTTTGGCGCCGTCCTAAATGCCGGCGAGGCGGGTCAGGGCTTCATGAATATTGCCATAGCTGCCGCCGGTCGGCTGAAGGGAGGCGCCGCCAAGGTATCCGTCCTTTCATCAGCACTTTTTGGTTCGATCTCGGGCTCCGCATCGGCGAACGTTGCATCCACGGGCATGGTGACGTTGCCCTCGATGCGGCGTCTCGGTTATCCGAAACGGATTGCGGCGGCGGTGGAAGCTGTCGCCTCTACCGGCGGTCAAATCATGCCGCCCCTGATGGGCGCCGGTGCCTTTGTCATGGTTGAATTGACGGGTATCCCCTATACGCAAATAATAATTGCAGCGGCTCTGCCAGCCATTCTCTATTTCGCGACAGTCTGGATCGGCGTGAACGGTTATGCCGACCGCCATGATTTGCAGCCCTATCGCGAAGATATGCGTCCGGGCCTCAAGACAATTATCGTTACATCGCTGTTCTTTGCCGTGCCGTTCGGGGCGCTGCTATTTGTAATGTTCAGCGGTTACACCCCCCAATTTGCCGCCGCCTCCGCGATCATTCTTGCGGCGCTCCTACTACTCACCGGTGCCGATCTGGCTTTTAACCCGTCACGGGTGCGCGAGCGGATGGTGCAGGCAGCCATTACCGCCGGCAAGCAGATTGCAATGATCGCGTCCATCATTCTATGCGCATCAATCATCGTCGGCATCCTTGGCATGACTGGGCTTGGCGTTAAGATCACCTCCGGAATCCTCGCCTTCTCGGGTGATAATCTTTGGCTGGCTCTGGCTTTGACTGCTCTAGCTTGCATCATCCTTGGCATGGAAGTGCCAACAACCGCGGCCTATGTCATCTGCGTGTCGGTTGCCGGTCCAGCACTAATCGATATGGGCGTTGAGCCGCTTCTCGTACATCTATTCATCTTCTGGTATGCGCTTCTATCGACCATCACCCCGCCGGTGTGTGGCGGGGTGTTCATCGCCGCCAGCATGGTCGAGGAAAACTGGCTTCCAGTTGCTGGCAGCGCGATGTCGCTCGGGCTTGGCCTTTATGTGATCCCGCTTGCCATTATTCGGCACCCAGAACTGACTGGACTTGCCGACGCGCCAATGGCGGCCCTCTTAACAGCACTGCAGATCGGCATTGGGTTGGCGCTTCTTGGTCGTGGTCTTACTGCACCAAACGCGGTGCCAGTTCGCGCCGTGCTCGTTGCAGCCGGGCTTACGGTAATCTTTCTTCGCACTGATCTACTCGGCGGCTGATTACACTCCGGTTTTCATAGCTCGTGAACCGTGGAAGTTTAGTGTGCAAAGTTGAAGGTGTCAGGTGGACGTTACTGGGTTCGATTGCGAGAACTAGATCGATTTGGTTCGAGGGGTTGGTGCGTATGTTAGGGGTGGTAGTGGCTCGGACCTTGGGAAATGATAAAAGTTGATCTTCCCTGATTAAATTGCAACATCATACATCATCTGACTCATCCAGATAATTCTGGCGCGCGAGACCGGAATAATGCCGGGTGAGTTTCGCTTCCAGATCGGCCTCTCGGTGAACGCCAACAAGGATGCCTTCGCGCTGGGGTTCACCCTTCTTCTGTTTGATATTGACTTCCGACATTGTAACTCGCTGTGACATCCGAAGCGCCCATTCATGAAGATGCCCATACAGCTTGTCGAGAACCGGCCGTGAAGAAGAATTCCCACCGAGATCATGATATTCCTTTGGGTCGGTGTGAAGATCGAACAGCATGGGCCGGTGACCACCCGCCGAATGCATCATCTTGTAACGACCGTCAAAAACCATGAACAGCCGAGCTTCATGGCTTGCCATGCCTAGCCTGTCAGCCATCGGTGTGACCGCATAATCATATTCGCTGATCACATAGTTTCGCCAGTCCGCCGGTGAATTGCCGGTTAGCAACGGTACGAGTGAAAGTCCTTCAAGAATGTGCACCGCCGGCTCGCCGCCTGCCATCTCCACAAAGGTCGGGGCAAGGTCAATTTGCTCGACAAGCGCGTTACTGGCGGTGCCGCGAGTGCTATCACAGGCCGGGTCGGGATCGGCGATGATCAGCGGCACCTTCACTGAGACCTCGTGGAACAGGTCCTTTTCGCCAAGCCAGTGATCGCCCAGATAATCACCATGGTCTGAAGTCAGGACGATGACGGTGTCCCTGTCACGGCTGGTTGCCTCGAGATGCTCCAGAAGAACGCCG
>PCBG01000014.1 GCA_002731315.1 Rhodospirillaceae bacterium | reverse complement strand
GGATAACCACCAATCGCAGCCATGGCGACTGATGACAGCGCGCTAGTGCTGGCAAGGCCCAGCCCGGCAAAGCTCACTGCTTTCAGCCACTGTCGGCGGTTCATATAGATATCTTCGGGTGTTGCCGCAGATTCTGGCAATTGCCAAGCTCGGCGTTTTTTGATCAGCATGGTTCTGTCTCCCGAGGGCTAACTTTGGGTAATCCCAACCAGAGTGCGAGCCTGCAGGGGCAATGTGGCGTGAGTTGGGCAGACGGTCAGGTCAGCAACGCCACCACATTGGCGATGCGTTCAAGCCCTGTATCCAGCGCGTCATCGGCGGTGGCAAAGCTAATGCGAAAGGCCGGTGAAAGGCCGAAGGCGACGCCCGGCACCACCGCCACATCGCCTAGTTCCAGCAGCACGGCGGCAAAATCACTGTCAGTTTCAATCGATTTGCCATCGGGCCGTTTTTTGCCGATCAGGCCGGAAATATCGGCGAACGCATAGAACGCCCCGTCGGGAGTCGGACAGCTGACCCCCGCCATCGCATTCAGCGCCGTCACAACACGCCCACGCCGTCTGGCAAAGGCGGCATTGTTGTCTGCGATGAAATCTGTTGGCCCGTCCAGCGCAGCGATTGCTGCATGTTGGGCAACGCTGTTCGGGCAGGATGTCGATTGCGACTGCAGTTTCGCCATCGCTCGGACCAACGGCGCCGGCGCGGCGGCAAACCCGATACGCCAGCCCGTCATGCAATAGGATTTGGACACCCCGTTCAGAGTTAGGATACGGCCGCCCATATCGGGTGTCAGCGCCGCCAGGGTATTAAAGGCGAACGCGTCATAGGTCAAATGTTCATAGAGGTCATCTGAAATTACCATTACCTGTTCATGCGGGCGAATGACATCGGCCAGCGCCCGCAATTCGTCAGCGCTGTAGCCCATGCCGGTGGGGTTGGAGGGCGAGTTGATGATCACCCAGCGGGTGCGCGGTGTGATAGCGGCGGCCAGGGTGTCCGCTGTCATCTTCAGACCATCGGCGAAACCGCTGGTGACAAAGACAGGGGTGCCGCCGGCGACCTCGACAATGCCGGCGAAACTGACCCAGTAGGGGGCTGGGATCACCACCTCGTCACCATCTTGGACCGTTGCCATCAGCGCGTTGAACAGCACCTGCTTGCCGCCGGTGCCGACCGAGATATTTTCCGGTGTGAAGACGATGCCATTCTCACGCTCGAATTTACGGATGATGGCGTCCTTCAGTTCGGGGATGCCGTCCACCTGTGTATAGCGGGTATGGCCGTTGCGGATGGCGCGCATGGCAGCATCACAGACATGCGGCGGGGTTGGGAAATCGGGCTCGCCGGTAGCAAGGCCGATGACATCGCGCCCGCCGGCGCGCAGGTCGAGCGCCAACGACGAGATCGCTACGGTGGGCGACGGAGCGATGCGGTTCACCCGGTCGGCGAAACGGATGGCGGGGATATCCTTGTTTTTTGGAGAGTCACTCATACTATCAGATGTGCCACAGGGAACGCGACGGGGGAAGAGGGGGCTTCATTTCAGCATCCGCCGGTTTTTCTTCTCGTGGCAACTCATTAGATGATAAAGTACTTGCTGTATTACCTTTGCTAGCATTGGTAACAGTTGCCGCAAGTAAAAGCTCTAAATCAAGTTGCACACCCAAGCGGGCAAACTCGGCGATGGACGGTGGGTGGCTATTATTTTGGGGCGATATAAGGACGATATTAAGCCGTTTAACCCCTTTTTTGAGGTCTTGAGGTTTCGGTGCGTGCTGACGATTTAATTTATGGTAACATGGAATCCATTCAAATGAACCCTGACGTTCCGCCAGCAATCTGAGCTTTTTCGTACCAAAGTTTGTGCCAAATCAGTTTCATAATTGTATGGTATAATTGATTTTCTTGGTGATGAGACAACTAGGGCAGACTTTTCCTACTACTTTGCCACCCTTCCCACTGGCGGTCGCATTACCTATCTCTTCTGCATGGAAGATGCGACCTCGACCCCCAGTATCCCGGCTCCCGGCCATCCCGCGCCCGGCCAGCCTTCTCCTTGCACCCCCACCGGCAACGGCACATCCGTCGGCGAGATGATAATCACGCGCCCGCGCGCGCCGGCAGATTTCGACCTGCGGTCAGAATTCGCGCCGGCCGGCGACCAGCCGACCGCGATCAAGGAGCTTGTCGATGGCATCCAGAGCGGTGACCGTGACCAAGTGCTGCTGGGTGTCACCGGATCGGGAAAAACCTTTACCGCCGCGCATGTGATTCGCCAGATCAAGCGACCGACCCTGATCCTGGCGCCCAACAAAACGCTAGCCGCGCAGCTATATGGCGAAATGAAGGCGCTGTTCCCTGACAATGCGGTGGAATATTTCGTCAGCTATTACGACTATTACCAGCCAGAGGCCTATGTCCCCCGCTCCGACACCTATATCGAAAAGGAAAGCTCGATCAACGAACAGATTGATCGCATGCGCCATTCGGCAACCCGCGCGCTGCTGGAGCGCGATGATGTGATCATCGTCGCGTCGGTGTCCTGTATCTACGGCATCGGGTCGGTACAGACCTATTCGACCATGACCTTTCGCCTGTCACGCGGCGAGGAGATTGGACGCCAGTCGCTGCTGCGCCGCTTTACCGAGCTGCAATACCGGCGAAATGATACCAATTTCGTGCGCGGTACCTTTCGCGTGCGCGGCGATAATGTGGAATTGTTCCCCGCCCACTTGGAAGACCGCGCGTGGCGCATCTCGCTGTTTGGAGACGAGATCGAAGATATCTTTGAGATCGACCCGCTGACGGGTGAAAAAACAGCGCCACTGGAACAGATCACAGTCTTTGCCAATTCGCATTATGTGACCCCGCGCCCAACCCTGCAGCAGGCGACAAAGCTAATCCGCAATGAATTGAAAACCCGCATCGCCGATTTTACCGAACAAGGCAAATTGCTGGAAGCGCAGCGCATCGAGCAGCGGACACAGTTCGATGTCGAGATGATCGAGGCCACCGGGTCCTGCGCCGGTATCGAGAACTACTCGCGCTATCTGTCAGGGCGCGGGCAGGGCGAACCACCACCAACCCTGTTTGAATATCTGCCGGAAAACGCACTGCTAATCATCGATGAAAGCCATGTCACCGTTCCGCAGATCGGCGCGATGTTCAAAGGTGACTTTGCGCGCAAAAGCACATTATCGGAATATGGTTTCCGCCTTCCAAGCTGTATGGATAATCGGCCATTGAAATTCGAGGAATGGGAAGGCTTTCGTCCGCAGACCATTTTCGTCTCGGCCACACCCGGTAAATGGGAGATGGAGCGCACTGGCGGCGTCTTTTCCGAACAGGTGGTGCGCCCGACCGGCCTGACCGACCCTGACTGTATCGTGCGGCCGACCAGCAACCAGGTCGATGACATCATCGCCGAATGCCGCGAGGCGGCGGCCAAGGGCCAGCGCGTACTGATCACAACCCTAACCAAGAAAATGGCCGAGGCGCTGTCGGAATATATGTATGAGGCCGGCATACGTGTTCGCTATCTGCATTCGGATATCGACACGCTGGAGCGAATTGAGATCATGCGCGACCTGCGGCTGGGGATTTTTGATGTACTAATCGGCATCAACCTGCTGCGCGAGGGGCTGGATATTCCGGAATGCGCGCTGGTGGGGATTCTGGATGCTGACAAGGAAGGCTATCTGCGGTCCCGCACGTCGCTGATCCAGACCATTGGCCGGGCGGCGCGGAATGTGGATGGGCGTGTCATCCTCTATGCCGACAGGGTGACGGATTCAATGCAATATGCGCTGGATGAAACCAACCGCCGGCGCGCCAAACAGGAAGCCTGGAACGCGGCGCATGGCATCACGCCAGAATCCATCAAGAAGGATATCAACGACGTTCTGGGTTCGGTCTATGAGCGCGGTGACCATGTCACCCCGGCAGCCGGGGCCAGCGAGGGTAGCCTTGTTGGCAATAACTTCGCCACCGTCATTTCCGATCTGGAAAAATCGATGCGAGAAGCTGCCGCCAATCTGGAGTTTGAGGAAGCAGCCCGTCTGCGCGATGAAATCCGGCGGATGGAAGCGGCCGAGTTGGGGCTGAGTGCCCCCGGCGTGCCGCAGGCCATCGCACAGCGCTACACCAGCACTACCGATAACAAGGGCAAAACGCACTTCCCCGCTGGCACCCCCGGCGCACCAACCCGCAAACGCCCACGACGACGGTAATGGACATAGCGGCAAATTGATTTTATTCGCTTTTTTGGAACAGCTACGGTCCAGAATAAAAAAAAGAAATTTTTGCCTGCCTCGGTTGACAGCCAGTGACTAAAATTCCCGATTCAGAAGGCTGCTTTTGGTCTGTTTGTGCACAATGTTACAAAAACGTCATAAGGAGCGGAGAAATAAGGGTTTTTGCAGATTATTTTTCTCATACTATAATTTAGTTTATATTTAAACTACTGTTTTTATTATATTTAATATTAAGTGCCTAAAATTTAGTCAATTTGAAGAATTTACTATAAAATCAGCACGAAGCCACCTGTGGCGGCCCTTTTTCCACATAGTTATCCACAGGTTTAGGGGATAGATTTCACGTTCATAGTTCCGCCATCAGGACTGCGGCCGCTTGTCCCTACCCGCGGTGGCAAAGCCGGGCTAGATTAAGCGCATGACCGACAAGACACCCATATCGCCAAGCGTAAATCTGCCACCTGATCTGGCCCGCGGCACCGCCTATCTGAAGGCAGAGGTGCGCAAGCTGGGCGCAGATCCCGGCGTCTACCGCATGACGAATGGGGATGGCGAGGTGCTTTATGTCGGCAAGGCGCGGAACTTGGCGCGTCGGGTGGCCAGCTATACGCAACCGAACCGGCTACCAAACCGGCTGATGCGGATGGTCAGCGAAACCGAGATGCTGGAGGTTATCGTCACCAAGTCAGAGACAGAGGCACTGCTTCTTGAATCCAACCTGATCAAGAAGATGAAGCCGCGCTACAACATTCTTCTGCGCGACGACAAAAGCCTGCCGCAAATTCTGATGACGGCCGACCATCCTTTTGGCCAGCTGACCAAACATCGCGGCCGCAAGGCCCGTAAGGGTGACTATTTCGGCCCCTTCGCATCTGCCGGTGCGGTCAATCGGACTGTTGCAGATCTTGCGCGCGCCTTCATGTTGCGCACCTGTTCTGATTCAGTGTTTGGCGCGCGCACCCGCCCATGCCTGCAATACCAAATCAAGCGCTGTAGCGGCCCCTGTGTCGGGCTGGTCACTGAAACTGATTATGCAGCCCAGATGGATCAGGCACGGCGTTTTCTGTCGGGTGAGTCTGCCGAGATCCAGCGCGACTATGCTGACCGCATGCATGCCGCCTCTGAAAAGCTGGAATTCGAGACAGCCGCAATCTGGCGCAACCGCATCCGGGCGCTGAGCGGTATCCAGGCGAGCCAAGATATCAATGTGCCAGACCTGCGCGATGCCGACATTATCGCACTTTCCCGGAGTGGCGAGAAATCCTGTATCCAGACCTTTTTCATCCGTGGCGGGTCAAATTACGGCAACCGGTCCTATTTCATGACGCATAATATCGAAAGCACAGATGCCGCCGTGCTGACGGCCTTCATTGGCCAGTTCTATGATGACAAAAAACCACCATCCGAAATTCTGGTATCGGTCGCCCCTGACGAGGTAGCACTGCTGGGACAGGCCCTGTCGACCAGCGCCGGCCGCACTGTCCGTATCAGCCGCCCGCAACGCGGACCACGCACCAAGCTGACAGCCATGGCCAGCCGCAATGCCGAGGAAGCGCTGGCGCGCAATCTTGCAGACACCAGTTCGCAGCGCCGCCTACTTGCCGAACTTGGCGATCTGTTTGGCATGGATGCACCGCCCGAGCGGGTCGAGGTATATGATAATTCACATATTCAGGGGCGCCATGCGGTTGGCGGCATGATCATCGCCGGGCCCGACGGGTTCAACAAGGCCGCTTACCGAAAATTTAACATGCGCAAAGACGGCCCTCATGCGGTTACTCAGGGAGATGATTTCGCCATGATGCGTCAGGTCATTCATCGCCGGTTCGAACGGGTGTTGAGGGAAGATCCTGATCGCGATGGCGAGACCTGGCCGGACCTGTTGCTGATTGATGGTGGCAAAGGGCAGCTGAGCGCCGTTGCCGAGGTGATGGATGATCTTGGCGTGGCTGATATCGCCGTGGTGGCGATTTCTAAAGGGCCAGACCGCAATGCCGGCCGTGAACAGTTCCATATGCGCGGACGCGACAGCTTTACCCTGTCACCGCAGGCATCAGCAATGCATTTTCTGCAACGGCTGCGTGACGAGGCGCACCGCTACGCCATCGGCACGCACCGCGCGCGTCGCCAGAAATCCGAACTAACCAGCCCCCTCGATGGTGTTCCTGGCATCGGCCCGCGGCGCAAAAAGGCGTTGCTGGCGCATTTTGGGTCGGCACGGGCGGTTTCTGCCGCTGGCCTGCGGGACCTTGAGGCGGTTGACGGGATTTCGAAAGCCGTAGCGAGACAAATCTTTGACTGGTTTTACAGTGGGCAATCCTGACGGCTTGGGCCATACTGCTGCATGCATTCGAAACCGCCTGGTGCCGCCCGGAGATGCGACCGGACAGGCAGGACCAGAAAGCCGGCTAGATTGGGCATAGTCGGATTGAATGACAGGGGACACGTGACCGCATGATGACCATGCTGAAAATGGTGCCAAACTGGATGACAATCCTGCGGATTATGGTCGCGCCGGTGATTGCGGTCCTTATCTGGCTGGATGATGTCAAGACCGGCTATATGCCGGCATTGACGCTGTTTGTCGTGGCGAGCATTTCAGATTTCATTGATGGTTGGATGGCGCGCCGCCTAGGTGTGGTATCGAAACTGGGCGCCATGCTGGACCCGATTGCCGACAAGGTACTGATCGGCACCTGCCTTGTGTCGCTGGCGCATGTGACGGATGACGGTTGGTGGTTTATCCTGCCGGCCATCATCATCTTGACCCGCGAATTCCTGATATCGGGCCTGCGCGAATTCATGGCCGGGCGCAGCGTCAATATGCAGGTATCTGTTTTGGCAAAATGGAAGACCACCCTGCAGCTTGTTGCGATCGGCTTTCTGGTCGGCGCCCCTGTCTTTCCATCACTGTCAATGACAAACCCGATTGGTCTTGCTCTCCTGTGGGCGGCAGCGCTTGTGACTGCACAGACCGGATTTGCCTATTATCGAGGCGTTCTTGAACATGTCGACAAACCCTAGCAATAAGGCCGGTCACGATCAGCCCTTCCTTGAAGACATGATCCAGCGCCATGGCAGTGTGATCGGTCTTGCCGCCTTTTCGGGAAGCGGCAAGACCACCCTAGCTGAAAAGCTGATTGTCGGACTGGTGTCACGTGGCATGGATGTCGCCACCGTCAAACACGCCCATCATGCCTTTGACGCAGACACTCCCGGCAAGGACAGCTATCGCCACCGTGCAGCCGGTGCACGCCAAGTGGCTGTGTCATCGCCAGCGCGCTCGGTGCTTTTTACCGAAAACCTGTCAGGACCGGAACGCAGCCTTGCCGATCTTCTGGCGGCGATCGCGCCTGCAGATATTGTTATTGTCGAGGGTTTCAAGAAATCATCCATTTCAAAGATCGAAATCCACCGGGCCGAGCTGGCGCACCCGTTTCTGTTTGCTGATGACCCACTGATCATTGCCGTTGCAAGCAATGATCCGGCCAGTCTGCCGGCGGATGCCCCTTTTTCAATAGATCTGGACCAGCCCGACAGCATTGTCGATTTCATCATTCAACGCCACAATCAGCAATCCGGCACAGTGGCGTTATGAACGACAGCGCAATCCTTTATGAGGGCAGTATTTCACCGGCGGACGCGGTTGAAAGGCTCTTGGTACGCCTTGCCGGAATCAACCGTGCAGATGAAACGGTCACGCTGGAAGAGGCCCCCGGACGGGTGCTGGCGCAGGATCTCACGGCACCCACTAACCTGCCGGCGACCAACAATGCGGCGGTCGATGGCTATGCCGTTGATGCTGCATTCCTGGCGCGCCATCCGGACCATGATTTCTCTATCGCCGGACGTGCCGCGGCTGGCCACCCCTTTACCGCACCTGTGCCAGAGGGGGCTGCCATTCGCATCTTTACCGGTGCTGTCATGCCTGATGGCAGTGATGCGGTCGCGATGCATGAATTCTGCGATCTGACCACAGATGGCAACCGCGTTCGTATAGGATCGGTATTGGAAAAGGGTAGCAATAATCGTCCCGCGGGAGAAAATCTGCATCAGGGTGAAATGATTATCGCTGCCGGCACACGCCTTGATGCCGCAAACATCGCCATTGCTGCCGCCGCCGGATTTGACCAGCTTGTTGTCCATGCCCAGCCGGTTATCGGACTGCTGTCGATGGGCGATGAAATCGTGCCTGCTGGACAACCAGCATCCTATGGGCAAATGCATGATTCCAATCGTCCGATGCTGGCAAACATGATCCGCGGTGACGGCTTTCTGGTGCGTGATTTCGGCATTGTCGGCGATGACCGAGCGCGGCTGGCGAGCGTCCTTGCGGATGCGCTGTCTGGCTGTGATGCCGTGATTACCTCTGGAGGCGCCTCGGATGGTGATGAAGACCATACGCAAGGCGCCATGACCACGCTTGGTGTCGACCGCATTTTCTGGCGGCTTGCCATAAAGCCGGGCAGGCCCATGTCGGCAGGCATATTAGGTGAGACGCCGCTGATGTGCCTTCCCGGCAACCCTGTAGCTGCGTTCGTCTGCTACCGGCTGGTTGCGGGTCCGGTGCTGGCCAGGCTAGCAGGCAGGCAGGTGGCACCGGCATTGCGGCTGCCGGTCAGATCGGGGTTTGCGCATCGCACAGGCGTTGGGCGCGCGGAATATCTGCGTGTTGTTCTGTCATATGAGGCAGACGGCACACCTGTCCTGCAACGCTATGGGCGCAAAGGCGCTGGCGTCTTGTCATCACTGACCGGGGCAGACGGGCTGGTCGAAATTCCTGTTGAAAATGAAGGAGTAGCTGTCGGAGACTATCTGTCCTTCATGCCATTTCGGGAGACTGGCTTATGAGCCAGAGCAATTTAACCCAGAGTAATATCACATTGCGCTATTTCGCCTGGATGCGTGAACATATCGGCACGGAATGCGAGGATTTTCTGTTACCCGATGATACCCGCACCATAGCGGATTTGTTGCCGCACCTGCGCGCACGGTCCGCGGGGCATGCGCTTGCCCTGTCCAATATGCGTGCTGTGAGGATCGCAGTGAACCGTACCTATGGCGATCTCGACACCCCGGTATCAGCCGGTGACGAGGTGGCCTTTTTCCCGCCAGTTACCGGGGGGTAAGTGATGGCGGTACGGGTACAGGCGGATGATTTTGATGTTGGTGCTGAAAGTCGCGCCCTGCAGACCGACACCGTTGGCGGCATTGCTCTTTTTGTGGGCACGGTACGCGGGCTGAGCAGCGATAATCGCGTGACCGCCATGACGCTGGAACATTACCCCGGCATGACAGAGTCCGAACTAGAACGGATCGAGGCTGAGGCGCGCGCGCGATGGCCACTGGAGGATGTAACCATCATTCACCGCGTCGGCCGTTTGCTTGCCGGGGACCAGATTGTACTGGTCGCAACCGCATCTGCACATCGCCGAGCGGCGTTTGAATCCGCCCAGTTCATCATGGATTTTCTGAAAACCGATGCCCCCTTCTGGAAGGCAGAAGAACGCGACAGCAAGACAAGCTGGGTTGATGCACGTGACAGCGACATTGCCGCGCGTGACAAATGGACGAAATAGTCCGCCTTGCCGGAACTAGAGCGCTTTGATGCTGGCCTTTTTTTAAGGGGCGATACGTCCCCGTACCAGATTTTCATATCCGTCGACAAGCTGGCGGCTGATGTCCCCGGGCGTAAAGCTGGTATCACCGATCTGCGAGACAGGCGTTACCTCGGCCGCAGTGCCTGTCAGGAAACATTCAGTCATTTCCGACAGGTCATCCAGCGTCAGATGCCGCTGTACGACCTTAATCTGCAGGGATTCGGCAAGCGCAATCACCGTGCGACGCGTAATGCCGTCAAGGAAACAATCGGCAATCGGTGTATGAATGGTGTCTTCCTTATCCACAAAGAACACATTCGCGCCTGTTGCTTCGGCGAGATAGCCTCGATAGTCCAGCATCAGCGCATCCTGAAAACCCTTTTTTTCCGCAGCGTGCTTAGACAGGGTACAGATCATGTAGAGGCCGGCTGCCTTGGCATGTACTGGCGCGGATTCAGGTGATGGCCGCTTCCAATCCGCAATATCAAGGGTGATCCCTCTCATCTTTGTTTCCGGATCAAAATAGCTGGGCCATTCCCATGCAGCGATCGCAACATGCGTGGTAGTATGCTGTGCCGAAATCGCCATCATCTCAGACCCGCGCCATGCAAATGCGCGGACATAGCCATCAACAATGCCATTGGCCTCGACGACAGCCATCTTGGCGGCGTCCAGTGCATCATCGCTGAGTGGCAGCTCGAAATCGAGCATTTCGCATGACCGGCGCAGACGTTCAGTATGCTCGCGGCCCTTGAAGATGACACCAGAATAAACCCGTTCACCCTCAAAAACCGTGCTTGCGTAATGCAAGCCATGACTCAATGTATGGGATTTAGCCTCTCGCCACGGGATCATTTCACCATTAATCCAGATACTGCCGTCACGATCATCAAAGGGCATTAGTGCCATGGTTCCGCTCCTACCGGCCGATTATGCCGACCTCTTTCCGCACAGAACTTAGTTCCATTACGGACATATTATGATATCAGTGGACGACGGTAACATCGCATTGAATAATTGGTCAACATGGCTGACATAAAACCCATCGGCAAAGCACTGTTCCTGCGCGAAGAGGAATTGCGGCGAGGCATCGAAATGATGTTTTTTGCCTATCGCGATTTCACTAGTGAAGCTGATTCAATACTGGCTGAACAGAATATGGGCCGCGCCCATCATCGAGCCATCTATTTCATTGGACAACACCCGGGAATCACTGTCAGCGAATTACTGGCTATCCTGAATATTACCAAGCAGAGCCTTTCCCGGGTTCTGTCCTCGCTCGTTGATACCGGATATGTCGTACAGCAAACTGGACCCGAGGACAGGCGTCAGCGATTGCTGTTCCTGACCGAAACCGGCAATGCACTGGAAACACGACTGACTGCGGTGCAGGGGCGGCGTTTTGCCAATGCCTATCGGGAGGCGGGAATGGCCGCGGTTGAGGGGTTTCACCAGGTTCTGGAAGGGCTACTTGACCCCCAGACAAAGCGCCAGATCGACAGTCTTGGAAAACCATCTGCGGGCGGCGACAACCGCTGACAGGATATGGCAGCATGAACGACCAGCATATTTTGGTAATTGATGATGATGACCGTCTGCGCCTGCTGCTGCGTCGTTTTCTCGAAGACAGCGGCTTTCGCGTCACCGATGTCGCTTCTGCGAGCGCGGCGCGCCAGGCGCTACAGTCGCTGGTCTTTGACGTGATGGTCGTGGATATCATGATGCCGGGGGAAACCGGACTGGAGTTGCTTGCCGATTTACGCGGGACAAACCCGGTGCCGGCGCTGTTCCTAACTGCCATGTCCGAGACTGAACATCGGATTGCCGGCCTTGAAGCAGGTGCCGATGACTATTTGTCAAAGCCGTTCGAGCCGCGCGAACTGGTATTGCGGATAAAATCCTTACTCGGACGGTCTTCACGCGGCAGGCTGACAGAGGCAAAGTCAGTTTCTTTCGGTCCCTACAGTTTCGATCTGGCCTCTGGCATCCTGATGCACAGCACCGGCCGTATTCACATGACATCTGCCGAGCAGCGCCTGATGCAGAGTTTTGCCAGCGCACCCGATCGTATCCTGTCACGCGAAGGCATCGCCGAGGCGATGAACAGTTCGATGCGGGGTCGGTCGATAGATGTAGCCGTTGCCAGACTACGCGCCAAGATTGAGCCTGATCCGCGCTTCCCGGTCTTTCTCCAGACAGTGCGGAACAAGGGTTGGCTACTGCGCACAGACAGGCAACCGGATAGCGATCATGAAACTTAGCAATTATCTGCCGAAGACATTGTTTGGCCGGATGTTGTCGATCATTTTGGTGCCGATGATACTGGTGCAGTTGATCACAGTTTTCATCTTTTATGAACGCCATTGGGACACCGTTACACGCCACATGGCAACACAGCTTGCCGCCGATATCAGCCTGCTCGCGGACCGCACTGGCAGATCGCCCAATGCGGCGGCCATCGAGGTGGTGCAGCAAACGGGCCGGACCTATTTCAGTTTTCCAATACAATTTGATGAGGGTGCCGTCTGGCAACAGCCAGCGGTCGGCCCGCCAAAAAGCTATGCCGAAGAAAGACTGCGCAAAGAGCTGTCCGATCGCCTCCACGGTGAATGGTTTATTAATCTCGATTCCGACCCTAGCCTGATCTATGTGGATCTGCGGCTAGATAACGGCGTGATGCGGATATATGCGAGCCGCAAGCGCATTTTCTCATCTACCAGCTGGACGTTTTTCGGCTGGACGCTGGGCTCTTCGATCCTGCTGTTTGCAGTGGCGTTGCTGTTCATGCGTGGTCAGGTGCGTCCGATCCTGCGTCTTGCCAATGCCGCACGTGCCCTTGGCCTTGGACGGCCAGCGCCTGATTACCGGCTTGAAGGTGCGCGCGAGGTTCGACTGGCAGGCCGCGCCTTTCAGGCGATGCGCCATCGCATCATGCGCCAGTTGAACGAACGCACTGAATTGCTGGCCGGGGTCAGCCATGATCTGCGTACGCCGCTGACCCGAATCCGGTTGCAGCTGGAATTGATGGCAAACAAGGAGGATGCCGACTCCATTCGTACCGATCTTGCCGAAATGGAAGAGATGATTGACGCCTATCTCAGCTTTGCTGCTGGTGAAGGCGAAGAGCCGCCGGAAGAAACAGATGTCGTTGCACTTCTTGGCCGGCTGGTTGACCAGACGCGTCGGGCGCATGGCTTTGACATTACACTTGTCCCACCCAGCACCAGAGTGCCTGCCTTTCCGCTCCGCCGAAAGGCGATTATACGGGCATTTGAAAACATCATCTCGAATGCGATTTCCTTTTCAACGAAGATGGACATCTCCATAACATATCGTAATGACGAGGTAACGATCCTGTTCGATGATAACGGCGCGGGCATCCCAACGGAATTGCGGTCCGAGGCAATCCGTCCCTTTGTGCGACTGGAAACCTCGCGCAACAGGCAAACCGGCGGCACCGGCCTTGGCCTATCAATCACCAATGACATTGTGCTGGGGCTTGGCGGTGAGCTTGGGTTGCGCGATGCACCGCTTGGCGGCCTGCAGGTCAGTATCAGACTGCCAGTCTGACCCCTCTTGAAATCGGAACATCTAAAGCAGTCGGGTGCCATTGGGGGCATCGGCATCTGGCCTGACCAGAACAACCTCACCACTTTCATTCATCACGCCAAGTGTCAAAACCTCAGACATGAAAGGGCCTATCTGGCGCGGTGGAAAATTGACAACCGCCATGACCTTGCCGCCGATCAGATTTTCCGGATCATATCGTTCGGTGATCTGCGCGGATGACTTGCGGGTCCCAATCTCCGGACCAAAATCGATGACCAGCTTCAGGGCCGGTTTGCGCGCCTCTGGAAAGGGTGATGCCTCGAGAATGGTGCCTGCCCGAATGTCGATCTTCATAAAATCTTCAAAACTGACCAAGGCTGTTTGCCCATTGTCACCCATAGGCCGCTCTCCGCATTATCGTGCTATTGGTATCGGCTGCCGTCGCCCGGCATCTCGGCGTTCTGGTCATCAGCCATGGCTTCGGCTTCACCAGCTACCGAATCATCACGCAGCACGCGCAGGGTACGTCCCCATTCCTCGGCACGCGCCAGACGGGCATCGATCGCCTTCAATGTTACTGACAGGTCGGGTGCGTCGTCATCCTGCCAGACCCGTGCTACCTGCATCGCCACAACCGCAACCCCGAGCACTCGTCCTTCGCTACCAAGGCCGGCAAGATCGTCACCAGCCATGCGCAACAGCATGCGCATCGCCTGCGCCAGCGAGTCCAGTAGCCGCAACCCCAGCGCCGGATCACGCTTGCCAGCAAGATCAAGCTGGGCAATCTGCTGGCGGTAAGGGGCATAAACCTCAAAGCGGTGCATCAATCCCTCGACAATCTTGTCACGGACCGGCACCTCGCCCGCATCTTCGATATCAGCAAGGCTTTCTAGACTAGCCTGACGGTCAAGTGTCGCCAGCCGATGCAGAATCAGCGTTGTGATGCTGCCTGTTGCAGCACGCGCTGCCGCTGCTGTAATGCCCGCCGCAGCCGCAATATCATCAATATGCAGCTGACGCGGCGGCTTGTCCGCAAGTTGCGTCCATGCTGCATCCGCAAGGCGATCCATGATTTCTGTCTGGATATCTGCGCCGTTCATGACAATGGGTCCTGTGTTCGAATCAGGCTCTGAAAATCTGGGGCCGGTGCGTCAACTGACCGTGAACGTTAGACATGGGCATTATCTGCGAAAGCGTCAAGCTGGCTGTCACGCCCTGCCTAGCCGCCAAGTTCCACAGACCTGTCACGCGCAGCGAGAATGGCCCGTTCCAGAAGCGGCGCCATCCCGTCATCTGCCATCAATACTGCCAGTGCCGCCGCTGTCGTACCACCTTTGCTGGTGACATTGACCCGCAGCTGGGATGGCGGCTCGTCTGCTGCATCAATCAGCGCGCCAGCACCCGACACGGTGGCTTCAGCAAGCTGACGGGCAAGATCATCCGGCAGCCCCGCAGCAATGCCGGCGCGCGTCATCACCTCTGCAAGCAGAAAGACATAGGCCGGACCAGACCCGGATAGAGCAGTGACCGCATCCATTAGCGCCTCATCATCAACCCGCACCACTGTGCCGATAGCCGAAAGCAGCTGTTCCGACAGACCCACTAGATCGGCCGGCGCATCCGACCCCGAACATAATGCTGTCACCCCCTTGCCGATCGCAGCAGGGGTGTTTGGCATCGACCGCAGGATAGCGGTATTATCACCAAGTCGGCTGCGGAACCAGCTGGTCGGGATGCCGGCCGCAATCGACAGAAAGCCGGTGTTCGGCCCAGCCAGTGCCCCCAGCCCGGCAATGGCGTCCTCCATCATCTGCGGCTTTACAGCCAGCACAATCATCCGCGCTTCCTTGCCAGCGCCCGCACAGTTTTCCACTGTGTCAAAGAGCTGGATGTTGGCATGATCCGCGGTCCAGCCAAGATGGTCGTGAAACGGCTCAACAATGGCGAATTCAGCGGCAAGCGATGTGTCGGCCAGCCAGCCATGCAACATTGCGCTGCCCATCTTGCCGCAGCCTATAAGCGTAATCAGTGGGGTCATCCGGCCAACTGGCAAAGCATCCGCCCCGGCGGCGCTACGCCTCTCCTTTAGTGATCATTGTGACAGCGGCGGTGGCGTCATCGGCAGACAAGGTGCCATGGACGACCTGATAAATCGCCGGATACACCTGCTCGCATTCACCAAGCATGATATCAACAACATCTTCTATTTGCTCTGGCGTAGCCCCGCCGGCACCGCGCAGCGCCAGCGTATGGCGCAGTTCCAGCTCACAAGTCGCCATATCAAGCGCCAGATGACCGATAAAAAGATGCTGATTAAGAAGGGCCGCCAGCATGGCAAGCTCGCCAATCATGCTGCCATCCGCCTGCACATCGATGCGGCAGATCACCTGCATCGTCTCTTCATCATCCTGCCAAGACACTGCCAGCTGATAGTGGCTCCACCGGCCGGGAATCTCAGCAATGATGGCGTCGCGTCGCTGTTGCTTCAGAAACCAGTCCTGGCGCACAACAAACTGCGTCACCAATTCGATTGGATGCGCAAAAGTCAGATCAGGTGATGTTGTGCTGGTGGCCATAAAAAGGGCATCCGAGATAATTTGATAAGCCCAACATGCCGCATGGCGACATGGCATTCAATACAATATTTTGTGGTCTTCGAGGCCCACACACACAGGTGCTTGTGGATAACTTGTTAGAATCGCCGGAATTCAAGTGCTTTGCCACGGCGCCTGCTGACCCTGAAGTCGCGCTTATCTAACGTAGGCGCGCAGCAAACTTGCATACAAGGTCTTGGCAAGGCGAATGAAGGATGAGAATCGACAGAATCACCTTGATTGAAGATGGTAAAACCGTCAGCTTTTACTGCTTTTGTCAGCAGCAGATTTGCTTGCAGCCTTTTTCGCTTTCGCGGGTGGCTTGGCTGCTGGCTGTTTTGGCTGCGCTGCCGCCCGATCCGCTTCTATGGCGGCAAGGCGGGCCGCCAATGCTTCATGCCGTGTCCTCAGAGCGTCAAACTCCTCACGCGTCACAAGACCGCGCGCGTTCAAGGCACGCTCTGTTCGTGCAGAAACAATGTTTTCGATTTCCTCGCGCATACTGCTGAATGCAGATGCCGCCCCGTTGGCCACCTGTGCAAGATCAGATATGAATCCCGGACGCGCGCGCATCACCTTCTCCCCCTGGTCACGCATCCCCTAAGGTTGATGCGCTGCTGAAATAAAACTGCCTTTGGCTGTCGCCGGCTTTCTATATCTAGAGCAATACGCGGCGCTTTCCAATACCACTGGCCTACGCTTTGCGATATTGTACCGCCGGGTGCAACAGGTTTGGCGTGCCGTGTCCCGGCATGATCAGTCCGGCAGAGACCACAGCAGGAGCTGGACAAGCGAATGACAACAGGAATCATCCTCCCGGAATTCGACCCTTTTCTGATTAGCTTTGGCGGGGTTGGTATTCGCTGGTATGCGCTTGCCTATATCCTCGGGCTGGTCGGCGGTTACTGGATTCTAAGGCGCGAGGCGCAGCGCGCAGGCCCCATTGATTTAGCAGGCATTGAAAGCCTTTTAAACCATGTGCTGATTGGCGTGCTCCTTGGGGGACGTATGGGATTTTGTCTGTTCTATCAAGTCGGCTTTTATCTGGCTAACCCGCTAGAAATTCTGAAAATATGGCAAGGCGGCATGGCCTTTCATGGTGGGCTTTTTGGCGTGATTCTTGCGATGTGGCTGTTTTCGGCGCGTCGCGGTATTTCAATCTTCACTGTCAGCGACCGGGTGGCAATGGTCGTACCGATCGGCCTTTGCCTTGGGCGGCTTTCGAATTTCGTCAATGCCGAGCTTTATGGCCGAGTAACAGACCTGCCCTGGGGCATGGTCTTTCCGGGAAGTGACGGTCTTCCACGCCATCCAAGCCAGCTCTATGAAGCTGGGCTGGAAGGCCTTATTCTTGGCGGCCTCATGCTGTTTGGCTATCAACGGGGGTGGCTAGCAATTACCGGCCGTCTTTCATCTGTGCTGCTGATCAGCTATGGCAGCGCTCGTTTCCTGATCGAATATGTGCGCGAACCTGACCCCCATCTTGGCACGCTATTGGGGCTTGTCACGATGGGCCAGCTATTATGCCTGCCGATGATCGCTGGTGGGGTCTATATCCTCATGCGGCGGCGCCAGACCTCAGGCCTGCCGGGATGACGGCCGGCGTTCTAACTGCCCTTGCTGACAGGCTGATGAGCCGTATTCAAGAGGATGGGCCTATGGGTGTCGATACATTCATGACTGCCTGCCTTACTGACCCGCAGGACGGCTATTACCAGCAGGCCGACCCGTTTGGCGCTGTTGGCGATTTCATCACCGCGCCCGAGATATCCGGGCTGTTCGGCGAAATGTGTGGGCTGTATTTGGCAGATATCTACAACCTTGCGGGATCCCCGGAAGACGCGGCGATCATCGAGCTTGGCCCCGGACGGGGAACGCTAATGCGCGACATGCGGCATGTCTGGTCGCAATTGATGCCGGCGTTGACCGACCTGCCACTTCATTTCCTTGAAGCCGGTCACGCGTTACGGCGCCTTCAGGCCAGCACCATCCAGACTGACAGGATCAAGACAACCGCCAGCTGGCATGATGACATAGCGGACCTTTTGGCTGCCACTGGCGGGCCCGTCTTTGGCATTGCGAACGAGTTTTTCGATGCCTTGCCAGTGGCACAGCTTGTGCTGCACGACGGTAATTGGCGCCAACGCCAGGTTGGCATCATTGACGGACGGCTGGGCTTTACCATCGGCCCGTCGATAACAGAAAATGCTGCCATGAAAGGCATGGAAAACGGATGTGGTCCAGCTGCGAATGGTACGGTCCTGGAACACTGCCCGCAGGCCGATCTTGTGATCGCCGCACTGGCACGGCAGGTGGCGCAACATGGCGGTGCGGTGCTTATTATCGATTATGGACGTAACGGCAATCCCGGTGACAGCCTGCAGGCTGTGGCAGACCATAGACCGGTTGATATCTTTAACGCGCCCGGACAGGCTGACGTGTCCCACTGGGTGGATTTTGCCGCTCTTGAAAAAGCCGCATCAGCAGCCGGGGCACGTCTCGTCCCGCCCGTTCCACAAGGCCAGTTCCTGATGCGGATCGGGCTGGCAGCGCGCGCCGAACAGGCCGGAAAAATGGCCACGCCCGAAACACGACGCGCATTGCTGGCCGCCATTGATCGGCTGACCAGCCCAGGGCAGATGGGCGCGGTTTTCAAAGTGGCCTTGCTGGTCCCCCAAGGGGACGGGACACCACCCGGATTTGAGCAAGACAGCCAATGACATTGCAGACGCAAAACGGCTTTGTGATTGCCGGCGGCCCACCCCGATTTCTACATCACCCCGCCACTAGTGCGATTGCCCCGCACGGGTTTTTCTCGGCCGCAGATGGACATAGCAGCGGCATATATGAAAGCTTGAATTGCGGGTTCGGGTCGGCCGACGACCATGCGCTGGTCAGCCGTAACCGCGCCGCCGCCGCAGGCGCGCTGGCGTTGGCGTCAGAACAGCTTGCCGCCGTCTATCAGGTACATGGGGTGGTTTGTCTGCATACAGACGCACCAGCACCCGAAGATCATAATGCCATGCCACGGGCCGATGGCATGGTCACTACCCGCCATGATCTGGCGCTAACTATTCTGACAGCAGATTGCCTCCCGTTGCTTCTCACCGATGCCGCCGGCGCCGTGATCGGGGCCTGTCATGCAGGCTGGCGCGGCGCCGTGTCCGGCATTGTCGCGGCAACGGTCAATGCCATGCGCCACGCCCATGCCGGCGACATAATCGCTGTGATGGGCCCAACCATCCGACAGCCAAGCTATCAGGTTGGTGCCGAGCGGCGGGAAGAGGCACTGGCGCTGATGCCTGAAGCGCTGCAGGATCAGGCCGCAGGCTGCTTTGCAGCAGACGGGGCCGATCATTTCCGTTTCGACCTGCCTGCCCTAGTGCGCCATCAGTTACGGGGCTGTGATGTCCGTACCATTCATGACTGTGGTATCGACACCTATGGCGATGCCGATGACGCTGGCAAACCGAATGCCGATTCTCTGCCTTTTTTTTCACACCGACGCGCCACACATGATCATCTGCCCGATTCGGGACGCCAGATTTCTATAATCAGAAGAGGGCCAGTGCAACCAACTGCACGCTCAGGACCTAGATAATAGCTATGCCGCATCTCTATATTTTTCTTGGACTTCTTTTCGTTGGACTACTTGCAAGCTGCTTCATGGGTTGAATAGAAATTTAACAAAATTGTTATAAAGCCTCGCCAAGTGCCTTGCCCGTGTCAGGGCTGGTTGCTATCACTCTGTCAGAAATGCTCTCGCGGCGGTACCGATGGTCACCGGATTCTAGATGAAAATCCTCTCATGCAACAGTAACAGGCCCTTGGCAGAAGCTATCGCGGCCTATTTGGATGTCCCACTGACTAAAGCTGATGTCCGTCGTTTCGCAGATATGGAAGTCTTCGTCGAGATTGGTGAGAATGTTCGCGGCGAGGATGTGTTTGTGGTCCAGTCCACCTGTTTCCCGGCAAATGACAACGTAATGGAACTGCTCGTCGCGCTGGACGCTTTACGCCGCGGTTCGGCGCGGCGGGTCACAGCCGTGCTCCCCTATTACGGCTATGCCCGGCAAGACCGTAAGTCTGGCCCACGCACACCGATTTCGGCAAAACTGCTGGCCAACTTGATCACCTCAGCAGGTGCTGACCGAGTGTTGACCATTGATCTGCATGCTGGCCAGATTCAGGGTTTCTTCGACATCCCCACGGATAATCTATTTGCCGCACCAGTCTTTATTGGAGACATCAAATCGCGTTACAAAAATGGCAATCTAATGATTGTCTCGCCCGATGTGGGAGGCGTGGTTCGGGCGCGCTCGCTGGCAAGCCGCCTTGATGCTGACCTGGCGATTATCGACAAGCGTCGTCCAAAGGCCGGAGTTTCGGAGGTGATGAACATCATTGGGGATGTTGATGGACGTCATTGCATCATGGTTGATGACATTGTCGATTCCGGCGGCACGCTGTGCAACGCCGCGGCCGCCTTAATTGACAGTGGCGCGCTGAGTGTCGATGCCTATGTGACGCATGGGGTGCTGTCAGGTGGGGCGGTCAGCCGAGTGGTGGCGTCGCCGCTAAATTCGTTGGTGACCACCGATTCCATTCCGGCTACTGAAGCGGTTCGCGTCGCACGCAATGTCCGCCATCTGTCGATCGCCCCGCTGCTCGGCGAGGCGATCCGCCGGATTAATGAGGAACGCTCTGTCTCGACGCTTTTCTAGGCCGCAGGATCCAAGCGACTTACCCCCCTTTTTCCTTGAGTTTTGGCCGTGATAGGCCTAATAATCGGCCCGCCGTGCACCCCTGGAGGCATGGCACATTGTATTTCAAGGAGAATGACAATGTCTGACATGACAACCATCAGCGCTTCTGAGCGCGAACGGGTCGGTAAGGGGTCCGCCCGTGCGGCACGCCGCGCAGGCCTCGTACCTGCCGTAATCTACGGCAACAAGAAAGATCCGGTGGGAATTACCATCAACGCCCGCGAAATCACCAAGATTGTGCATCAGCCCGGCATCTTTGGTCGACTGCTGGAAATAACTGTTTCTGGCAGCAGGTCAACCGTGCTGACACGCGATATTCAGTTCCATCCCGTCAGCGATGTCGTTATGCACATGGATTTTCTGCGGGTCTCGCAAAGCGCTACCGTCGCTGTTGCTATACCGGTAGAATTCATCAATGAGGACAAGTGCCCCGGCATCAAGGTCGGCGGCGTTCTGAACGTAGTTCGCTACGAGGTTGAGCTGAACTGCCCAGCAACCGCCATTCCGGAAAAAATCACCATTGATCTTGACGGAGTTAAGATTGGTGACTCCATTCATATCAGCGCCATTTCGCTTCCCGAGGGGGTGAGCCCTACTATTGCAGACCGTGACTTTACCGTTGCGACACTGGCATCGCCAGGCGGTGGTGTGAAGAATGAGGATGACGAGGATGCGGCAGACGGCGAAGAGGCCGCAGCCGAGGAGTCTGGAGAGTAATCGGAACGCTTAAGCGGGCGCGTGCCCTGGCCGACAGCCTCTTCCGGATTGGAACCGTCATGCTGCTATTTGCGGGGCTTGGCAATCCAGGCACAGACTATGCTGGCAACCGGCATAATGCCGGTTTCATGGCGCTCGATCAAATCGCCGGGCGCCACGAATTTTCTGCGTGGAAATCTCGATCAGACGTGACCTGTGCAGAAGGCCGGCTGGGACAGGCAAAGGTCCTGCTAGTAAAACCACAGTCCTTCATGAATAAGTCTGGCGGTCCGGTTGGCGACATTGCGAGGTTCTACAAGATACCGTCGGAACGAGTGTTTGTATTCTATGACGAAATTGATCTCGTCGCCGGCAAAGTAAAGGTCAAGCGGGGTGGTGGGCATAGCGGACATAATGGTATTCGCGATATTGATCGCCATATCGGAACCGATTATTGGCGCATCCGCATCGGGGTAGGCCGCCCGGAACAGCTATTTCCAAAATCAGCCATCGATATCCGGAAATGGGTATTGATGGATTTCACCGTTGACGAGCGCAATGGCTGGGTGCCCGACCTTCTGGCTGCGATTGCCAGCGAGGCGGATAGGCTTGTGGAACTGGATGATGCCGGCTTCATGAGTCGTGTCGCTTATCTAGCGCCGGCTCCAAAGCACAAAAGTGAAGAAGACGCGCAATCGGACAAACCGGAATCTGGCAAAAGAAATCGGAAAGAGGAACAGCATGGGATTTAACTGCGGTATTGTTGGCCTTCCCAATGTTGGCAAATCGACCCTCTTCAATGCGCTAACCGAAACCGCTGCAGCAGAGGCAGCCAATTATCCCTTCTGCACGATCGAACCAAATACCGGGCGCGTTGCTGTTCCAGACCAACGGCTTGCTGCGCTAGCCACTTTAGCCGGTTCTGCAACCATGATTCCGACACAGCTGGAATTTGTGGATATTGCAGGCCTTGTGCGCGGTGCGTCAAAGGGTGAAGGGCTTGGTAACCAGTTCCTCGCAAATATACGCGAGGTAGATGCGATCGCCCATGTGCTGCGCTGCTTTGACGATAGTGAGATCACACATGTTGACGGATCGGTTGACCCAATGCGCGATGCCGCAACGGTGGAGACGGAGCTGATGCTGGCAGACATTGACTCCCTAGAACGGCGGATGGCTGCGTTGGTGAAGAAGACCCGTGGGGGCGATGCCGATGCCAAACGAGATTTGGTGATCATGGAAAAACTGTTTGCCGGGCTGTCTGACGGCGTGCCTGCGCGGCGCGGCGCGGGGCTGAGTGACGACGAAACACGCCGTCTGCCGCACATGCAGCTGTTGTCGGCAAAGCCTGTGCTATATGTCTGCAATGTGGCCGAAGACGACGCTGCCACCGGTAACAAACATAGTCAGGTCGTCTCTGCCTACGCCGAAGAGGAGGGCGCAGCGCATGTGGTTGTGTCGGCAGCCATCGAAGCAGAAATCACACAGCTGGATTCAGAAGATAAAGCCGACTTTCTGGCAGAGCTAGGCCTTGAAGAGACCGGGCTGGCGCGCCTGATCCGGGCAGGGTATGGATTACTAAATCTGCTTACATTTTTCACTGCAGGCCCCAAAGAGGCGCGCGCATGGACAGTGGCTGCCGGGTCCAGTGCGCCAGAGGCGGCTGGCGCCATTCATACCGATTTCCAGCGCGGCTTTATCCGCGCAGAAACCATTTCCTTCGACGACTACATCGCCTGTAAGGGTGAAAGTGGTGCCCGTGATGCTGGCAAATTACGGATCGAAGGCGCCGACTATCAGCTTGTCGATGGGGACGTCGTCCATTTTCGTTTCAACATATAATAGACAGGCACCATACCCGGCTGGCAGATATTGAACATAACGAATTACCCACAGGAAATTACTATGTCTGAGATGATCAAATTGACGGCCGAGGACGGCATCGAACTTGAGGCTTTTGTTGCCGGCGACCCAGAAAAAACAAAGGGCGGGGTGGTTGTCCTGCAGGAAATTTTCGGACTGAATGCCCATATCCGCGATCTGCCGCGACGGTTTGCGGAGGCCGGATATTACGCGGTTGCGCCTGCTTTATTCGACCGGGCTGAACCCGGAATTGAGTTGGATTATAACGCGGATGGCAAGACCCGCGGCATTGCCCTGAAAAACATGGTTGATGCGGATACGATCATTGATGTATCGGCAGCTATCGACCTCGCCAGATCTGCGGGGCCAGTTTCCATCGTCGGTTTCTGCTGGGGTGGTTCACTTGCATGGCGGGCAGCCACCTGCCTTGGCGGGCTGGTCGGTGCCGTGTCCTATTACGGAGGCGAACTTCCATCAAAAGCCGGTCTTGTCGCGCATTGCCCTGTGCTGGCCCATTTTGGCAGGAAGGATGCCAGCATTCCAATGGAGGGCGTCAACGCCTTCATCAACGCGCAGGCCGATGCCGCACCCGGAGTGGAAACCCATATCTATGATGCCGACCATGGATTTAACTGTGATGCCCGTGGGCAATTCGATGCCGCAGCCGCTACACTCGCATGGGACCGGACAATCAAATTCCTCGATCGGGTCGGCCGAGCTGGATAAATAGACTACTCAATAAAATGGAAGCCGCAGATACACCGTAATGTGTCAAAGCAAAGCTAATTGCTGCACTAACTGTCTTATGCACATGAGAAAACGCCAGACGTGGTCTAGGAGTTACGGTTTTGTACCTTGCTGTCATTACGATCAGCTACATTAGTGAAGATCGGCCCAAATACGTCGCTTGGCGATATAAGAGAAAATAACAAAGATAGACAGAAAAAATACCGCTGCTACACCAATCCGCTTCCGAATTTCCATCTTTGGTTCCGCTGCCCACATCAGAAAATGGGTCAAATCAGACGCAAGCCCCTTTGGTGTTGTCGGCGAACCATCGGAATATTCAACATCATCACCATAGATTGGCTGCGGCATCGCAATAAGGTGGCCTGAATAGGCATTATTGTAGTACATACCCTCTGGGACCTCGACATCCGGCGGCGCATCCTCATAGCCGATCAGCAGGCTGTAAAGATAGTCCGGTCCATTGGCGCGGGCTTTTGAAATGAGGGACAAGTCCGGCGGTAATGCACCATTATTGTTGGCACGCGCCTCGTTGTCGTTGCGGTAGGGACTTGGGATTAGGTCGGCTGGACGTGCAGGACGCATGAACATCTCGCCATCATCATCCGGACCGTCCACCACCTCATATTCCGCTGCAATTGCCTTAATTTCAGCCTCATTATATCCAAGTTCAGCAAGGTTGCGGAATGCCAAATACGCGACGCCATGACAGCCTGCACATACCTCACGGTAAACCTGAAAGCCCCGCTGCATGGCACCTTTGTCAAAGTAGCCAAATGGCCCAGCAAAACTCCAGTCGCCCTTTTGCAAGGTAACGTTCCCGCCACCCGCAGACATTGACGGCGACGTAAGCCCGAAAGCAGCCACGATCGCAGTGGCTAATGCAATCAGAAATTTACGCATTAGGCGGCTCCTTTGGCCGTCGCTAGCACAGGTTCGGATATTGATTTAGGTAATGGACGCGTCGTCTCAAACACGCTGAGAAGCGGCAAGATTGCGAGGAAATGCAAGAAGTACCAGACAGTGGCAATCCGTGAAAGCACGACATAGATACCTTCTGCCGGCATGCCACCGAGATAACCAAGCGCTATGCAATCGATGAAGAGCAGCCAGAAGAAGATGCGGAATACCGGACGGAAGCGCGCCGAACGTACTGGCGAACGATCCAGCCATGGCAGGATGAACAGCACAAAGATGGCGCTGAACATCAGCAAAACGCCGCCTAACTTATCAGGCACCGCCCGCAAAATAGCGTAGAACGGCAAGAAGTACCATTCCGGCACAATATGCGCTGGTGTCTGCATCGGGTTGGCCGGAATGTAATTGTCTGGATGGCCCATCGCATTTGGGAAGAAGAACACAGCCATCGCTAGTAGGAGAAGAAATACCGCAATCCCAACCATATCCTTAATGGTATAGTATGGGTGGAAAGAAATTGTGTCCTGTGGCCCCGTAGCGTCAATGCCGATCGGGTTGTTCGAACCAAACCGGTGGAGTGCCACGATATGTAGCACAACAACACCGGCAATCAAGAACGGCATAAGGTAATGCAGTGAGAAGAACCGGTTCAGCGTTGGATTGTCGACCGAGAAGCCACCCCACAGAAAAGTTACGATGCTTTCGCCGACAAACGGAATAGCTGAAAAGAGGTTGGTAATCACCGTCGCGCCCCAGAAGCTCATCTGGCCCCAAGGAAGTACATAGCCCATGAAGGCAGTTGCCATCATCAGCAGGAAAATGATCACGCCCAAGATCCACAGCAACTCGCGTGGCGCCTTGTAGGATCCGTAATAAAGGCCGCGAAATATATGAATGTAAACGACAATGAAGAAGAAGCTCGCCGTATTCATGTGAATATAGCGGATCAACCATCCGTGGTTAACATCGCGCATTATGCGCTCCACCGAGCCAAAAGCATGATCAACATGTGCTGTGTAGTTCATTGCCAGAACGATCCCCGTGACGATCATAATGACAAGAGACAGACCAGCCAGACTGCCAAAATTCCACATATAACTGAGGTTTTTCGGCGTAGGATACTCGTTGGCAGTATGATCAAGCATTGAAAACACTGGAAGACGATGATCAATCCATCTAACGACTGGATTTGAAAATTTATCTGCAGACATTGACCTAATGACCTCCAAAAGAACTAAACGGTCAACCGATGCGAATTACGCGATCGGAAAGAAATGCGTAAGGTGGAACCTCAAGATTAGTAGGCGCCGGACCTTTGCGGATGCGGCCAGAAGTATCGTAGTGCGAGCCATGGCAGGGGCAGAACCATCCTTCATAGTCACCCTTAACCTCGCCAGTCTTTTGACCAAGTGGCACACAGCCAAGATGAGTACATACGCCGACTACAACTAGCAACTCAGACTTCTGGACACGCGTCTCATCTTCTTCAGGATGACGGAGTTCAGCACTATCTGTTGCATTCGCGCGAGCGATTTCATCGCTTGTGCGGTGACGAATGAATACAGGCTTGCCGCGCCAAGTAACGGTAATCGCCTGACCCTCAGCGATCTTTGAAACATCTACCTCGGTGCTGGCCAACGCCAACGTATCTGCGGCAGGATTCATCTGATCAATCAAAGGCCAAGCTACGGCAGCGGCCCCAAGACCTGCCATTGCATAGGTAGCGACGACAATAAAGTCGCGACGGCCCGGGTCCTGAACACCGTCATCCGATGCCTCAGGCTTCGTTTTAGAATTGGCCATGGTTCCCTCTTAGTATAAAACCCTGCAATTTTCGACGGACGATCCGCACTGGGACGTCGCAGAAAACTTCCCCCTGGCATTTGCCATACGGCAATAGCGTGACAGGTTTCGGCACCATCCGTCAGCTGAAATTCTGATAGCACGGCGCCTATCGTTTTCCCATCATATTTTGCCAAGAAACAACAAAAAATGGACGCGCGTAGCGTCGCACCCCCAAATTCCCCACCCAACCGGTTTTGTACGGATCAGGGCCAACGCACCTCTGGCGGCATGCTCATCAGGATGGCTTCGATATTTCCGCCCGTTTTCAGACCAAACAACGTGCCCCGGTCATGCAGCAGATTGAACTCAACATAGCGCCCGCGCTTGATTAGCTGCTCGTGTCGCTCCGCAGCGGACCAGCTTTTGTTCATCCTTTTCCGCACAATGGCCGCATATCCGTTGTGAAACTGACGACCGACATCCTGAGTAAAGGCAAAGTCGGCTACCCAGTCGCCACTATCCAGATTGTCATAGAAAATCCCACCAGCACCGCGTGCCTCTTGGCGATGCGGCAAATAGAAATAACGGTCACACCAGTCTTTGTAGCGCGGATAATAGTCTGGATCATGCGAATCGCATGCAGCCTTCATGGCGGCATGGAATTCTGCCGCCGCCGCCGGATCTGGCAGCATCGGTGTAAGGTCGCCACCACCGCCAAACCATGCCTTTGACGTGACTATGAAACGCGTATTCATATGTGCTGTCGGCACATGCGGGTTAAGCGGGTGTGCCACGAGTGAAATGCCTGCTGCCCAGAAATGCCCGTCGCTGTCCGCCCCGGGAATCGCTTTGCGAAACTCTTCGGAAAATGTGCCATGAACAGTCGAAATATTGACACCGACCTTTTCAAAGACGCGACCATGCATAACGCTCATCTCGCCACCACCGCCGCCGTCTCGCTGCCAGTTCTTACGTTCAAACTGACCGGCCGGCCTGTCTGCAGACGGCATAGCGTCTTCGAGATCAGCCTCAATAGAAACAAAAGTGGCGCAGATGGAGTCACGAAGACTGGCAAACCAGCTGCAGGCCTGTTCTTGCTGCTGCTGTACTCCAGCTTCTGCGGCATTTTTCGCTGTGGCTTCCATAAATTTGTTATACGGCCGCTGCTACTACAGCGTTGCCAGTAGCTCCTCCCTTGTCGGGGTGAAGTCCTGCATCACCCATGCCCGCTCGATCGAGGTTAGCATGTCACCCAATTGCGGCCCCTTGTCAACGCCATGCGACAATAAGTCGGCTGCGGTTACCGGGCATTTTGGCGGGCGCCAACCGGCTAACTCACCCATCCTGCACGCTGACGCAGCCTGCCCACTGCGCGCCATGGATGCAATATAGATGGCAGTCGGGTCGTAACCTGTTTGGTGTAGAAACCATGCAACACGTTGCCAGCCCTGACCGGCAAGATTATCCCCACTTGAGACATGCGCGGCACCTTCACATAGACTGACGAGATATCTGCCCTCGACGCGCGATAGTCGCAACCGCTTTACCAACCTGCCAGCCACAGCATGACCTGACCCGGAATCCCTAACCACTTTACCGTCCAGACAGGCCGACAGCCGAACCAGCCATTTCAGATGCGCTGTTGATGCCAGCGCAGCAATAACAGCATCATCCGACGGCAATAATGCAAGCGCTTCCGGTTGCAAGCGCAGCCCCAGAATGGCCTGATCAAGCCCGGCATCATGCAGCACCTGCACCCCTGCGCGCGGCCGCGGCGCTGAAAACAGGTAACGAAATTCACGAGAAATGCGCTCTCCTGACAATTTTTCTACCTGCGCGGCCAATGCACCGATGGCTTCGCATGCCTCACGGTCAGCACCCGCTGCTCCAAAAAGCGGCAGAAAGCGGCAATATCGCAGCATTCGCAACCCATCCTCAGCAATGCGCATGCGGGCGTCACCGACAAACCGCAGCCGGCCGGCCATCAGGTCAGGCAACCCGCCAATCGGGTCTTCCAAGGTTCCGTCTTCTTTGACATAGAGCGCATTGACAGTGAAATCACGGCGCCGGGCGTCCTCTGCCCAGTCATCGGTAAAGCCGATCACTGCTTGGCGACCGTCGGTTTCCAGATCCACCCGCGTCTGCGTAAGTTCGATCATGGCATCGTCACCCAGCACGGTAATCGTACCGTGTACAACCCCTGTCTCGACAATCTTAAGCTTGCGACGACGCAGCGCGGCAGCTGCTTCGGCGATCGGACAGGTAATCGCCATGTCGATATCGGCCAGACCCTTGGTGGCGGCTTCACCTTCCGTCACTAAATGTCCGGTCACGAGCAGCCAGTCACGCACCGCACCACCGACAATCCGTGCCTCGCATCCAATTTCACGTGCCATTGCAAAAATTTGCCGTGCCAGCGGCGGCACTGGAAACAGCTCTGCCGTCATGTCAGTCACCGCCTGAGTCATTTTTCTGCATTGGCTTGGCCTCAATGTCGTCAGAAAATGCACCGGGAAGCACCTTCCCATCCTTGATCTGAGCTGGCTGGTACTCGCCTGCAGGCGCAGCAGACCCGTGTTCAAGCATCATCACCCCGAGGAAAAAAACAGCAAGCCCCGCCGCGCCACCCACAACCGCCGGAAGCCCAATCAGTTGCGTATTGATTTCTTCACCGCGCGCGCGGGCACGACGGTCCTGCCAGAGCTTGACCAGACTCATTACAAGTATGGCGGCAAGGATGGCGATAGCGATGATTATATAGCGGCGCATTGATTCCATCCCTCTCAGGGGGTCTGTCGCAAGACTGCGGCTTAAGTATACAATATTTTACGACCCGGTAATATCCACGGTATTGTGTTTGCTAATATCCCCGGCAACAGGCCCTCTGGAATGACCGCCGGCCTCTTGCCAGCCACCAACATCATTGCGGGGCGCGACCCCATTGATACGAGCAGCTAGATCAACAAGGATGGCTGCGGACAAACCCCAGATATAATGCCTGTCATGGTCAATGACCCAGAAATTGCGCGGCCGCCCATCGCGCAGATAACTGTCCTGCCGTTGCCGTGACCGGTCGCTCAACAAGGCCAGCGGCAGCACTAGTACTCGTGCTACCTCGCCTGGCGCGGCGACAAACCTTGTGCTTGGTGCGACGAGGCCGACAATCGGCTGGACAACAAAGCCGGCTGGGCTGACTACGATATCCAGACCACCCAACACCTGCACAGCGCCAGCCGGCATTGACACCTCTTCATGTGCCTCGCGCAAGGCGGTATCGATCAGCGAGTTGTCAACGCCATCAACTTTGCCACCGGGAAAGCTGATCTGGCCGGCATGATGCGCCAGATGATGCGCGCGTTCGGTCATGATGACATGCCATTGACCAGCATCCGGCATCAACCCCACCAGCACCGCTGACGGGCGTCCGAGATCTTTGTTTAGGCGTGCCGGGATCCTATTCAGCCTGTTCAGCGCAATCGGCGATTCAGTGGCGGTCATGCGCCGTCATCCTCCGCCGCCGTGCCAGCCTCCAGCGGGAAAAACATACCGTCGCTCCAAACGCCAAAGCGGCCATCGGCGCCGGGAATACTTGACGCGACAAGTTCATAGAAAACCGGATGAGCCAGACGTGCCTGTAGATTATTGCGCACCAGGACATAAGGCCGCAGATCATTCTCATCCACGCCCTTTTCCATGCGGTGGGGGCGCATCTGCAAGGGATGGTTTGGCCCTAGCAGAAACGTATCTTCCACATTAGTATTGAAACGGATCCGCTGCTGCTTGCCTTCGCCTTCGCACTGCATTGCGACCACAATGAAAGGCACGTCATCAACGGTGATGGCGCCTCGTTCTGCCGGTGTGACAAGCCAATAGCTGCCATCCGGCTCGCGGCACAACACACTGGCGAACAGCTTTACTAGCGCCGGACGACTGATTAGCCCACCCTCATGAAACCAGCTGCCGTCTCTGGCAATGCGGATATCGAAACGTTGCGCGTCTGGTTGGCGGATCTGGCGCAGGGCATCATCCGGCCCGTGAAGATTTGAAGAATTCATAACCGTATGATAGCGCGACAGGAATATAAGATAAATCCAAGTGATCACATCAAAGGCAAGAAATATTGACTGTCGGTGACCCGCTGCTGTCATGATCATTTGGACCAAGACGTCCGAGGGTGAACAAGCGCTGTCGTTTTCCCGTTGTATCAGGCAACGCTGCGCGCATATGATACGGCCAATTCCGAATAGCTCGGCTTGGCATTGCATCCAGGCAACGTGATCCAACGGTTCCTTTTGAATGTATATCTATTTACCCATTGCCGAAGTGTCGATGCATATCGGCGTGATCATCGGGCTCGGTGGCGGTGTCGGTTTTCTATCAGGCTTATTTGGTGTTGGCGGCGGGTTTTTGATGACTCCGCTGTTGATCTTTTTTGGTATACCGCCAGCGGTGGCAGTATCGACCGAAGCAAACCAGATTGTGGCTTCATCGGTATCTGGCGTTCTGGCGCACATGCGGCGCGGTAATGTGGATTTCAAAATGGGCGGCATTCTGATGGCAGGTGGTGTCATCGGCTCGTCCCTTGGTGTAATGCTGTTTAAATATCTGCAGTCCATCGGCCAGATCGACCTTGTGATCCAGTTATCCTATGTGGTGTTTCTGGGCATTATCGGAACGCTGATGCTGACCGAGAGCGTGCGGACTATCATCCGTTCAAAACAGCCTGGCGGGATGCGCCGCAAGCTGCACCAACATAACTGGTTCCACGGCTTGCCGCTTAAAATGCGGTTTCGGCGCTCAAAACTTTATATCAGTGCCATCCCGCCATTGCTCATCGGCGCCTTTGTCGGCATTCTGGCGGCCATCATGGGTGTAGGCGGCGGATTTATCATGGTGCCAGCAATGATCTATCTGCTTGGCATGCCGACCGCTGTTGTTGTTGGCACATCCCTGTTCCAGATCATTTTCGTAACCGCAAACGTCACGCTGTTGCAGTCCATCCAGACGCAAACAGTCGATTTTGTTCTGGCCGGGCTGCTGTTGTTTGGGGCTGTTATCGGTGCCCAGTTTGGCAGCCGTTTTGGCGCGCGCCTGCGCGGCGAGCAGCTGCGCGGCCTTTTGGCGCTCATGGTGCTGGCTGTCTGCATCAAGATCATGTTTGACCTTGCTGTTGTACCGGAAGATCTAATGTCAGTGGAGCTACTGCGATGATAGTCATACGCACCCGCCCTATCCGACTTAAGATGCGCTATGCCGGACTTGCGCTGTTCACAGTTCTGCTAGGTTTGATCGCAGCGACATTTGTCATCCCGGCACAGGCCGCGCCCAATCATGTTGTCGCCGACCTGTCAGAAGATCTCGTTGAAATCACCAGCGGGTACCACGGGACCGAGCTTTTGCTGTTTGGCGCCTATCGCGGCATGCCGGGCGACGATCTGATCCTCGAAGTGCGTGGCCCGTCTACAGACCTTCTGCAGCGCCGCAAAGAACAGAAAGCCGGCATCTGGGTCAATGTTGAGACGGTGAAATGGATGGCGGTGCCCAGCTTTTACCATCTGTTTTCAACACGTCCCCTGACCGAAATCGCCGCGAGCGAAGTGCTCGGCGATGCTGGCATAGGCGCAGACACCCAAGGGTTGCGTATGGCAAAGGCTGCCATACTTAATAATGGACATGGCTCTGGAGATGAAAGTGCCACCGGCGCCCCCGTGGCCGGCACATCTGCCCAAACCGAAGGGCTGGCGCGCAATATGACACGCATGGGTCTGTGGAGCACCAAGAGTGGTGCCGTGGTAACCCAACAGGATATGCTGTATCGCACTGCACTGTCCCTTCCCAGCAATGTGCCACCTGGCGCCTATGTTATTCGCGTGATGCATTTCCGAGATGGCGTTGCAATAAATGAAAGCAAGACCGATATGAAGGTCATGAAAGCGGGTTTGAGCGCGCTGATTTACCGGTTTGCGCATAACTACTCGTTGTTCTACGGCCTGTTCGCCATTGCCTTTGCGGTGGCATCTGGCTGGCTGGCAGCGGCGGCGTTCCGCCGCGGTTAGCAGGAAGGGGCAATCAAATGGCCAAGAAAGATCCGCTTTTTCTAGTCGTCGTCGATGAATCCGAGGAGATGCATCAGGCACTTTGCTTTGCATGTGGCCGGGCAAATGCTGTCGGCGGCAAAGTTGGCTTGCTCTATTGCTTTTCTGCCGAGGGTTTTGAATATTGGGCGGGCGTCGGCGAAATTATGCGCGCCGAAGCGCGTGAGGAAGCCGAAACCAAAATGGCGATCCACGCTAAATACGCACGCGATCTGACTGGCGAGACGCCCGTCATGTATGTGCGCGAAGGTGATATGCGCGAGGAATTGCTGACCTTGATCGACGAAGAGTTACAGATCAGTCTTCTCGTGCTGGGCGCCGCCACCAAGTCTGACACTGCCGGTCCTCTTATCACATTCCTGATGGCCAACGGTGCCAGCAAGTGCCGCGTGCCCATAACCGTTGTACCCGGCAACCTCAGCGATGAACAGCTTGACGCGCTGTTCTAAGGTGCTGTCACCGGCTTGTTCCTAGTTTCCTCAATCATCACATCGGATTGACCCATGCGCATTTTTCTTACAGCTTTAACAGGAGCCTGTTTTCTGATCATGACAAACAATACAAATGCCGACAGCGGGCAAACGCTGCTTCTTGAAACAACCAAGGGCCAGATTGAAATCAAAATGTTGCCCGAGCTGGCGCCAAACCATGTGGCGCGGATTACAGAGCTTGCCAGTAGCGGCTTCTATGATGGTGTCATCTTTCACCGTGTTATTCCCGGCTTCATGGCGCAGACCGGCGATCCAGACGGCACCGGCATGGGTGGATCCGGTCAGAAACTCGATGCTGAATTTACCGACTATCAATATCAGGTTGGTACGGTCGGCATGGCCCGTGCGATGGACCCGAATTCGGGTGACAGCCAGTTCTTTATCTGTTTTGACGGATGCGGCCACCTGAGCGGTCAATACACGGTCTGGGGTCAGGTCGAACGCGGCATGGAAAATGTCTACAACATCACACCGGGTGAACCGCCAGCCAACCCGGACCAAATCATCAGCGCCAAAATTATCGACTGAACCGGACTCAAACTGCTGGCCCATTTGGGCGGCAGCTGAGAAAATACAGCGCAAGACCGCACCAGATAAGGCCAAAAGTAACCGCCTCGCTTCGCGGCAACGGCACTTGGAAATATTAGATACCAATCAGCATCTGTGTTGTGGCATTGGCATAAAACAACAGCCCGGCAACTATGATCTATAGATCGCGGTTGCCGGCATGATACATTAGCCGCGGCGCCACAGTGATGACACCGACCGACACCGAGAACATCGTGTTCATCGCGACACTGCGGAAAAAGATCGGTCACCTTTTTTATATACATCCATAGAATTTAGAGAATGGCAGGCGGGATCAATATCAACGTTTCTATGTACATGCGCAGCAAGGAGGCAACGCCCAGCCATTTGAGCGCCAAGGCATAGAGCACAACGGAAACATTAAGGATCAAGGCAATTCAGGGCACGCCGCCGATCAGTCGCGTCTTGAACAGTACACCGCGGGCAACAAGTCCAATCACAACCCAGCCCAACCTGTCCAGCTTTCAACATAGCAGCGCAGCGCAGCGCTGAACATGACAGGAACCAGCGGATAAATGAAATGTTCCAGTGCCGCCTGATCGACTTTGCGTAACATGGTGGCATAGACGAACACACCCCCATTCAGGGTCAATTGACCACATGACATTATGAAACCAAGACGCGCAGCGGGTTTAGAAAGCGCAATGTCTACGCCGAATGGTTGGATATCTCTGGCGGACAAAGCGCGGCTCCCTGACATTTCAACGCTTGCTAGCCGCGGGCGAACACATCACGAATGCAATCTTGGCTGCCATGTGTCACCGCCACCGGGGAACCGGGGGAAAGCCATCACAGCCGCCTTTGACGCGCCGCTTGTCACACCAACGCAACATTTAAAGCCCAAATTTAGGCAGATGGCTTTTTGACGCAGGGCTAGAGATTGACTTTGATCTGAAATCCTTACCTCATTAAGTAGCCGCGAAGTAACGTGCATTGTTGTTCCCGTGCGAACAGTGCTCATGTGGAATATGTGACTAGGCAGCGATATTAGCGGCGATAACGCTGTGCAAGGAGTTTTATAGAATGTCTGAGGGCACTGTAAAATGGTTCAATACCCAGAAAGGGTATGGCTTTATCAATCCGGATGAAGAAGGCAGTGATGTATTCGTGCATATTACCGCCGTCCAAAATTCGGGACTTAACGAGTTGAATGAGGGGCAGCGTGTCTCTTATGAACTTGCGGAACAACGCAATGGCCGATTGGCTGCTGTGAATTTATCTCTAGTTGAATAAAATCCAAGATCGATAAATTGAGGTGCAGCGACTGTCACTGGCTGGCTAGGTGGCCGCTAGACGATGGGCAGCTGCACTACTTCCGCCTGACGGATGCCGTTTTCGGTATGAACATTCACTGCTGTTCCGGGAGCAATCGCATCCATATTCACCATGGCGACGGCGATATTGGATTGTGCACGCGGCGAATAGGCACTGGCGCATACATAACCGACACAAGCGCTGTTCCAGCTTAGATCCCACCAGTTTTCATTGGTGGTGACAAACGGCTCACCCCCAATTAGCAGTCCCATGAACCGGCGGCTCACCCCCTTGTCACGGATTGCTTGCAGTGCTGGTTTGCCGACAAAATCATGTGGCTGATCAACATTTATGAACCTGTCGAGCCCCAACTCAAACGGGTTTGTCATCTCATCAGTATCTGCGCCATAGGACACCAATCCGCTTTCCACCCGTTCAATGTAATTGGGTGTGCCAGGGCCAATGCCATAAGGCCTGCCAGCTTCCGCCACCCTATCCCACAGGGCCGCACCCTTGCTGCTATCACGAAGATAGAATTCAAAACCGCCCTGTTTTGACCAACCAGACCTCGCCAAGATGAACGGAATGCCGTTCAGTTCATGTTCGCGAAAGGCGAAATATTTCAGATCCCGGACCCAATCGCCACAAAGATCGGCTACTACGTCTAATGACTTCGGACCTTGTACGGCCAGCGGAGAGACATCGGGCTCAAAAACCTGCACATCCATACCCCGAGCGCCAGCAATACCACCTGCCCAGAGGGCAATATCGCTATCGGCGATGGAAAACCAGAATTCATGCTCGCCGACCTGCAGCAAGACCGGATCATTGATCAATATGCCTTCATAATTGCAGATCGGCGCATATTTTCCCTGCCCGATGGTGATCCCATCTAGATTGCGTGGTGTCAGATAACGCGCCAGCGCCAGCGCATCCGGCCCTTTGAGCGCCACCTGCCGTTCAACACCGACATCCCACATCGCGACATGGTTCACCAACCTGTCATATTCGGCAGCCGGGTCACCATAGCCGGTCGGCATATACATATGATTATAAACGCTGGCGCTGGACATGCCGGCTTTGCGTGCGGCTTCAAAAAACGGGCTTTTACGGACCCTTGGCCCGATGGAAAGCGCAATAGACATCGTAAAACCCTCGCATCATCGAACTTGGAGACTGCCACAGGCAATTAAGGACAATATCCACAATCCGTCACAAGCTGGATCGGTTCAGGCAAAAAAGCCTCGGATTTCATCCACAAACAAATCCACCTCATCAGCGCCGCAATCAAGATGGGTAACAAGACGCATTTGTGGTTCGGCAGCGTTCACCAGAATACCACGCTCGTGCAAATAGGCCTGCAACCGCGTTGAAGCCCCCTCGGGGATGTTCACAAACACCATATTGCTGTCCACCACATCCATATCGACATCCAGCTTGTCCAGCTTGCGCAGCTGTTCACCAAGACGAATGGCATTAGCATGGTCATCGTCCAACCGCTCGACATGATGGTCCAGCGCATAGAGCGCCGCTGCCGCCAGAACGCCAACCTGCCGCATGCCGCCACCCAGCAGTTTGCGCGCACGATGCGCCCGTCGGATGAGTGCCTTTGAACCCGCCAGAACAGTGCCTGCTGGTGCGCCGAGCCCTTTTGACATGCACATCGACACTGAATCCGCACCCGCTGTCAGTTGCGCCGGCGACATGCCAAGCTTAACACAGGCATTCATCATACGGGCACCGTCAAAATGCACTGCCAGCCCATGGTCCTTGCCACGCTGCGCCGCAGCATGGATCTTCTCGGGCGGGATAACACGTCCATGCCAGGTATTTTCAAGGGTCAGCAAAGTTGAAATAGGGCAATGCTCATCATCCGGCTTGATTGTCCGGTCTATATCGTCCGGGTTGAGACTGCCATCCTCGGCAATCGGCATCGGGGCAAACATGATCCCGCCAAGCACCGATGCACCGCCGGCCTCGTCAATGAACACATGATACTCGCTGCCGGTCAGGATTTCCTCACCCCGCGCGCAATGACCCAGCATAGCGCAAAGGTTTGACTGCGTGCCGCTCGACATGAACAGCGCTGCTTCTTTGCCGAGCATCCCCGCCACCCGGTTCTGAAGGGCGTTTACCGTGGGATCGTCACCATAGACATCATCACCTATCTCGGCCGAAATCATGGCGGCGCGCATGCCATCAGTTGGTCTAGTGACCGTATCACTGCGCATATCGACACGTGCTGATGTATTTCCACGAGTCATTCCTGCATAGTTCATAACCATCAACTCCATGCTGGCCTGGCTGATACAAGCCATTGCCTTTACCGCTTCAACTGTGCAGGCATTCCTGCCTAACAGGCAAGATGATTAACCTTGCCGAGTTTTTGCGCCGTCTATCCCGCGACAAATGATTTCATGTCAAAATTAGGGTCAGCAATCTGCGCCGGATCCGGCGACAGGCCGCGCTCAAGACATTTTTTGCCAAGCATGTACCCCGCTGGATCCTGCACCGCTTCGACAGCGCAGAAATTGCCGCTCGCAACAGTCCATACCGAGAAACCCGGTTCACGCTTGCCCGGTCGCCGGACATATACAACATCATTCGCTGCCGCTGGCACAATCCCAGCTGATTGCAGCCGCACATCATACTGTTCCGACCAAAACCATGGGGCCTGATGCGGCGGCGGTTGATGCCCGTTGATGGTCGCCGCAGCGCGTGCGCCTGAATCCTGCGCATTATGCACCGATTCAATCCGGAGAGGTGACGGGCCGATGGCCGGCGCTGCATTTTCTGTTATCAATGCACCATCGCCAATGGCATAGATTCCGTCGATGTTCGTCGCCATGTCTGCGCCAACCAGAATGCCGTTACCAGTTGCGCATCCCGCCATGGTGGCAAGCTCCGTTTCTGGCGTTACTCCGATTCCAACAACCAGCATATCTGCCTTGATTTTAGCCCCCCCTGTACAGCGGACACCGGCGAACGCCGTACCGTTTGACAGGATATCGGCCACCCCGTCACCAATATGCAGGTCAACACCAGATTCGCGATGACGCGAGTCAAAAAATGCCGAGATGGGCGGGCTGGCCACCCGTGGCAGCACCCTGTCCGCGGCCTCAATCACCGATACCGTCACACCGCGCTTAACTAGGCTGGCGGCCACCTCAAGGCCAATATATCCACCCCCAACAATTACCGCATTTCGATGATGCGCCAGCGCATCGCGTATGGCGCGTGCGTCACCCGGGTGGCGCAATTCGAAAACACCCGAAAGCCCCTCGGTAGATGGCAGACGGCGGGGTGTCGCGCCGGTCGCCAACACAAGCTGGCCATACTCAAATATTCTGCCGTCATCGGTTGACAGCCGGCGCGCATCGGCATCAATGCCGGTTACCATGAGGCCGGATCGCAGACTTATCGACCGTGACTCGAACCAGTCTGCCGCGCGAAAGGCAAATCGCGCATCATCTGACGGGTCTGCACCCAAAAATGTCTTAGACAGCGGTGGGCGTTCAAGCGGTAGGCCGGGCAACCGCTCAATCATGGTGATACCGCCGTCAAAGCCGTTCTGGCGCAAAGCCTCGGCACAGGCAATGCCAGCATGGCTGGCACCTACAATCACAACACACATCTGTTTGTTCCCATTATCCACGTTGCACGTGATTTAAGATCGATTATTTCGTCACTTAGCTGATTAAACCCTTTTCCTGCGACACGCAATTGACAGTCTTGAGGGCTGCGCAAGGGTCCGCAACAATGAAAGTTCAGCACTTCCGACACTGTATAACTCCGGCGTTCTGGAATAATGGGAAAAGCAATGGAGAACGAGATAGGGCCCTACAGGCAGAATCATATAAGTGGAAAATGGGTTGATGCTGGCGCTGGCCGCCTCGGCGTCGAGGATTTCGGTACTTGTACCGCCCTTGCCGAAATCGCGCTTGCCGATGAAGCTGATATAAATGTGGCCGTTGCCGCCACCTTAAACTACCACGCCAGCAGGGTGTTGACGGTGATGCGTTGAGTCGCACGTGACCGCGTGGATACCGCGATGAGGCTCTATCTATCGCAGCATATTGAAGAGTTTGCCCGTATGCTGACGCTAGAATCCGGCAAACTCGATTGGGAGGCTGTGATTGAGTTTGAAGGGGCTGCGCGCTATTTTGAATATTACAGTAACCAAGCCGAAACCGTTGAAGGCAGGTCGATCCCCCTTGGCGCTGATTACCTTGATTTCACGATTTGCGGGCCCTTTGCCGGTTATGGCAAGTCCGGCTATGGCCGGGGAAAGGGGCGTGAGGCGCTGTGAATCTATGTGCAGACAAAAAACATCGCCGCCCGCACGCGCTAGCTGCTTTCAGGCCTGATCCACACCACCAAACTGTGCCAACTTTAGCGGACGCGCCGCGCCCATCCAAAAGGCGTGATCCCGATGGTCCCGCAACTGCGCTTCATCACTGTCGCCCGTGACGGGATGGGTAAAGATGGTCAGCCCGTTACGGTTCTGTCCAAGCCAAACCATGACATCCGCAAACAACGCATGCGGGAAGGCCAACTGGATACTGAAATCAGGGTGCGGGCCGACAGCCCGGTGATGCCAGCGACCATAGATAATCGCCGAATTGGCAGGGAAATGTGCCTGCATCCGTGCAACGAGCATCTCGGCAAGATTATGACTGGTTTCATCAAAATAGACATGGCTGTGCCATATCTCTGGCGTGAATGGATCGGGCGTTTCTGTGTTGCGTGTCACGTCATGTTTCCACGCCGGACCAGCAGGTCTGGCAAATCAGACAGCCGTGCAATCACATCTGATTCAGCAATCGCGGCATCTGGGCGGTGCGCGGGATCATCGGCAATACACACAAAACCGCGAACTGCTGCATTGATCGCGGCATCATAATCGGCGCTAGTATCACCAATCATAAGCGTTTCGGCTGGAGCACTTCCATGCATTGTACAGCAATGCAACAAGCCGCTAGGATCTGGCTTACCGCCATGCCCGCTATCAGCACCTATGATCGGGTCAAAAAGATGCGCAACTCCAACCTCCTCAAGTCCTTGGCGCGCAGATCCCTCGCTGTCATTTGTTAGCACGGCCAGCTTGAAACCCGCATCAGACAGCAAGGTCAAAGGTGTCAGAAGATCACCCTTTGCCACCGCATTGCCGCGCCCCAGTTCGCGTACAATATTCTTGACCTCGCTGCGGTAGGTTTCATCTTCCTGCAGATTGATCATGCCCGCTGGCAGCAATGTCTGCCATACAGCACGAATCTCGAAAAAGGATCCGCGGGCAAACAGGCCGTTTGGATCAACCCTGCCAGTCTCATCATTGATGCCGACACTGGTCAGCAACATCGCCCGGCTGACGGGTCTGCCAGAATCAGCCGGCACAAGGCTGAGCGTATATTCGGCCATCCCCTGCATCACAGGCAGCCAGGTCTCAATTAGGTCAAGGAGAACACCATCCTTGTCAAACACCAGTGACTTGATCATCACCATGCTCCCGGGAAGCAACAAAAGAAAAGCCGCCGATTAAAGCCGGCTATTTGGCGTGCACTGCCTTGACAGCAGACACCGTCGAATGGGCCTCCATCGCGCCGACAAATGTGCGCAGATGCTGCCTGCTGGCAACGACGGCATCAAGATCAGGCGCCCATCTAGTCATCATGATCAGATAGAAATCGGCCGCCATCGGCGCGGCGCCGCCCAGATAGGGGTCGAGCTGCGACTCCAGATAATCCCACCAGCGTTCGGCATCTTTCATGGCCATGTCGCGCACAGCATCAAACATCTCTTCTGGCGCATAATAATAGGTATGAAAACAGCGATGTAATGCCGGATACAGGCTTGTAGCCATGACTGAAAGCTGCTGCCACATGACATCGCGTGCCGCACTACCGGTCTTTGGCGCCAGTTGCGGGAAGGCCTCAATCAGGTGGTTGAGGATCGCCAAAGTCTCAATGATCTGATGCCCGTCAGGGCAGACCAGCACCGGCACCCGCGCCAGCGGGTTTATCGCGGCAAATTCAGCAGTCTTGCTGTGCGTGTTAGATATCCAGATGAATTCATAATCCTGTCCAGCCTCACGTAACAGACATTCGGCAAAAAAGGACCCGGCAATCGGCCGCCCCATGATCTGATAGCCCGCCATAATCACACCCTGCCTTTCGCCGATGGTGAATCCCAAGTGTCAGACTGCCATGCATGCGGCGTCAGCACCAGTCTTTCGCTGCCAAAAGAGCAGCCATGGCAGTAAGGCAACATGAAGTTTTTTTATTCACTTTCTCATATGTATAGCAATTTGATATGTTGCCATATGCGCATTATTGATCCACGGCATCTGCTGCAATTCCACGAGATCATCCGCGCGGGCTCGTTCACCCGCGCCGCGACGACGCTCGGGCTGACACAGCCTGCGCTGACCCGCAATATGAAGCTTATGGAAGGACGGTTGGGTTTCGAGTTGATGATCCGTTCGCGTCAAGGGATTGTACCGACCTCGCTTGGCGAACGCATTCTGCAAGAAGCCAATGCCATTGTTCTGGCAGAACGCCGTATCAATGCGCTGACTGATAATCTGCGCCGTGGATATGATGCAGAATTGCGTGTCGCCTGTACGCCGACGCTCAGCCTATATGCCATGCCGGGACCAATCGCCAGCTTTGCTCGAGACAATCCCGGGGTAAGGCTGGACATTCGACAGGGACATAGCAGCCTGCTGGCAGAATGGTTGCGCGACAATATTGTTGATCTGGTGATTGGCCCACCATCTATTTGCGCTGGTCTTGCCGGCAGTGTCCATGAACCGCTGTTTGATAGCCAGATGGTGGTCGTAGCAGCGCGGAATCATCCGCTTGCCGGCAAAGGCATCATTACCACAGATGATTTGGACCATGCGCGCTGGGCATTGCATCAGCCTGGCACCGACATTCGTGAAGCTGCGGACCGGCTGTCGCAGCAACTGGGGATTACCGACAGCATTCAGGCGAATGAATTACCATCGAACATGATCCTATCCCTTTTGCGGATGGGGGATCATCTCGCCATCCTGCCACGCTATTTCATAGCCGCCAGCGATATTGCCGGGGACCTGGTACATATTATGTCCGAGAGTCCGCCCGTGGCGCTGGCGCATGCCGCCATCTGGTCTAACCTTACGGGTGCGGATGTTGCGGCGTGGGCTTTCGTGCGTCATATGAAACTGACGCTGGAACCCCTGAACGCCGCCTGATGCATGAACCAAGCACCGGCTCATCTGTCCCAAGGCGGAGTAGTGCGGTCAAAAAAGGCGGCGATGGCGGCGGAAGCCTCGTCTCCCTTCCAGCTGTCAGCGCACTAACGTGGCCGTCTGATTTCTATTTGCCCGATTGTGGACCAATGCCCAATCGTGACCAAGTCAATGTTTTGCCTGCCTTTGCACGGGCAGGGTTTCCCCAATTTTATCAACGGCCATGCGCCTTACCATTAAGGCGTATTGCATTTCTACAGCGGGGGCAGACCGCCGCCCACCCGGTCGATACCAGGTGGTAATACCGGTCAACTTGGCGAGGATCGCCATGGCGGTAACGTGAATGTCATCTATCTGAAATCTGCCATCATCTACCCCATCCTGCAGAATGTCCTTGAGCAGATTTTCATAGTTGCGGCGCAGTTTACTGACAGCGTTGTAATGTGCGGGCGAGAGCGAACGCAGTTCCATATAGGCAATTATACCTCTTGCGGGCATGAGATATGATAGCGGATATGATAGCGCGCAAAGGCGTCAAGCCGATGAGAAGCGGCTGCGGTCTGTCCCAACAAATGGTCCGGACAAATCTTTTGCCAGGCGGCCAGCAGATCACGCATATGGCTTATCATCAAATCTGCGAGAAGCGCTTGCTTGGTGGCAAAGTGATGGTACAGCGCTGCTAACTGCACGCCGACAGCGGCGGCAAGGCCACGCGCATCGACATTGCTTCGAACCCTTGGCTGGCAATCAGCTCAAGAGCGCAGATGCGAATGCGCCGCTGTTTCCTCACCATTTGATCCGATTGTGCGAGCCATGACTTGCGTACATCATCCTACTTTTATTTAATCAATCGATCGCTAAATTAGGAGATAACATGAGAGGACGGTCAAGTCCTGACCGCCCTGGGCGCGATATCGCATGTCACACAATCAGGATTTCCGTCCGATTGTGCCCGATACTTCAGCGCCAAGCTCGATTGTCAGCGCATTGCTTTTCAGGTCACCGTCGATGACCGCTGTGGCACCAACAGCCAGTGCCTCTGTCACCAGTTTGCCGTTGAAATTACCAGACAACTCTACACGCGATGCATTAATCTGGCCGTTAAAAACGCCCGTAGGATCGAGAATCACCTCAACCGCATTCAATTCGCCCGTGAAATGGCCGGCAATCAATACTGGTGCCTCGCCGGCATCCAGCTTACCTTCCATAACCATGCCTTCGATGATCGTTGTAGCGTTACTCATCACTATTACCCCATTTTACTGCCCATATGGACGGGCTGTCTTCTGTCCTGTTGCCAGGTTTCAAGAAACGGTTAGTCTTCGACTGGTTCTTCTTCTGTCTCAGCCTCGGCCATATCGCCCGCGGCTTCATCTGCAACAGATGGCTCCTGCCAGTTGTGGACCACGCGGCAGTTCAGCGCAGCACCACGATCCATCTGCAGACTCTGATAGTGAATTTCGCCGGCAATCTGTGCCGTTTCAGTCGCCCAGATAGAACCGGCCTGCATAATCCCGTCATACGAACCGCCAATCACTACAAGGTCACTTTTGACCTGGCCGATAAATTTGCCTGATGCTCCGATGGACAGTTTCTCAGCAGCGAGATCGGCCTCGACAGTGCCTTCAATCTCAATTGATTTTACATTCGAAATTTGGCCGACAAACTTTGCGTCCGCACCAATAATTGCACGTGATCTTTCCATTTACTTATCTCCCTGACCTTAACTTTGGTCCAATGCCGGTTGGTCGAAACGCCGGTTATTTGCGAGCTTTGCGAAACTTCGCTGACACAACCGCACCTTCTTCAACCTCGATGCCATTCGAACGAATAACACCCTCAAAATTTCCACTGCTCTTGATCCGCAGGACAGCTGATTTCACCTCGCCGGACACATTGCCAGCTATAATCGCCTCGTCTGCAGTGATATTGCCGGTCAGCGAGGCATTGTCTTCAACCAGCAAGCTGCGGCATTTGATTTCTCCCTCGACACCACCTGCCAGAATTATGTCCCCGGAGGACACAACACTTCCGGTGATTCGCATATGTTCGTCGATTAATGACGCAACACCCTCAGCAGCGCCGTCCTGCTTTCCCCGCTCGAACATTTTATCCTCCTGATTCTAATCCGAAAAAATTCCAGAAAACATTTATTGAGCCTGCGTCTTCTAGAATTGTAACAAATTTGGCATACAGTCGTTAACGCTTTCGTGAGAGTTAAACATTTTTGGTATTCTGTATTTAGTAACGACGCCACCTAAAAAACGTTAACCGAAGGTCTGGAATTCTGTAATGGCTGAAGACGTAATCGATATCCGCAAACGCATCGAAGAAATTCGAAACGAAGTGTCCTCGGCTATCCGCGCCGAGACAAGCACAGCCATCGAGTCACGTCCAATCACATCGCAGCCAGCCGGTGAGGTTGCCGAATTTTCAGTCGTTGGTGTTACCAGCAACGCCGCTCAAAAAAAGGCACAAGAACAGACGCCAAACACCGAAACACTGACAGAAGCCAAGGGCGCACTGGAAATGGCGGCAGCGATGCCATCTTTCCAGCTAAACGTCCGGAACCAAGGTATGAACAAGGGTCTAGTGGCCCTGATCATTGTTCAGCTTCTGACCAATATCGCCCTTATCGCAATCCTCTGGTACAAGCTTGGCTAGGACATGCCCTCGTTTCTGAGACGGCTATTACAACGTGTCACGCCGCCGATGCTGCGGAGCGATAGTCCTGATCGGCCAATGGTCATGCGTCGACGACATTGGCTGACTCATGAAACGCGTTTCCTGTTCCTGACCCGCAAAGGGCCGGTTGAGCTCATCGTCAAACCTGGGATGATTATCGGGGCCGCTTTTGTCGGCATTGTGGGAACTTCGGTCATTGCCGCAACCACACTTTTCTTGGGCTTCAAGTCGGTCGAAGTGGTGCGCAATGAATCCATCACCACTGCCGAAGCCAACATGACGACCATCCTTTCTTATGAAGAGGATGGTGGTGCCTTGTCTGATTCACTTGGCCTGAACAGCCAACTGGCAGGAAGTGGCCAGATGGATATCGACCTGCCGAACAGCAAAGCTGCACGAATGCTGTCAGCCGACATGGACAGCCTTGCAAGGCTAGCACAGCTTGCAGGCGGCGATCAGACGGAGGAGACAATCGAGCTTGCGGCCCTGACAGCACCTGTTTTCAAATGGCCACCCTCGCTCGCCGCCACCGATGCCGCGCCAATCGTGATCCTGCCGCGAAAACAGCCAGCGATTATGTCCACCCCGAACGCCGAAACCCTTCATGAACCAGACATGATAGTGCCGGTGCCGAGCTCTAATGATGACCGGATGATCATGGCGGACAGTGATACTGCCCTTGGTGGTCTGCTGGCTGGCAATGTTCTGTCATACGTGCCGAATGATACTGGTGAAAGCCCCTTATTGAACGGGCCTTTGGCAATGGCAGCGGGCATGGTAACAACACCCACTCCGCGGGCTTCTCCTACACAGGAATTTGAAGGCGGGCTGGAGCCTGACAGTGCAGGTAAAGAACCGCCAGTACTGACACGTGCCGGACGCGAATTGAAGGTGCTGCGATCCATGGCACGCGAGGTTGCAAATATCCGCAGCAGCCTTGGTGGCCTTGGGCTGAACGAAACGCTGATGCCACCTTTAGACGATTTTGACGGGCTTATCGAGACGCAGGACTTTATCGGGCTTGCCGTGGCCGTGGAGGACCATCGATCGATGCTGCGCAAAGTACCCCTTAAGCCGCCAATGCTGTATTTCTATGTCACCAGCGAATATGGCTATCGTATCCACCCAGTCCTGAAGACCAAGCGCTTTCACCATGGAATAGATCTTGCCGGCACTTGGCAGGAAACGGTACATGCGACGGCCCCTGGCACAGTCACCTTTGCCGGCCAAAAGGGATCTTTCGGCAAGACTGTGCAGGTCAGTCACGCATATGGTGTCGCCACCACCTATGCGCATCTTTCCAAGATAACAGTGCGCAAGGGTGCCGATGTCGGAGTCGGCACTGTGGTCGGGCGGATGGGCCGCACAGGGCGTGTTGATGGCGCACATCTTCATTATGAAATCCGGATTGGAGAGAAATCGCTCGATCCCCAATTCTTTTTTGCAATCGGCCACCGCATCGGTGTCGGTGGTGAATTGCTACGCACGGCCAACTAATCAGGCTTGATTTTTTCTAACATGCGCGGCGTTCAAGTCGTTACCTTTGATGGAGGGTGGCCCGTCGCCACTCCCTGCCCGTGAGGAAGGTCATGCTTGGTAAAACCCGCTTCGCAATGATGAAACTGAAGCTGCCGATTGTCGGCTTTGCCGTTGCTTTGCTTTCAGGCTGCAATATGTATGTAATTGATTTTGAAAACCGGCTCCCAGACGGTGCAGTTCTTGCCCCGAAAGTGGAGAGCCCACCGCCGCCGCCGCCCGAACCAATGGCCGGCAGTGAAAATATTGCCTTCATGGACAGCACAACCGCCCAATTGCAGGGCTGCCGTGTTATGACAACTGTTAATATTTCGCATCTAGGAAGTTTTGATCACGGTCTGATCATGCTTCGCAACACGGCGCTGAAAATCAATGCAAACCGAATCATCCCGCTGGGCCTCTACGACAGTGCAATCGCCGGCCAACCGCACAAATTCCGTGCAAAATTGCTACGCTGCCCCGAAGACAAGGGGGCCTGACATGGGTGACGTGATTTATCTGCCAACCGCCATGCGCGGCGAACGGCCGCTGAGCCAGCATAGTGGCCTGACCCTAAATGAGGTCGAGCGCCTAGAGGCTATCCGCGATAATGTGGAAGCGCTGCTGAACATGGTTGCAGGTATCCGCCGTGACCCGGAATCCGTTGCGTATGCCTCTGCACGGTTTGGTCTTATGCGGATGTATTATCTTCATGGCCGGGCCGCCACCATGTCCTTTGCCGACCGATGTATCGACACAGCCGAAATGGCCGAAGATCTGTCAAAAAGCTGACTTAATTTCAGCCGTTGTGCGCAATCTGTTGCAGCAGGATGTGGCGTTCCAATCCTGTTGCAAACGACACATTCATTAAATGCGCCCAAAAAACTAACATTCTGCCTGCCATGTCGTCTTCGTTAACAGGAGGACAACATGCGCGACAAATTGGCCACGCTGATCGACTGGGAAAGCCATCCAAGACGGATTGTGGCGTCAGGTTCATCTATCATCATAGCAGGCGATCCAACCGACCTTCTCCATCTTCTTGACAAGGGTCAGGCTAAGGCCGCGGACGGCGTCATGTGCCTGGTTGGCGATCTGATGCTGGTGTGCGAGGCATTGGCACTGACGCATTACAGGACGCCAGTCATCGCCGAAAGCGCATGCGAGGTCATCACCCTGCCCCAGCGACTGCTGCAAAAATCGCTTGCCGACGGCAGTGCCATAGTCTGGCCACTGTCAAGATCGATCGCGGCAGAACTCACCCAGCGCCGGCTGGCAAGTTAGGCTAAATAAAAAGTTAGGAATCTGAATGGCAGGTGTCTCTACAAAACGTCCCGTAATAAGGCTCTATCACGGCGAAGCCCTTTTTCACGCCGGCCAGAAGGCCAAGCAGTTCTATCTTGTGCGCCAAGGATGCATCCTTGTGCTGGACAAGGCAGGTGCCCGCAGCCGCGCTGTTTTTACCGGCGGTGATATTTTGGGAATTCCTGAAGTTTTGGCCGGTGGCAACTGGGCGTTGACCGCGGTTGCCAGCGGCCTGACATCTGCCCAGCCATTCAGTGCGGCGGCGCTGTTCCAGACGCTGGATGACATGCCGGCGACCCATAGTGAATTTCTGCGCTATATCGCTGCAATGGCATGAATCCTGCACACATTCTGTCATCAGAGGCTGACACCAACAGACGCGGGAAATGGTCATGCAGGAACAGTACACAAATACGCCCGAGAGCTTTGAAGATGCCGCCTTGTTCGGCGCCATCGCAGATGATGTGGCCGAAAGCGGCCAGCATGACTTAATGCCATGTATCCAGATCGTGCATTTTGATGAGACAGATAAACCAGCCAAGACCGAAACGGTGCCGCTGATTTTCTTTCTTCAATCCGATAGCTAATCACGCATCATTACGATTTTTTGTCCCGTGGTGGTGGGGCGCGTGACCGCAACCACGGGATCATCCCGCCACCCCGTCCCCTTACTGCAATAGGCCAAACAAAGCGCCGGTTATAGTCGATCGGGCAAAAAAAGACCTGCCGGCGGCAGGTCAAGGTTTCGAGGGGTACGTTTGGGTTTCAGACATACATCTTAGACAGCCATTTCCAGCCGGGCGCGACGGCGACGCTCTGAGGAAGAAGGAATTTTCAGCATGTCACGATATTTGGCAACGGTGCGGCGCGCTAGCTTGACACCCTTTTCCGACACCATGCCGGCAATCGCGTCATCGCTGTAGGGCTTGCTTGCCGGCTCACCACAAATAATCGCTTCGATCATGTTGCGCACTGCAGCAGCAGCTTTGCTATCCCCTTCATCAGTAGCCAGCGATACGCTGAACAGAGACTTCAGCGGAAAACAGCCCTTAGGCGTGGCAAGCAACAGACCACTCGTTACACGACTGACGGTGCTTTCATGCATGCCAACGGCTTCTGCGACATCCTTGAGTGCCAGCGGCTTCAATGCTGATAAGCCGTCCGTCAGGAAGTCAGCCTGCTGGCGGATGATCTCGCCGGCAATTTTCAGAGTTGTACTGTTGCGTTGGTCTAGAGCGCGGCGCAGCCAACGTGCCGAACCCAGAGACTCGGCAGCAAACTGGCTGGTAGCGTCCTCGGCCTTGCTCTTGCGCCCGTTATTAACGGCAGCCGCATATTCTTCATTAATTGTCAGCGATGGCAGGGTTGACCGGTTCAGATCGACTACCCAGCCATCGGGCCCCGGTGTCACAATCACATCCGGTGCGTGAACTCTTAGCGGGGCTGCTTCATAGGCCTCACCCGGCTTCGGGTTCATTTCACGGATCAGCTTCAACGCTGTAGCAATATCTTCGGTTGTTGCGCCGGCACGGCGGGCCAATTGCTGCAGGTCACCATTCGCCAGCATGTCGAGATGATCCAGTACCACGATCATGACACCATCCAGCAGGCCCCGTTCACGGGCCTGAATACGCAGACATTCGGCAAGGTCACGTGCGAAAACGCCTTCTGGCTCCAGCCGCTGAACTGTGTTTAGGACAGCCCCAACCTCTGCCTCAGAACAGCCGCAGACAGCAGCAATATCTGATAGCGGCCGACCAAGCCAGCCCGTCGGCTCCAGCGCCTCGGCTAACGCATAAGCGATAACACGGTCAGCAGAATCAAAGATCGTCAGATCAATCTGGCGCAGCACAAACTCGACAAGGCTATCCGGACCGGTCTCAGCTAGATTGGCAAGCGCGTCCCAGTCGGTATCAGACGGACGGCTGCGCTGTTCACGGCCATAATCCAGCGACGCAGACTCATATCTGTTTTCAACATCGGCATGGGCGGTCGGGTCATCCGCGATAGCGGCGCCTTCCGTCATATCACGGTCAAGGCTGCTGTTCTCACCAGGAGTATCCGTCTTGCCGCCGCGGTCATCCTCAACCTGGCCGGATGAGTTAGTGTCGAATTCAGCTGGTGCCTGGTTATCGGCATCAAATTCAATGAACGGATTATCCAGCGCCTGTTCCTGAAGAAAGGCGGCAATATCCAGATTCGTCATCTGCAGCAACTTGATTGCCTGCTGCAACTGGGGAGTCATAACAAGTGACTGTTTTTGCTTGACCTGTAAAGATGGCATTAACTGCATGGCGTCCTCCCTTGCCTGTGCTGTCTTGAAAGCATGATGAGAAGCCGCGTTCCGTAAATCAAAAAAACAATTTGACGACAAGGTTTGTCAGAATTCAGACAAATTTGTCATTTATTAACAATAGGTTAAAAAATCTCGTGGGTCCATGGATATGGACGCGTCAAGAATTAGACGTGAAATTTGCCTCGCTAATGGCTAAATTGGCATAACAATTGAATGTTTCTTCAGGTACCGTTTGCGTACGGAACGGGTGGGTTACTCACCTTCTACACTGGGCTGTTGGCAGACATGCGGAAGACAGGCCGCGACCAACGATAAAAGCCAATGCGCGGCATAGCGCACAGAGAACAGGATAAGGTCAGGCAATGCTTACTGTTTCCAAGACACGTCCTCAGCGCGGAAGTGTCTGTCACCGGTGTCAGGTGATCAGGCTTTTTCTATCGGTCGCTGTCGGCGTGGCCATTTTCGCGATTGTAACCAATGACGCTCTGCAGAGTTTGGATTCTGTCACACCGATGTGGCCTGCGGTCGGCATTTGCTTGTTGGGGTTTCTGGGCTTTGTAATCAAGGTGATTGCCTGGAAAGCCGGCGTGACGTCCGAGCAGAAGCCGCAATCATTCACCCGCGCAAGACCGGTCAGTATCGATCACGGACAAGTCGAACCGCCAACTGCTGGTTCGGAAAAAACCGGCCAAATGTCCAGCCGTTAAAGAAATTCACAGAAAAATAATGGCGGGTGGCCATGCCGTTTTTCTCACCCGTCCAATAGGGCTCGGAAGCCGTTTCCGGAAACATGTCAGGATCGATAAGGGGTCTTGTGCACTCTGTACAGACCAGCCCTTCCAGCTCTTCAAGCGTTGGTAGACGCCAGTTTCCGCCAAGTTGTTCATTCGCCTGCTCTATCGCCATCGCGATTTGTTCATGATCCAGTGTTAGTACCTCGCCTTCGCATGTTGTCCCATTCCAGACCTGGCCCACCGAACACCTTAACCATTCGATACCAAAACGCAGGTCAACAACCAGATAGTCCCGCGCCATATAATTGGTGGCCCAAACTGGCGCCGGCAGGACAAGCAGCGCCATCACCCAGGTAAACATGGCGACAAGCATAGCGAGAATCGTGTGCCGTCTGAACATCAACCAACCTCCCGATCCATTTCCATTAAGTCTACATTGATGTCATTGATGATGGAATTGGCAATTTACCCACGACAGCCTGCGCGCGTTGCCGCAGTCGCCAACGTTTTACCTTTCTGCTAATCTAATAATATCCTCCTAATCGAGGACTGAAACCAGCAAAGAACCGGTTTGGTACGGAAATTGCTATTTGACAACCAGCATGCGCTAACTAGAGGACAAAGACATCATGGATATCGCGTCACTTATCGGCCTTCTTGGAGCGATTGGAATGATCCTGGGAGCAATGATTTCCGGCGGCGGCATCGGACCTTTTATCGATGTTGCCTCAATTCTCATTGTTTTTGGTGGAACGTTCTTTGCCGTCATGTATACAGCGCCCTTGCCTGTTTTTCTGGCCAGCTTTGGTACTATGGCAAAAGCTTTCCTGCCACCAGTCAAGCCACAGGACGCAATGATCGAGCGCATGGTGGATCTTGCAGGCATCGCCCGTAAAGACGGCATGATGGCCCTCGAGGGTCAGGAAACCCCTGACAAGTTTTTTGAAAAGGGCCTGCAGATGTTGGTAGATGGCGCCGACGAAGCTAAGCTGACAGCCCAGCTGAAACAGGAAATCAAGGCGATGAAGTCGCGCCATGAAGCAAACCAGGGTGTCATCAAAGCATGGGTTGATCTGGCCCCTGCGATGGGCATGATCGGTACGCTGGTTGGCCTCGTTCTTATGCTTGGCAACATGGCCGACCCGAAAGCCATTGGTCCGGCCATGGCCGTGGCCCTGCTGACAACGCTATACGGCGCCTTTATTGCAAATATTCTCTTCGCGCCGATGGTGACCAAACTCGAAGGGTACACAGCCTATGAACTCGTGTACCGAGAAATGGTTGTGGAAGGGCTGCGTAACATTGCACGCGGTGAGTCGCCGCGCAACATTCAGGATCAGCTTCTCTCGAACCTGCCACCGAAACTGCAAGAAAAGATGGCCGCCGCCTGATCCATAGATCAGACCGTGTCGGGTCCATATTGCAGGAGACAGAAAAATGAACGAAGCCGCAGAAGCAGAGGTCGAAGAGCAGGAAGAAGAGGAATGCCCGAAGTGCCCCCCTGTAGGGGCACCAGCATGGATGGCCACTTTCGCCGATATGGCGACACTGCTAATGGCCTTCTTCGTTCTCATCCTGTCATTTGCCGAATTCAACGTGCCAAAATTCAAGCAGATTTCGGGTTCGCTAAAGAACGCATTTGGTGTGCAGCGTGTGGTACCGATCGTCGAACAACCGAAAGGTACCACGGTACTGTCGCTGAATTTTAGCCCATCGCCGGCGCCATCGGTTACCAAGGACATGACTCAGCAGACAACCGATATCACCAAGCCTGACCTCGACGTCAAAGCCAAAGAGAATGATCAGGAGTCTGGCGAGGCAAAGGCGGCAGAAGACGTCGTCAAGGCGCTTGAGGATGCCATCGCACGTGGCGACATCGAAGTCGAGGTCTTGGGCGAAAATGTGGTGGTGAACTTTACCCCGACAGACACCGCTGACGCCGAATTACCAAATCTTCTCCAGGAGACCTTAGACGCTATCGACAAAGCCAAACAGGCTGCCGGCAAGGCGGATCAGGAAGTGCTTTTTGGTGGGCTTGAGCAGAAGTTGTCCCAGCTTGCGGCAGCCGCAGAGGCGGCGATGCAATCGAACGGTGCTGCAGCGGCAGAAGCACAGGAAGAAGCAGCGGAAAAGAAAGAGCGTAATGAGCGAGCCGAGATCGCAGAGGATGAACTGCGCGTGGCGCTGCGTCAGGAAATCGGCCAGGGTCTGGTGGATGTGCAGCGTGAAGATGACCGCGTGATCATTACAATCGGCGCGGGCGGTGCATTTCCTTCCGGCTCTGCCGAGTTGACCGCCTCAGCACGCCAGATCATGGAAGAGATTGCCGGTGTTAATGAAGGCGGCAAGGGCGCGATTAATGTATCCGGCCATACCGATAATGTGCCCTTGATCTTTGGCTCACAGTTCCGTGACAACTGGGACCTTGCCGCGGCTCGCGCCGCCAGTGTGGTCCAAGCGCTAGAAGACACGGGCAAGGTGCCGGCTGGCAGAATGCAGGCTGTGAGCTTCGGTGAGTCGCAGCCGGTTGAGTCAAATGATACCGCAAACGGACGTTCCACAAATCGTCGCATCGAAATCGAAATAAATTATTAGATAGATGGTCCTACGCCTAAGCACACTTACGGCATACGGATCGTTGTAGGCCCCTGTTCAAATCAGTCCGGCCATTCCGGCTGCAAGACCGAAAGCCGAGCTGCACAGCAGCACCTTAATCATGCCAATGCGTAACACAGTGATAGCCAGCAACGCTACCACCATGATCGCGCCAACAAGCGGATCAAAACTTTCCAGAACTGGCAGTACCACCGACGCTGTCTGCCCGGTGAAAAAAGATATGGGCACAGGCCGTAATTTGGTAAAAAGCACCTGAACGCCGAACCAGACCGTCAGATTCAGGATAACTCCCACTACGGCGGCGGTAATGCAGGACAGCACCCGTGCCAGAACAGCATTGCCCCGAAGTCTTTCGATATAGGGGGCGCCGAGGAAAATCCAGAGAAAGCAGGGGGCAAAAGTGACCCAGCTTGCCACCAGCGCCCCCAGCATGCCGGCCAGCATCGGATCGAGCGTACCCGGATTGCGATAGGCGGCGACAAAGCCGACAAACTGCGTCACCATGATCAAAGGCCCCGGCGTCGTTTCTGTAAGACCGAGCCCGTCCAGCATTTCACCGCCAGTCAACCATCCGTAATGATCCACTGTCTGCTCCGCCATGTAAGACAGCACCGCATAGGCGCCTCCAAACGTCACCACCGCCATCTGGCTAAAAAATAGGCTTTGTTGCGCATAAATATGCCCGCTGCCAAGCACAGCGTGGATTACGATTACAGGCAGCAGCCAGATCGCGCCGCATATAGCTAGAACCGTAACAGCACGCCTAACCGACACGTCGTCACTTGCGGATGACGCGGCGAAGGCGAGATCCACCTCTTTGCGGTCATCCTTTCCCGCCGCGCCATCCTGATCGATACTGGACTGGGATATAATGCCGGCAAGACCCGCAAGCAATATCACCATTGGAAAAGGCACGGAAAGCACGAAGCTGCAAACAAAAGCCCCCACCGCAATGGAGAGCATGACCGGCCGATGAACCAGTCGTCTGGCCAGCCGGTAGAGTGCAGACAGCACAATCGCCAACACAGTAGCCTTCACTCCAACAAAAACGGATTCAAGGACAGCTGCATTCTGGTAGGTGACATAGATCATACTGAGCGAGAGCATGGATATCGCGCCCGGCAGAACAAACAGAACGCCGGCAACAATGCCGCCACGCAAACGATGCAGCAACCAGCCAAGATAAATTGTCAGCTGCTGTGCCTCTGGACCGGGAAGCAACATACAAAAATTTAATGCATGCAGGAAACGTTGTTCACTGACCCATTTCATCTCGGTCACCACAAGCCTGTGCATAACGGCAATCTGGCCGGCCGGACCGCCAAAACTGAGCAGGCTGATCTTGAGCCAGACCCTGACAGCCATGGCGAAAGGTATTGCCCCTTCATTCAATACGGCTAGTTCATCGGACGTGTTAAGTGTGGTCGGCCGGCCCGTTTTATCCCCCTGACCATGACTTTTGACCATCGCACAACCCCAAAAGCATCCCGTTTCATCAACACCTGCAGCACGGGAAAACCTACACGTCAGTATGACGCAGGCGCTGGTAATCCGTCACCAGGGAAATAGGATAGACACTGGATAAATGTGCAATATCACCCGGATAGGGGGCACGCATCATGCAGCTCGGAACAGCTTACAATACCAGCACGGGTTCGTTCAGGACCGGCGGCGGCGGCGTTTCTTGGGCTGCGGGTCGGTTTCGGGTGGGCCCACAAGATCTGGCATGAAGATGCATTTTGGATCCAGTTCACGGCAAAGTTTTTGAACCTCAAGTTCGGATCGCGCAGCAATAACCATCCAGATATGGCGGCCACGCATCAGGCCAAAGCTGCGACGCAACACTAAATGTGCTCTCCGCAAATAGACGCTGAGAATGATATAGGCGACAACAAACAGCGCCCAATGCACCGCAAGGGTAGCCCCGTAAATGAGAGATGTTGCCAGCAACACTTCCCAAAGTCGGTGCTGAATTGCCCAGAGGGGTGGAAAAATAAACGCAGCGGGCGAGAGCCGCGTATCCAAAACCGCACAGTTACGAAAAATGTCACGAAGCACCTCAAAGGTCGCATAGTGTTCCTGGGAGTCTACTTGAAACGCGCTGAAATCCCGCGCCACAGCCTCCGAGGCCTCCTGTTTAGCATGCTCAAAAACACATCCCAGAGGTCCTCGCGCAATAACATTGATTAGTGTTCCCTTACGCCAGACCGTCAACATCACGCCATGGTCCTGGTCACATTCGAACATGATGTCGAGAAACGTCTCGATATCGTCGTGGAACGGTTTGCCATCAATGGCAGCGATAATGTCATCGGGTTGCAGGCGCAGCGAACGGCCCCGCGAGATCGAGCGCAACTCTTTAATCACAAGAAAGGTGTTGGCCTGTTTCCGCCCGACCTGTTGTGAAGTAGTCCCGCCTTTTTCATCCTTGCCAGCCGCCATCGATGGGTAATCGCCTGCGATGGCAGGCGAAACCTCCCCTTCGTGGGCTGATTGATCTGCGCTTGCGCCATTGCCTGCCGCGCCAAGGGCATCAATATCCGCAGCAATCTCGGCTGCTGCCTCAACCGCAGCTTGCGGTGCAGTATCGGACTGAACTTGATCTATCTGTTGCATTATCCTGCAGCCCTATTCCCGCCGACAGATTTCTCACAGAATATAATAATCAAGGGTAGCTGACCCGGTTGTCACGCTCCTTGAACAGGCGCTGAATATTCGTATTCTGATTGGAAAGCTTACCGAGCAGTTTGACAATATCTTTCTGGTTAATCATTAGCCGGTCAAAATTCTTAGTGTCCGACACGGTCTTAGACATATTTGAGATGGCTTGCGCATTTGCCGCCGACAATGCCTCAAGTTCTTTGATCATCCGACTTGTCTGAGATCCTAGTTCGCCGGCAATGCCATTGGTAATGGATGATGCTAACTGTTCATTGCTCGCAGATATATTTGTCGATGTGGACTGGATTCCAGACATCATCGTTTCGTTAGACCGAGAGATAATGTCACGGAGCCCGACGAGCTCGTTGATCAGCGTCTCGTTTTGCCCGACTAGCGTCTTTTGGGTATCAAGTGCAGACTTCATGCTGACCAGCGAGTCATTTACGCCTTCCACATTCTCGGCAAATAGCACCAAAGCCTCACGGCTTGTGGTTGTCATAGTGTCGAGTTCGGACATGGTCTTGAAATAGATCAGACTGGCAAACAGCAACGCAGCAATGGCCGCCACCATAGAACTTGAAAAAATAATGATTGAGTAACGATGAACGTTCTTCACTGAAGCCTCCAGCTTTCTGTGTTCCCGCTTGGTTTTGTTGTACTCAGACGTTACGTCGGTTGCCGCATCTGCTGCATCAAGCGCAATCTTGATGCTTTCCTGCACCGCATTATACTCGGTGGTCATGCCAGTCTCCCGTTAGATCCGCGTAGCTTCTGCCCCTTTTCATGGGGATTACCTTCTGTGTAGTAAGCACATTTCATGCCAGTTTCCTGAAAAACTGTGCGCGATGGCAGGAAAGGGCCTTTGAACCCAAATCTCCGGCATCCATAGGGTCGGTGCGGCTCATGCGTGATGAAGTGAAATTTGCAATCAAAGCAATTCACCATCGTATCCCGGCCCGGGCCAGACCCGGCTTGTTGCTGCGGGCGAATTTTCACCTTTACCTCCCGCGCCAGCTGGCCACCCAGTGGCTTATCACAAATCTTGCGCCGCCCAACAGGCACAGCACGCCCGCAGCCCACAACCCGGCATAATGCTGAACACTGGCGCCTTCAACCCGTGCCTGGCTGCCATCCAAAAGGAAATAGGCGCCAACACCATAGAAACAAACAGTGCTGATCATCTCGCCAAGGCTGCGCTGCTTTTGTTTTCTGGCCATCAGTTTGGCTCCGTCTCGAGATTACCGTATTCATCAAAACGTAATTCAGGCGGTAGTGTCAGATCCGGCATTTCAAGCGTCTCGTCGTTATTGATACGGAACACATAAGCTAGGATTACTGCCACGGCATTATAAAGACCTTCGGTGATTTCACCCCCGATTTCGCTGGTGAAAAACAACGCACGTGCCAGCATTGGGATCCGCAATGTGCGAACATCGTGTGCCTCGGCTTTCTCGATGATCTGCTGTGCCATGACACCCCGCCCCATTGCAAGCACCGTGGGCGCCCCCATCTGGCCGGATGCATATTTCAGGGCAACGGCAAAATGTGTCGGATTAGTAATGACCACCGTTGCATCGGTGACATTCCCCAACGCATCGCGCTGCTTAGCGGATTCCTGAGATTGCTGATACTGCATTCGCCGGATTTTGGCGCGCACTTCCGGCGAGCCTTCAGTCTGGCGTGATTCGTCCTTCACTTCCTTGATTGTCATCCGAAGTGATTGTGTATGGGTATGCTGCTGCCATGCAAAATCGATCACTGCGATAATGAAAAGCCCGACAAGCAACCCGCCTAAAACATAGGGAACCGCTGCGCTAGCTCGTTCAATTGACTGGCCTAGCGAGCTTGCAGAGAGCTGGATAAGCTCCGGTAGCTGCATATAAATGATGACACCGCCAATACCAAAGAGCAGCGCCACCTTCAGGACCGACTTGGCCAGCTCCACCAGCCCCTTGATGGAGAAAATACGCTTCAGACCAGCCAGCGGGTCGATGCGGTTGCCCTTAAAATGCAGCGCCTGCGTTGAAAAGTTCAGGCCACCAACACCTATTTGCGTTAGCAGCGTTACGATTATCAGGGGGACGCCAACAACAAAGGTGACAAGAATGACAAGCCAAAAGGCATAACGCACTTTGACGAGGCCCAGCGTATCCAAATTCAGCGCGGAATCGAAAACAAATAGGCTACCCCAGATCGAGAGGCCCAACGGCATAAACCGGCCCAATGCTAGAAACAGGACGAACCCCATGGCCAGCGAGGTAAAAACCATCACTTCCTTAGAGGTCAAAACCCTCCCTTCCTCAGCGGCTTTGTCGATTCGCCGTTGGGTGGGTTCTTCGGTTTTTTCCTGACCGTCCTGATTTTCCTCAGCCATAGGCGAGCCCTCCGATCAGCGTTTGAATTGCGATAAGGGCATTTTCTATCAGGCTTTCAGCACTTGCCCCGATCGCCGCCGCCGAGAAAAAAAGCACGATGAACACTGACAGAAGCGTAATAGGAAAGCCGAATGAGAACAGGTTCAGCTGTGGGGCCGACCGTGTGATGATGCCGATTGTCATATTGATCAAAAGCAGGACCATGGCGATTGGCAACATGATGATAGTAGCAGCCAGAAACATTGATCCCGCAGCTGCAATGCCAGCTTCGATCAGCATACTGGGGGCAATGGGAGCCCCAATCGGCAAGATACGATAAGATTCCATTATCGTGCCGATAGCCAGCAGATGCCCATCGAGTGACAGGAAAACTGCCAACAGAAAAAGATAAAGGAGCTGGCTGACAACAGGCGTCTGGCCACCCGTGGACGGATCTACCTGAGCGGCGTAGCCGAGACCCGACGTAGAGGCGATCTTTTCACCAGCCAGCAGCATCGCGGCAAACCAGATGGTCAATGTCAGGCCCGCCGCAAGCCCGATGGCCACTTCAGTAAGTATGATTATAACGCCAACCGAAGATGTCAGCAGATCAACATCGATTGCTGGCATCTGCGAGGCAATGGCTGCTCCGATGGCAAATCCCATGATGATCCGCACCTGTAATGGCAGCCAACGGGCACCAAAAATCGGAGCTGAGAGCAGAAAAGCGCCAATTCGCAGGCTAGCGACCATATATTGCAGAAGCAGTTGGACCAGGTACTGCAAGTCAGTCCCCGGCATCTTCATCAGCTCTGTCGTGGCCAGCCCCAACATGAACCCACTCAGCTTATCTGTGTGATCTGGTCAAAGATGAACACGAAATATTCTGACAACAGCGTCAGCATGTAAGTTGAAAACAGTCCAAAGCTGAAAATCACTATAACAAGTTTAGGCACAAAGCTCAGCGTCATTTCATTGATAGAGGTCGCCGCCTGAATAATGCCGATCAGCAAACCAATTGTTAGCGCAACCGCCAACAACGGTCCTGCCGCAAGAAGGATTTGCCACAAGGCAGTCCTCAGGAATTCCACATTTGTATCAAAATCCATCTTCCTGTCCTTAGCGTTGCCTGAATGAAGCTCTCTAAATTCGGGTGTTTTTTTGGCTCGCGCTAGCCAGACGAATAAGTTGCGACAAGCGATCCGACAGTCATTGCCCATCCATCCACGAGGACAAAGAGCAGCAGCTTGAAGGGCAGCGCTACCAGCATCGGGCTAAGCATCATCATGCCCAGCGACATCAGGACCGATGCAATGACCATGTCGATCACAAGAAAAGGCAGAAACAGCAGAAAGCCGATCTGGAAGGCCGTTTTCAGTTCAGAGGTAATGAAGGCAGGCAAGAGCACATTCAACGGCACGTCTTCTGGCGTTGCATAGGGCTTGTCACCCACCATCTCGGCAAACATCACGAGATCATTGACGCGGGTATTCTGCACCAGAAACCGCTTCATGATATCCACACCCTCGACGATAGCGATCTCGGCTGGTTTCTGCCCATCAAGATAGGGCGAAATCACTTCAGTATTCAGCATGGTAAAAGTCGGCGCCATGATGAAGAGTGTCAGGAACAGCGCAATGGCCACCAGCACCTGATTGGGCGGGGTCTGCTGTGTTCCCATTGCCTGGCGTAGGATCGACAATACGATGATGATGCGGGTAAAAGATGTCATTCCGAGCACAAGCGACGGCAGCATAGTCAGCGCCGTCATGAGTGCAAGGATCTGCAGAGACAAAGAATAGGTTGAGCCGCCTTCGCCCTCATTGATGCTAAAAGCGGGAATGCCCGCAACCTGCGCCATCGCTTGCGACGTCATTATGATACCTGCCAGGAAGATAAAAAGGCTGGCCAAAAAGTTTCGGAGTTTTGGTTCCATAATGGGAAACACCCCCATAAAGGGAAATAGCCTTGAGCCGCGGATCATTTGCCAAACCCCACTGACGGATTGTTACGCCTTGCCGCGGCGATAGCTGCAGCAAATGCCTTGACCGGACGTGCCGGCTTCGGGGCGGCTTTTCGGGCGTCATCAACGATGCCCTTGGCCACCGCGTTATTTTTTGATTTGGCTTTTGTTTCTGCAACTGCCCTTGCCTTGGCAACTACCATATCGGTTGGCAGCTCTCCATCAACAGCGATGAAGCTGGCCGCATGCCCCTTGCCGGCATGGACCATGAATGTGCGGCCATCAACTTCGATCAGATGCACGCGCTGATGCGGTGCCAGAGCCAGATCCTCAATATGGGTCATCCGGCGGTCCGAGCGCAGGCGGCTGGCAATGCCACCGCGGTTGCGCTTTATCAGCCACATTAACGTGAACAGCAACAACAGGAACGCCACAATCGTGACGATCTGATCTGGCGAAATGCTTGGCTGGACCGGCATGCCGACACTCCATTGGTTTATCCCGCACCAATAAAGGCAAACCGCGTGCCAACATCAAAAGCCAGCTATAGAAAGATCCATAACCTACTGAATTATTGATAATTTTAAATGAAAAATTGGGGCTTCTGTCAGTAGAATCCTGGCAGTGTCACCAATCCGGCAGTCCGTGGACAGCAATGCGACATTCAATGGCGCAGCACTGTCAAAATACCGACAGATGAGTGTTGCGTAATGCTAGAGCGATTCCATACGCGCGGCCGGGTCAACAATCTCGGTAAAGCGCACGCCGAACCGTTCACCCACCATGACAACCTCTCCCTTGGCGATCATTGTCCCGTTGGCAAGAATATCCAGCGGATCGCCGGCAAGCCGATTGAGCTCAATGACTGACCCTTCATTCAGCCGCAGCAGGTCACGAATCTTGATCTCGGCCTTGCCAACCTCAACAGTCAAGGCGACATCAATATTCTCGAGAAGCCGCATGTTTTCGGCACTGACCCGCTCGGCGGTGGTCGCATCCATTGCATCTTCAGCAACTTCGGTTTCTTCAGCCATGGTTCAATCCTTTCCAATTCCTGACCCGCTAGCCGGCTGGCGGCGGCCCCGTATCGTCACTTGATTCGCGACGACAAATTCACAGCCGCGTTGCCGCCAACCTCACCCAGTTCACCAAAGAAAGCATCTTCATCCTTGATACGAATTTCCACTCCTTCGCCGATCGTCATCGGGAAGGTGTCACCGATCTGCATATTGATCAGCTTATACATGGACACTACCGGCTGGCTGAGACGTGCTGTCACTTCCAGTGGTATGTTGAGAACGGCACGCTCCATCTTTTCGCGCCAGGTGTGATCATCCTCGGACACATCTGCCTGCAGGCGCGAGCGCAGTTGCGCCGCAATCGGCTTCAATGTCTGCAATGGGTAGATAATGTCAAAACTGGCCGCATCCGTATCGGGAAGCTGAACCACGAACGAACAAATAATGACTAGTTCCGCTCCATCAACGAATGAAGCGAATTGCGGATTGATTTCGCGGTTCTGGTGGGTCACCGTTATCGGCATCAGATCGCGCCAGGCCACCTGCAATGTGTCCCGCAAGCCTTCATTTATCAGCTCGATTATCCGCTCTTCTGTGGCGGTGAATTCCATCTTTTTTGATTCAAGTGCCGCAATCTTGCCCCCATAATAGCTGTTGGTGAGAACCGAAATAAAACTCGGCGTCAGTACCGTCAGCAGGTTGCCGCGCAACTCTTCAATGCGGCTGATATTGAGACTCATGAAGTTCTCGATACCAGCGGTGTATTCATCAAAGGTTTTCACTTCTGGCGGGAACGAAGAAATCCGTGGCTGGATCCGCAGCATCGGCAAAAAAACCGAGCGTGCCAGCCGCGCAAACCGTTCATTAATGATACGCAGTGCGTGATAATCGCCAAGAAGCGAAAGGTCATCAGAGCCGAACTGGAACGGCCGCACATCATCACTATCCATGATGGAAGACGACGAAGCAGTCTCCGAGCCCAGACCTTCAATCAGGGCATTGACTTCATCGCTGCTGAGTTTGCGTGTCGACGCCAATGTTCAACCTCTGTGTTCAACCTTAAATAATTTACCCGTGACCCCGGGAGATGATCTGGAGCACGGCCCGGTCATACCAGACCTATTGCAGGACAAATGACGTGAAATGCACTTCCTCAATACCGCCGAAACCCTCCAGCACCTCAAGCTTGCCATTAATGGCATCCCGAATTGACACCGCCAGCATTTCACGCCCAGAACTACCTTTGACGTCTTCTTCGGAGTAGTTACTGATGACACCAAGAATGACCGAACGCAATGCAAGCTGGTGTGATTCAACATTTATCATGACCGTATCGTCATACTGTGTTGATACGCCAATGCCCAGCTGCAGCATCTTACGTGACCCGTCCAAGTTGGTCGTAAAGGTGCCGGCAAATTCATGATAGATAGTCTCAAAGACGTCATCTTCTGGCGTTTCCTTTGACTGCTTTTGCGGCTCGGTCGAGTTATCGGCCTCTGCCTCAGCAGTTTCACGCTCAGCTAGCTTGCGCTCGATGATTTCCTCAATCTCTTCTGATGGATCGGGTTGCGCGCTGCCAAAGATCAGCCAGCCGGCACCAAGGCCAACTGCAATCATGCCAAGGCCGCCGCCACCGAAAATCAGCAGCTTTTTGACAAGGCCACTACCGGCCTTCTGTTCTGCTTCATTCTCAGCCATGTCCTAAATCCTCTTTCAAGACCGATAAAGAGTTGCGGATCGGCGCATCTGGTTCAATCCAGAATTCACCGATTCGTAAATGCAATGCATTGTTTGTGCCAAAATACCCATCAGGCCAAAATGCTGATAACAGCCGTTTCCTGTCCTTGTGGCCGAGCTGTTCCCATCGAGGCGTCATCCAATGCCACATCCTTTGCATCTGTGTCCTGACTTGCATCACGCATCTTATTAGCAAAAGCTTGATTATCGCTACTATTTTTGCCACTGCTATCGTGCTGCGAATTGTTGTTATTGGCATTCTGACTGTCTGCGCCCCCATCTGCTGTACTACTGGTGACTGTCTGCAAGCTGGCTAGCCGCATCCCGGCACCTTCTAACATCTGGCTAAGGTGATGGCGCGATCCGCTTAAAAGACGCGCGGCCTCATTGGTTTCGGCGGCCATGCGAATGGCCGCTCCACCATCACGGAAATACAAATCGACGTTCAATTTCCCGAGGTTGCCGGGCTCCAGAATGATGCGTAGTGCCTGTGTTCCGTTTTGCATGCCGGTTTCCAGTTGCCGGACAAGCATGCCGCCCCAGCCCCGCTGATCTGTATTCAACCGATGCACCATCATCTTACCGGCCGTATCACGCGTGGAAGGCATGTCTCCGCCATCAGCTGTTCCCTGCTGGCTGCCACCATGGCTGTTCCCGCCACCTGACGAGGCGGAACCTCCAGCTGCAATCTGGGCAACGGTCGCAGTCGAGGATGTGGAAGCAGAAGTGCTGGCACCCTCACCACTCGATCTTGGCTGGGTTACATTGTCGATCAGCTTTTCAATATCGGCTGGCGTCAATGTCTGCTTTGTTGTCTGTGCAGTGTCGAAAGCCATCTTTCGTGCCAGCGCGCGGTCTGTATCCGCGGTGGCAAGCCATTCGGTTTTCGTCTTTGACTCCGACATCATGTTCCGCGATTGCATCACGACATCACGTTCTTCTGGCGGCAATTCACTTGATGGCATATCCTGAATGGCCTCAACCAAGGCAGAAGGAATTGTGATAGCCTGTCCGGGCATTGACAGCGCGCCTTGCGCCGGGGCGGTCTGAACTGGGGTAGTCTGCGCCAATGCAGTCTGCGCTGGGCTGACCTGCGGTCCGGTCACCAGGCTCTGTTCTAGTTTGACAGAGGACAAAAGCGGCATGTGCCCGATAAACTGGTCAGAGACAGGTGCCATATTAGCTGATATGGCAACGGGTGCCAGCTTTGGCATCGGACCGACAAATTGGTTAGAGACAGGTGCCATGTTGGCCGGCATGGCAACCGGTGCCAGCTTTGGCATCGGACCGATAAACTGGTCAGATACAGGTGCCATTTTGGCCGGCATGGCAACGGGTGCCAGCTTTGGCATCGGACCGACAAACTGGTCAGAGACAGGTGCGATCTCGGGTTCTGCTGGCCGGTCAGAGCCATGTTCCACCATCATTATCTTTGGCATCGGTCCAACAAAATCGGAATGTGCGGTCAGGATAAAACTGTCATCTACAGGGATGGTGGCGTCTGATGCCTTGGTTGTCTCTGGAGGGACATCTAGTGCAACAGATTCGAAATTTGACCGGATTGCTGACATCAGTTCTGCAAGATGTGAGACTTCAGCCCCGTAGCGCCCGCCGCGATGCCGCCTTACCTCACTAGCTGAATCGGCAGGATTCACCTCTACTTTTTCCATCAGGCTTGCGGCCTTGTTGAGCAGGACGGCAGCCGCCGAAGGAATGTTGGCAAGATCAGAAGGTGCAGCAGGCTGGCTGGCAACGCCCTGTGTCGCCGTTGTGACTGTCCCTGCAACACCAGCTTTGCCCACAGAAGCATTTCCATCTATTGCCTTTTTGCTGTTATGCCCGTCAGCGGAGGGTCGGGTCGGGCTCTCGACGAGATTACCAGCCGCCATAAGAAGGTGCGTCAGTCGCGCAGCACCATGGTCCAGATCGCTAACCTCACCGGGCGTTCCAACGTCACCTGCAATGCCATCAAGAGGCGCGGTCATGATGGATATCGTCGCCTCTGCGGGAGCATGTTTTTCAGGCATCAAGTGAGCAGCTGCAGGCAAATTCATACCAGCCAATTGTGGCGTGGCTGTTTCCGGGGTAGCGACCGTTTGAGCCTCTGTAGCGTTTGATGTGACGCCCGCTGTATATCCCGGTGCAACGCCTGACGAGGTTGGATTGCGTGTCTGCTGCATCAGCGCAAAAAGACCGGCAAACAACGCCAGTGTTTCGGCATCCCCATCCTTGGGCGTGTCCGCCGCCAGCTGCCCACCACTAGAAATTGCCAGAGATGCCTTGCCGCCAACCATATCGAAATTACCCATCTGCGCCCACCTTGCCTGTCTTCTGCGCAGCCTTTCCAAGCCGCCCCATTGGATGTTCCCTTCGGATTGACTGCAAAAAGGATGCCAGACACTGGCGGCGGGACACCTAGGCATAGTAATAAAACCGGACCAATGTGCCTGCAGAATGTTCAGGGGGTCAGCGTGACGGCGAACGTCGAGGCGGCATTGATGCTTCAAGCCGGGCCTCGCGCTCAGCTTGCTGGCTGCGGTCAAATTCTACGCTTTTCTGCGCGGCCCGTTCATGTTGGTTTCGGGTCATCGCCATGTCACGTCGCTGGTCGGTGACTTCCTCAGTCAGAAAGTCGGCGCGGTTTGAGATGGTGAGTAGCTGTTCCTGAATCTGGTTGCCATACCAGCTTGCAGATCGAATGTGCTGGATAGTTGTCTCGCCAATCGGCAGATTCATGGTTTCCGCCATCTCAGCAATCTGGTCACGCACGCCAGTGGTGCGATCTAATTCTTCCTGCAGAGTTTTCACTGCCTGCTGTTTCTTGGCAAGTGCGACCTTCTTTTTGAGTGCCAATCTATGGAAAACGCTCTTTCCCGACGCCATCGCTCTAAGCTCCCATCAGAGAAACAAGTGCGTTACGACTGGCGCCAAATTCCGCCTTCTCGTCTTCAAGCTGCTGGATATGCTGGATAAGTTGTGGCCACATGTTGACCGCCAGATCCAGTTCAGCGTCCTGACCGGGCGCATAGCCACCCATCAGAATCAGGTCACGGTTTTCCATATAGAGCGAGACCAGCCGGCGGAATTTCCGGGCTGCCTCGGCCTGTTTCGTATCCACGATGTCATTCATTACCCGGCTGACCGACGCTGGCACGTCAATGGCAGGATAGACCCCCATCTGGGTCTGTTGTCGTGACAACAGAATATGTCCGTCAAGGATAGCACGGGCGGTATCGACAACTGGATCATTCGCATCATCACCATCCGCAAGCACAGTGTAGATGGAAGTGATGGTTCCCTTGCCTGCCGGACCACTGCCGGTCCGCTCGATCAGTCGCGGGATCAGCGACATCACGGATGGCGGATAGCCTTTGGCGGTCGGCTGTTCACCAAGAGCCAGTCCGATTTCCCGCCGGGCATGAGCAACACGTGTCAGGGAATCCATGATTAGCAGAACATCCTTGCCCTGATCGCGATAATATTCGGCGATTGCCGTTGCGCGTTCGGCACCGCGAATACGCAACAAGGGCGACCGGTCGGCTGGCACCGCAACAACAGCTGTTCGTCCCTTTGAGTCACCTTCCAGAACAACCTTGGCAAAGTCACCTACTTCTCGCCCACGCTCGCCAATCATGCCGACAACCACTATATCGGCAACAGCATAGCGGCTCATCATGCCAAGAAGCACAGACTTGCCGACACCTGAGCCAGCGATGATGCCGATCCGTTGCCCTTTGCCAACCGAAAGCAACGCGTTGATCGCCCGTACCCCGACATCAAGCGGGGCATCCACGGATTTGCGCGTTAACGGATTCACTTCGCGTCCCATGAGCGGCCAACGGTCATCAAGAATCGGCATATTGCCGCCATCCAGTGGGTTGCCTAGCGCATCTGTTACCCGACCTAGCAAGCCATCGCCGACCGGAACCATCGCCCCGTCATCAGCAAGGGTGACACGAGCACCCACACGAATTCGTGCGCCAAACTGATAAAGTGACAGCAGGTTGTTGCCATTGTTAAAGCCAATCAATTCGGCAATTGCAGGGGTTTCGTCATCGGTTTCGACAGAACATAGCGACCCGATGTTCGCAGGAAACCCACCGCATTCAATGACCTGCCCATCGTAACGGCTGACATGACCGAACATAGATAGTTGTCGGTCCTTTACCAAGGACGCAACGCCAGACTGCAGATTTTCACTCAGTCGGGCCATCTTCTGCCTCGTTTGAAGGTTGAGTTAAATCAGCGTCGCTCTGCAGATCTTCCACCACGGCCATATCGCTCTCCGCGTCTTCAGCCGAGTTCCTGTTCGTTGCGCCCTCTTCGCTCTTGCCCTTCTCGGACCAATCTTTTTTCGGTGAGTCTATGGCAAGAATGTCGTCAATGCCAATTGTGCCAAGGGTTACGGACAGATCACCGCGCACCATGTCATGATCTTCAACAAAGCTGTAGTGGCGAAGTTTTTCGCGCGTTTCAACAAGCGGCGCAATCGCGGCAAGATCAGCGGCGTTCAGCCTGATGACCGGCGTACCCGTCACAGTGCGGATCGTACCTACCAGCTTTTCGATGCGCATTGCAAAGGCATCGGGAAGTGCCTCGATAGCATGACCGGCGCGCTCGCTTGCCAATGAAAGGACCACATCATTAATGCTTTTGGACAAAGCGCCGCCGTCAATCTCTGCAAGTCCGCCCAGTTTTGCCGCAGCGACTTCGAACGCCTGGATGGCGCGCTCCAGATGTGCCGAAGCCTCAGAACGACCGGCATCACGGCCTTCATCCATTCCTTTGGCATGGCCCTCATCAAAACCGACTTTGCGGCCTTCTTCTAGACCTGAGGCATGACCAGCCTCAAAATCGACATTGGGGGCCATGCCAGCAGCTGGCGCGTCGCCAGACTTTGCTTCATCTGCCAGCGTTGCATCTGCTTGCCCTTCGCCTGTTTGGGCGTTGCCAGCTGCACTTTCATCATCAGCAGGTGCCATGTCTTGACCGCCAGCCGACTGCACCGGCGGCATATCACCTTCTGCGAACGGCCTATCCGCATCCTGACCCGTTGTCCCCAATTCAGTAGCATCATCATCTGTGCTCTGGTTACCATCAGTCGGCAGCACGTTAGGTGATACGTCGCGGTCAGCCGAGGTTGTCTCGGCAGCCGCTGCATCAAGGCTCATTTCTTCCTCACGTCGACGCTGCGCTGCCATTGCAATGGACACAAGCGAACGCGGTTCAAACGCCTCGACGGATTTCACCGGGACACGCTCTGTGCGGCGATAGCTGGCATCCCGTGACAGCGCTACAAGACGTTGGATTTCAGCATCATCCAGCTTACCGGCATCGGATTCGGCAGCCGCCGCATCCAGCACCTCATCTAGCGTGTCACTCATTGCGTTACCAGTCGACATCATAAACTATCCTCGTGCTGACTCATGCCTAGACGAAGTCATCACCGCCGCGACCGGCGAGAACAATTGAACCTTCGTCAGACAGACGGCGCGCCACATTGATGATCCGTTTCTGTGCCTCCTGCACCTCGGTCAGGCGAACCGGACCAAGGGCTTCCATCTCATCCTGCAGATTGGCTGCCGCACGCGATGACATACAGCTGAACAGCTTTTCACGCAGCGGCTCATCAGCACCTTTAAGCGCCAGAATGAGATCCTCGGTATCGGTGCCGCGCAACAGCGTCTGAAGCGACTTGTCGTCAGACATGATGAGGTTGTCGAATACAAACATGCTTTCCTGGATGGCAACCATCAGGTCTTCATCATCTTCCTTCAGCGCACCCATAATACGAGCTTCCATCGCCTGCTTTGTGAAGTTCATAATCTTAGCAGCCGCCCCGACGCCGCCAACCTTAGACGCCCGCAGCGATGTATTCGCCTTGAACTTGCGCTGCATTACATTCTCGAGTTCGCGCAAGGCATCCGGCTGAACCGTCTGAAGCGTGGCAATCCGGCCTATTACATCAGCTTGTGTTGCTTCTGGCAGCTGACCCAGAACATCGGCACCGAGGCCGTAATCCAGGTAGGAGATAACTAACGAAATGATCTGCGGGTGCTCGTCAATGATCAGCTCGGCAATTGACCGGGCATCCATCCAGTCGAGGATTTCGATCGGGCGATCTGTGCTGGATGGGGTAATCCTGCTGAGAACAGACTGCGCCTTGTCTTCACCAAGCGCCCGCGTCATGACATTGCGGATGTAATTGCCGGCACCAAGTCCGAGACTTGTCTGCTCCTTGATGATGGCGAGAAATTCGTCAAGCACAAGGTTGACCGTGTCCTGATCCAGGCCCTGCACTGAATACATCGCAGAACCAAGATGCTGAACTTCGCGCGGCGAGAGATTCTTCAGGATTTCTGAAGCTTCTTCCTCACCAAGCAGCATCATCAGAATGGCTGATTTCTGTGTGCCGTTCAGTGTGTAGTACAGAATTTCCTGTTCATCTTCATTCACTGGCTCTGCCATAACACCCTCTTTTCATCCCATTCGGCCACACAGGGCCCTATCACAGATTAAGGCTTTAGCGGGGCATCGTTACACGGCGCTGCCCCTAAGATTAGATCATGTCCATATCTTTTTGCATCATTGTCTTAAAGACATTGGATACACGGCCAGCTTCATCCGAAACAATCATCCTGATAACTGCAACCTTGTCGTCATAGGTATTTGCTGTATCAAGCATCTCAGCGGATATAGCCGCCTTCTTTGGCTTTAGCTTGGCCTTGATATCTTCGAGGGATTCGCCCTCCTGGATTTCAACTGTGTCGAGGTCGACCTCATCATCATGCGCAACGATGGCTTCACCCGGCCCACCCTGTGCAGATGGAACCATGATCCGGTTGATCAGTGGGCGGATTACGCCAAGGACAACAACCGCCATAATAAGGATTGTCAGCGACTGGCTCATGATGGTCACTGCCCAATCCATATCATACCAAGGCTTTTTTATGCCTTCGAGCGATGAAACAAATGTAGAGCTGGAAACGGTAAGGCTGTCACCACGTTCATTATCAACACCAATGGCATCAGCAACAAGCGCGCGAATTTCATCCAGTTTTTCCTGGGGAATTTCTTGAGCTTCCATCACGCCGGTTTCCGGATTGACGGCTTCCAGTTCCCGCACCAACACGGCTGCCTGGATCTGCATGATCTGGTTACTAGGCCGCTGCGTAGTCGACACAGTGCGGCTTACCTCATAGTTACGCACCTCGCTGCTCGATCGGTTGTTCATAGCGCTAGAGTCGCTATTGTCACCTTGCTTTTTTTCCATTTCCGTTTGCGTTGGCGCTCGGTTCGTGGTGGCGCCAGGAACGCCCCGCGCATTCATTTCTGACGAAAATTCTGTGCTGCGTTGCTCGCTGCGCAACGCATTGCCTTCCGGATCAACAATTTCCTCGGTCACCTCACTACGTGTAAAATCCATCTCAAGATTGACCTGAGCCGTCACATTACCCGCCCCAACGATGGGGCTAACCAGCGCAATGACGCGGTTGCGATAAATATCCTCTAGCCGGATGCGATGCTCCAGCTGGGCATCTGACAGCATGCCGGCACTGTCCTGAGGCGGCCTTGACAGCAAATTACCATGTTGATCGACAACGGTGACGTCATTTTTTGCCATGTGTGGCACAGAAGATGAAACAAGATGGACAATCGCATCAACCTGCTGGTGGGACAGTGAACGGCCATTTTCCATCTGCGCGAACACCGACGCCGTTGGCGGCGTCGAGGCGCGCGCAAACACAGATTTTTCTGGAATCGCCAAATGTACACGCGCCGCGACTAGGCCATCAATCTCGCTAATTGATCTCGCAAGTTCAATTTCTTGGCCTTGCTTCAGCCGTGCATTTTCAACTGACTTACTGGATCCCATAGGAATGTCAGCCACTGCAGAATAACCATCAGGTACCGATGTTGGCAGACCCTGTGCTGCCAATGTCATGCGTGAACTGTGATAATCAGCAACAGGCACAATCACATCGCCAGTCGTTGGGTCAAGCGCCACATCAACACCGGAGTTGCGCAATGCATCAACAACACGAGCCTTTTCAGCTTCCGGCAGCGCAGCATAGAGCGTTGTCCGTTGCGGTTGCTGCGAAATGACAAAGAATGCGAGGCCAATAACAGAAATAACGATCGCCCCTGCGGCAGGCAAGATCTGGCGCATGCTCTGGCCACCTGTCAAACGCTGCAGAATTCCCATCAGGCCGTTAACCGGCCTTGCGACCGCTGTTGATTTATCAGCGCCTAAGGTTCCAGCAGCTGGGTCTATTGCTGTCGTTGCTTCAGCCATGTTTCTGATTCCTGTTCATCAATTCAGTTCGCTTAGTGCGGGTTGAGGTCCGATTCATCAGACCGGCATGTTCATAATGTCCTTGTAGGCACTGAGTACCTTGTTGCGGACATTAAGGGTGAGCTGGAAGCCAAGAGACGATACCTGTTGGCTAATCATTACCTTACTGAGGTCATTTTCCATGCCCATCTCGTAGGCTTTTGCTAGCTCCATCGATTTCGATTGAGCATCCGCCACATCGGCAATCGCATTTGTCATTCGCTCGGTAAAAGCGGTATCCGGCTTTTCGGTTTGCAGCGCATGTTCGGCGCGCTTAAGCACTTCGAGATGTGCCGAACCGACGCTGCTTCCGATTGGTCCAATCGTAGTCATCTTATCTGCCCTCCGGCCTGTTCAATCAGGCCCGTGCCGCGCTCGGACGGAACACGCTGGCCATAGTCGCCGGCGTGCCCACAGACCCGTGCAAGGCATTATCTATGAGAATTTCAGTCGCCGTAATCAGCCCATCCTGAGCCAACACCAGAGCCCGCTGCAGGACGTTTTCTAATTCCCGCACATTCCCAGGCCAACTGTGGGCGCGTAGCGCATCAATCGCGCTGTCATTGAGCCAGGGCATGTCCGTAACCGAATTTACATGGCGGTGCAGCAGGAATGTGGCAACCGGCACGATGTCATCAGTCCGATCTGAAAGCGCGACGGTATTGAGCGGAAAAACATTAAGCCGATAATAGAGATCTTCGCGGAATTTGCCGGCGCGGATTTCCTCAGGCATGTTGCGGTTTGTAGTTGCAACAATGCGAACATCAACAGGTATATCGGTTTGCGACCCGATCGGCGTGACCGCTTTTTCCTGAAGGGCGCGCAGCAACTTCGCCTGTAGCGTCATGGGCATTTCGGAAATTTCATCAAGAAGAAGCGTTCCGCTGTCGGCTGCGCGGAAAATTCCCTTATTGGCGGTAGAGGCGCCGGTAAAAGCGCCTTTTTCGTGACCAAACAGGATCGCCTCAAGCATATTGTCGGGGATCGCCGCACAATTGACAGCAACAAAGGGCGCATTTCTGCGTTCGGAATAATTGTGAATAAACTTTGCCAACACTTCCTTGCCTGTACCGGTCGGCCCGTTTACAAAAACAGTGACATCAGTCGCAGCAACGCGCTGTGCGAGACCAAACAAATCTTGGCTTGCCTGATCACCAGACGCCACGGTGACATCATCCGACAAAAGCGTTGCAATTAGCTGCAAACCATAATCATTGGCTACAGCGTCACTGTTACCTTTGGGCAGCGAAAGGCGGATGAGCTTACCGCCGAGCGCTTCGGTCAGCTGGAAACAGCTCGCCGCCTCATCGATAATCATCATCACACCGGCTTTTAAAGCCCGGCCGCGTGCAATCGCAGCCTCCTCGCCACCAAGAGCAGACACATGGACCGCGCTGCAGACATAAGTGGTCGACCGCTGGTCACCGCAAGCATCTGAATCTGCAGCCACAACGTTCAACAAACGCTCTCGCAATATGGATTCAAGCCGTTCGGCGACTACAAAATTTTCGTGTTCAAGGCGGATCATGTTCATTTCTATGCCTCAAGCAGAGTTTTCCCTGCCAGACCAAAGGCAAAATTCCTGCCAAACATAATGAAAAAGCATAAAAAATTTTGTTTGATATATATTTTCTGTATTTAAACAATAATTTAGATTTATAAAATTTTATAAATAAATCTTGTGCTTCCTGCTCTTACGAGCGCTCAGAACTTTATTCTTGGCGAGAACTGTCAAAAAACTTTCGCAAAATCTATGCCTATTACTTCTAGCAACAAAATTTTGACATCACTCCTAGAAGACCGTTACTGTTGGCGGATTATTGACGCCTATTGTCTTTGTTGTGATTTAGCTTGGGTGGTTCCTGACGATGAGCGAGTTGGTTGACGAAATAATTATTGGGCAATCTGCCCCAATAAAAGAAATGAAAAAACTGATTGAAGTCGTTGCTGAAGCACCCACGAGTGTTCTTATCCTTGGTGAAACAGGAACCGGCAAGGAATTAGTAGCGCGTGCGATCCACGCCGCATCGGGACGGAAGGGGCGACTTGTATCGGTAAATTGCGCGGCAATTCCCGCTGAATTGCTTGAATCCGAGCTTTTTGGCCATGAAAAGGGCTCTTTCACTGGGGCGGACAAGGCTCGTGAAGGTCGAGTAGAGCTGGCAGAGGGCGGAACCCTTTTCCTCGATGAAATCGGTGATATGCCACTTCCGCTCCAAACCAAGCTGTTACGGGTATTGGAAAACCGGACGGTCCAGCGTGTCGGCGGCAATGATGAGATAGAGGTGGACTTCCGCCTTGTATGTGCCACACACCAGAACATTCAAGCACGGGTAGATGAAGGAGGATTTCGTGCCGACCTGTTCTTCCGTATCAATGTATTCCCAATCCAGGTGCCAACGCTGGCCGAGCGGCATGTGGATGTTCCTCTGATCACCGATGCCCTTCTTTCTCAGATGGCAGGCGATGCCAATAACCGGCTTCCGATCATGGAAAAAACCGCGGTAGCCGAATTGTCAAGATACTCATGGCCAGGAAATGTACGCGAATTGCGAAATGTGCTCGAACGTGCCCTCGTGATGTTCGGCGGGCAACCCGTTACCGCGATTGAGGTAAGGAATAACCTACTGCGACTAAAAGCGCCTAATCATGGAGAGGAAATGGACGCGCTATGGGAAGCATCACAGGGATTGGCAGGCGTGGACCTTATTAAAGAAGCTAATGAACCGCCACTGCCCCACCCCGCCCATTATGCGGAGTGGTTCAGCTATTTTGAGTCAATTGATTTACGCCGCCATCTACGAGACATCGAAGTGGTTTTGATTGAAGCGGCGCTGGCAAAATCGGACGGTATGGTGAGTCAGGCGGCAGAAGCGCTAAAGTTGCGACGGACAACACTGATTGAGAAGATGAAAAAGCTGATGATCGACAAACCGCTTACAAAAGAAGCGACTTCAGATTAAACGGCGGCAGAATATTCAGTGCAAGTAATCTTTGTTTTGTTCATGCATTACCTTTTCTGTATCCGTGTAGAAATTTTATCTTTCGTCCCGACGCCTGGCTCATGCGATTCATTTCTAGTTTGATCTGCGTGATGGCTCTGGCGTTGTCGGCGGCACATTTTTCCAGCGTGTCAAAAAAAGTCTTGTCACCATCGGGAACCACATTATTGGTAAACTCATGCAGCATTTGGCGCCGGGTCACATCAATTTTCATCGCGCAGTCGAAATCATGGCGACCAAGAGCGGTTTCAATACGCGAATTCAAATGGCTAAATTTGTCTAAAAATTCGTTTTTGCTTTTGGCAGTCTGGTCAACACTCATGACGATTTACCCTCATCAGCAGAGCCTTCCACTGCGCCGCTGTTAATTTTGTACCAAGCCTCTCTAATGTTCTCCAACGCTTCGATAGCCGAGGAAACACCAGAGATGTCCCCCCCACGGGAAGTCAGCAACAACTGTTGTCGCGCATATTCGTAGAGGCGGAAAAGATTGTCCGCAATATCTCCACCATTTTCGAAATCGAGGCTTGATTGCAATCCATAAAGAATGGTTAGTGATCGAACCAAATGTTCATTTTCAGCATGTTCACCGGCCTTGACCTTAGGCAGGTGTAGTCGCATTGAGCGGATCAGTTCATCAAATAGGACTGAGATCAAGGCATGTGGATTTTCCGACTCAGCAACAGCCTCGCGGTTCGAATTGACATATGCCTGCATCATCTTTTTGTGTGCCATCTCAGTTGAAGCTCCTGGATCCTCTTTCGTGCAATGCTCAACCACACTTAGCTTAAGCGCAAATAACCGGGTTGACTGGACTTTTAGACGCCTCTGTAGTATCTTGAGTACATGCCAATTACGTCTGCAGTCACACCCCTACCGTCCGCCGCGGCGCCCTTGCCGGGAGGATATGGGATTCAATCTGCAGCATTCAGTGCAAATGCTGTGCCAAATTTACGTCAGACGGCAAATGGATTGCTTCCAGCGGAATCTACGACAACCATGCACCGGCAATTGCCGCACCAGCCGATAATGATCGCTAGCCCGCGTTTGGCTCCATCGGCTGTTTCAGCTGAACAGGCACTGCAATCACGTGCCCTGCTAACACCCGAATTCAAGCAGAATATGATGGCAACACGGATTTTGCGCACGTCTAACCTGCATGCTGAAACCCCTCGTTTCCGCAACCAGATCGATATTCTCGCCTAACGGTTCGACATTTCTGCCACTATTTAGGCTCGCTCCAAATCTGCAATTCGTGTTTGCAGTGAAAGATATAGCTGGAAGAGATCTGCTTCTGTTACAACGCCCAGCATCTCGCCAGTATCACGGTTGACCACCGGAATACTCTCACCGACAAAACGACTGGCTACTTCAATCGCCTGCTGTAACGATGCGTCATGCTTAATCAAGATCGGCGTTGTGTCTGCCAAGCTGCTAACGTGGGTCTTTACTGGCACCGCAATCAGTTTATGAAGACCAACCTTGCCCGAAAACACCCCGTTTTTGTCGACAAGATACGCCTCTGTTGCTCCGGCATCAGCCAGCACTTTGATAACGTCGCCACTAAAAGCCTCTGGATATGTCCTTGGAAAAGTCGCATCGACAATATTTACAACTGGCGTTTCCATCATTTCAATATGGCCGCGCCCTTGTGCGACATCTATACCCCGATCAAGCAACTGGCGATCAAAAAAGGAATGGCCGAACAAAAGGTTGCTAACCATTATAGCCACTACAATGCTGAGCATCGCAGCAAGTGCAAATTCATAACTCATTGTCATTTCAAGAATGATTACGACACCCGAAACCGGCGCACCAATAACCGCGCTTGCGACTGCCGCCATGCCGCAGATAGCTAATGTTGGCACCGCGCCAATAATGCCCATTGCAGCGATAATTCGCCCACAAATGGCACCAGCAGCTGCCCCAACAAAAAGGGCTGGGGAAAACACCCCGCCAAACATGCCAAACCCAATACACAACGCCGTCAATAACAGTTTCAGGACTAGTAAAACCGCCAAAAATTCAAATTCAAAGCCACCTTCCAGCATGTGAGCAAGCGGTCCGGTGCCAAGCCCCAACACCTCGGGAACCGCCGTACCCGTAAGTCCAGTGATAATCGCCGCAGCAAACAGCAACTTGGCCGGCGACCATCCGGATGTGGCCGCAAAGCGTGCAGCGTAGCGGATGGCTAGCATAAACAGCACTGCGATAAGGCCAAAAACCGGCCCAGCAACTAGGGCTGAGGGCAGCATCTGCGTCATTTCAAAACCACTGGAATTCATAGTAAAGAGTGGCGCGACATCGAACAGCCTATCGCTGAACCACACAGCGCTGATGCTGGCAATGGCGATGGGCGCGATTGCTCTCATAGAAAAATGTCTGAGAATGGCTTCATGTGCAAAGACCAAACCGGCAATGGGTGCATTAAACCCAGCGGCAATAGCACCAGCAACACCGCATCCGATGAACACATCGGTAGTCAGCACGCCGCCCGTTATCTGCCTTAGAAAACTGCCCATAGTGGCACCAAAATGTACGAGCGGGCCATATTGCCCGACCGATGCCCCCCCACTTGCCGAAATGAAGGCGGCCAGGGTTGATCCAAAACCTGCCCGTACATCAAGCTCATTATCCGTGCGATGCGCCGCATAAATGCTATCTGCCGGACCATGCCAACGGGTAATTTGGAAGATTCGCCTCACTACCAGCAACAGTGCAGCCGCAACAAGAAGGCTGATTAGTGGCCCCAGCGAAAAAGGCAGACCGCCGACAGTGAAGATTTGCAGCAGGCTACTTTCGCGGAACGTTGTCAGCCATTGGACCCCGATGACAAAACAGTTTGAGACCAACGACATGACAAAACCAAAGGATATGCCGCATAAAATGCCGCCGCCCATCACCTTCAGCAAGGAAATGATGCGATCAAGATATGGTTGTGCTTGCAAATTCACGGCCAATACCAGCGATTTCAAAGAAACAAATTTTTAAATTATCTTAAAAACAATGCCTTGGCTTAGATAACGGTCGCCCCTGTTTTACATGATGAAATCCTAATATGAATCATAAGCAGACGCACGATTTTTTAACCGTCCGGCATAAATTTTGCAGTAAATGGTCGTTAGAGGGTATGAATTCACATTAACCAAACCTTGGTTTAAGACAATGACTATTGATTATCTCAGCGCACTAAACGTCGGCACCGGTCTGAATACAAAAGAAATCGTCGATTCACTCGTCGAGGCTGAACGTGCACCAAAGGCCAGTGAAATCAATTCTGCCAAAGAAAAACGCACAGTCGAAATCTCTAGTCTTGGGCAGGTGAAGCAAGGATTTGAAAAGCTGGAGACAGGCCTTGCGCCCCTCGATCAAATTACTGGCCTGCAAGGCGTGACAAGCGGAAACTCAGTAGCGTTGGAGATTTCTGATGCCAAAACTGCCAGTGACTTTAGCCATTCGATAGAAGTGACGACAGTAGCCGCTGGTCAGACACTCGTCTTTGGCGGTTATTCCAGTGAAACAGCATCAACTGGCACAGGCAGCCTGGCCTTTTCCTTCGGCACATGGAATTCCAATGGTAGCTTTACCGCGAATAGTGACAGGAGTGATGTGACAGTGAGCCTTGCAACTGGCAGCGGGACGCTTGCCGATTTGCGGGACGCAGTCAATTCTGCTGGCATGAATGTCACGGCCTCTATCCTGAAGACTGGTGACAGCACTTATGCGCTTGTCCTCAAGGCGAGGGAAGGCGCGGCACATGCTATGCGTATCTCAGCAACTGAGGACTCCGGCGCAGCCGGATTGGCAAATTTTGCCTACACCTCGGTCAACAACTCTGTACAGACAATCACGGCGGCGGATGCAAGCTTTGATCTAGACGGCGTAACTGTGACCCGGGACACTAATGAAGTGACCGACCTGATTCAAGGTACGACGCTGACCATCAAATCAACGACCAGCAGTGCGGAAACAATCTCGGCATCCTTTGATGCCTCCCTTGCAGAGGCGGCGATGCAGGTCATGGTCGATCAGATCAACACAATTGGCGAGACGCTGCGCGATCTGTCAAAGCGGGGCAGCGGAGGCGAGGAAGATGCCCCGCTAGCTGGCGATGCCTACGTAATGTTGCTTCGTCGTCAACTGCGCAACTATACAACGACACCAATCACCGGCTTTGGTGACGACAATATCTACCTGACCGACTTCGGCGTCACGACAAGCCTTGATGGCTCCCTGTCGTTGGATACGGCGAAATTCCAGAAAACCTTTACTGCAAACCCAGATGCTTTTGCGGCAATAACAACGAGCCGGATTACAACTGGCAGCGAACTTGTCGGTGCGTCTGTTGCCGGCACCTATCCAAAGGAAGGTGTATATTCGTTCGACATCGACTCTGATAGCACCGCTACGCTTGATAGCACTGAAATGTCACGTTCAGGTAGCGACTATACAGTCAGCGACCATGACGCCGGGGGGCTGAAACTGACAATCACAAGTGGTGGCACCGACACCAAGATTTATGTCGGCAAGAGCCTTTATGAAACACTCGACGGATTTGCTGATAGTGTGCTGGCATCCAGCAGCGATCTGCAGACGAAAATTACAGGCTATAATGATGACCTGTCCAGATATGAAGACGATTTAGTTGCTCTTGATGAAAGCATTGCTCGCCTGCGGCTCCGCCATGAAGCGCAATTCGCTGCCATGAACGCAGCCGTAGCCAGCCTGAAAAAAACCGAAACTGCGCTGGACAATATGATGGAAAGCTGGAAAGCCGGGCTTAAAAACTAGTTAACGCACCACAGAGGCATGTGGTAGCTAGAGAATGTCAATCATAGAAACTTTGCTAGCTGCCAACTCGGCCATATATGGCACACTTTCCTCATCTTCTAACTTCCAGCCCACCGGCGTGTGCGGCACCGTGTTAGAACGCAATCCGAATACGTAAGCTCGAAACCCTTTTACTGCACCATCAGAAGACCATTCCTTTACCTTAGTAGGGTCTTCAATTGATCCAAACATTGGTTTTAGTTTGCGCGGCCTGTTTGGCCCCTCAAAGTACAGACGATTATAGACGTAACCATCTAATAGGCTTGTTGCATTCTCGCCAGCCTCAATTTCGGAGAGAAACTGCATCATAGCTTCAGCAGCCTGATGCAAACTGTCCTGATCGATTTCGGCGTATCGTTCGCAGAGTGAGGCCGAATATTTAGCTGAAAACGCCTCAAGGCCGAACTCGCCTTCGAGAAACTCTGACGCAACTCTGCCGGTTGACATGTCGAAGATGAACGATGGGCAATGCATCGCAGTTACCTTGTTAGATGTACGCTATCCCAAGCCAGGACAGACCGCAAAAGACTCTGAACTGACGCCTACGATATGTAGTGCAAGTAACGATAAATTTCCAATAATTTTTGACACGATGAATTTGGATAAAAAAAATAAAAAAAAAACTAATGAAATTCTCAGCATGTCGTTAACGAGCGTGACATCTTGGCTTTCGAGCCAAACCATAGTCACTATAGGAGATCGTTATGACTGCGATTAACACAAATACTGCGGCGCTCAACTCTCAGTATTATCTTGCGAAGTC
>PCBG01000013.1 GCA_002731315.1 Rhodospirillaceae bacterium | reverse complement strand
TGACCGACATCAAACATATCCAGCATGTCTGGGACATCGTTTTCTTGACATTCTTCAAGTTCTATTGAGTACGTGCGCTTGTCGCTTTCATCATATTTGCCATATGTAATCATTGCCCACCACCTCTCGCCATAAACCAAGCCTTTCCGCTTGAGATAGAGTTGTTGGACATCTTGGCAGAGCATTGGCCCCACATATCGGTAGCCAATGTAAAACACTCGCTGCCTTGGCAATGGTGATGGACGTATTTCTTTTCGTGGAAATGGAATCACATTTGTCATGTGCGCCTCCGCTTTAGTGCTTTAGGCGAAATGCCAAGGCGCACAAGTTGAAGATTAAATGCCTGTCTAATTCTAAACATTATTGGTCCGCGGGCACCAGACCCACAAACCATATTTTTGTTTCTATGATGGTTAAGCCGTTATTTTCAAAGCGTCAGGAAATCATGCAAGGTTAGGTCTCTTCAAAAGGTAATGCAGGCTGCCAAAACCCACCAAACCCACAACAATAAAGCCGGTTAAACCAGCAAGCTCAATTAAGCTGACGGCAGATCTATCTAGGCCCCAAGCGGTCTGAAGGTGTGCATCGTAGGTTGAAATATTATGAAAATCCAACTCCACACCAGCACAACTAGAGCCTAAATACCCCTGCTTTTCTGCTAAGAATTGCCCATTACAACTCCAACCCTCAGCGTCAGTTTTTGGCCAAAAAACATAAATCAAAGGGACGGCCAAATTCCCGTTTGTCCACATGACTAATATAGTCCGGTCACCTAAATCTTTAAAAATCACTAAAAAAGTTATAATAACTAATAGGTTATAGTTAAAGAGGGATTCAAAACTCACCTCATCAAACAACCACTTATTCTTTGCATAATTGAGAATTTCGACGAAGGAAGTGTCGGTAGAAAGAGCCAGGTAAAATAATGCAAGAATGGGTAGAGCCAGCCCAGTCAAGCAGTTCACAAAGTATACTTTCCAACGTGCCTTTTGACGATCAACAAAGGCAAAACTGAGACCAAACCAATAATTTAGGGTAGCTATTGCCATTACTAAAAGCAGGCAAGCGTACGCAACTCTTGGCCAAAACCAAAACTCAGTCGAAACTGAGTACTGGCCATCAAAATGGACTAAAATCCAAAATAAGACACAGGCTATAGCTATTTTAGTACGTGATGTTTGCTTCATGCCTAAATTCTAGCAAAATCTACGTCATTCAGACAGTTTTACGCGGCAATGCTAAGGCCGCGCAGCCTACCTTTTAAGCTTCGGAATTGCAATAAATTTCGCCCCAAATTTCGCCCCAAAATATTGGATAAAGCAAAAACGCTTGGATTTTGAGGATCTTTAAAGACTGTTTTATATAGGAAAATTGGTCGGAGCGGCGGGATTCGAACCCACGACCCCTTCACCCCCAGTAAAGTGCGCTACCAGGCTGCGCTACGCTCCGACAGCGAAGGTTATACGCTTGCTTTTGTCGGCCGGCAATTCTCTTTTGTCAGCATTGAGTCAATTAAACAGCTTGTCATCAACCACGTGAATGGGCGACTAATAACATACACAGTTATAGAAGATGCTGCGTGCACGAAAAAAACGATATCATCGTCTGGGAACCTGATGAAGTCATCTACCGAGTAGATGATGTGCCCGACTCTGCCTATCTGATTACCGAGGGCACGATCGTGTTGTATACGCGCGAAGGCCTGCAGCTGAACCGGATTGGCCAACATGAAATTCTAGGTGAAACGTCAGTCCTGCTGCGCATGAAACGAACTGTGACGGCAATAACCGGCAAAAGGGGCGCAAAGGCAAAACGCATTCCCCCTCAATATTTCAACGATCTGATGACACGCGACAAGATTGTTGCCGCGCTGATCCGCAAGGTGCAATATCGCCTGATAGACAGTAATATCCAGAGCAACAGTCTTGCCGTGAATCTGGAGCGGATTACCGAACTGGTCGAGATGCACACCGAAAGGCTCGACCTAAATGATCCGACAGTGGCCGAATTGAAAAAACTATTACGTGACGTCCGTCAGAAGGTAATTTTTGCGCGAGACATCATTGCCTATCCACCCGCACCCAATGAGGCAGACTCGAACGGAGCCACGTCAGACGCCACCGACAGGTCTGACGCCGCGCCGGTTTGAATATATCCGGAATAGCAATAGTTGTCGTTGCAAAAAAAACAAATTTTTGAAATCAATGGTTAAAGCTAATGGAGTTGCCCCGATCTCGTACTCCGCATGCAGGGGCACTAGCACGCTGAGCTACGCTCGGCACCACGGGCGGAGGTATAGGCATCACCCGCACAACCACATTTCAAGGCTTACAACAGTCCGTTCAGCGATGAGAATCCAGATCGTCGCACAGGCCAACCAATGATTTGCGGGCATTATCCAGACAGGACATGGCTTCTGCCAACCCGAGAGACGGTGCGGTAGCGGTTTTCTTTTCCGATACAGTTCCCGGCTTCACGCTCAGGTGTTTTTGCGCGCCCTTGATGGTAAAGCCTTCATTATAGAGAAGGTCACGAATCCGCTCGAGTAGCGCCACGTCATCGGGGCGGTAATAACGACGTCCCCCGCTGCGCTTTAGCGGACGAACCGCCGAAAACTTGGTTTCCCAAAATCTGAGAACATGCGGCGGAATTTCGAGATGGTCGGCAACTTCCGAAATTGTCCGGAATGCGTCATCGGACTTCTCGGTCATAATGCTTCGTCAACCCGATCTTTCAGAATATGCGAAGGACGGAAGGATAAAACACGGCGCGGCGTAATGGTTGCTTCAACACCAGTCTTTGGGTTGCGACCAATACGCTCGCTCTTCGCATGGACAGCAAATGTCCCAAACGAAGACAGCTTAACCTCTTCACCAGCTTCAAGACAGCTGCACACTTCTTCAAGAAAGGTCTCGACCAGATCGGCCGATTCATTTCGGGACAGTCCGATATTGCGGTAAACTGCCTCAGTAAGGTCAGCGCGTGTAAGAGTCTTAGTCATAAGTAAGAGTTAAAGAGAAACACCAACCGAGTCAATTCGATCCCTGTGATTGCCCAAAAAAATTACTTCTTCGTTATAGGTATTTAACGGCGGCGGTTCATAAATCCGGCTAACCGACCAATTTGACCGTGCCTTAAAGAATGACAATCGTGCGTTACCTACCGTCAACATCTGCGGGGCGGCCATAGCGAACAAGTGCTGCACCCCAGACAAGCCCGCCCCCGATTGCTTCGAATGCCAACACCTGTCCGTGGGTGATTCGTAAATCGTCGACGGCTGCAGCCAACGCAAGAGGTATCGAAGCTGCCGAAGTGTTGGCATGGTTGTGAACAGTCTTCACAACCTGATCATCACCAAGGCCCATCTTCTTCTGCATGCCTTCAATAATTCGGATATTCGCCTGATGTGGCACCAACCAGTCTACGTTTTCAACCTGCATATCGGCGATTTCAAGCACTTCGTCCATCACCTTTGACAGTTTGTCGACAGCATGGCGAAATACCTTATTCCCTTCCATTCGCAGATGCCCGACCTTGCCATTACTGGACGGCCCACCATCAACATAGAGGATATCGCGGTAAGCCCCGTCGGAATGTAGCTTGCTAGCGAGTATACCATAGCCTTCAGCGTTTTGGCTGGCCTCGAGAATCACCGCGCCAGCACCATCGCCAAACAACACGCAGGTTGAACGGTCTTCCCAGTCCAGAATCTTTGAAAAACTCTCCGCGCCGATCACCAGCGCTCGCTGGCCACGTCCCCCGCGTAGCATGGCGTCCGCTATGTCCAACGCGTAAACGAACCCTGCACACACAGCCTGCACGTCAAAGGCAATCGCCTGTTGCGCCCCCAACATATGCTGGACGCGGGTGGCAGTGGATGGAAATGTGTCGTCCGGGGTTGAGGTGGCGATAATGATCAGGTCAATGTCGATTCCTTTGAGACCGGCGCGCTCCAGCGCCTGGGTTGCCGCATTGTAAGCAAGATCGGATGTCTTTTCTCCATCAGCAACGATATGTCTCTGGGTAATACCCGTGCGCTGGCGTATCCATCCATCGCTGGTGTCAACCATGGCCGACAGATCCTGATTAGTCACAACGCGTTCTGGCAGATAACCACCCACCGATGTCATCAGTATGCAAGTCTCAGCCATCTTCTTTCATTTTCTCCAACACGGTGTTTGCCCGCGAGATTGCATCGCTGACATCCGGGATGAAGCCGTGGTCCACTAGTTCGGCGGCCACACTGACGGCATTTGCAAACCCGACTTTGTCTGTACCACCATGCGACTTAACGGCGATATGGTTCAAGCCCAGAAAAACGGCCCCGTTATAGTGGCGTGGATCGATATGCCTGCGCATTTCCTTGATCGCCTTACGTGCAAACAAATAGCCAAACCGCGAAATTAGCGACCGGTCCAGATTGCGTCGCAACAGCGCAGAGAACAGCGCTGATATGCCTTCGGCTGTTTTCAGCGACACATTGCCGGTGAAACCGTCTGTCACAACAACATCAATATTTCCTGTGACAAGATCAGAGCCTTCAACAAAACCCTGATAATTGATGCCCAGTTCTACGTTAGACAGGCGACGCCCAGCCTCACGAATATATTCGTGGCCTTTCTGTTCTTCCTCGCCAACATTCAATAATCCGACACGCGGTGCCGCACCACCTGTCAGGCTACGGTAGAAGGCCTGCCCAAGTACCGCAAACTGAGCCAGATTCTCAGCGTCACATTCTAGATTCGCGCCAAGGTCAAGCATGCACATCGTCTCGTCCATTGTCGGAAAGAAGGCGGCAATAGCAGGGCGGGTCACCCCGGGCATTGTGCGGAACTGAAGTTTTGACATCGCCATGAGTGCACCCGTATTGCCGGCGGATACCACAGCATCTGCGTCCCCGTTGGCAACGCTTGCTATTGCACGCCACATAGAGGTCTGCTTTCCCCTTCGCACCGCCTGCGAGGCCGTATCATCCGGCGACACAGAATCATCCGTATGTATGATTGTTGCATTGCCCAGATGTCGGCTGAGCTTCAAAAGTGGCTCGATTTTGGATCTGTTGCCAAAAAATATCAGGTCAATATGGAGGTGAGTTTCGCGCACAATATCCGCACCGCTGACGACACACTCAGGGGCGTTGTCTCCGCCCATGGCATCAAGCGCAATTCGGATTTTTTGCGGGTAAGAAGTCACGATAGAGGTACCTTTTGGTCTGGCTGACGCCAAAAATATGGCTACTCGTTGGATTTCAGCACCGCCAGCCTAGCAAACGGATTTTCATTCTCACCAGCGCCAGCTTGAAAATTCTCGGGTGCGGCAGCGCTGCGTGGCCATGGATTGACTGCGATTGCCAGTGACTGCGCAACAATTTCACCAAGATCGATAGAACCGTCTACCAAGGGCTCGACGCCATCAGGGCTGACCTCAACATCAATCCCCTCATCATTGGCGAGACCATAGCGTTCTTCGATCTGAAAATCCACAGATTCCGGCACGGGGTCGCCGGTTACACCACACAGCTGTGTCACCTCGGCTTTCAAGCTGCCGGTCACATCCCAATGATCCGGGCCGGCACTTTTGATACTAATGTTAGCGGCGAGCGACGCCAAGCTAGCAAAGCCGAAGCGTGATGCCAGCATGGAGCATTCCTCGGCAGAACAGACAATCATGCAGAACAGCGGCCCGCTAAAGGGCAGTGTTGATACGTCAATAACCGCATCAAGCGCCAGGTGCTGCATTTGTTTTTGCATGAGTGCCTCCGCGATGATTGTTTGGCCCCGAGGCATAGCTGAGAAAACCGGATCCACGCCGAATAGTTGCGAGGGCACTATATACTAACAATCACAGGATTTACCATCCCAGCACTTCTCAAGGTCACCGCATTATCATTTAAAACAGTTCGTTTTCGAGGAAGTGCTAAGCAAGCTTTCCGGAGAGAATGTTCTTTTTGACGACAGCTTGAACTTGCTGATCAAGTGTGATGACAAAATCCACTAGCCCGTCTTCCGCAACCCCGTCACCGCGAAACAGATTACGTTCAAGCGCCGCCTTCAAAGCCGCGCGATCCTTTTTGTCCAGCGCACCTGCGTAGGCGTTCAGCCGTCCAGTGAAGGCCTCTGCCATCACGCGCACTCGCTTCGACACGCCGATATCTCCCGCGCCCATCTCGCGCAGTGTCAGATCCATATCAGCAAACATCGTGTCAAAAAGCTGCTGACTGAGCGCCGCCCCCTCTGCATCCAGCGCTTTCAAGCGCCGCATGACAAGCGCTACACAAAGCGCGAGGCAATCAAACCTGCCATCCACATTATCTACAACGCCGAAATTTCTGAAGAACATTGGGTTCCGCGCCAAGTCGACAGCGCTTGCATAGAGAAGTTCAGAAGTTTGCGACTGCCGCTTTTGCCCCAAGGACAGCATATTTCTAAGCCATCCGGTTTCTTGGCTTTTCTTCATTGGTTCATCCCATTAAGATAACCGCGTTAGCATTGCAGTCCCACTCTTACGACGCATCAATAATGCAGGAACCCATCAATGACCAGAGGCTTGTTTGACGCATCGTCGATTTCCGCGCCTATGACCCAGTTCCTTCGACATCGACTTCTGACAATCATTTTTGTCTGCTTTGGCGTTGCACTTGCTGGGTGTGAAGCACGCACCGCGAGTCATGGCCAAACGGTTGATGACGCTGAGTTGAACCAGATTGAACCCGGTGTCACAACACGTGCTGGCGTTATAGACATTCTGGGCAGGCCCAGCTTTGAAGGGGCGTTTGAATCTGGCAAGATCTATTATCTGAACGATCTTATGGTAGAACCTGCAGCGGGACGCAAACGTATGAAAAAGCGGACCCTAATTGTCTTCATTTTTGACGCAAATAATGTTTTAAGCGACGTCGAATTGCGCGATGAAACAAGCGGCGAAGTCATAGCGAATCTCGACAAGAAAACACCAACACCGGGCGACAACTTCACACTCGCAGAGCAAATCTTTTCAACGCTGCGTAGACGTGCAAACTGATAAGGCATCTTATCTGAATTGAAAATAATAGTACAAAGGTGACAAGGGCAAGTGGCATCAGCCAGTCGATTGGTCTTTGGTCATTTTGATCTTACCCGCCTCGCGGGCCAGCCTGTCCAGCACAGCGTTGACAAAGCCGACATCGCTGCCACACACATCGGCAATGGCTGCATATTCGCTGACCACTGCACGCGCCGGCAAATCGGGCATACGAGTCAACTCAAAGGCACCGGCACGCAACACCGCCAGATCAATGACAGTCAACCGGTCAAGGTTCCAGCCATCGGACAAGCAACCCGCGAGCGCATAATCCAATTCTTCCACATGCGTCTCGACACCAGCGGCAAGCGCGTTCAGATGTGCGTGATCCAAATCCTTCACGCGAAATGCCTTCAAGTTATCTTCAACGTAATGGCTCAGGAAAGTGGGCAGAAAGGACACGAGTGACTGACCTGACATCTGTTGCTGATATGCCACCTGAACGACAGCCAGGCGGGCGGCAGAACGCCGCCGCACCGGCATGGGCTTCAGGTCTTCAGACGCTTTCGACATCAACGCCAAATTCCTGCTTGAGTGCAACCATGGCCAACGCCGCCTCAGCAGCCCCCCCACCTTTGTCCTTGCGGTTGAGATCGGCGCGATCCCATGCCTGTTCGGTATTTTCAACTGTCAGGATACCATTCCCGATCGCCAGATTGTCTGCGATGGCCAAATCCATCAATGCGCGTGCCGATTCACCGCATACAATCTCGTAATGTGTTGTCTCGCCCCGAATCACACATCCAAGCGCTACATACCCATCATAATGGCGGGCACCACTTTCGGCAAAGGCTATGGCAGCCGGAATTTCCAGTGCGCCGGGCACGCTGATACGGTCCCAGCTGGCACCGGCTTTGGTGAGCGCACGCTCTGCGCCGGCAACCTGTGCATCAGCTAGCGCATCATAAAACCGCGCTTCAACAATGAGATAATGACCACTCATCTCTCTGCCTCATCTTCCAGCTTCTGCCAACCGGTGATTTCAAGATCATAGCCTTCAAGGCTGATCACATTTGCCTGCCGGTTGGACAGCAACACCATCTGGCTGACACCCAGTTCGTTCAGGATTTGGGCCCCAACGCCATATTCACGCAGACCCTGGGCCGCGTCTGGGCTCACGCCACCACTTAGGCTGCTGCTGATGGTCTCTGACAGGCGGGTTTTTGAGGATTCCCGCAGCATGACGATGATACCACGCTGTGCATCCGCGATTGTCTTCATAGCCATATCCAGTTCACGACCGCTGCGCTGGTCTGACAATTCACCAATTACATCCGACATCAAATCGAGGCGATGCATGCGGACCAACACCGGTTCTGGCGTCGAAATATCACCTTTGATCAGTGCGATATGCTCGATCCCGTTGATCGTATTTTCAAAGATCATCAGACGCCAGTGACCACCCACACGAGCGACAATGCTCGTCTCTACCGTACGCATCACAATCGTCTCGCTATTTCGGCGATAGGCGATTAAATCGGCGATGGATCCAATCTTAAGACCGTGCTCGGCGGCAAAGCCGATCAGGTCAGGCAACCTCGCCATCTCACCATCGTCTTTCATGATTTCGCAGATCACCCCTGACGGATCGGAAACACCGGCGGCACGCGCAATATCCACAACCGCCTCGGTATGTCCGGCGCGCACTAGCGTGCCACCGTCGCGCGCCACCAGCGGGAAGATATGGCCGGGTGTGGTGATATCCTTGTCGCTACATTGCGGATCAATTGCCGTGCGTATTGTATGGGCCCGGTCTGCAGCTGATATCCCCGTCGTGACCCCTTCACGCGCTTCAATGGACACGGTGAATGCTGTCTGGTGACGACTTTCGTTACGCCTTTCCATAAGCGAAAGTCCCAGTGCCTCGGTCCTTTCGCGGGTCAATGCAAGGCAGATCAGCCCGCGCCCGTATTTGGCCATAAAATTGATTGCAGCCGCATCAGCCGATTTGCCAATGACACACAGATCACCTTCATTCTCACGATCTTCGTCATCAACCAGCACAAATAATTTTCCAGTACGCGCATCGGCAATCACTTCTTCAATTGGTGAAAGTCCAGCACCACCATCTCGTTCTTCAGAATTCATGAGTCTAACCTTCGGTGAGGCGAGCAACATAACGCGCCAGCATATCAATTTCCAAATTCAGCTTGCTACCAACTTGCATCCGGCCAAGCGTTGTCACGTCCCATGTATGTGCAATCACATTGACGCTGAAATCAGTACCTCTGACCGCATTGACAGTGAGCGACACCCCGTCCAGCGCCACCGACCCTTTCGCTGCCACAAAACGACCAAGCGGCTGCGGCGCCCGGAACCACACGACGTGGCTGTCTCCTACAGGTTTGATTGACAAAACTTCGGCCAATCCGTCGACATGTCCTGACACAATATGGCCGCCAAGTTCGTCGCCAACAGCAAGGGCACGTTCCAGATTTACAGTGTCGCCTACCTGCCAAGCGCCTAGCGTCGTGACGCGCATGGTCTCATCTGATACAGCGACCGCGAAGCTATCGGAGTCACGGTATGTAACCGTCAGGCACACGCCTGAATGGGCGATCGACGCCCCGATTGGAATCGATCCACAATCCCAATCGACCGCAATGCGCAAGTTGCGATCACCCTGCCCGGCATCCACTGCGGCAACCGTCCCGGTAGCCGTTACTATACCTGTAAACATTTGACTGATCTACCTTTCGCCTGCCGCGCTATGCTTACCGCGATCCGACAATGCGGTCCATAAGAATGAACCTGTCTGTGCCAAAATGCCCTTCTTCCACCATTTGGAAAACTTTGTTATCCGGCAACTTAGACAAACCTAAATCAGCCACTGACGGAATGCCGTCATTGCCTATAATCTGCGCACTACTTGTCCATAATACGCTATCTACCAGATCTGCCCTTAGCAGACTGGACGCCAGCTTTCCGCCAGCTTCAATCAGCAGATTTCCATAGCCGGAAGCCGCAATTGCCGCCATGACCGCACCCAGTGACAGCTGGCCATTATCATCACGGGAAACCGGCTGCAGATCAGCGCCCGCAGCACGCAATGCCTCTGCCCAACTGCAATCAGCATCCATGGCGTAGAAGATCGTGACACTGGCTTCTGAAAGGCTGGACAATAGCTTGCTGTTCAGGGGCGTACGAAGCTGGCTGTCCAGAACAAAGCGGGCCGGATGGTCGCCATCAGCCCCGTCAAGACGGCAGGTCAGTGCCGGATCATCTGCCAGAATTGTGCCGATGGCGGTCAAGACCGCATCGCACCGACTGCGCTGAAGATGCGCAAAGCGGCGCATCTGGGGGCCTGTAATCCAGCGTTTGGCGCCATCCCGAAGCGCAATCTTGCCATCCATCGATGTCGCAGTTTTCAGCGTAACAAAAGGCCGTGCCCACTTAGTACGGTGTAGAAAGCCGGCCATAACACGCGCGGCAGCATCCGCACCAACATCTTCACGCACGACAATGCCGGCCTTTGTCAAAAGATCAATGCCGCGACCATTGACACGCGGGTCTGGGTCACGCACCGCAACAACAACCCGCGCAATCCCTGCTGCGATAAGCGACTCAGCACAAGGTGGAGTCTGCCCGACATGCGCGCATGGCTCAAGAGTGACATAGGCGCAGCCACCCCTCGCCGCATCCCCCGCCATCACAAGCGCCGCCGTCTCGGCATGAGGACGGCCACCACGCCCGGTTTGACCCACCGCCACAAGCCTACCATTCTTATCTATGATAGCGCACCCAACAGGTGGATTGGGCGTAGAACGCCCTTCGGCTCGCTGTGCCGCTGCAATGGCTACACCCATCCAGCGCACATCCTGATGTTGATTAAATGTACGATCTAGCGGCGGCGCGCCGCCCGCGGCAGGCTCACTCGCCAAGCTCTTTCTCCACGAACGCCTCGAAATCCTTTGCCTCTCGGAAATTCCTGTATACGGAGGCATAACGCACATAGGCGACCTTATCGAGCTGTGACAGCGCGTCCATCACCAGTTCACCCACCTGTGCCGAGGGCACATCACCTTCGGGGTGGCTTTCGAGCTGTCGTACAATTTCGTTGATCGACCGCGCCACAGCATCCGCATTTACATCGCGCTTACGAAGGGCAATCTGAAATGACCGCTCGAGCTTATCACGGTCAAAGATGGACCGCCTGCCACTGCGCTTCACTACATTGATCTCGCGCAGCTGCACACGTTCAAAAGTTGTAAATCTGGCACCGCAATTACCGCATAGCCGACGCCGACGGATGGCGCTGCCATCTTCGGCCGGGCGCGAATCTTTAACCTGGGTATCTTGACTAATACAAAAAGGACAGAGCATGTTCTCCTGCCACGCTACATGTTGGTGGTGCCAAGAGTTTACACACAATTAGTAGATTGGGAAAGCCCGACAAAGATCACGCACCTCCTCACGAACCTTTTTCTCAACAGCCTGATTATCCTCAGGATTCTTTGAAAGTCCGTCGAGCACATCACCGATCAGTTCGGCGATCTGCGCAAATTCAGCTTCACCAAATCCGCGCGTTGTACCGGCAGGTGCACCAAGCCGCACGCCCGACGTGACCATCGGTGGTTGCGGGTCGAATGGAACTCCATTTTTGTTACAGGTAATGCCGGCATTTTCGAGAGACACCTCAGAAATATTGCCGGTCAGTCCCTTTGGACGCAGATCTACCAACACCAGATGTGTATCGGTGCCGCCTGAAACAATATCAAGCCCACGATTGATCAACCCTTCAGCCAACTTCTGCGCATTGCGGATGACTTGTTCCGTGTAACGACGGAATTCCGGACGCAGCGCCTCGCCAAACCCGGCAGCCTTGCCAGCAATGGCATGCATCAGCGGGCCACCCTGCAGTCCCGGAAACACTGCAGAATTGATCTTTTTGCCCAGCGCCTCATCGTTTGAAAGGATAATCCCGCCACGACCAGCGCGCAGTGTCTTGTGTGTTGTCGAGGTGACAACATGCGCGTGCGGGACCGGGTTCGGATGCAGGCCCGCCGCCACAAGACCGGAGATATGGGCCATATCCACCATCAAGATGGCGCCAACCTCGTCAGCAACCTTGCGGAATGCCGCAAAATCAAGTGTGCGCGGATATGCAGAACCGCCAGCAAGGATCATCTTTGGCTTGCAGGCCTTTGCCTGTGCCAACAGGGCATCAAAATCAATCTGCGCCGCGTCCTCATCAACCCCATATTGTTCGGCATTGAACCATTTGCCGGACAGGTTGGGCGCCGCACCGTGGGTCAAATGACCACCCGCTGCCAGAGACATGCCAAGAATGGTGTCGCCAGGCTTCAGCAGGGAGAGAAACACGGCTTGGTTTGCCTGCGCACCTGAATGGGGCTGCACATTGACAAAGGCCGCACCAAACAGCTGTTTCGCGCGATCGATCGCCAGCGTTTCAACAACGTCGATATGCTCGCAACCGCCATAATAACGACGACCAGAATAGCCTTCTGCATATTTGTTGGTGAGCACGGACCCCTGTGCTTCCAAAACAGATGTGCTGACAATATTTTCTGAAGCAATCATTTCGATCTGATCCTGCTGGCGAACCAGTTCATCGCCAATCGCCGCGGCAAGCGCCGGGTCAGATTCCGCCAACGAGGCTGAGAAAAACCCGTTCATCACACCCTGTCTTCTGAAATCATCCATCTTAATGTCTCCTTGCGCAGGATTACCCTGCAATTGTCAGTGTTCAATCTTGTTAAGATTCAGTCTTGGTTGCCGTGAAGACCGCCCAGTTTGTCAACGCGGCCCTGATGCCGCGCGCCCTCGAATTCCGTTGCCACAAACGTATCCACACAATCAAGCGCAAGCGCAATGCCCGTTAACCGCTGCCCAAGGGCGAGGACATTGGCATCATTATGCTCACGGCACAACCGTGCAGACGTAACCTCGCTTACCAGTGCGGCCCTGATCCAATCAAAACGGTTCACCGCAATTGATATGCCAATACCGCTGCCGCAGATGGCGATGCCCCGCGCCTGCGGATCATCCTTCATTGCCTGTGCCAGACGCGCCCCGTAATCCGGATAGTCAACCGACTGGCCTGGTGCTGGCCCTACATCCTCGATATCCATACCGGAGTCCAGAAGATGTGCGGCAATCGCCTGCCTTAATTCAATGCCGGCATGATCCGAACTGAGATAAATCTTCGTGATCATTCTGTATCCCCTGCCAAGCACGACAGTCAATTGCAACCGCTTTCATGTCACATGTCCGGCTTTTGGGCGCCTGAAACATGCCTCTCTGCCAGAGGTGGTAAAGTGATTGCTGATTTCAACCCTTGTGAAATCGCCGGTCATTTACCCGACAAGGACGTCGCCATGATTAACGGTGAAAAAATAGCCCTTATGGATCACGCACGTCATTCAGATGAAAAAAATTTCCATAAGGAAAGTTTCGTATATTTTTTGGTCGACACGCCTCTATTTCCTGCGTAACGTTTGGGCATTCGGGGCCAAAAAACCGAGTTTAGGGAGAGGGGAACCGGCACGTACCCGGTCCGCAGGACATAATTTGTCCAAGACAGAAAAGGCAAGACGGTATGTCTTGCTTTTTTTATGCCCGAAAACAGCCTGGGGTCAGCCTGAAAGTACACCGAGGCTGATCCAGCCAGATGTAATCACCTGATTGACAAGCGCGCAGAGAATGCCGGCAATTACTGTGGTGGCTGCGATCTTACGCCAAAGATACGGCTGCCGCGGCGCCGATGGCGCGTGACCCGTTTCTGGCTGTTCCTCTGTGCGAACGCCAAAGGGCAGGCTCATAAGAAAAACCCACCACCACAGAAGCAAATAGACCACAAGGCCGGATACCAAATCCATTTAGGCGCAAACCTCTTCCAGCTCAATCAACGTGCCGCAGAAATCCTTGGGGTGCAGAAACAGCACAGGATTACCATGGGCGCCTGTCCACGGCTCGCCATCACCAATGACACGGGCACCGTCATCGACCAGCCGGTCACGTGCAGCCCGGATATCAGATACCTCGTAACAGATATGATGCATCCCACCATCGGGGTTGCGCGCCAGAAAGGCGGCGATGGGCGAGGACTCACCGAGCGGTTCCATCAGTTCCACCTTGCTGTTGGGCTGTGTCACAAAAACAATCCTGACGCCATGTTCGGGAAGTGACTGCGGCGCGCTGACATCTGCGCCAAGAGTATCCCGCCAGCGCGCCGCAGCTGTTTCCAGATCAGGGACGGCAATGGCGATATGGTTGATATTTCCAATCATCTTTATCCCTTCGCTCAGGCAACCCCGGCAAGATCATCGCCGTTCAGCCGCAGGATATGCACATGCACAATCGGGCGCAGCCCAAACATACTACGCGCCACCCGGCGCAGGACCTGTCCAGTGATTTCCTCGACAGCGCGGTCTTCACGGCGGTCAGTGCGCCCCATACCGGCCAGCGCATCCTCGATGGCAATGCTGGCGGAAGCAATGTAATCCGTCGCGGCTTCAGCATCGCCTATACCGGTCTGCGACACGGTTGGCACCGCACATAATGCACCATCAGGATTCAACACCACACTGGCTGTCACCGCCCCATTCCAGAGCATTCGCCGGCGTGCGCGCATCATGTCCGACTGCACTTCGATGATCTGGCCTTTCTCATGGGTCAAGGCACCAGTCTTGACGTTATCGATAATGCTTGCCTCTGCTGCATTCTGTCCGCTGCCGTCGGCAAGCTTGATAACGGTACCATTATCAGGGATCAGCGTCTGGCCTACCTGACAGCCCTCGGCAAGCGCAGCATGCGCCATCAGATGACGCGCTGTACCATGCACCGGAATGGCAATCTGCGGGCGGACAAGCCCATACATTTCTATCATCTCGTCGCGTGATGGATGCCCTGACACATGCACAGGCGCATCTTCATCGGTAATCAGGTTGATCTTCCGACGAATCAGGGCGTCCTGCACGCGGCCGATAGCAGGCTCGTTACCCGGAATCTGGCGCGAGGAGTAAATCACCGTATCACCAGGGTCAAGCGTCACGGCTTCATGGGTGCCCGCGGCAATCTTTGACATCGCGGCACGCGTCTCGCCCTGCGTGCCAGTACAAATAATGACAATATTCTCGCGGGGCAGAAGCTCAATATCTTCCTCTGCGACAAAATCGGGCAGATCACGCAGATAGCCCACCTCCTGTGCAGCAGACATGGCGCGCTTGATAGCGCGACCGACGATGGCAACCGACCTGTCATTCGCCTGTGCCGCCTGAATAATTGACTGAATACGTGCGACATTGCTGGAAAAACAGGTGACGGCCACACGGCCATCCGCAGCGGCAATAGCGGCCTTCAGACCAGCTTCAGCCTTGGACTCAGATTCGGTGCGGCCTTCAACCATGGCATTGGTCGAGTCGCCTACCATGGCAAGCACGCCTTCATCACCAATCTCCGCCAGCCTGATGCTGTCAGTATCCACACCAAGCCCCGGCGCTTTGTCAAATTTCCAGTCGCCTGTATGCAGCACCGTGCCGGCCGGACAACGAATGGCGAGAGCCATCGGATCGGGGATCGAATGAGCAAGCCCGACCATCTCCACAGAAAAGCTGCCAATGTCCAAAACGGCGCCAGGGCTCATCTCGATCAGCGGGATTTCATGCTTGTTGCCATTTTCTGCCAGCTTGCGCCGCAGCAGTGCCAAGGTGAAAGCGCTGCCAAAAACTGGGCAACGCAATCGAGACCACATATAGGGTATCGCGCCAAGGTGATCCTCATGGCCATGTGTCAGCACCAGTCCCGCCAGGTTGTCCGCTCGCGCCTCGATAAAGCTGAGATCGGGCAAAATGACGTCAATGCCCGGCATGCTGTCATCGGGAAATGAAATCCCCAGGTCCACCATTAGCCAACTACCATCATAATGATAGAGGTTGGCATTCATGCCAATCTCGCCAGACCCGCCTAGTGGTACAAACAACAAATCAGAATTCCGATACATTTTCTATCCGTTCCGCGCGCCGCCAGCTGCAATGCTGTTACGAGCATAAATCTCAAAAAGGCCTTTTACCGTCAGGTCAGCGTCAACGGTAGGCTTGCTCGAAAGATGCTGTGCAAACAACTCGGCCAGCCCGCCGGTTGCAACCAGTGATACATCCCCATAACGGGCCCGCAGACGCGCTAACAGGCCGTCAATCATGCTTACATAGCCCCAAAAGATGCCAGACTCCATTGCTGCCACGGTATTTTTTCCAAGGATCGGCAGATCAGAATCAAAAGGCCGCAGCACAAGCCGTGACAATTGCGCCGCCGCAGCATCCAGCGCATCAATTGACAGCGCGACCCCCGGGGCGATAATGCCACCCTCATAGGTGCCGTCTTCTGCAACCAAATCAAGCGTTGTGGCAGTGCCAAAATCAAGGATAATAGCTGGCAGGCTGTGATGCACCTGCGCACCGACGGCATTCACCAGACGGTCTGCACCGGCTTGCGACGGCTGGTCGATATTCACCCTGATACCCAGGTCAACATTAGGATCACCGACCACTAAAGGCACCACATCAGCAACAATGCGCACCCCCTCTTTGACACCTGTTGTTACGGCCGGCACGACACTGGCAATCATTGCCGCTGAAATAGCCTGACAGCTATCATCGCCCAGTGCTGTGCGCATGGCTTCAGCAAAGGCTACGGCATCCTCGCCGATATTTGTTTCGATGCGCCATGTCTGTGGCCGGCCTGGCCTATCTTTAGCCAAATCAGCGGCATGCGCACAGGCAAGCACGATATTTGTATTTCCAATATCTATTGCGAGCAGCATGCCCTATCCCATAAGCTCGACGTCGCCAGTGGTTACTTCTTGGCGACTGCCATCGGCGCGCCGCAGTTGCAGCGCCCCATCTGCGCTAAGGCCGACGAAATGGCCTTCGACCTGCATATTTGCCAGCGACACCCGCATCATGCTGTCGATATGGGCACAATGCGACAACCATTCCAGTCTAACCGGTTCAAAACCCTCGGATTCATAGTTCGAAACGCGCGACAAAAGGCCGGCTGCATAGCGATCGGCCAGTTCCTCGGGTGTAACCTGCTCACCACCAAGCGATTGTAGGGAGGTGGAAAGGTGTTTTGACCCGGGCGATGGCGCAACGTGCGCAATATTGGCCCCTGTACCAATCACCACCGCGCCATTACGCGCCTCAATCAAAATTCCACATATCTTACCATTGTCGGCAAGGATATCGTTAGGCCACTTGACCAATACAGGAATATCACCAAGACACGCCGCTAGCTCCGCACGTATTGCCAGTGCTGCCACAAAGGACAGGCCAAACAAGGCACGCGCATCGATTGCTGGGCGCAGCAGGATTGAAAAATACATGCCGCCGCGGTGTGATGACCAACCAGCCCCGCGCCGACCCCGCCCTGCTGTTTGCTCGAGCACGAGATAGGAGGTGCCTGACGGCGCACCCCGTGCCGCAGCCTCCCAAGCAAGGTCTGACGAAGATGTAGCACTGTCTATAATTGTGATGGCGGCACTATCTGTCATGGGCACGCTGATGTCGGCCTGTCCTTTATCTTATCCGGAAGCGACGAGCGCCATTGTCCCACCGTCGGCAGCTTCAAGCAGGCTGCCAAGCCCGACAAAGAACAACAGGATAACAATGAGGCATGCTCCAAGCACCATTCGGTTCACTGTCGGAACCCCGGGATCGAGCGGCGTGTCCGTATCTTCAAAATACATAAGACGGATAATACGCAGGTAATAAAATGCACCAATCACCGACATCACAACGCCGATCACTGCCAGCGGTACAAGACCTGCCTGAACAGCAGCAAGGAAAACGTACCATTTGCCAAAGAAGCCTGCGAGCGGCGGAATGCCTGCCATCGAGAACATCATCACCAGAAGTCCGAGTGCCAGCATCGGATGCGTGCTTGACAGGCCTTTCAAGTCAATAATACGCGTTGCTTCTGTCTGATCGCGGCGCATTAGCAGAATGACCGAGAATGTGCCTGCTCCCATAAAGACATAACCTGTCATATAGATGATGACACCTGTTGCGCCGTCTGGCGAACCAGCGGCTAGGCCGGCAAGCGCATAACCCATATGAGCAATCGAGGAATAGGCCATCATCCGCTTTATGTCGGACTGCATGATGGCGCCCAGCGCGCCAATCACCATCGATGCGATCGAAAGCGCCACGAGCACCTGCGACCATTGATCAGCTATACCGCCAAACGCGCCATAGGTTAGACGCATCAGCAGGGAAATGGCCGCAACTTTCGGCGCAACGGCAAACAACGCCGTCACCAGCGTTGGCGATCCCTCATAGACATCTGGTGTCCACATATGGAACGGGGCCGCTGATATCTTAAAGGCAAGGCCAGATATCATAAACACCATGCCAATGATAAAGACCGGCGGCAGGTCACGACCGGCAAGAGCGGCGCTGATCGCAGAAAAATCAGTTGATCCGGCGAAACCGTAGACTAATGAAGCACCATAAAGCAGCATGCCGGATGACAGCGCGCCAAGAAGGAAGTACTTCAGCCCGGCTTCGGATGACCGCAACGAGTTTGTGCGCAACGCAGCAACAACATAAAGCGGCAGTGACTGCAGCTCAATTGCCATATAAAGCGACATCAGATTGTCTGCTGAAATCATCAGCATCATGCCGACAAGCGCCAGCAGGACCAACAGGCTGTATTCAGGCTTGTGTATGTCGTTGTCACCATCGGCATGAAGCGACATTGCAAGCGCCGCTATGGTGCCGATCATCACCAACAATTTCATATAACCGCTGAAACTGTCAGCCGCATACATGCCGCTAAAGGCTGTCGCCGTCTCACCCATTGACCCGGCAACCATGACAAGGGCAATCGCTATGCCGCCGATCCCCAGCTGTGTCACACGCCGCGCATTGGCCGCTGTTTCACCGCCATAAGCAGCCACCAGGACAAGCACAAGCGCGACACCGGACAGAAAAATTTCCGGAAGCGCCGGCATGATATCGGCCATCGAAAAATCCATTATGGCTCTATCTCCCCGCAACGACCATGGCGCCACCAGACGCCGCATTATCAAGCACCGCAAGAATGCTGCTTGTCATTACATCCAGAAGCGAAGCCGGATAGACACCAAACCACAACACTAGGACAGTAAGCGGCGCAAAAATCAGTACTTCGCGGCGGCCAATCCTTTCCATCGCCTCAACCTCTGCACTGACAACCTTGCCAAACATGACCCGACGGTAAAGCCACAGCATGTAGGTTGCGCCAAGCACAAGGCCGGTAGCGGTAAAGAACGCGACCCAGCTGCTTGCCTTCCAGGCACCGACCAGAACTAGCATTTCGCCAACAAAGCCACTGGTGCCCGGTAGGCCAACAGACGCAAGCATCATGAACATGAAAAACACGGCATAACGCGGCATCACGGCAGCCACACCGCCATATGCGCTGATATCGCGTGTGTGCAGCCGGTCATACACAACCCCGACGCAGAAGAACAATGCTGCTGACACCAGCCCGTGGCTGATCATCTGGAACATTGCACCAGCAACACCCTGTTCGGTGAGGGTGAAAATGCCGATGGTAACAAATCCCATATGGGCAACCGAGGAATAGGCAATCAGCTTTTTCATGTCGGACTGCGCCAGCGCCACCAGCGAGGTATAGACAATCGCCACAATTGAAAGCGCAAAGATCAGCGGCGCGAACGCCTCGGAAGCCAGCGGGAACATGGGCAATGAAAAGCGGATGAAACCGTATCCACCCATTTTCAACAACACACCCGCTAGGATCATTGATCCGGCTGTTGGTGCCTCGACATGGGCATCAGGCAACCATGTATGCACCGGCCACATCGGCACCTTTACTGCGAATGACGCCAGAAAACCGATGAACAGCCAGGTTTGCATGCCAGCGGCAAAACTGTGCGCGGTCAATGCCGGAATGTCGGTTGTGCCGGCATCAATATACATGGCCAGCATGCAGACCAGCATCAACACCGAACCCAACAGCGTATAAAGGAAAAACTTAAAGGCGGCGTAAACACGCCGTGCACCGCCCCATACACCGATGATCAGGAACATCGGGATCAGTACGCCTTCAAAAAACAGATAGAACATCAGCATATCGAGCGAGGCGAACATGCCGATCATCATCGTTTCCAGCACCAGAAAAGCGATCATATATTCCCGCACGCGATGGGTGATCGCTTTCCAGCTGGCAAGGATGGACAGTGGTGTCAGCAGCGTCGACAGCAGAATGAATGGCATGGAAATACCATCGACCCCGAGATGGTAACTGATCCCGGTGCCGGGCAGCCAGTCACGAAATTCCTCAAACTGGTATCCGCTGGCCGTTGCTTCAAAGCCAAAGACCAGCGTCAACGAAATGATAAAGGTAAAGCCGCTGACCCATAGCGCCACATACCGCGCATTGCGGGCAAGCGTCTCATAGTCGCCGCGGATCATGAGGAGGAACAACACACCGATCATTGGCAGAAAGGTGATGATTGTCAGCAAAGGCCAGGTTTCAATCATGGCCTAAAGCCCTCCAAAGCGAAAATAGTACCAGGTGACCAGCACGACCACGCCAATGAGCATAGCAAAGGCATAGTGGAAGACGAAGCCGGACTGGAGCCGCGAGGCCATGGCAGATACGCGCATCACGATTGCCGACATGCCGTCAGGCCCAAAGCCGTCAATCGTGTCGCGATCCCCGCGCAACCAGAGGAAGCTGCCGATCCGCACAGCAGGACGCACAAAAATGGCGTCATACAGCTCATCGAAGTACCACTTATTAAAAAAGAACCGGTGGATTGGGGCAAAGAGGCGCGCCGCAGCGGATGGAATGTTCGTCCAAATGGCATAGCACAGCACCGCCAGAAGCACCCCGGACGTTGCAAGCAATACCGGCAGCAGCTTTACCCATGTCGGTACGTGATGGGCATGCTCCATGGCGTGATGCTCAGGCAGGATGAAGATAGAATCCCCCCAGAATACGACCATGTCATGCCCGACAAACAGCTCATAGCCAAGCCAGCCCGAAAAGACAGCCCCTACTGCCAGAATAAACAGCGGCAGCGTCATAACCAGTGGCGATTCATGCACATGCGACATTACCTCGGCCGATGCACGTGGCTTGCCATGAAAGGCCATGATCAGCAGCCGCCAACTGTAAAAGGCTGTCAGGAAAGCCGCCGCACAACCCAGCCAGAACGCCATATTGCCAACATTCGTATGCGCGGCAAAGGCCGCTTCAAGGATCATGTCCTTCGAGTAAAAGCCTGCGAAGAACGGAAAACCGGCGAGCGCCAGTGATCCCACCCACATCATCACATAGGTCACTGGCACCTTGCGCCAGATACCGCCCATATTGCGCAAATCCTGTTCATCCGACATCGCATGAATGACCGAACCAGCGCCGAGGAACAAAAGCGCCTTGAAAAAGGCGTGCGTTGTAAGATGAAACATCGCAGCGGGATAGGCTGAAACACCGGCAGCAAAAAACATGTAGCCAAGCTGTGAACAGGTCGAATAGGCGATCACCCTTTTGATATCAAACTGCGTAAAGCCGACCGTTGCGGCAAAGATGGCCGTCAGCGCGCCCACGACAGTAATGATATCCAGCGACAATGGCGCATATTCCAGCATTGGGGATAGGCGGCAGATCATGAACACCCCTGCCGTAACCATCGTCGCTGCGTGGATCAACGCCGATACCGGTGTTGGGCCTTCCATCGCATCAGGCAGCCATGTATGCAGGCCAAGCTGTGCAGATTTACCCATCGCCCCTACAAACAGCAGGATGCCCACCACTTCCAGCGCCGGCAGTGCCTGTCCAAGAAAACCGATCTGGCTGTCACGCATCATCGCCGCATTGGCAAAAATATCGTCGAACTGGATAGATCCAAAAATCTGATAGACCGCCAGGATGCCCAGCGCAAAACCGAAATCGCCAACCCGGTTGACAACAAATGCCTTCATTGCCGCGGTATGCGCGCTTTCTTTCTTGTACCAGAAGCCGATCAGCAGGTAGGACGCCACCCCGACCCCTTCCCAGCCAAAGAACAACTGCACCAAATTATCCGCTGTAACCAGCATAAGCATCGCAAAGGTAAACAGGCTGAGATAGGCCATAAAGCGCGCGCGGGCATTGTCGTGCGACATATAACCGATCGAATAGATATGCACCATTGATGACACGCCGGTCACAACGATCAACATTACCGCTGTCAGCGTGTCGAAGCGCAACCTCCACATCGCCTCAAAATCACCTGACACAATCCAGCGGGCAATATCGATGGTGATCGGCTGGCCGCCTATCGCGACCTGCGCAAAGGCAATTATCGAAAACAATAAAGACAGCAGAAGGCCCGTTACCGTGACAAGTTCGGCCGCCCGGTCACGATGACCAAGGCTGAGGATGCCGGCAATGATAGCACCCAGCAACGGCAGGAAAACGATGGAAGCATACATGCCCGTCTAGCCTTTCATCATATTCACATCCTCCACCGCGATCGATCCGCGATTGCGGAAGAACACGACAAGGATCGCAAGGCCGATGGCCGCTTCGGCAGCAGCGACGGTCAGGATGAACAACGAGAAAATCTGCCCTTCCAGATCACCGTTATAGGCCGAAAATGCCACCATATTGATGTTTACCGAAAGTAGCATGAGCTCGATGGACATCAGGATGGTGATGACATTCTTCCGGTTCAGGAAGATTCCAAAGGCGCCAAGCGCAAACAGGATCGCAGAAACCGCAAGATAATGATTGAGAGAAAGTTCAAGCATGCTCTAGCCCTCACGCTTGCTGGAAGGCACATTGGCGATCGTCCGTGCACCGACCCCGACCGGTACATCCACGACCTCGACTGATTCATCACGCCGCCGTGCATTTTGCTGCGCAATGACCTGACGACGCACACCAACACGGCGGCGCATGGTCAGCGAAATCGCCCCGATCATGGCCACAAGCAGGATTAGCCCGGCCACCTGGAACAGATACACATATTTGGTGTATAGGACATTGCCCAATGCGCGGGTATTGCTGATTTCGGGCGCAGCCGGCAAGGTCACACCTTTAAAGGCATCGCCATAAATCGCAGCCACCAGCTCGAACACCAGAATGCCGCCAACCGCCAACCCCAGCGGCAGATATCTCTGAAAACCTGCCCGCATCTCGGCGAAGTTGATATCCAGCATCATCACCACAAATAGAAACAACACCGCCACCGCGCCGACATAGACTACAACTAGCAGCATGGCGATGAATTCAGCCCCGATCAGGACAAACAGCCCGGCTGCATTGAAGAAGGCAAGGATAAGGAACAAAACCGAATAGACAGGGTTGCGCGAGATGACAACCATCGCACCTGCGCCCAGCATGACGGCAGAAAACAAATAAAAGAACAGCGCCTCAATCATGGCGTCGCCCTTCTGTTGACGACAGCGCCGAAGATGCGTCGGCTGTGAAATAAATGTGGATCGTCACGCGTCATTTGTTCCCCTTTGCGGCAGCGCTGACCTAGCGCCACTGCGAATCCGCTGTCAAATTGCGCGCAATCTCTGTTTCCCAACGGTCGCCATTGGCAAGGAGTTTGTCCTTGTCGTAATAGAGTTCTTCCCGCGTCTCAGTGGCAAATTCGAAATTTGGCCCTTCGACGATTGCATCCACAGGACAGGCTTCCTGACAGAAGCCGCAATAGATGCATTTCGTCATGTCAATGTCATAGCGTGTCGTACGACGGCTGCCATCATCGCGCGGTTCGGCCTCGATTGTAATTGCCTGCGCGGGACACACCGCCTCGCATAGCTTGCAGGCAATACAACGTTCCTCGCCATTCGGATAGCGGCGCAGTGCGTGTTCCCCCCGGAACCGTGGCGACAAGGTCCCCTTTTCATATGGATAGTTAATCGTCACTTTCGGCCTAAAGAAATATTTCAGCGTCAGGAACAGGCCCTTGCCAAGCTCTAGCAGCAGAAAGGAACGCAGATTATTCATTATTGCAAACATGCTAATGTCCCTTGCCTATCCGGCAATCACCGGCAGATTGCCGGTCCAAAGAAGGAAACCTGATGTCAGCACGACATAAATCAGCGAGAACGGCAGGAAGATCTTCCAGCCAAGCCGCATCAACTGGTCATAGCGATATCGCGGCGTAGTCGCGCGCACCCAAAGGAACACGAACAGCAGCAGCATCACTTTCAAGACAAACCAGATCGGGCCCGGCACGAGGTTAAGCGGCCAGATATCCAGTGGCGGTAGCCACCCACCGAGGAACAAAACGGTTGTTATGCCACTCATCAAGATCATGTTGGCATATTCGCCAAGGAAGAACAGGGCAAAGCTCATCGAGGAGTATTCAACGAAATAGCCCGCTACCAGTTCGGATTCGCCTTCGGGAAGGTCAAACGGCGCACGGTTTGTCTCGGCTAGTGTAGAAATGAAGAATACAAAGAACATCGGCAGCAGCGGCAGCGCAAACCACATGTCACGCTGTGCCTCGACAATATCAGTCAGATTCAGCGACCCCACACAAACCAGTACATTAATGATCACAAGTCCCATCGACACTTCATAAGATACCATCTGCGCTGCAGAGCGCAGCGCACCCAAAAAGGCATATTTCGAATTGCTAGCCCAGCCAGCCATGATCACGCCATAGACACCAAGCGAAGAAATAGCGAACAAATACAGGATACCGACGTTTATATCGGCGATTACCAGACCTTCGCCAAACGGGATAACCGCCCAGGCCACAAGCGCCAGAATAAAAGTCAGCATCGGGGCAAAGATAAAGACAATCTTATTCGCGCCAGCCGGCAGGATCGTTTCCTTAACCATCAACTTCAATGCATCAGCAAAAGGCTGGAAAAGGCCAAACGGGCCAACCACATTCGGCCCCTTGCGCAACTGCATAAACCCGATCACGCGCCGTTCAGCCAGCGTCAGATAGGCCACCGCGATCAATAGTGGGCCGACAACAAACATGATTTTTGCCACGATCCAAGCAAGCTCTAAGACATAGCTGTTGGTCAGAAATTCCATCTTGCTACTCCGCCGCATCCCGCGCGCTATCTTCCGCAAGCGCCATCATACACTGACCCATTGTTTCCGATGCACGACTGATAGCACAGCTCATGTAAAACCCGTCCAGCGCACCGGAAATTGGGGCAGCATTCAGTTTAGCCCGCCGCCCAAATTTCGCCCATCTGGCAACGGCGACCTCGTCACGCGCTGCAAAATGGGGCACGGCCTCAATCAGCTCGTCGCGCAATTCGTCAAGCGTGTCAAAGCCCAGATTAACCCCAATACGGGCGGCCATGGCACGGATGATAGTCCAGTCCTCACGCGCTTCACCTGGCGGGAAAGCAGCACGATTGGCATATTGCACGCGCCCTTCCGTGTTGACGTAAATCCCCTCTTTCTCTGTATAGGCAGCCCCCGGCAAAACGATATCAGCGTGGTGCGCACCAAGGTCGCCATGATGACCCTGATAGACGACAAGGGCCTTTGTCAGGCGTGCATGGTCGATTTCGTCAGCGCCGAGCAACCAGACCAGATCTAACGATCCTGCTTCGGCCGCCTCGTACATTCCGCCGATATCCAGCCCGCCACGATCCGGCACAAAGCCAAGATCTAGCCCGCCAACCCTCGCAGCCGCCGTGTGCAGCACGTTAAAGCCGTTCCATCCGCCAACAACGACGCCAAACTTATCAGCAATCTCGCGCGCCTTGCCGAGGATTGCCGCGCCGTCGACACGCGCCAGCGCGCCCATGCCGACGATGATCATCGGGCGCTTGGCCTTCTTCAGCTTAGCAGCGAATTTTGATTTACTTCCGAGCACAGCGGTCAGCAGCGCCGGGTCATCTCCGAGATGTTCCGTATCATAAGTCAGGTCGCCCCCTGGACCGATAACGCCTACAGGCAGCCGGGTCGCAAGCCAGTTTCGACGAATACGGGCATTCAGGACCGCAGCCTCAATCCGCGGATTGCTGCCGATAATCAGGAGGGCATCCGCATCATCAATCCCGGCAATTGTGGAATTGAACAAATAGCCCGCACGCGCACCACCAATTTTTGCGCCATCCTGTCGGCAATCCAAATTCCCGCTGCCTATTTTGCCAAACAACGTTTTCAGCGCAAACATAGATTCCGCATCACACTGATCACCGGCAATAGCTGCGATACGGCCAGCCTTCGCTTTCTTCAGTCTGCCGGCGATGGCCGCAAAAGCATCATCCCAACTGGCTGGTGCCAGCTTGCCATCGCGCCCACGCATGTAGGGCCTATCAAGGCGCTGGCGACGCAGACCATCAATCGCATAGCGGGTCTTGTCGGAAATCCATTCCTCATTGACGTCTTCATTCAAGCGCGGCAACACCCGCATAACTTGTGCGCCGCGCGAATCAACACGGATATTACTGCCCACCGCGTCCATAACATCGACAGATTCAGTCTTTGTTAGCTCCCACGGACGGGCAGCAAAGGCATAGGGCTTTGACGTCAGTGCGCCAACCGGACACAAGTCGATGACATTGGCGGATAATTCGGATACCAAAGTCTTCTCGAGATAGGTTGTGATTTCCATCGATTCACCACGCCCAATCGCGCCCAACTCCGGCACACCCGCAACTTCGGTCGCAAAGCGCACACAGCGTGTGCAATGAATGCAGCGGGTCATTGTTGTGCTGATCAGCGGCCCCATATGCTTGTTTTCGACAGCCCGTTTATTTTCTTCATAGCGCGAGCCGTCAAAGCCATAGCCCATGGCCTGGTCCTGCAGGTCACACTCACCGCCCTGATCGCATATCGGGCAATCAAGAGGGTGATTGATCAGCAGGAATTCCATCACCCCTTCACGCGCCTTTTTCACCCGGTCAGTGTCGGTTCGAATAATCATGCCCTCACCTGCTGGCATGGCGCATGACGCAACCGGCTTTGGCGCACGCTCCATATCGACAAGGCACATCCGGCAGTTTCCGGCAATAGACAGTCTGTCGTGATAACAGAAACGCGGCACCTCGATACCGGCTTCCTCACAGGCGTGCAGGACGGTGGACCCGTCTTCTACCTCTACCTCGATGCCGTTCACTGTCAGCTTTGGCATGGCTTCATTGCCCCCTATTCCGCAGCTTCAACCGCGCTTGCGGTGCGATGTGCAACAATCCGGCGTTCAATTTCCGGCCGAAAATTCTTGATAAGGCCCTGAATGGGCCATGCTGCTGCATCACCCAGTGCACAGATGGTATGGCCTTCCACCTGGCGCGTTACCTGCTCCAGCGTGTCGATTTCATGAATTTCCGCCTCGCCGCGAACAAGCCGTTCCATCATCCGCCACATCCAGCCGGTGCCTTCACGGCACGGCGTACACTGACCGCATGATTCGTGCTTGTAGAAATAGGACAGGCGCGAAATTGCCTTTACGATGTCGGTGCTCTTGTCCATAACGATGACGCCAGCCGTGCCAAGTCCTGACCCGGCATCTTTAAGGGCATCAAAATCCATCGTCACCGTGCTGCAGACATCCTGCGGCAGCATTGGTGTGGATGACCCACCCGGAATGACAGCCAGCAGATTGCGCCAGCCGCCGCGCACTCCACCGGCATGCTTTTCAATAAGCTCGCGTAGAGAAATCCCCATCTCTTCTTCAACATTGCAGGGACGGTTTACATGGCCCGAAATACAGAACAGCTTCGAGCCTGTATTGTTGTCCTTGCCAAGACCGGCAAACCAGTCAGCACCGCGCCGCAGAATGGTAGGCACAACAGCAATCGATTCAACGTTATTGACTGTTGTTGGACAGCCGTAGAGGCCGGCCCCGGCCGGGAAAGGCGGCTTCAGACGCGGCTGTCCCTTTTTGCCTTCCAGCGATTCGATCAGAGCGGTTTCCTCACCGCAGATATAGGCGCCGGCACCACGATGCAAATAGATGTCAAACTTCCACCCTGATTTGGCAGCGTTGTTGCCCAGCAATCCGGCTTCATAGGCCTCGTCAATAGCTGTCTGCAGCCGGCGGGCCTCATTCACAAATTCACCGCGGATATAGATATAGGCTGCGTGCGCACGCATGGCGAACCCTGCGATAACGCATCCTTCGAGCAGCTTATGTGGATCATTACGAATGATGTCGCGGTCTTTGCATGTCCCGGGTTCTGACTCATCGGCATTCACAACCAGATAATGCGGGCGCTCACCCACTTCCTTTGGCATGAAGGACCACTTCAGCCCGGTCGGAAACCCCGCACCACCGCGTCCGCGCAAACCGGATGCCTTGACCCGTTCGACGATATCTTCGTGACCAAGCCTCAAGATTTTCGCCGTGTTTGACCAGTCACCGCGCTTTTTGGCTCCGGCCAGGCCTGGATCTGCCCAGCCGTAGAGATTAGTGAAAATACGGTCTTCGTCTTTCAGCATTTTTCCCTGCCTATTCTGCTGGTTTCAGCGCCGAAAGGCTTGTCGCCCCACCGCTCGCCTCGGACCCGGACCGACCCGCTACAGAACCCAAGGGCAGCGGGATATCGGCCTCCAGCGAATCCAGCAGCACGCCGGTACTGGCATAATCCAGATCCTCGTAAAAATCGTCATTCACCTGCAGGATTGGTGCATTCACACAGGCGCCAAGACATTCCACCTCGAGAAGTGAGAAGCGTCCACAGGCTGAAGTTTCACCCGAACTGATCCCGTACCGGTCCTTTATACAGCGCATCATGGAATCCGATCCCCGCAACCAGCATGGCGTCGTGGTACAGGCCTGCAGGAAATATTTACCTACGGGCTTGAGATTGAACATTGTGTAGAAGGTTGCCACTTCCAGCACACGGATTTCTGCCATTTCGAGCTTGCTTGCAATCAGTTCGATGGCTTTCATCGGTATCCAATTTTCATGCTGACGCTGCGCCAGATCCAGCAACGGCATGACCGCACTGGCCTGACGGCCCTTTGGATATTTGGCGATGATCCGCTTGATTTCGGCTTCATTTTCCTTAGAAAAAGCAAAGCTGTCCGGCTGGTCATCCGCTATACGGGCGTCGATGCTCATCTATCAATCTCACCAAAAACAACATCCAGCGACCCAATAATGGCCACTGAATCTGCCAACATGTGGCCGCGCGATAGATAGTCGAGGGCCGCCATGAAATAAAACCCCGGCCCGCGAATTTTGCAGCGATAGGGCTTGTTTGATCCGTCTGCCACCAAATAGACGCCGAATTCACCTTTCGGAGCTTCGACGGCGGTGTAGCTGTCACCCTCAGGGACATGAAACCCTTCAGTATACAGCTTAAAGTGATGGATCAGCGCTTCCATCGAATTCTTCATCTCGCCCCGTTTTGGCGGGGTGACCTTGTTGTTTTCCGCCAACACGGGGCCGTCGGGCATTTCGTCTATACATTGCCGAATGATCCGCAGTGACTGGCGCATCTCTTCGATGCGCACGAGATAGCGCGCATAACAGTCACCGGTCTTACCAACCGGAACATCAAAGTCCATCTCAGCATAGCAATCATAAGGCTGCGACTTACGCAAATCCCAGGCAACACCGCTGGCGCGCAGGCAAGGGCCTGTCATTCCAAGATCAAGCGCAGCCTCTTCGGTGATCACGCCGATATCAACCGTCCGTTGCTTGAAAATACGGTTATCTGTCAGCAGAGTTTCAAGGTCAGCGATGAATGCCGGAAAGCGCTCGGCCCAGTCAGCGATCTCATCTAGCAACCCGTCAGGCAGGTCCTGATGCACTCCGCCCGGCCGAAAATAGGCAGCATGAAGCCTCGCGCCGCAGGCTCGCTCGTAGAAGCCCATCAACTCCTCGCGCTCTTCAAACCCCCAAAGCAACGGCGTCATCGCACCCACATCTATGGCAAAGGTTGTGAGGTTGAGCAGATGATTCAATATGCGGCCGATCTCGCAATATAGAACACGGATATACTGACCTCGCCGCGGCACCTCGATGCCAACCGCATTCTCGACAGCGAGCGCCCAGGCATGTTCCTGGTTCATCGGCGAAACATAGTCCAGCCGATCAAAATAGGGGAGTGCCTGAAGATAGGTCTTGTGTTCGATAAGCTTTTCGGTGCCGCGGTGCAACAGGCCGATATGAGGATCCGCGCGCTCGATCACCTCACCATCCATTTCTAGTACCAGTCGCAACACACCATGCGCTGCCGGATGCTGCGGACCAAAATTCATCGTGATGGGTTTGATTTGCATCTCTGCCATAACCGGTTCCCTCACCCACCCTTATTGGCTTTCTCATCACCCGGGATACTAGCCTGCATCCCTTCCCACGGGCTGAGAAAATCAAAATCACGAAATTCTTGAACAAGGCTGACAGGCTCGTTCACCACACGGCGTAGCGTATCGTCATAGCGCACCTCGACATGACCGGTCAGCGGGAAATCCTTGCGCAGCGGATGGCCTTCAAACCCATAATCAGTGAGCAGCCTTCGCAAATCGGGATGACCGGCGAAAAAAATGCCGAACATATCCCACACCTCGCGCTCGGCCCAGTTAGCAGCAGCATAGACAGAGGTGATGGAGGGCACAGCCTGCCCTTCATCGGCAGCCACTAGAATACGCAGCCGCATATTGTTCCGCATGGAGAGCAGTTGATACACGATTTCAAATCGTGATGGTCTTTCCGGATAGTCTACCGCCGTCATGTCTGTCAGCTGATTGAAGGCAGCATGCTGGTCGTCACGCAATGCGATCAGCATACGCACAATCTGGTTCAACCCTGTACGCAACACAATCTGGCGCTGAACCAGCGTCGTGTCCTGCACCACATCACCGAGTAGGTTCCGCAGATGATCAATCATCAAGACCTGTGGCGACAGTGTATCTGCGACGCCTGTACTGGCTATTTCGGTGGCCTCGGCCATGCACCTTTTCCCGTTACCCGTCAAAGGGCCATCTGTTGGTTGCCACCGGACAGAATGTCCGGCAGGAAATTGTGCCTTGGCTACATCTCGAGCAACTGGTCCGTGGCACCTTGGGACCGGTATGCTGTGCCGTTCCTATCTCCCAATCCAGGAGCTAGTTGCGTGCGATCGTCGCCGTGCGCTTTATTTTCTTTTGCAGCTGCAGCAACCCGTAAATTAACGCTTCCGCGGTGGGAGGGCAGCCGGGCACATAAACATCAACCGGAACAATCCGGTCACATCCACGCACAACAGCATAGGAATAATGATAATAACCACCACCATTAGCGCATGAACCCATCGAAAGCACCCAGCGCGGCTCTGGCATCTGATCATAAACGCGCCGCAAGGCTGGTGCCATCTTATTGGTCAGCGTTCCCGCAACAATCATGACATCCGATTGCCTTGGGCTCGGCCGGAATAGCATGCCATACCTGTCCATATCATAGCGACTGGCCGCCGAATGCATCATTTCTATAGAGCAGCAGGCCAGACCAAACGTCATCGGCCAAAGCGACCCAGAACGCGCCCAGTTAAACAACTTGTCAGCACTGGCAATAACGAAGCCGCGATTGGTAATTTCATCGCCTACAGCTTTCAGAATCGCATCCTGCTCTGGCCCCGGGCCAATCTGGGGGGCGGTGCTCGGGTCAATCACTCCCATTCCAGGGCTCCCTTTTTCCACTCATAAATGAAACCGACTGTCAGCACGGCTAGGAACAACATCATCGACCAGAAGCCAAACATGCCGATCCCGCCGAGCGATACCGCCCACGGGAACAGAAACGCCACTTCCAGATCAAAAATAATGAACAGGATGGCAACGAGGTAAAAGCGCACATCGAATTGACGGCGCGAATCATCGAACGCGTCAAAGCCACATTCATATGCAGCCATTTTCTCGTCATCAGGACGCTGGTTACCAAGAAGTAACGAACCTGTAACAAGCGCAATGGCAAGACCGAGGGCGATGGCAAAGAACACCGCGATCGGCAGATATTCAGACAAAAGCTCAGGCACCTGGCTCTCCGTTTCGGTTGGGAAAACCTACGTTTGAATAGTTCAGCCATGCCTCAAAAGCAAGGGAAACCGGCACCTGTAATGCGAGATAAAATGCCACCCCCCAGGCCGTGGTCAGAAATGATCGAACCAGTCTATGTCTGCCTCAGAACGTCCAACGTTCCCCATGTACCAGCGCTCGGAATCTGCCTTCGTCTATACACGCCTGTCGCAACGCCGCGCCAAGCAATATTGGCGGCTCGTCCAGCGGCTCAAGCGTCAATTTGAATGTTCCCCAATGAATGGCCACTGCACGTCCCGCTCCCAGATCCTGAAAAATCTGGACGGCCTCTTGCGGATTGCAATGCGAGGCCTTCATGAAATCACGCGGCGCATAGGCACCGATCGGTATCGCGGCGAGGTCAGCCGGCCCGAGCCGGTCACGCACATTCGCAAAATCGTCGCCATATCCAGTATCCCCTACGAAAAAAAACTGAAATCCATCGCTGAAACGCATCATGAAACCGGCCCATAATGTCCGGTTGCGGTCAAAGGGCGTCCGTGAGGCCCAGTGACGCGCCGGCGTGGCCGTCACATTCATGTCGCCAACTATTGCATGTTACCACCAGTCAAGCTCGGTTACATTAGCAAAGCCGGCGTCGCTTGCGTATCGGCCAACCCCTAGCGGTACCAGAACCTCGATATCTGGCTGTAATTCAGCCAGCCTTCGCAGCGACGGCATGTCGAGATGATCGTAATGCGCATGCGAAATCAGAACGACATCGATCGGTGGCAACCCCTCAAGGCTTCTGGCCGGGGGAGCTACCCGCTTTGGCCCGCTGAATGCCAGCGGTGACGCGCGGTCAGAAAACATCGGGTCGGTGAGAATTGTCTTCCCGTCTCGCTCAAACAGCAAGGTGGCGTGCCCAATCCAAGTGATCGCGGCCTTGTCTGCGTCGCGCTGGGCATTATCTGCAGCTGACATGACCGGAAAGCCGGTCTTTTCGATCGGATCGGTTTCGCGAGTCATGAACTGCCAAGCCATGCTCAGCAGATCACCAACACTCTTGTCATCGCGATACCCATTCAAATGCTGAAAGGTTTTGCTGTCCGGATCGAACTGTGGCGAAAAAGAATAGGCAGACATGGAAGAACATCCTCCTGTCAATCCGACAAGAAACAACAAAACCGGTAATATCAGCACAAGCCAGAGACGACGCTTCAAACTCACCAAAATATCCCCGTTCCACCTATCGGGCTGCGTGTATATCAGAGCCTCCGTGGCGAATGCATAGCTAGCAGGCATTGCGCGCCGGCAAAAGGGGGAAAGCGGCTCGAATGCACGATGATTTCGCCAATGGACTTGGCCCGGCAAAGGTTGTTACAGACAAGGTGGAACGAAGCCACATGGCTGGGGAGGAACAGAATGTCACGTAACAACGCAGTGCTGCTGGTGATGATGGGCGCAAGCTGCATGAGCTTTGTCGGCCTTGTCATACGATTGCTAGAAACCGGCGACGGCATGCTGATTCTTTTTTACCGGTCGATCAGCCTTGCCGCTATGGTGGCACTGGTGGCCTGTCTGCGCCGCCGCCAGTCACCCCTAGTGTTTCTGTCCAGCCTCGACCGCACCGATGTGGTAATGGGGCTGATGCTGGCCATCGCCTTTGCGACCTATGTCTATGCAATGCTGCTGACCTCGGTCGCTTCATGCCTTCTGCTGCTGACACTGTCACCTTTCTTTGCAGCTGTGATCGGATGGGTCTGGATCGGCGAGCGCCCGCACCGGCTGACATGGCCAGCCATGGCTGTAGCAATGGCCGGAGTGCTGCTGATGATTGGTGACGGATTTTCCCTTGGCCGCACCAGCGGCAATGTGATTGCGCTAATTTCCGCGTTCACCTTTGCAATAATGCTTGTGATAGCGCGACGCAGTGGCAAGACCGATGTGCTTGGCGGCACCTTTCTAGGGGGCAGTTTTGCAATTCTTCTGGCTGTCATATCGATTATACAGTTCGGTAACGGCTTTGCCATTTCTGGTCAGGATCTGGCACTGACGCTGTTCATGGGGGCCTTTACAATCGGCATTGGCATTGCGCTCGTCACCTGGGGAACCGGATATGTGCCAGCAGCCGAGGTCAGCCTGCTGGTGTTGGTAGAAAGCGTGTTTGGTCCACTTTGGCCGTGGATTTTTCTGGATGAGGCAATGACTGTTCCGGAAATCATTGGAGGTGTGGTTGTCCTTGGGGCGGTAGCCAGCCTTGCGCTGGCAACGCGCGCACCTGATACAATTGATGCCGGCAACAGGAAACAGACGGTGCGATGACCGCGACTGAAAAGCAGGATCAAGCCGCGCCCCCGCTCGCCAGCCTTATTGGCTTTGGCGGGCTGATTCCGTTTTTCGTTTGCGCCGGTGCAGCGCACAGCGGCGTGGCACCATGGAATGCGTTGGCAGTTATAGCGTGCGGTGTCTATGGCAGTGTTATTCTTAGCTTTGTTGGGGCAGTCCATTGGGGGCTAGCAATGCGCGGCGACCGTGATTCGAGCTGGTTTGTCTGGTCAGTAATGCCCGCAATTTACGCCTGGCTGCCAACGCTTGTTCTAGACCCCGGCTTGACTTTGCTTGCTCTTGTGCCGGGCTTTTTTCTTAGTTGGTGGGTCGACTATCGCGCCTGGCGCGACGGGTTGCTGCCCGACTGGTATATGCAGCTGCGCCACATCCTGACATTGGGCGCATCAATAGCGCTGGCCGCCGGATCCCTCGCTGTACCCGCCTATATCCACGGCTAAACCGTCAGTAGCGGATCTTCCGCTATCCCCGGGCGCGGACCATCACCAGATTACCTGCCAAGACCAGCACAAGACCGGCCATTGCCAATAGGGACCACTGATAGCCTTCCATAAAAGTCGAAATCAACAAGGCGAAGACCGGAAAAATGACTGTTGCATAGCCCGCCCGCCCGGGCCCGATGCGGCCAACAAGCGTCAGGTAGCTGGCAAGTGCCAGCACTGACGAAACAATCACCAGCCAGGCCAGACTGGCAAGATAGATAGGCGACAGGTCAATGGCGAATTCATGGCCGCGCACGACAGATACTAAACCCATGAATACCGTGCCATACAGCATGCCCCAGCAGGTAGAGGCCAGCACATGCACCCCGCGGTGCTGTGTTGCCGCTGAGAGCAGATTACCTGCGCAGAATAACAGTGTTCCCGCCCCACCCAGCAGGATTGCCATCATGATTGTCTCTGCGGCCTGAAACTCCGGTAGGAAGATCAGCCCCAGGCCAGCAAGGCCAATCACTGCCGCTGCAAGCTGCTGAACAGCTGGACGGCGACGGCTCACAACCGCCACCATAAGCACATTGACCAACGATGTTGTTGACAGGATCACTGCCAACAGGCCCGAGGCACCGTAGAGACTAGCATTGTAGAAAAATGCAAAATTGGTTGAAAACAGCACAACGCCAAGACAGGCAAAGCGCAGGTGATCTGCCCGCCCATAGCGCAATGCCACGCCTACCCCTCGGGCAATACCGAATGTCAACAGGGCAGCGGCCGCAAAACGCCAGAACAGCGAGACCTCGGCAGGTATCGTGCCCATCTGCAAGGACAACGGATACCAGCTGGTAGACCAGCCGATAATGACACCGGCATAAAGAAGAAAATCAAAAGGGCGCATGTGTGCAGGACAATTAACGCGCGAGGGTCGTGCTGAAGGCAGATGGCAACGCCACCTCCATCAGTTCCAGATCATCGCTGCAGCCGTGAAACTGCGCCACACGGCCGGGCGGCACGACAAAGGCATCGCCCGCCGACAGCTGAAAATCCGGCTCGCCCTCGACAGACAGGGTCATGGTGCCCGCCATTACGAAGTGGAAGAGTATATCGCAATCATGCGTTGCACGCACCGCGTCACCACCCTGCCATTTCGCGACCTGTACGCCGGCCACGCCATTGGTACCGTCCCCAATGCCGGTATCGCGCGCAACGAAGCCGGGAAGACGCCAGTCCCCCCAACGGGCATCTTGTTCCTGATGATGCACAAAACGCTGCCCCTGGAACAGGCGGTCGGGTTTCGCCGGACCGTTTGGCAAGGTCATCTCGTGATCAATGGTCGTGACATGCTCGGCAGGCACGCCAATTTCCACCACTTCGATATTTTCCGATGCAAACAATACCCGATGGCGGATTTCCGGTGGCTGGATCACACAGTCACCAGCATGCAGCCGGAATTCAGGGCCCTGATCCTCATAGACGAGATCAACCCAGCCAGCGATACAGAAAATCAGCTGAAACCCGACCGTGTGATAATGCACCATATCAGGCACCGGCCCACCATCGGGAATACGGATATGGCTGGCAATGATGGAGCCGCCGAGCCTGTCGGGAATCAGATCGCGGTAATGCATCCCAGCACGGCCAATCACCCAGGGTGCCTGATCAGCAAGCCGCCTCACAATATAGCTGTGCTGGGTGCTTGGTGTGACCAGCGACGGATCCCGGTCTTCAAAAAAAATCCGCATACCATTTGGCGCGGCCAGTTCGAGCCGTCCATCTGCAATCTTATCCGGATCCGCCACAAGAAGCCGCAGATCGGGTGGTGGCGGACCAGCATCAATGGTTGCATCCAGCCTGATTCTCACACCATGGCCCGATAGAACGGCCACCGTCGGATCGTCTGCCGGGAATATCTTATCCAGCCGGAACCCAAGTGTTTTCGTAAAGAACGGCATGTCCTTGGACAGGCCGACAGATGGTACAACAATCTCTGCAAGCGCGTCCGACAGCGCCTTGGCTTGCACATCAATAGCCTTCTGGTCAGTCATCTCTTTTCCCGCTGATTTTCCACGCCCCTTCGTCTACCTGCAAAAATGCCTCCACCGCCGCTGCGGCGATGACGGTCGCCTCGCCGGCCGCCGGGTCATCAACATTCAGCCCACCGCGCACAACCGCAACGGACGGATTGCCGCGCGGTAATTGTCCGGCGACGATATCGGCGTCTACTTTTTCCGGTTCCTGAACCGCGATCGTGACCTTGACCTGCATGTCCTGATGGCTGAGCCCACAGGACCGAAACAATGATAGCGAACTGTGGCCAATGGCATCACGCACGGCGCGGCAGGCGGCTTTGGTATAGTCACCGCCATAGAGATCGACCCCTGTCCCCATTTCAATGATAAGCCGCTTCATTCCGCTGCCCCCACCTGTTTTTTGGCCGGCATGTCTGTTGTCCGCAGCGGCGCAACGCGCTCCATGTCAAAGCAAACGGTTATGGCGGCATTGGCAAGGATAGTAACACCGCTACCATCGGGCTTGGCAATATCCAGCCCGCCTTCGCCAACGGTCACACTGCCATTGCCATAGGGAAGCACCGCCTTAACCATATCGGTATCGACAAGATCAGGTTTCTGCACGCCAAGATGGATGTCGATCAGCATATCACTCTTGTCGAATCCAAACGCCTCAGCAAAGCTGATCGAATTGCGCCACAGCGCATCCTCGACGGCACGCACCGCAGCACGGGTATAATCCCCTGCACGCAGCGATGTGCCCATCCCCAGTTCAAGCGCCATTCGTGTCTTCGCCATTTCCTAAACCACCCGGGAAGTTTTTCGGGCTCCTCCGCAATCTTTCAAACCTTGTTAATCCCCAGCAACGCCATGACCTCCTGTGTCCAGCCGAAATGGCTGTCACCATTTTCTAGCAGAAGCAGCGGCCGCTTCATCAGAGCCGGATAAGTCTGCAATAGCGCCACCGGATCGGCAGCGCGTTCACGCTCATCGAGACCGCGCCAGGTCTTTGACGCCCGGTTGATCACACGATCAATTCCATGCCTTGCAATGAGGTCCACCAGCAGCTCCGCAGGCACGGCATCCTCACGCACATCCCTTACGTCGGCCTCAATGCCAGCGGCGCGGATCATCTTGACCGCGGCGCGGCAACTGTCACAGTTTTTTAGTCCATACAATACTAAGGTCAATAAAATGCACTCATTCCATCAAAAAGCGAGTTCAAAAGAAACGCTAACCAATCTAAATGTAACTTTTCAAATTGAATTAATGGTTGGACACCAAATATCTCCCTAATCATACAATCAGGCGGCGGTAATATCCGACGCTAACTTGTCCCAAACGAAGAGCTTAAGATTGCTATCAACAATAATGATTAAGACATCACTTAAAATAATCTATACCGCCAAATAGCATTCCAATTTTGCTTTTTAACACCATCAAAAAACGAGAAGATATGTTCCGTTGGCTAGATACCCATCAACCTCGCTTACTTTCAGTCGTTATGCTGATAGCACTGGCGACAATGTATAGCCTCGGCTTTCTTTCTGCGTCCCTAGCAACGTTAGATTTTGGACCCGTTAGTGCAGGCGCGTTAAGAGTGATTTTTGCGTCATTTTTCCTTCTAGCAATTTCACGCATTTTTGGCATTGGACTGGTGACAAGCCATTTGATGTGGAAATACGCGTTTGCTTACGGTGTTCCCTGTATGGCGATCCCCTTAACTTTGCTTCCTTGGACCTTGACTTACATAAGCAATACCACTGCTGCAATCTATTACGCGGTTATTCCACTAAAAGTACTCGTACTCTCTAAAATTTTTCTCGGTTCACCCATTTCAATCCGTAAATGGATTGGTTTCGCAATCGCTTCCGGTGGTCTGATTTTTCTTGCGATTTCTGGAAGCAAAGGCGCTGAGGGTACTATCTCTTCGCTTAATTGGAGAGAAAACAATGACCTTCCGCTCTGGTTACCACACGTCACCTGTATAATGACTGCACTCTTCATTGCCGCGGGTGGCGTTTTATTTCAAAAGATGCCGAAAATATCGCCAATTTCCATAACAGCTTCAGCACTGTTAATGGGAAATTTAGTCGCCATTCCCGCACTTCTATTGACTTTGCCTTCGGAACTTCCGTCAGCAGAAGGTTTACTCTGGGCTGCCTGTGGTGGTGTGGTTGCTACAGGGTGCGGCATGATCTTACGTGGAACATTAATTCGCCGAGAAAACGCTATATTCACATCAACAAATGGCTACATGGTCCCAATAATCACGGCGTTGATCGGAGTTCTCGCACTTGGCGAGAACATTGGTTTAGTGGCTTTCTTTTCTTACGCCCTTGTACTTATCGGCCTCTTACTATCCCGCAATTGAAACTGAGATTTAACTCGCAACACGTTCGTCTTCAATCTGTCGGCGATATTTCTTGCGCTCATGCTCCAGAAGATAGCGTTTGCGAAGGCGCAGGCTGGTGGGTGTAACCTCCAACAGTTCATCACTGTCGATATAGGCCATCATGTCTTCAAGTGACATCCGCCGTGGCGGTGTCAGCGCGACGGCCTCATCAGACCCGGCAGCCCGAACATTTGTCAGTTTCTTGCCCTTCAACACATTGATTTCAAGATCATTGTCGCGGCTGTGTTCACCAACGATCATTCCCTGATAGACCGGTGTCTGCGGGTCAATGAACATCACCCCGCGATCCTGCAGATTGAACAACGCATAGGCCACAGCCGTGCCGGTTTCCGAGGCAATCAGCGCCCCATTCCGCCGGCCCGGAATATCACCACGGTAATCACCATATTCGTGGAAGACCCGGTTCAACACGCCGGTCCCGCGGGTTTCAGTCAGAAACCGGCTTGGATAGCCGATCAGGCCGCGTGAAGGCGCGTGAAAGACAATGCGCGTCTTGCCAGCGCCGGATGACCGCATATCCAGCATCACCGCCTTGCGTCGGTTCATCGCATCCACAACGGTGCTGGCATATTCCTCGTCGACATCAATAGTGACTTCTTCAATCGGCTCCAACCGGGTCGCGCCGTCGCGCCGCACCAACACCCGCGGACGCGACACCGTCATCTCGAATCCCTCACGGCGCATGGTTTCAACGAGCACACCAAGCTGCAATTCCCCGCGACCGCCAATTTCGAAGGCGTCCTTGCCGTCGCTCTCAGCAAAGGTGATGGCGACATTGGTTTCTGCCTCAGCAAGTAGACGTTCGCGGATCATGGTCGATGTGACTTTTTTCCCCTCACGACCGGCGAATGGGCTGTCATTGACGGTGATGGTCACAGACATGGTCGGCGGATCGACTGGTGTTGAATGCAGCGCATCGATGACCTGCGGGTCACAGATTGTGTCCGCCACCGACGCCTTGGCAAGTCCAGCAATACAGATCAGATCGCCAGCCGCAACCTCGTCTACCGGCACGCGCTGCGTGCCTTCAAAGCGCAGCAATTTCGTCAGGCGGCCTGCTTCTATCTGTTTACCATCAAGATCAATCGCCTTAACTGGTGTATTGACTTTTGCGGCACCCTGCATAACTCGCCCTGTCAAGCACCGTCCCAGAAACGGGTCGCTGTCTAGCAGCGTTGCCAACATTGCAAAAGGTCTGTCAGGGGCCACATCCGGCAACGGCACATGTGCAAGCACGCGGTCCAGAAGCGGATTCAGATTGTCCCGTGGCGCGTCCAGTTCCTCGACGCACCAGCCATTCCGCCCTGAGGCATAGAGGATCGGGAAATCAAGCTGCGCGTCATTAGCATCCAGCGCCACAAACAGGTCAAACACCTCGTCGACGACAACATCAGGGCGGCTGTCCGGGCGATCAACCTTGTTAATAACAACAATCGGCCGCAGCCCCTGCTTCAGAGCCTTCCCAAGCACAAACTTTGTTTGCGGCATCGGTCCTTCGGCAGCATCCGTCAGTAGAATTACACCGTCCGCCATCCCTAGCACGCGTTCAACCTCTCCACCGAAATCGGCATGGCCGGGGGTGTCGATGATATTAATCCGCACATCTTTCCAAATCACCGAGGTGGGCTTTGCGAGGATGGTGATGCCGCGTTCTTTTTCAAGATCGCCGGAATCCATTAGCCTTTCGGCAATCTGCTGGTTGTCACGAAACAGACCAGTCTGTTTCATGATCGAATCAATCAGCGTGGTCTTGCCATGATCAACATGGGCAATTATGGCAATATTCCGCAGCTGCACTGACATGGATGTCTCCGGTTTGGGGAACAGCTATCCGCAGCCAGCAGTTTCTGCGCAAGGTTCCGGCGATATGTCGTCGCTATAAAGCCGTGAATGGCCCGGATTGCAAGCGGTAATCATGCCAATCACAAGAAAGGTATTTTCCGTTATTACTTACCAACCCGTTAGCAATGGCCCGAAAAGGGAGAGTACGTTTAGGCAAATTTAGAGGCATGCAAATCTAGAGGTATGCAAAAATTATCAAAATTGGCGGAGTTTATGTCTGACAGACTGGACGGTTTAGTTGTGCCGGCCCAAATGTGAAAAAACCGTGGTCAATTGCTTGTAACTTTTTGTATTAGTCTAAACAAAATGGCGGGAGTGACGGGACTCGAACCTGTCAAGAAAGCGTCTTAACATGTCCTGTCACGATATATTACAGGGGGTTATGGTGCAACCATATACTGCCTTATTCCATTCGATACTACCCAGTCTGTGACCCGCTTGTGACCCAACCCGAATCACTGGGTCACAGAAACCTTGTGACCCGGCTACCTAAACCGCCTGGTCTTTTTCATAATGCTTTCGGGCTGCTTCGAGAACTGCTTGCCCTGGCGTTTCGCGCTGTAATTCTAGTTGTTGATTTTAGCGGGGTGATTAAATCTACTAAATCAGACTACAGGCCGATGATCCCTTCACTGAATAGAAAAATATTTTTTGAAAAAAAGTATCATTCTGATATTCTTTCATATGTTTGATCGATTTTACAGCACTGTTTTTGCCAAGTATCATGACCCAAAACCTTGTCCAAATAGTTGAGCTCGACGACCCAAATTTGAGCTTTAATCTCGTAGATTTGTTTGACCTTAACGAGGTTGAACGACCAGCAGAAATTAAGTTTCTTGAAGACTATGAAACGAACACGAGATACGAGAACTATCAGCCAAGAACACAAGAGTCTCTGTCTGTTTCTACTGGCCTAGTTCAATATGTGGAATATGAAGACCACAACATTCTTGGTCCAAATGATGGCATTGGCATATTCCGCTTGAACCAAAACGGCGTAAGAGATGCTGTCGAATTTGAATACAACGATTACTTAACAGGCGAGTTTCCAAAATATGGAAACTATTTGTCGCTTGCCACTGGTACCGTAGACGGAAATGAAGTCATTGTCGAAGTTTTCAATAAGTACGGAAATGCATCAAATAGTTGGGCGACAGACAACAGATACGAGCTCGGAGTTTCGGTGAATGTTCGAGACGCTGAAACACTCCAAACAATTCATCAATTTTCGAAAGTCGACCTTCTACAAGATACTGATGAATATCTTTACCAGACTTGGCCGGAAGCAGCAGTTCAGGTCGTAGATAACAAGATTTTGATGCTCTGGGACTCAGGCCATGAACTGAATTTACAATATTTTGGCCTTGATGGAGCGGAGCTCTCACAACCTGTTGTTCTCGAAGACATCAGTGAAACGAAACTATCTGAACCGTCACAATCAAATATAATTAGACCAACACTTTCAGCTTCAGACGAAATGGTCCTTGGGAGTTACTACAAACAAATCCCGGGCCTTGGGCAAAGAGCCTATGAATTTGCCGTCAATTTGGACCTTTCCAATCCACAAATATTCGAGGGTTATGCAGGTTTCAATTACGATAATCGCTATGAGTTTTTTAGTGATGGGTCTTTCATTACAGAAGTAAGCTTCAAAAACATTGAGATATTTTCGGCCGACTTTGTTCAAACAACCTTTGATGACTCTCAAGTCTATGGAAATTATTGGGTAGGATACAAAGTTTTACCTTCTGACTTGTTTGTTGTTTTGTCTTCTCCCCAAAGTGGTGGCACCGCTTCTAACGAACTTTATCTCCAATATTTTTCGCAAGATGGCACTCAGGTAGCACCTACCTATCTCATAACTGAAAATTACACTTATTCTGATCCTGGTTATTCAAGTTCAAGGTTTGGATTTGCGGAAGTTGAAACGCTTCCCGATGGCAAGTTTGCGGTAACAACGGTAGAGCAGGGTTACATAAACAACGTATATATTCTGGATGATACAGCCCCCCCTGTTTATGAGTTATTTCAGTCTGGTGACCGAGAACAAGGAAGCCGGATCCATATAGAAGGTCATTTAAGTGATTATGATGGTGTCGGTGCAATCACCTATGACTTTGAAGCCAATGGTGAATTAGTAAAGTCATCTAACGAGGGATGGCTTGACCTTACTCAGAGCCATGTGGGCAAAAACATCCACGCTTTTCTGAAGTATACGGATGACAATGGCACTGAAGAACAAGTGGCTATTTTGCAGCCTTCGGGTGGCATGATTAGGAATGTAAACGACGCTGCAAGTGTTGAATTTCTATTTTCAGGAAATTTTGAAGAAGCTCAGACAGTAAATGTCAGCGCAGTCATTTCAGATTTGGATGGTTATTCAGGTGGCGTTACATACGAGTGGCTCCTTGACGGCCAAGAGACAGGCGTCGAAGCGGCCAACTTCACGATTACTGCAGGAATGGGCGGCTCCGCCCTTTCAGCAGTAGCCAGCTTCACAGACGACTTCGGCACCACAGAAAATCACAATTCAAATGCCGTGGTTATCAGCGACATAAATGACGCACCCGCGAACACCGAGTTGGCTGGCGTCCTGCTCCAAAATGAAACTCTACTTCTGAATTTTTCAGATGCAGACGGTTTTGATTGGGACGAGGTGAACATTGAGTGGTTTGCGGATGATATCCAGTTAAATTCTGGCTCCGGAATTGACCTCCAAAATATTGTTTTAGGACAAGAAACTGTAGGAAAAATTATTCATGCGAATGTGACTTACCAAGATCTCAACGGGCACTCGAATAGCTTCTCAATTGAAACAGAAACGACTGTTGAAGACGTGAACGATGCGCCTACTGGTGACCTTGTTATTAGAGGGGCTATCGCAAATGGCAGCACGCTATCGATCGATTGGAGTGAGATCGTTGATTTAGATGGAATCGACGAATCAACGGTTCAATTTTCCTGGCTCAGAGACTGGCAAACAATCCGTTTTCGTAATGAGGACAATTATACGCTCACCGATATCGACGCGGGAAAAGAGATAACTGGTGTCATCTCCTACAGTGATCACGCTGGAACGTATGAGACATTGTCTTCACACAGCATCCAGATTAATCCAGTTTCCTTTTTTTATTTAACACCGGGCAAACAGATCAGCCAATCGCTGACCAATGATATGTTTGGTTTAAGTGATAACGTTGATTTGTCTGATTATACAATCCAGCCTCATAATCCCTCAGCAGGCACGGGCCTTAACTGGCTTTCGGTGAACCCCGATACTGGCGATCTAATTGGGATTAGCGAGGGTTTTCAATGGTCTGGTGGAGGTTTTAACGGTTATTCACCCGCAGAATATTACGCGACCGCAACCGACGATTTAGATAACGTTTACACTGCGAACCTAGTCTTTGTAGCCAATCCAGGCGTTGAGGATGACACTGGCAAGGTGTATCTGGATTACCACCATTGGAGTTTTTGGGAGACAGAATCCAGTGAATTACATGGTGTCTTTGCAAATTTCGGAGCAGACGACTTAACGTTGCCTGATGGTCGATCTGTTGAAACAAACGTAATTCTTCAGCCTGATGGCAGCCAACTATCTCAAGCATTAACTAATAAGCTTAGTTTTCAAGGCACTCGTTTTGATGATGTTTTGGTTGGCCAAGATAGCTTTTACTCCAACTTCCGTTGGTCTGGAGGCGATGATCTTTTCATTGGTCAAGAAGGGGAAGATAACCGTATCGACCTTTGGTCTTATGAATACTACGCCAACCGAGTGTTTGAAGAGGGAAATACAACGGGTATCAAGTTCACGATTGATGATGGCGCCACGACGATATCAACCGACTTTGGTTCACTCACAGCCACAAATGTAACCGTCGTTCATCTTAGTCGTTTGGATGATGAAATCTCAATCCAAAACATGGAATACCTCGTGTTACGCAACTATGGTGGCGTCGACACGATTAACGCTGATGGCCTGGCAATTAACGCCAAACTCTATAATTCAGGCAACGGTAATGCTTCCAAATACATAATTAATAACTACAACCAATCCAGTGTTATTCGGATTGATGAAACCATCACTGAATACATTCTTGGGCTTTCATTGGGTGCTGACTATGAGGCTGCAACATCAGTCTACAATGCTGACGGCAAAACCTACGTCGATTTAGTTGGCGCCAATAATCAGTCGATAGAAAAGATCATCACGCTAGATGGTGACTATGAAATTACTCAGATCACAGACAAAGGCTCTAGCGGTATTGAATTACGATTTAGTGAGGTGGACAACGGTGAATACAGCCTAACTGAAGGCAACGACACCTTCACTGGTTCTCAGTATCAGCCCAACATAATTTACGGTCTCGGAGGAAATGATGAGTTAAAGGGCGGCCCCTTTGCAGATCAAATCTATGGTGGAGAAGGACAAGACCGCATAAACGCAACCTTGGGTGCCGATCATTACGTTGGCGGTGGTGAAGGCCAAAACTCACTGTACTACCGTTCTCCAGACTTTGGCCCCATCTCTGCTGATTTCACAACAAAATCGGTAACACTTTCAGACGGAACGGTTCATACGTTTGAAGGTATTAGGGCCATACACGCGACCCACAATAATGATCAAATAATTGGGAGTAACGCCACAGAAGAACATTTCATCGGCAATGGTGGCAGTGACACATTCCAAGGTGGTGGAGGTTGGAATTATTTTTCAGTTAACGAAAACTGGACCTCTTATCGCCCTGAGTTAACTGCATCTTCGTTAGATCAAAATAAAATCAGGATCTCTGATTATAATGTTTTTAATACACCTCCAAGATGGGGGGGAGAATACAAACAGGCAGATTGGATAGGGCTGGATAATCCGTTTGTTGACCAGACCAACTGGATGGATGCAATTACTCTTTCCTATGCTGATGAAGACGGAAGTCCAATAACAAAAATTGGCATTGATAATGGAGTTTCCTCGACAAGTGACATGATCACCTTGGATGGAATCTTTGATCTTGCGTGGCTAAGGATGCAGCCCGATGGAGATCTCAGAATAAACCTCTCTGGTGACACCCCTGAGGCCAAAGCTGAGGCGTATTGGTTTGCTTTTGGCGCAGTTCACTACATGCCAAATTATGACTTTGAAACCATTTTAATCGACCAAAGTCTCTTCCAAGACGACAACCAAATTCTTGATAGTTTCCAAACATCCTTTGAAGGCGGAAAAACAACAATCTCCCGCATGGGCGATGAAGAAACGCAGTTTATCATATCCGGTAATTTTGCGATTGATGAGGAAAAGTCAGGAGTCGTCGAAACACAAATGGGCAACCATTTCGGATTAGTTCTCGACAACCTCGAAGACTTTGATCTTGGTGAAACTGACTTCGCTGATGGCAAGGTCGAGCACCTTGGCAGTGATTTTGCTGATCGTATGTTGGGCGGTGAGCATCTGGGTCCATTGAAGCTTCATGGCGGCAAGGGCAAGGATGAGCTGTTTGGCGGCAAGGGTCACGACAAGGTCGATGGCGGTGATGATGATGACCTGATTGGCGGCGGCAAGGGTTATGACCTTCTTCTGGGCGGCAAGGGCAAGGATACCTTCAATATGCAGGCGGATGACGTCTGGGGGTCCCGCTATGCCGCCAAGAACGCCGGAGACGGCGATCTGGAGGGTATTGGCATCGGTACAGGCCAGAAGATCAAGCTTGGTGGCAAGAACAAGTTTGAAGACGTCTCGGATGGCGGTGCCGATGCAGACATCCTTCGCCTGACAGATACATCAGATGCCTTCTTCCTTCATGACAGCTTCTCTGGCTTCTATGAAGAAGTCACAACAGTGACAGATGGCATGGGCAATCAGTCAGCCAAACGTGTAATCGGCATTGAGACGATTGAAGCTGGCGGCGGTGATGACATTGTTGACCTGA
>PCBG01000012.1 GCA_002731315.1 Rhodospirillaceae bacterium | reverse complement strand
TGATGTCCGGATTGGGAATGCCTGTTCCAAGGAGAATGACCCGCAAAATTTCGTCGGTCTGTTCCATGGCCTGTCCCCTCTGAATTTAGCCATTATTATCAACAATTCTGGCAGAACAGAAAAGGGCCACCCGCATCGCGGATGGCCCGTAACGTCATCCAAAGATGGTCAGACCATCTTTAGAGCGCCTTGTCGGTGATCATATGTGTCCATGCGCCCGCCGGCTTTTTAGTAATCACCGGGTCGGAACCGCCTTTCAGCAGTGTCGAAACCGTGCGATCAAAATCGGCAGGGTCAAGCGTGCCGTTTGAACCGGCGGTGAGCTTGGCAATCTCGCCCATCATCCGGCGCTGGTGCTTTTCTGTCTGGGCACCGGTGGCATCATTGTCGAGAATGATTTCAGCGGCGTCATTCGGATTGGCTTCAGCCCACTTCCAGCCTTTCATCGAGGCGCGCACAAAGCGTACCAGCTGATCCTGGAAAGCGGCATCCTGCAAGCGGTCCTCAAGCACATAGATGCCATCTTCAAGTGTGGCGACACCCTGGTCCTGATATTTGAAGACAACAAGATCATCCGGTGAGATGCCGGCATCAATCACCTGCCAGTATTCGTTGTAGGTCATGGTCGAGATACAGTCGGCCTGCTTTTGCAGCAGCGGGTCAACATTGAAGCCCTGCTTCAGGACAGTCACGCCATTTGATCCACCATCCGTCGGAATGCCAAGCTGGCTCATCCATGACAGGAACGGATACTCGTTTCCGAAGAACCAGACACCGATTGTCTTGCCACGGAAATCTTCTGGCGATGTGATGCCTGTTTCCTTGCGGCAGGTCAGCTGCAAGCCGGAGGACTTGAAAGGCTGGGCAATATTCACCAGCGGAACACCCCTTTCCCGCGCTGCCAGCGCAGATGGCATCCAGTTCAGCATGAGGTCGGCGCCACCACCGACAAGCACCTGTGGCGGTGCAATGTCAGGACCACCCGGCTTGATGGTGACATCCAGCCCTTCTTCCTTGTAGTAACCCTTGTCGAGGGCAACGTAGTAACCGGCAAACTGTGCCTGCGTCACCCACTGCAGCTGAAGCGTAAGCTTGTCAGCCGCCTGTGCAGCAGTTGCCGAAACGGCAAGTGCCACCAATGAAGCTAATAGTTTTTTCATGTCATTCTCCCTGTAAAGTTTATGATTGTTTCCGACGGTTGGAGGGGTGCCAGAAAGTTACCTGCCGTTCCAGCAGGCCGAGAAGGCCATAGCTTAGTGATCCGGCAAGCGCCGCGACCACAATACCCGCCCAGACCATATCGAGGTTCATGCGTCCAACCTCGGTGGAAATGCGGAAGCCAAGACCCACAATTGGGGTGCCGAAGAACTCGGCTACGATGGCACCAATCAGTGCCAGCGTCGAGTTGATCTTCAACGCGTTGAAGATAAAGGGGGCCGCTGTTGGAAGCCGGAGCTTTATCAACAGCTGGAAATAGGATGAGGCATAGGTGCGCAGCAGATCGCGCTCCATCGCCTGTGTCGCCTGTAACCCGGCAAGCGTGTTTACCAGCATCGGGAAAAAGGTCATGACAACGACCACCGCTGCCTTGGACTGCCAGTCAAAGCCGAACCACATCACCATCACCGGCGCGATACCAATGATAGGCAGGGCGGATACAAAATTGCCAACGGGCAACAGCCCGCGCTGCAGGAAGGGTACGCGATCAATCAGGATTGCGAGGATGAAGGCGCTGCCACAGCCCATGATGTAGCCGGTCAGGGCTGCCTTAACGAACGTCTGCTGGAAATCCGCCCATAGCACGCTGGTGGAGTTGAAAAACCGGACTGCGATCTGTTCTGGCGATGGCAGCAATATCATCGGGATTTCAAGCCCGACTGTCAGCAGCTGCCAGACAAAAATAATCCAGATTCCAAAGAATACCGGAACACCCAGCGACAGGGCCGCCGCCACAGCTGCTGCCTGTGCGCGCGCCATCATCGCGCGTTCAACCGCCAACCAGCTGAACAGCCAGCTGGCCAACAGCAATGCCCAGAAATCAGCACCCATGCCGGCATCCAGCACCATTAGCAGCGCCGCCATTCCGACCAGCCCGGCACCAAAATCAATCTGATGATGCGGCATCACACCGGCAAAGCGCCGCGCTGCTGCCAGCAGCAGGACAAGGCTTGCCACCATAATCAAGATATCCGGCGTTCCTGATAACAGCCCCTCTGCCAGGGCATACAGCGCCGCCAGCCCGCCAAGGCCCGACAGGATGGTCTGGAACCGGGTCATTGCGACAGCCCCATGCGGCGCAAGGTGAAATGGCTGACAACACCAACCAGCATGACCAGCACAGCAGCCATGCAGGCCGCCGAGATCAGCGCCGACCATATCTGGATGGTCTGGCCATAATAGGATCCCGCCAGTAGCCGCGCGCCAAGTCCCGCCACTGCCCCGGTCGGCAATTCACCGACGATCGCCCCAACAAGGCTGATCGCGACCGCCACTTTCATCGACGCAAACAGGAAGGGCACCGAAGCCGGCAGCCGCAATTTCCAGAACATCTGCAGGCGCGATGCCTTATAGGTGCGCATCAGGTCAATATGCATCGGGTCAGGACTGCGCAGCCCCTTTACCATGCCCACCACGACGGGGAAGAAACTGAGATAGGTGGAAATCAGCGCCTTTGGCACCAGCCCCGAAAGCCCGACCGAATTCAGCACCACGATAATCATCGGCGCAATGGCAAGGATCGGGATCGTCTGGCTGGTGATAATCCACGGCATCAGAGACTTGTCCATCGCCCTGTTTTCGACAATCGAGACCGCTAGCCCGATCCCCAAAATGGTGCCCATCAGAAAGCCAAGCATTGTCGATGACAATGTGACCCCGCCATGAAAGATGAGGGACCGCTTGGAGGTGATTTTCTTTTCGACTGTTGTCTTCCAGATTTCAGTCACGATCTGGTGCGGTGCCGGCAGGATCGGGCGGTCATGCGCCATTGTATCGCGCACAAGGTCGCGCATCTGCCATTCAACACCGGTCTTTTCATACTGGTCGATCTGCCATGGCGCATTCAGATAAACGGCAAAGCCGTACCATATGACCATGATGGCGGCGACCACCGTGGCAATGGGAAACACCCGTGACAGCACAGCCATCACCGCAGGCCTGCCTTTTGCCGGGCCGGCATTCTGGCCGACAGTGGCACGCGTCGTCTATTCATAGGAATGCCCCTCGCGCAGACCTGTCCGCACCCGCTGGGCGATTTCCAGGAATCTCTTGGACTCGCGGATATCGAGCGGGCGATCGGCTGGCAGCTCGGATTTGATTATATCTGTCACACGCCCCGGGCGCGGAGACATCACCACAATCTTGTTTGAAAGATATACAGCCTCGGGAATGGAATGGGTGACGAAACAGATGGTCTTGCCGGTCTTGTTCCAGAGTTGCAGCAGCTGTTCGTTCAGGTGATCGCGCACAATCTCGTCCAGCGCGCCGAACGGTTCATCCATCAACAGCAAATCAGCATCAAAGGCTAGCGCCCGCGCAATCGAGGCGCGTTGCTGCATGCCGCCGGACAACTGCCACGGGAATTTCCGCCCAAAACCGTCAAGGCCGACCAGTTCCAGCGTGCGGGCCACACGCGCCGCCTTTTCTGCCGAACTGAGTCCCATGATTTCCAGGGGCAGGCCGACATTGCGTTCAATCGTGCGCCAGGCCAGCAATGCCGGTGCCTGAAACACATAGCCATAGGCACGCTGCAGGCGCGCCTCCTCTGGTGTCATGCCATTGACCGTAATGCTGCCCGATGTCGGGTTCTCGAGATCGGCAATGACCCGCAGCAGCGTGGTCTTGCCGCATCCCGATGGCCCGATAAAGGAGACGAAATCCCCTTTCTCGATTGTCAGATCCACATCTTTGAGCGCATGTACCGGTCCGTCATTGGAATCGAAAGTCAGACACAGCTTGTCCGCGCTGATGACCTGATCCCGGCCGGACCCTTTACTGCCTTTTGTATCGCTCATCAGACTCCTGCCGGCATGTTGGCCGGATCGCGGATAACCGCACGCGGGGCCGTCAGAGCCTTCCATTTTGACAGCGCCTTATTTGGCGCAGCAAACGGTTCACGCGGCACAAACTTGCCATGCCCCTCGCGTGTTTTGACCTCGTCTTCCTGAATGGCGACATAGCCACGGGTCATCGTAAAACGCGGCAGGCCCTTTACCTTAAAGCCCTCGAACACATTGTAATCAATAGCTGATTGCTGTTTGGTGTGGGTGATTGTCTTTTCACGGGCCGGATCAATCACCACGATATCGGCGTCCGCACCTTCAAGGATCGCCCCTTTGCGCGGATAGAGGTTCAGCGCCTTGGAGATATTGGTCGATGTTGCAGCGACAAATTCATTCATTGTCAGACGGCCGGTCTCGACCCCATAGGTCCATAAGAGCGGCATCCGGTCTTCAAGGCCGCCTGTGCCGTTCGGGATTTTGGTGAAATTGCCCACCCCATAGCGCTTTTGCTCGGTGGTAAAGGCACAATGGTCGGTGGCCACAACCTGCAGGCTGCCAGCCTGCAACCCGGCCCACAGGCTGTCCTGATGCAGCTTGTTACGGAACGGCGGTGACATCACGCGCTGCGCCGCATGGTCCCAGTTCGGATGGGCATATTCGCTCTCATCCAGCAGCAGGTGCTGGATCAGCGGCTCGCCAAAGACACGCATGCCTTTCTGGCGGGCGCGGCGGATGGCTTCATGCGACTGCTCACAGGATACATGCACGACGTAGAGCGGCACCCCGGCCATATCGGCAATCATGATAGCGCGGTTTGTGGCCTCGCCCTCAACCTCGGGCGGGCGCGAATAGGCATGCCCCTCGGGACCGTTATTGCCCTCTTCCATTAGCTTTGCCTGCAGCTGCGCGACCACATCGCCATTTTCAGCATGGACAAGCGGCATCGCGCCCAGCTCGGCGCAGCGCTGGAAGCTGGCATACATCTCGTCATCATCCACCATCAGCGCACCCTTATAGGCCATGAAATGCTTGAAGGTGTTGATGCCCTTGGAGACCACTTCCGGCATCTCGTTAAAGACCTGCTCACCCCACCAGGTGATGGCCATATGGAAGGAATAATCCGTTGTGGCACGGGTCGATTTATTGTCCCAGGCCTGAATGGCCGTCAGCAATGACTGGTCCGGGGCCGGCAGGCAGAAATCCACAACCATAGTTGTGCCGCCAGACAGGGCAGCACGCGTGCCTGATTCAAAATCATCACTGGAATAGGTGCCCATGAAAGGCATTTCGAGATGGGTATGCGGGTCGATCCCGCCCGGCATCACATAGCATCCAGTGGCATCCAGCGTTTCATTACCGCTGAGTCCGCTGCCGATCTTTGTGATCTTGCCGTCCTCTACAAGCACATCAGCCTTGTAGGTGCGATCTGCGGTGACAATGGTGCCGTCCCTGATTACCGTGCTCATGATCTATCTCCCTGTTCAGTCATCGACAATGCCGGCGGTTTCAACGACGGCATGGAACAGCACGTCCGTACCAGCGGTCGCCCAGTCCTTGGTTATATCTTCAGCCTCGTTATGCGACAGCCCATCAACACAGGGACACATAATCATCGCCGTTGGTGCGACACGGTTGATCCAGCATGCATCATGACCGGCACCCGAAACAATATCGCGATGCGAATATCCAAGCCGTTCTGCGGCGCGGCGCACCGCACCGACACAGCCATCATCAAACTCGACCGGATCGAATTTACCTGCCTGCTCGATCTCCATCTCCAGCCCGATCTCATTGCAGATTTCGGCCGCACCCGCACGCAGGCGGTTTTCCATATCGTCGATCACCTCTTGTTTCGGATGACGGAAGTCGATGGTGAAGACAACCTTGCCCGGGATGATATTCCGCGAGTTGGGATAAACATCGCAATGACCAACCGCACCCACTGCCAGCGGGGCATGAGACCAGGCGATCTCGTCTACCAGCTGCGTGATACGGGCCATACCAAGACCCGCATTGACGCGTTTCGGCATCGGGGTTGACCCGGTATGGGCTTCCTTGCCGGTCAGCGTGACCTGCAGCCAGTTCAGGCCCTGCCCATGGGTGACAACACCAATATCGATACTCTCATCCTCGAGGATTGGCCCCTGTTCGATATGCAGTTCAAAAAAGGCCGCAAGCTTGCGCGCGCCAACCTCTTCATCGCCGATCCAGCCAATCCGCTCGAGTTCGCCGCCAACCGTCTTGCCTGCAGCATCGGTGCGGCCATAGGCCCAATCCAGCGTATGGACCCCGGCAAACACGCCCGATGCCATCATCGGCGGTGAAAACCGCGTGCCTTCTTCATTTGTCCAGTTCACCACCTCGATTGGGTGGCGAGTCTTGATTCCGGTTTCGTTCAGCGTACGGATAATCTCAAGACCGGCCAGCACGCCCAGAACCCCGTCATATTTGCCGCCTGTCGGCTGCGTATCGAGATGGCTGCCGACCATGACCGGCGGCAGTGACGAGTCGGTGCCCTCGCGACGGGCAAACATGGTGCCCATCTTGTCGAGCCCCATTACCATCCCCTCCGCCTCACACCAGCTCTGATAGAGCCGTCGGCCCTCGGCATCCTCGTTGGTCAGTGTCTGGCGATTATTGCCGCCGGCGATGCCGGGCCCGATCTTCGCCATCTCCATCAATGAATCCCACAACCGGTCGCCATTGATGCGGAAATTCTTGCCGCGTTGCTCCATCATACCGGTATTCATGTCAGATGCCATAATATCAACCTTTCCCTTCGGATGCCGGACTAGAGAGTCCGCAATACCTCTCCAATCGTTCCGATCAGCTCGTCAATCTGTTCGCGGGTGATGATCAACGGCGGTGACAGCGCGATGATGTCGCCTGTCGTGCGGATCATGTAGCCCTTCTCGAATGCTTTCAGAAAGGCCGAAAAGGCCCGTTTGGTCGGGTGCCCCTCAATCGGCTGCAACTCGATCGCCCCGATCAGGCCGATATTCCGGATATCGATCACATAAGGGTGGTCGGCCAGGCTATGAAGACTGTCTTCCCAATATTGCGCCAGATCGGCGGCGCGGGTCAGCAACCCTTCCTCGGCATAGGTGTCAAGCGTGCCAAGCGCGGCCGCCGCAGCCATCGGATTGCCGGAATAGGTATAGCCGTGGAAAAACTCGATCAGCTCTTCCGGCCCGTTCATGAAGGCATCATGGATTTCGTCACGGACAAACACCGCCCCCATGGGAATGACCCCGCTGGTCAGCCCCTTGGCGGTGGTGATGATATCGGGCTTTACATCGAAATAATCAGCCGCGAAGGGCGTACCCAGCCGCCCATAGCCGGTGATGACCTCGTCAAAGATCAACAGGAATCCATGCTTGTCACAAATTTCGCGAAGCCGCTTCAGATAGCCCTTTGGCGGGATCAGAACGCCGGTAGACCCGGCCACCGGCTCGACGATAACAGCTGCAATGGTCGAGGGGTCATGCAGGGCTGAAATCCGCTCCAGCTCGTCCGCCAGCTCTGCACCATGATCCGGCTCGCCGCGTGTAAAGGCATTGCGCTTCAGATCATGCGGATGCGGCATATGGTCTACACCTGATAACAGGGTGCCGAACATCTTGCGGTTGGCGACGATCCCGCCCACCGAGATGCCGCCGAAATTGACGCCGTGATAGCCGCGCTCGCGTCCGATAAGCCGTGTCCGGCTGGCCTCGCCGCGCACCCGCTGATAGGCAATCGCCATCTTCAGCGCGGTCTCTACCGATTCCGATCCAGAATTGGTGTAGAAACAGTAATTCATGCCGTCAGGCGTGATATCGACCAGCCTGTTGGCCAGTTCAAACGCCTTGGGATGGCCCATCTGGAAAGCTGGCGCATAATCCAGCTGTGCCACCTGATCCTGCACCGCCTTGACGATTTTTGGCCGGGCATGGCCGGCATTCACACACCACAGTCCGGCTGTGCCGTCCAGCACCTTGCGGCCATCGGCGGTGTCGTAATGCATGTCCTTGGCACTAACCAGCATGCGCGGGTTAGCCTTGAAATGACGGTTCGCCGTAAACGGCATCCAGAAAGCACGTAAATCGTTCGGTTGCGGGGTCGCGCTGTCAGGCATGGTGGCACTCTCCGTAATTATCAACGCGCATTGCCTTTTTCAGACATCTGGCGCATCTGACCAGACGGTCAGATCGTAGCCCGGATGAACACCAGACCACAAAATTATGAAATAACATTTTTACCGTTTGGTCAAATCTCTTAGAATATAGGATGCAATAAAAAGACGGATGGGAAAGCAGGACTGAATGCAGGGAAACAAGATGCAAGAGACAACGGCTGCCAAAACGCAGGCGGAACGGCCGCGCAACAAAACACGCATTCAAAAGGAAAATGAAGAGCGCATCCTGCTAGCAGCCCTTGAGGTGTTTTCGCAGACCGGCTTTCACGGTGCAACGCTGGACAAGATTGCAAGCGCTGCCGATATGTCCAAACCAAACCTCCTATATTATTTCAAGAATAAAGAAGAAATTCACATCGCCCTTCTGACCGGCTTGCTGGATGTCTGGTTGGCCCCGCTGCACGCCATCCGCGCTGATGGTGATCCGGCAACAGAAATTGGCAGCTATATCCAGCGCAAGCTGGAATCATCGCGTGAATATCCGCGCGAGTCGCGGCTGTTCGCCAACGAAATTCTCGCTGGTGCGCCGCATATCGGTGATTTCCTGCAAAGCGAGCTACGGCAGCTTGTCGATGCAAAGGCCGACATCCTGCAAAGATGGATTGATGACGGACGCCTGGCCCCATGCGACCCGCGCCATCTGCTATTCGCAATCTGGTCGACCACCCAGCATTATGCCGACTTCAGCGTTCAGGTGCGGCATGTGCTTCGCCTCGCGCCAGGTGACAAGAGCTATTATGCCGAAGCGGCCCAGATGCTGAACACGCTATTCCTTGGACGGCTTGTCACGCCTAAGACTGACAGCTGACCCGGCACCATTCTGGCGCCAATCTTCATGGCGCCACCCTTCGTTGTTCCGGGACTTATTTCTCGACGAAGGATTTTTCCAGAACGAAGTCGCCGGGTGTATTGCTGCTGCCTTCCACACAGCCGAGCCTGTCCTCGAAATACCGCTTGAATTCCATGTTCATTTCGATTGACCCGCAAATCATGGCGCTGTCCTGATTCTTGTCAAAAACTGGGACGCCCAGCTTGTCATAGACCGAGCCATTAAAGATAGCGTCGGTGATGCGGCCAGTATTTTTGAAATCTTCGCGCGTCACTGACGGATAGAACAGAAAATTACCCTGAGTAACCTCACCCCAAACAGGATGGTTATTCAGATTTTCTAGCATGTCCATGAACGCCAGCTCTTTCACTTCGCGCGTGCTCCAGAGCAGGATGACCTTTTCATATTTTTCATAGGTTTCCAGTCCCCTGACCAGGCTCATGAAAGGTGCAACGCCGGTGCCGGTCGCCAGCATGTAGAGGTTCCTGCCGGATTTCAAATTATCCATGACTAGGGTACCAACGGCCTTGGTGTTGGTAATCACCTCGTCTCCGACCTTCATATGTTGCAGGCGGCTGGTCAGCGGCCCGTCAGGCACCTTGATCGAGAACCACTCCATATAGTCCTCGTAATTCGGAGACGCGACCGAATAGGCCCGCAGCAGCGGCTTGCCGTCTGCCTCCAGCCCAATCATGAGGAATTCGCCGTCACGGAACCGGGTCCCGCTGCTTCGTGTCGTCCGGAAGTGAAACAGCCTGTCTGTATAGTGTTTTACCTCAAGGACAGTTTCTTTGACGATTGCCATTCCGTTTGTTCCTCTTCCCCGGTTGGACAGTTCTGTCGCTGCCGACAGTGCCGGCCTGCCGGATCATATACATTGCGGGGTCATTCCCCAACTGATTGAAATGTCGATCAGGTATCGTCGATTTTGATGTATTCGGCATGTATGTCGCAGAAGAGCCGTGTGCCCGATGCGACTTTACAGAAAGGGTGTGGACTGTTCCGAGCATCACGGATACGGCAAACAGCTCTGACACTGCAATCGACTAAGCCCCTATTTGAGCAACACTGCTTTCTAGCAGCGTCAGGATGCGATCGAATAGCCACCATTATAGTTGCCACTTTTCCTGCGTACATCTGAATGTTCGACAATGCGCTTACGCGCAACGCCGCGGAATTCCTCGATTGAGGCATAATCCTTGCGCTCCAGATAGTCGTTCAGGTCCCGCGTCAGTTCCTTGATCAGTTCAACACCTATACCCCCACTGCCTTTTTCTTCCATCGCGGCGGTACAGATCTGCATATTACCAGCCCCATGCACAACGAAATTGAAGGCTTCGCGAAAACCCCTAATGCCGCCAATGCCGGAAATCGCCTGATCTGGATAGGCCTTTGAAATATCCGACACGCGCTGCAGCGCCTGATGCAGGATCGCAAGGCCACCCAGACCACCAGATGTCACCAGACCATCAACCTCGACCTCGAATTTCATGGTCTCCGGGTCCATCAATGGTAGTGAGGGAAAGGTATTGCAGAGCGAGATAGCTGCCGCACCTGCCTCGTAGGCCGCCCCGGCAGCATCAACGAGCTTAGATGTTGACGGCGTCAGCTTGACCCAGATCGGCACGCTTACCACGCTTGTCAACGCTGCCAGAATGGATCTTATGATATCCTCGTCATTGGCGATATTCGCCCCCATATCCTTGCGGTCCATATGGGGGCAAGACATGTTTAGCTCGATTGCGTCACAGCCCGCTTCAACAACTGCCAAAGCCAACCTACGCCAATTATCCATTTCCTCTTCACTGCCTGCACCCGCCATGATCGAGGCGATCAGCATACGGTCGGGATAGGCCGCCTTGATGTCTCGTAGGTCAGGTAGCCATATTTCTAATGGCTGATCGGATATCAGTTCCCAGTTCCATGAAGAGTGCGACACAGTATCGGTGCGTTTCATGCGCGACACATAAGGTGTCTGGTCGCTTGACCGCTGGAAAATGGTTTTCGGGCCGGCCACATTCTCAACAGGATGCAGGCCGATGGTCTTAGTGACAACACCGCCCCAGCCCGCCTCAAAGGCCTTCATGATTTTGCGTTTGCTTTCCGTGGGTGGCGCAGACGCCAGGATGAATGGGTTTACAAACTCTAGTCCCGTGAATGTCGTCGCAAGTCTATTCGTCATAGTATCCCCGCCTCGTGTCGGTTGAATCCTTCCATCAAAGACCATTAATGCCGGATAAATGCCCCTTGTCCATAAATTTTTACCAAATGATAAAATTTTTGCCGCTACGATAACACCGACTGGCTAAGCTACCGCTTTCGTTCGTCGCCGGTTTTTGACACACTGTCGCGATTGTCATCTCAGTGTGAGGAAAATCCGCCATGCAACGCACAGCAGAAATTCGTAAAATGATTGCCACGGTCGAGGACACCCACCGGGATGCCGGACAGTCTTTGGAAACGCCAAGTCGCAAATGCGTCGTCGCGGCGGTGATCAGCAACCCCTTTGCCGGCCAGCCGGATGGCGACCTAGATTTACTGAAAGATATCGGAGCCGATATTTCGGCAAAGCTAGTGGCGCGAGGCTTGCGGGTGCTGGAAGCCAGACCGGATGATGTTCAATCCTATGGCAAGGGTGCCATCGTCGGCGTCGATGGTGAAATAGAACATGCTGCGGCACTGATTCACCCGCGCTTTGGCGCGCCAATTCGCAGCGCTCTAGGCGACGCCAGCGAGATCATCACCTCAACGAAAAAGATGGGCGGACCCGGTGCGACGCTGACTGTGCCCTTGACCAGTAAAATAAGCATTTGGGATTTCGATCACATGGATGCTGCCGAAATCACAGTGCCGGACGCACCGCATGCCAATGAGATTGTGGTCATCCTCGCCCTTGCCATCGGCGGCCGGCCGCGCAAGCGCATCAAGCCCGATTGACCGCGTCGGCTGCTACGGCAATCCCCGCCTGTTTGGCCGGTTGTTGGACGGGTGCAGCAGCGCGCATCGAGGACTAGTCGCTTTTTTCATCAGTTAAATGTAATATTAAATCCCGAGGCTAAGCGCGAGCAAGACGAGGTATGGGCAAGAAAACGGCGGAAATGGTAACAATCAGCCGCCTGTTCGTCGCCTACCGGCGCCAGGGCATTGCACGGAAAAGCGCAATCAGGCTGATCGCTAACTCCCTCAACCTCACATTAAAATATGTGGAAAGTGTTTTGCGTACGGACATCAACACCGGCTAGACCCGTCAAACCCGTCCCGCCATGCTGCCCGCATTTACGGCATCTGGCAGCATGACAGCCGCCCTGCTTTCGTGATAGATGTTTGGCGTTCACAGCGATCCCGCATGTTTCCGCATATTATTCTTCAACTCCGTGTCCTGAGAAAGATCAATGGCACCTATTCTGTCCATTCGTGACCTTCGTAAATCCTATGGTGAGGGCGCCGAGGCGCTGAAAGGCATTTCTCTGGATATTGAGGAAGGCGAGGTTATCGCGCTCCTTGGTCCCAATGGCGCCGGCAAGACGACGCTTATTTCTACCATCTGCGGGCTGGTGCGCGCTTCCAGCGGCAGCGTCACTGTGAACGGGTTTGATATCGTCGATGACTATCGCAAGGCCCGCGCGCTGATCGGGCTGGTGCCGCAGGAAATCATGCTGGAAAGCTTTCAGAAGGTGAAGGACGCCCTGCATCATTCGCGTGGCCTTTTCAACAAACCGCGTGACCCTGCCATTGTCGAGACCCTGCTGAAGAAACTGTCCCTGTGGGACAAGCGGGACGCACAGAACATGACGCTTTCCGGCGGGATGCGGCGCCGGGTGATGATCGGCAAGGCGCTGAGTCACCAGCCGCGCATCCTGTTCCTTGACGAGCCAACCGCCGGCGTCGATGTCGAGTTGCGCAAGGAGATGTGGGACATTGTCAGCGAATTGAAGGCGGATGGTGTGACCATCATCCTGACAACGCATTATATCGAGGAGGCGGAAGCCATCGCCGAACGTGTCGGGGTGATCAATGGCGGCGAGCTGTTGCTTGTCGAGGACAAGGCCACCCTGATGCGCAAAATGGGATCAAAGACCCTGCGCATTGATCTGCAGGATGCGATTACGGCGATACCTGACGCGTTGACCGCCTATGACCTGAAGCTGGAGCCGGGTGGCGAGACCCTGTTCTATAACTATGATTCCACCGAAAAGCGAACCGGCATCACCCGGCTTCTTGCCGATGTCAATGACAGCGGCCTGCGGATACGCGATGTTGCGACATCGCAGAGCTCGCTTGAAGATATCTTCGTCAACATGGTTCGGGACTGAACGGATGAACCTGCAGGCGATAAAGGCCATCTATTTTTTCGAAATGGCGCGGACATTTCGGACTCTGTTACAGAGCATTGTTTCGCCGGTCATCTCGACCTGTCTCTATTTTGTGGTTTTCGGCACAGCCATCGGATCACGCATCCAGGAAGTGGACGGGGTGGCCTATGGCTCGTTCATCGTGCCCGGCCTGATCATGCTGTCTGTCCTAATGCAAAGCCTGACCAATGCCTCCTTTGGCATCTATTTTCCAAAATTCATGGGCACCATCTATGAATTGATGTCGGCGCCTGTATCCCCGTACGAGGCGGTGATCGGCTATGTTGGTGCCGCCGCCACAAAATCGCTAATGATCGGGCTGATCATCCTGGGGACCGCGCATCTGTTTGTTCCGATCCAGATCCTGCATCCGGTGTGGATGATCGGATTTCTTGTGCTGACCTGTGTGTCTTTTGCAATGTTCGGGTTCATCATCGGCATCTGGGCACAGAATTTCGAACAGCTGAACCTGATACCGATGCTGATCATCACGCCGCTGGTATTTCTGGGGGGCAGCTTCTATTCCATCGATATGCTGCCGCCCCTGTGGCAAAAGATCACCCTGTTCAACCCGGTCGTGTATCTGATTTCAGGGTTTCGCTGGGCCTTTTTCGGAACCGCGGATGTTGCGGTTGCGGTCAGCCTTGGCGCCATCTGGGGCTTTATGCTTGTCTGCATTGCCGTGATCTGGTGGATTTTCAAGTCCGGCTATCGTCTGAAGTCATAGACCGGACTGGTCATCCGGCCAGATTTTCTGATAATTGTAGCGTGACAGCGCGATGATCCGATAACATCATCGCTGAAGGACCGTGCCGCAGCCATGCAGGACGGGTATGTGCCAAAGCCCAAGAGAGAGTACCAGATGAACCCGCAACAAATGGAACAGAACATCGTCAGGCGCGGCACGCTGGTGCCCTGCAAGACAGCCTTTATCGACGCGCATACCCCCGGCAGCGACCAGAAGGAAAATTTCACCATCATCGGCGGCGGTGTATCCGAAAGCGCTGACCAGCACGTCCATATTGCTGAAAAGATCGGGTTCAATATCGGTGCGGCAGGCCAGCCGCCAAAATGCCATAACAGCCTGCATACACATCGCACGGCCGAGGTGTTTTTCGTGCAATCCGGGCGCTGGCGGTTTTTCTGGGGACGCTGGGGCGATGCCGGCGAGGTTGTTCTCGAGGAAGGCGATATCTTCAATATCCCTACCGGCATGTTCCGTGGGTTTGAAAATATCGGCACCGATTACGGGATGATCATGGCCATCCTTGGCGGTAACGATGCGGGTGGCGGCGTGACATGGGCACCGCAGGTTATCGAAAACGCCGCCGCGCACGGGCTTGTGCTTGGGAAAAATGGCCAGCTCTATGACAGCAAAAAGGGCGAAACTCTGCCCGATGGAACCGGCCCGATGCCGGTGATGGCGGATAATCAGCTGAAGCTGATGGCCGAACCCTCATCAGCAGAGGTCGTACCGCATTATGTGGCGCGCTATTGGGACATGATGGCGTTGGCCGGCGGCGAGCCATGCAAGGTCATCGGACCGGATGCAATGTTGCGCGACCGGCCAGGATTCGAGGTTGATTTCATCACGCGTAGATCTGTTGGGGAAAGTGCCTATCGCTGCAACCAGCCCGAGGTGCTGATGCCGGTCCGGGGCCATTGGAAACTGGATTGGGACGGCGGAAGCACTGTGCTGAATTCCGGGGATACCTGCCTTGTGCCGGCCGGCCTGTCCCGCGCCATAACACCATCCATGACGGGCGAGGCCAGCATGTACCGTATCCGCAATACCGATGACCCGGCCGGCCCGACAATGGAACGCCACTAGACCAAGGGCCGCGTCTGACCCGGGCAACCCGCAACCGCACCACCGACCGATGAGGCATTGAGATCATGGCTGACAAGACCCTTCCGCCGGCTTTGCTGGACCTGCTCCACACGGTAGACACACCCACCGTTTGCAATGCGATCGAGGTGGCCCAGGGCAAACGCGGCTTCAACCGGTTTACACGTGGCACCATGTTCCATTGCAAACCGGGCGCGCCGGCGATTGTCGGCTTTGCAAGAACCGCGAAAATTTCGGGCCTTGCCCCGCCGAACGAGCCGCAGGAGGTCATTCGTGAACGCCGCATGGCCTATTTTCATGGCATGGCGGCCGGGCCATCACCTTCGGCGGCCGTTGTCGAGGATGTTGATTACCCGAATTGTATCGCCGGGTGGTGGGGCGAGGTGCATGTCGCCGTCCATAAGGGGCTGGGCCTTGCCGGCGCTGTCACCAACGGCGTGATGCGTGACCTGGATGTGATGGATGACGGGTTTCCGGTTCTGGCCGGGTCAATTGGCCCCAGCCATGGTTTTGTGCATGCGGTCGAGATCGGCACACCGGTGAACATCAAAGGCATGCGTGTGACGCAGGGCGAGCTGATTCATGCTGACCGTCATGGTGCGCTGGTCATCCCGGCCAATGTCATCCCGGAATTGCAACAATCCATAGAAACGGTCATCGCCAGTGAGGCCATCGTGCTGGGTCCGGCGCGCGCACCCGGATTCGATATCCACAAGCTTGAGGAAGCCTGGGCCAAATTCGAAAAATCCAGAACCTAATGTAAAGAGAAGACAGCAGCGAGGCCGCCAACTACAGATGACGGTTGGCGACAATCGCCCAGGTATTTAAGTTAATGCTTATTATGATGGATAGCGCAGTCACCCACAAAAATACGCTATAGCGCGCACGCGGCACCGTTGATGTCGGCTTTGTGGCCGATGCGCTGGCACGGCTGTATCAGGCCGTTCAGCAACAGCCCCAAAAATCGGCGTTCCCAGTCCCCAGGCCAGATTCTGTATGGCGATGGCAAGCGAGAATTAGCTTCGGAACCAGTTCAATTCCGTCGCAATCGGGATCTGAAAAACGCCAAAGCTGGCGCGGAGCCCAAAGCTTAGAAACAGCGCGAGGCTAGACGCGATCAGTACCGGCGTGAAAATGGGACGCATATTATTTATTCATCTGGTTGCTGGCGAACCATTTCAGCCGGCTTACGTGTGGGTGGCGGGCCAAGATAACAGCCCATTAACTGCCGTCAAACGATCTCACAGACCTTGTCAAATCCCAGCCGCGGGGCTCGATCACGGATGTTATCACCGCTGCCATAGCCAAGACTGAGAAGGAAGCTGGCGCGCCAGCTGCTGTCGGCAAAGAACAGCTCATTCACCTTGGCCGGGTTGAACCCCGACATCGGACCGCAATCCAGACCCAATGCACGCGCTGCAAGAATCAGGTAACCACCCTGCAGCCAGGTATTGTTGCTGGCCTGCATGCGCAGCTTTTCCTCGCCCTGCGCGGCAAAGCTGTCGGCATCCAGATGCGGTGCCAGCGTGTTAAGATGCTTGTAGAATTCCATGTCATGCGCCACCACAGCGATGACCGGCGCTGTTTGCACCTTCGGTTTGTTGCCGTCGCCGACTGCCTCCATGAGCTTGGACTTTGCCGCGTCCGAGGTCACAAACAGGATACGCATGGGACATGTATTCGATGCGCTGGGCGCAAATTTTACAGTGTCATACAGCGTTTTGAGAAGTGAATCTGGCACAGGTTTTTCTGAGAAAAAACGATGGGTCCGAGCATCTTCAAAAATACGAGACATTAGATCGTGATTTGACATTTGAAACCTTTCAGTAATTTTAAAATGAGTTGCTTGAGTGAAGGCTTCATCTGTTGAGGCTGCCATTCAAGATTTTGATATAAGTTAGAGATTAAACAATAACACTTACAAGCTTGCACTCCCAACATTTCGCAGACAACATGTTCTTATCAAGTTAGCCGGAGGCGACAACAACAAATGCATTTAAAAGCCCTCAACGGCGACAGAGGAGGAAAGTATGAAAATTAAAATCGCCGCCATAAGCATTATGGCTATCACGAGCTTGACCACAAGCGCTCAAGCTCTTGTAAATTTGACTGCAGAAACAGCATCTCCTACTAGCGCACCTGGCGTATCAGTGATCGGATTTGCGGAGGCTGCTGCCAAACACAAAGTTGCTGACATGCAAGTCACAACAGGCCAGACACTGACGAACTCTGTGCAGAATGTCGCTGAAGGCAAATCAGACATCGCAGCAGCTCCGTTTGTATTGCCATTTTTGATGTCTAGAGGTGTCGGGCCGTATGCAAAACTCGGCAAAGACGCTGGTGCAGAATTAACTTCAAAACTTGCTGTACTCTACACTTATCGGATCGCTTGTCAGGGCCTCTACGCCTATGACAGTTCTAACTTCTCTGGTTACGACGGAATTAAGGACGCCACAATTTTTAACGGTCCACCACGCGGCGCGGCGCTCACTAACGCACGTGATTTAGTGCGTCTAGTCACCGGTTTGGAAGAAAAAAAGGATTATACTGGAGTTCAAGTGAACTGGGGCCAGGCAGTAAAAACAATCCAAGACGGCTCCGCTGATGCTAACGTGCTTCCAATGAGCTTCCCTGACGCTCGCATGACAGCGGCTATGTCTTCCGGCGACATGACAATTTGGTCAATGCCAATTAAAGCATTTGACGGCGAGCAGTTTCAAAAATTCACTAAAAGACCGGGTACCGTTGCAGTATCCCTGCCGATCTCTGACATGGGATGGAAAACAGGAGTTACCGTTATTTCAGAAGATGATCAATTCCGCTGTCCGGGTACAGTTGGAGGCGAGATCGTGAACACCTCCATGACCTTTGATACAGCAAAAGCTTTGACAAAAGCCTTTCTTGACAGCCTTGAGGAAATCAAAGCCAAAGCGCCATTTATGGCTAACTCTTGGCATGGGGAAACTGACATTGCAAAGACAGATATGTGTGGCTTAAATCCAATGAAATATCATCCTGGTGCAGTGGCAGCATGGGAAGAAGCTGGCTTTAAAATTCCTGATTGTGCGAAGTAATAATAAATAATTTATGGGTCCGGTCATATAACCGGGCCCATCTTATAAAGTTTTATTAAGAGGTATCATCATGTCATCTGGCTCGGGTAAGATGAGTCAATCCGAAGATTTTGGCATGCGATTGGTTTACTGGCTTACAGTATTCATGGTCATCGTCGGTTTAATCAACATGACACCAGGCATTCCGGGCTATGATGATTTAGTACAATCAATAACGGGCGTTCATGGCGCAACTTTCCGCAAGTTCCCTTTTGAATGGTTTTATCCTTTTTTCTTTGCACTGATGATGCTTATCGTCGCTTTGAAGCATTCTCTTTGGCGTAGTTGGTCAGAAAAAATTAGTGGTGTCCGGCTGTTTGGACTGCTGATGGATATCGCACTAGTGCTGATGGCTTGCATTATAGCTGTTACTTACCTAACAGAAATCGAAGCGATTTGCCTGATTGATCAGGTGACCGGAGACCGAGCACGGTTGATCCAAGAAAGCCTTAAAGCAGAAAAGGAATTAGCTGACCTACTTGGCATGACCCCGCCAACTACAGTTGATGATCCTAAATGTGTGAACAATACAGGCGGATGGATTGTCCTTCTTGTTGGGCTCGCGATAGTCGTTTTTCTATCTTATAATGTTAAAGTATGGGGTCTCCCTCTGGTTTTGGTTGCCATATTAATTTCTGCTTACACAATTGGCACTGTTCTAGTTTGGTATTTTCATGGGCCGGAAGATATCAATAAATATTTCATGACCAAGCTTGCGGGCGAACCGCGTTTGCTATCAGACGGCCGACCACGGATTCATGATATTCTAGTCAATAATTCTTCCGGCCTTTTAGGCAGATTTATGGATATCGTTCTCAACACAATATTCCCTTATCTTGTTTTGGGTTCCTTGTTTGGATCTTCTGCCGGTGGACGTTCACTTATAAAAGTAGCGTTTCGGTGGACACGGAATTTAACGGGCGGCCCTGCCCACGCTGCAATAGTCTCCTCAGCAATGTTTGGCACTATTTCAGGCGGGCCTATCGTTAATGTTTTATCAACGGGTGTTTTAACAATACCGATGATGCTTAAACGAGGCTTTTCAAAAGTGTTTGCTGGCGGGGTAGAAGCGGCAGCGTCTTCAGGAGGATCAATTATGCCTCCAGTAATGGGAGTCGCGGCATTTGTTGTGGCAGCGCTAACAACAGTGCCTTACTCAAGCGTTATAGTAGCAGCCATTATACCTGCTATAGCCTATTTTTTCTGTCTATTCCTCTCGGTCTCATTTCAGGCAAGAAAGCAAAATATTCAGGCCATCGGCAAAATCACCGAAGATATGAATCTTAATAGACAAGATATTCTTAATTTAATTATGATTTTTGGTCCTATACTACTAATTTTACTACTTTTATTAACAAAAAAAGAAAGTGTAGGGTGTGGTTTTTTTGGACCCCTAATTGGCGTCGAGGCTTTAGTTAGCGACGGCGGTTGTAAAATCATTAATGGGTCTTGGCTACAGGAGCTTATACGGAATGCCGCTGGCGATGCAGGCAGCGCTGGTTGGTTCGCCGTAATGCTGTTAATTGGGCTTTTGTTCGTTGATCCAGAAGTTCGTGCTCGTCCAATTAAGATTGTCGACGCCCTTTCCAACGCTGGCATTCTTATTTCAACCCTCTATTTGATGTTCTTAGCGGTATCAATTATTGATTTCTGCCTTCAATTCACAGGGCTGCCAACCTACATCTCCCTCGACGTTTTGGGTTGGCTCAGGTCACTGGGGCTAGGCCAAGGCGGATCAGTGTCGTTTCAGCTAGTGGCACTTCTGTTAACAATGTTTATGGCGATAATACTTGGAATGGGTATGCCTGCCGTACCTGCCTACATAAATGTTGCACTACTACTTGGTCCGGTATTGGCAGGGCTTGGAATATCAATTTTTACAGCAAACATGTTTATTTTCTATTTTGCAGTTGCAAGTGCCATCACTCCGCCGGTGGCCTTGGCCGCTTTCGCTGCATCTAGCATCACAAAAGCAGAGCCAATGGCCACTGGCTTTTCAGCTGTTAAATCCGGGATCGTGATCTTCATTGTGCCGTTTATTTTTGCGATGTACCCGGAAATTCTACTGATAAATGATGCTGTTATTGACCCATCAACAACGGCAATGGCTGGCACACAATATTTGCCCGGCTATAGTGGTGAGCTCGACGTGGTAGCTTTAATCTGGCTGCTTTCGCGCCTTGTGCTAACGCTTTATTTGATTTCAAGCGCCCTAGCCCTGTATGATTTTGGTCCATTGAGTATTCCAGAAACTATTGTCCGGCTTGGTCTAGCTATACTCGTGATGATTAAGTTGCCAATGATTTATGGTCCGGCAATTATCGCATCTCTTGCTTTCCTTGGCTGGCATTATCTTCGAAGCCGCAAACAAGCGTTAGCCTAACTTCTATTCCTTTTGAAAACTGTCAACATGACAAATCCAGACAAATATCTGCATGATATGCGACATTTAAGGAAACGCATGTTTCATCATACCTCAGAGTCATTATTTTTTTTTGATCGAACTCCGCCAACCGGACACTAGTTATCTAACCGCAGCTTCTAATGCTGTCAGGCTTGCCGCCTACTGACGCTCATAGTAACAACCAGCGATATGCTGACTTCCTTTTATTGACCGTGACCATCAGACTCAATCTACCATCCATCGACTCAACAGTCATAGAGCCATATGGTACAACTCACTTCCCATAAGGCTAAGTTTGCGCAGCAAAAAATTACTAAAGACCGTGTAACGGAGATAGCTATGGCCATATGACTTTCTCAGTCAAGGGTGCTCATTGAAGCTGCCGTCACTAAGGGCCGCACGCTTAATTTAAAACCGCTCAGCGCGGTGGTGCTTGACCCGCGGGGCGCAATGGTTGCGATGATGTCGGAAGATGGTGTCAACCAGATGCGCGCACGCATCGCCCATGGCAGGGCGAACGCTGCGATTGCGCTTGGCATGGGGGCACCCGCCGCGCTGATGAATCGTGCTGAACAGCAGGCCTATTTCATTCAGGCGATAAATGGCGTTGCGGGTAACGACATGGTGCAGGTGCCGGGTGACGTGCTAATTCAGGATCAAAAGGGGACGCTGCCGGGTGCCGTGGGTATTTCTGGCGATAAGTCAGATAATGACGAGGCAGCAGCCATCGCCGGCATTGAGGGCTGCAAGGCTGACCGCCGTTACAGGCTAATAATCGTCAGGCCACCACGGGAACTTTGCCCCAGCTAGCCCAGCACCGAAAAGCTGCTCTCATCATTGATCGGGCGGCGGCGCGAATAGAAGCCGACATCGATTTCCCGTCCAATATAGGGAAGGCAATAATGCAACGGGGCGCTGTCGTGATCCGCGCCCCCTTCGCAATAATCGATCAGCGCGGCCATCATCTTGCCCGCGATGGGTGCGTTCTTGTACTGATTGCCGCTAGTGCCACAGGCCATGTAATAGCCGCCAAGCGAAGATTTGTCATAGATCGGTATCCAATCTGTCGAGGCATCATAAAGATCCACGACCCCGCGCGCCCGTGACGGTATCCCGAGGCTTGCCACACGCTGGCCATAGCGCATCACCTGATTGTTCCACTGTTCGGTAAAATCACCGTTATAGTCGCGGTCATTTTCTGTCCACATATGCGGATCACATTCAGGATCTTCACTGCCGATCAGGATGTTGTTGCCATGTTCAGGGCGGATGTAGCAGGCGATATCGCTGTCTGACACCACCATGCCAAGGCTGTCGAAATCAAAGCCTTCGGGCGCCGGCACATGCGCCACCTCCTGACGCAGCGGGCGGGTCTCGATTGTCATGTCCTCGAGAACACCGGCAAGTCCATTGACATGGGCCGATCCGGGGCCGGCAATATTGACTACAACCGGGGCGTGGACTTCCTCACCGGAGGCCAGTTTCACGCCACTCACGCGGCCATTCTTTTGCAGAATCTCGACAACATCGACGCCAAGGTGGAATTCAGCTCCGTACTGGCGCGCCGCATCGGCCATGTTCTGCGATGACAAAGCAGGGTCGGTTACATATCCGCCATTCGGCCAGTACAGCGCGCCACCAATCCTGCCACCATTCGGCTTGCCGAACGCCGGGTCATCAATGCGTTTGGGCGGTCCGAAACTGTCCAGCGAATAGATCGACAGGCGCCGTTCAACCTGGGCTGCATCCCATTCCTCAACCGGAATACCTAGATCACGGCTGTTCGCCAGATGTTTGTGAAGAAAGCCGTTACCCTCGGTGCGCATTACTAGACAGCCACATTCCTTGAATGTGGCCAGCGATGCGCCGGCTCCCAGCGCCAGATATTCGCGCCAGTCGCGCCAGTAGTGATACCCCTCCCAGGCGAAGGCGGTGCCGTCAAAAGTGGAATAATGCATGCGGATAATGGCGCATGACCCAGCCGTAGACCCGTGGCCAATCTGGCCATTGCGGTCAAGAGACAGGGTTTTCCATCCCGCCTTGGCCATCTCAAAGGCCGTGGCTGTTCCGATTACACCTGTGCCGATGATAATTGCATCTGGTTGCTGTGTCATAACCTGTTCCTTACCTCTGATATCAATTTAGGCCTTCAGGCACGCATCACCGCACCGACTGGATCATAGGGTGATGGCGCAATAACTTTCACATCCCTCTCGACCCCCACTATATGTGCTGTCAGATCGGTGTCGACCTCGGCCAAATCGGTATTAACCAGCGCCATTGCCAGCGACTTCTCAACCGTATGACCATAGCCGCCGGAGGTGATGAAGCCAACCTTTTCGCCTGCCAACCAAACAGGTTCATAGCCGCCGGCATCGGCACCCTCTGCCGCCACTTCAAGTGTCACAAGGCGCTGCGCAGGACCATTGCCATCGCGCTCGGCAAGCGCTGCCTCCCGGCCGATAAAGGTCTCTCTGTTCCAGTCAATCCATCGGTCCATACCAGTCATGCAAGGGGTATATCCCTGAGTAAATTCGGTGGACCAGATGCCGTAGCTTTTCTCAAGACGCAGCGAAAGCAGCGCATTGAAACCGTATTCAACAATCCCCTGGTCGGCGCCCGCATCCAGCAACATTTGCCGCAAGGCGATATGATCACCCATGCGGCAGCTGATTTCATAGCCGGCCTCGCCCGTGACTGACAGGCGGCCGATATGGGTGCGCGCCAGCCCGATATCGAACGCACCACATCCCATAAAGGGCAGATCGCCGACAGCGCCGTCAGTCAGCTTTTGAATGACCGCCAGCGACTTCGGTCCTGACAGCGAAAATCCAGCAATTTCCTCGCCCAGATCACGAATAGTCACACCGTCATCAAGATGGTCGTTGAACCACCGCATATGCCAGCTGCGCAGATAATAGGATCCCATGACCCACCACCGGCCATCGCCCCAATTGAACAGCGTCAGATCGCCTTTCAATCGGCCATCGTGACCAAGCGCGACAGCCAGGCGCGCGCGTCCTGTTGCAGGGAGTCGTGTAGCAAAAATCTTGGCAAGCCAGACTTCGGCACGCGAGCCGGACACCTCGAAGCGCGAAAAGCCCGTAATATCGAGAAGCCCGACCTTTTCTCGCACCGCGCGGCATTCAGCCCCAACAATGTCAAAGGCGTTCGACCGTTTCAGGGACGGCGTTTCGGCAAAACCCTGCGGGGCAAAATAGAGCGGCACCTCAAGGTCCCAGCTGCATCCCCATTGAGCGCCAGCCGCTGTCATTGCGGTATGCGCTGGCGCCATTTTCAAGGGGCGACCGGCTGGCAGCTGTTCATTCGGATAGGTCATTACGAACCGTCGGGAATAGAACTGCCCTGTGGTCTGCTTAATGTATTCCTTATTCTCGGCAAACGGGCCGTAGCGGGCCACATCCATGCCGTAGACATCGGCCTCGGGCTCGCCATGGATCATCCACTCGGCAAGCGACTTGCCAACGCCACCGCCCTGTAGGAAGCCGGCCATAACCGCACAAGCTGACCAGTAATTGCGCTTGCCCGGCACAGGACCGACAAGCGGGTTGCCATCGGGCGAGAAGGTGAACGCCCCGTTCACCCAGTTACGTACACCAGCATTTTGCAATACCGGATAACGCTCGAAACCCATAGTCAGTTCATTTTCAATCCGATCAATATCCTCGTTCAGCAGCTCTATGCCGTAATCCCAAGGCGCACCATCCATCATCCAGTGCTGATGATTAATTTCATATATTCCCAATAGCATGCCCTGCTGATCCTGGCGCATATATGTAAAGCCCTCTAGATCGACAACCAGCGGTAGTTCATGGCCAAGCGCGGCCACTTCGGGGATCGCCTCGGTCAATAGATAATGATGGGCCAGCGGCGAGACAGGCAGTTCGATTCCGGCCATCCGGCCAACCTGCTTGGCCCATAATCCGCCGGCATTGACAACATGCTCGCAAGAAATGGTGCCCTTTTCCGTCACAACATCCCAGCCTTCTGACGTTTGGTTCAATTCCAGCACACGGTTATGTTCGATGACGGTGGCGCCATTCTTCTTTGCTGCGCCGGCATAGGCCAGAACCGTACCGGTGGTATCGACATACCCTTCACGGTCAGCCCAAAGTCCGCCAAGAATGCCATGTGTCGACAGCACCGGACACAGCTCGCCGGCTTCCTCCGGAGTCACAAGCCGGACATCCTCGATACCGATGCTCTGATAGACGCGGTAAGCCGATTGCAGCCATTCCCAGCGGTCTGGCGTGCCAGCAAGGGTCAGGCCCCCGGTCATGTGCATGCCAACCGAGTGGCCGCTTTCCTCTTCGATTTTGCCGAGAAGGTCAATCGTGTAGGCCTGCAGCGCCGAGATGTTCGGATCGGCATTCAGCGCATGGACACCTCCCGCAGCATGCCAGCTCGACCCGGCTGTCAGGACAGACCTTTCGACCAGAGCGATATCCGACCAACCCATCTTTGACAAATGATAGATAATCGAGGCGCCCACAACGCCGCCACCAATAACCACCACACGATAATTTGATTTCATGTTACTCACTCCCCGCTTGAAACATGGTTCTGTCTTATGTTGCAACACAGCAAGGGCAGTCGGATTTGCAAGGCAGCGACATCATCTGCAGGAATTGCGCCCTGCTGACAAAGCCGCCTCCTGCCAGACTGGCGCAAATGCGCATCTTTATCTAGCATTTCAAAGGTTGTTTCCTGTAGGGTAGAACTGCGAAATGCAGGCGGCATACGGGTCGGACCTCAAGGTATGGACGGCACCGCTGTTGATCTAGATCAAACACGCATTTCACATGATATTTTTTAAGGGCTGCTGAAAAGAGACCACTGATAATGGCCATTTCCATCCATAGTGACGATCTGCCTAGGGACATGGATCTTGGCAACGCTGTTGCCATTGATACCGAGACTATGGGTCTGAAGACACATCGGGATAGGCTATGTGTGGTACAGCTTTGCGCTGGTGACGGTAATGCCCATCTCGTGAAAATCAACCATCCGCAAGCGCCATTACCCAATCTGACGAAGCTTCTTGCCGATCCCAGCATCACCAAGCTATTCCATTTCGCACGCTTTGATCTTGCCGCGCTGACCCATTACGTGGGGCCAGTAAACGGCTCTATATACTGCACCAAAATCGCATCAAAGCTGGCGCGCACCTACACCGACCGTCACGGGCTCAAAGACTTATGCAACGACCTTTTGGGAACCGACATCTCAAAGGCACAGCAATCATCCGACTGGGGACGCGCCGAACTAACAAAGGCCCAGGCAGAATATGCAGCCAGTGATGTGCTGTATCTGCATCAGATACGCGACCGGCTTGATGAAATTCTCTCACGTGAAGGCCGCACGGAGCTGGCGGCTGCCTGTTTCGATTTCCTGCACCATCGCGTCCAGCTGGATCTTACCGGATTCGACGGGCTGGATATTTTCCATCACTAGAGTCCGAAGACGTGGTTAACGAGAATGACACCCGGAAAAGTAGCTTCAGTTTTGCACCACGTGCACAGGAAATTGATGCTGGCAGACGACCGGTACGCGCCAGCATCCTGTTTATTTCACTGGGCCTTGTCCTGACCTTTGTCACGGTTTTGTGGCTTGGCTTTTTCACGCAGCCAGTTGAAATCAAGCTTGAAATAACCGACGTCAAGATCGACGATGCTAGCGACATAGAACTGACCGGTGCCATCTACAAGGGCCGCACCGAAAGCGGAGAGGCCTTCGAGGTCACGGCCAAAATAGCCAGTGAACGCAGTTCGGGTGTTGTCGACATGGAGTCCCCAACGGCACAGCTGTTCCGCAATGATGGTGATTTGATTGACCTGTCTTCACAGAACGGACTGTATTTTCCTAACAGCAGCCGCATTGACCTGAATGGTGATGTTGTCATGACTAGCCGGGACATGGGGCTCACACTTCTGGCGCTGTCATTATCCGCCGATCTTGCCGATGGCAGCATGATCAGCGACGAACCGGTGCGCGTCGAACGCAATGACGGGATTGTTACTGCCAACGCAATGGAAGTCACTGGCAAGGGCAAACGCATTATTTTTAAGGGGGATGCCAGAATGACGCTGCAAGACAACAACCAGAATAGGTAAGCTGCAAAGGCAATGACAAACAAGCGGCGCATGCCGTTGGAGGGATGACGATGTACAGGGTTTTTGGACATAGCTGCCGGTCTGTGGTGCGCGGTCTTTTGCTACTTGCGCCTGCACTTGCGTGTGCGTTTGCGTTTCACGCAATAGCGGAGGATGGTTCGACGCTGCGCATCGAGGCGGATAATCTGCTAGAGTGGGACCAGGAAGCCGGGGTCTATACCGCCTCTGGCAATGCGGTCGCCATACAGGGTGACGCAAAGATTAGTGGTGATTTGCTCGTCGCAACCTACGATCCAGAATCCGACAAACGCAGCATCGAAAAGATCACCGGCACCGGCGATGTCACCTTTGTCGATTCGCAGGGGAATGCCCGAGGCCAGAAAATTGTTTATAATATCGACGGCAGCGGCTATCGGGTAACTGGTCCGTTCGCAAATGTCGAAGGCAAGAACGGCACGATCTCGGCAGACAGCGAGATCATGCTGGTGACACTCGCCGATGAATCTCAGCATATGACGGCCACCGGCAATGCGATCTATATCAATGCCGAAAACGAACGCTTTTCGGGCAACATCATCCAAGCTTATTTCAACGCCGAAGGCGCTTTGCAACGCATCGAAGGCGAAGGGAGTGTTGATGTGCGCACAAGCGAAGGCAACACAGCATCCGGCAACAGCCTCGTCTATCTGGCGGAAACCGAGAAAGCGACCCTTGTCGGCGATGTGTCAGTGTCGGATGGAAAGAGCACCATGCAGGGAGGCCGTGCAGAAGTCGATTTCATTTCGGGTAACAGCCGCCTCTTATCCGATAAAAAGAATGGGCGTGTCCGCGGGGTGCTGATTACCAACTAGTTGATCGCCAACTAATTGTGACAGGGAAGCTTTTTCATCCTATAAAAGAATAGAGTTTGCAGATCACCCTGACAATAACCACAGCAACTGATGAATACACTACCTGATAGCGGGCGCGGGAAGAACAAAGACCGAATGAAAACTTCTGAATTCGAACAGCGCGTCATGCAGATGCAACGGCCACATCTTGTAAACACGACTGATGGTTTGGTGGCGAGCGGTATTGGCAAAAGCTTCAAGGGAAAGCGCGTCGTACGCAATGTATCGCTGCGCCTCCAACGCGGCGAAGCCGTCGGTCTTCTGGGGCCGAATGGCGCCGGCAAGACTACCACCTTTCATATCATGTCCGGACTGCTGCCCGCTGACGAGGGCAACGTGCAGCTTGACGGGAACGATATTACCACGATGCCGGTTTTCCGCCGCGCCAGACTTGGCCTAGGATATCTGCCCCAGGAGTCTAGTATCTTTCGAGGGCTGACCGTTGAACAAAATATTCGCGCTGTTCTCGAATCAACCGAGGGCAGCAAGGGAGATCATGACGGCATCCTAGATGATCTGATGGCCGAATTCTCAATTGCGCACCTGCGTAACACAGTCTCGGTCAACCTGTCTGGCGGGGAACGCCGGCGTCTTGAGATTGCCCGTGCGCTGGCCCTGCGCCCGACCTTCCTGCTTCTTGACGAGCCGCTGGCCGGTATTGACCCGATCGCGCTGAATGATATCCGCAACATGATCGGTCAGCTCAAGGAACATGGGCTTGGCGTTCTGATCACCGACCATAATGTGCGCGAAACGCTGGACATTGTTGACCGGACCTACATTATCTATGATGGTTCGGTGCTCATGGAAGGCACACCGGATGAGGTGATCGAGCATCAGGCGGTTCGCGAAGTCTATCTGGGCGAACGCTTCAGCATCTGAAATTAATGGCAGACAAACCGGTCAGACCTGCACCGGATAGCGGCTTGACATGATGAAGGCTTAGTTTTAGCGTGCTGTCGCCCGTTATTCGAATTTCATAATCGGACGAAATAGGGTTCCAACCTAAGTCCCGGCACATACCATTCGGGAAAAGATCGAAAACCATGAATGACACGACTACCGTGCCAGCATTGCTGGCGTGTCGACTGCCTGCCACCAGCAAAAAACAGACTCTGCAGGATCTGAGCGATCTGGTTGCACATCACGCCGGCATATGCCCCCGCAGCGTCATGTCGGCACTCGTCAGCCGGGAAAAGCTGGGCGCCACGGCCATCGGCAATGGTGTGGCCTTACCACACGCCACAATCGAAACGCTCGACCAGTCTGTAACACTGGTGGCAAGCCTCGCCGCGCCCATAGATTTTGATGCGCCGGATGGCCGGCCGGTCGACATTGTATGTGTCGTCCTCGGTGCTGGCGAAGGTCAGAGGGGATATCATGGTGCCATTCGCTATGTTACGGACCAGGTAAAACAGCATGCCGATGACATGCGTAGCGCAACCGATATCAGACAGTTGCGGTCAATTTTCGTAACATCGAAAGGCAATGTCGCCGCATAAACATGGCAATATCCGCACCATCTTAGCCGGCAGTACCACTTCCCGAACAAAAAAGCGCCCGAAGGCGCTTCGTCTTTGTTTTGTCATTATTTATCAGAAAGTTGGTGGAGCTAAGCGGGATCGAACCGCTGACCTCTACAATGCCATTGTAGCGCTCTCCCAGCTGAGCTATAGCCCCCAATTTCGTCCGGTACCTGCAGCGATCATTGATGTTCCCAGCAAATCCTTACGCTGCCGCAATCTGATAAGCCTTTTGTCTATCGCAGCCCATGGCGCGCGGGCAAGTAAAAAATACTTTCAGCCCCAACCGGCCGTGACTAGTTGTCGTCGCTGCTTGAAATGCCTGGAATGATTTCAGCTTCCTCGTCCAGATCATCCTCTATCAGGCCAGCGCTGTCATCGTTACTTACATCGATATCCGAGTCCTCAAACGCATCTTCATCCGTATCGCCAGCCTCTGCGTTACCTGCTTCCGCCACCACGTCTTCAGCCGCTTCACCGATATCGTTCTCAGCTTCGACAATCTCCGATTCCGGCGCGGCTTTTGCGGCCTTGGCCGCCGGCTTCGTAGCTGCACGGCCACGACGACTTCTGACAAGTGCCTCAGGATCAAATTCCGCGCCACAACCAGGGCAGATAATTGGTTTCCGTTTAAAATCATAAAATTTCATGCCACAGGACAGGCAACCACGTTTTAAACCGAGTTCAGCTTTGGGCATTTTCATCCACCTTGAAATAACGCCGGGCACCTTGGAAGGTGTCCCTCTGAAAACTTACCAAGCGATTTGAAACAAAATCCTCTCTCTGTCAAAGTAAAATTAGCCCGGGCGGCCTAATGGTCATTTTCTGCCACCGGCGGGCGCGGCCTCATCATCTGGATGCAGGGCGATTGCCATGAGCGATGTGACAATGCTAAATATGCCGCAATTCTGCCAGCGGACACCATTGCGTCTGGCATCAATAGCAAGATTCGATGTTGCAGCGGCATATGTGCTGGTACGTTTTGATGGTGTCAGGAGATAAATGTCAGAGGCCATAAGTCAAATGAGTGAAACAAACACGCTTTCAGCCTCGGATATTCTGCAGTCATGCCAGCATGGCGGCTTGTCAGGCGAGTTTGCTGTGCCCGGCGACAAATCAATATCCCACAGGTCTCTGGTTCTCGGCGGGTTGGCTATTGGTACTACAAGGATTACCGGCCTGCTGGAAGGTGATGATGTCAAAGCCACCGCCAATGCGATGCGGGCCCTGGGTGTCGCCATAACTCGCGACGAGGATGGCAGCTGGTTAGTCGACGGCGTTGGCACAGCCGGGCTGCAGTCGCCTACGCAACCGCTGGACCTCGGCAATTCGGGAACCGGTGTCAGATTACTTATGGGCGTGGTTGCCGGATTGCCCGTTACGGCAACATTCTACGGCGATGAATCGCTCAGCATGCGGCCTATGGCACGGGTGACAAACCCGTTAGCAGAAATGGGCGCACATGTCACAAGTCGTGAAGGCGGACGTTTGCCGGTAATGATAAAAGGCGCGCGGACACCGCTGGCCGCCACCCATACGAGCAAAGTGGCTTCAGCGCAGGTAAAGTCGGCTATCCTGCTGGCTGGCATCAATGCACGTGGCACGAGCGCCGTCACAGAGCCGCACGCCTCGCGTGACCATACTGAGTCCATGCTTCGCCATTTTGGTGCCAGCGTGACACAGACCACCGCCGCCGACGGCACCCACCATGTGGCTCTGCAAGGTGAAGTGATCCTGCGGGCCGCTGACGTTGTCGTCCCCCGGGATCCTTCTTCAGCCGCCTTTCCAATTGTCGCCGCCCTGCTTACACCCGGAAGCGATATCATACTTCCCGGGGTCGGCATAAATCCGCTGCGTACCGGACTGATAACCACGCTGCAGGAAATGGGTGGCGAGATCAACCTGTCACATGCACGCGTCAAAGGTGGCGAGTCAGTTGCCGATATCCGGGTAAGGCACAGCCGGCTTCATGGCATTGATGTCCCCGCAGGACGAGCCGCATCAATGATTGACGAATATCCGATCCTTGCGATTGCCGCGACACAGGCCAATGGAATCACCCGCATGCAAGGTGTAGCTGAACTGCGAGTGAAGGAAACAGACCGAATCGCTGTTGTTGCAGATGGCATCGAATCCGCCGGTGGCACCGTGCATTATGATGATGACAGCATAAGCGTCACCGGAAGTCCGATCGCCGGCGGCGTCACCATCGCATCACAACACGACCACCGGATCGCCATGTCCTTCCTGACGCTGGGCATGATCAGTGATACCCCGATCACCGTGGCCGGCTGCCAGACCATTAATACCAGCTTTCCGAATTTCGCCACGCTCATGAATAGATGCGGGGCGCAGATTTCTAGTGTCGCAGATCAGGCATGATCATTGCGGTTGATGGCTCCGCGGCCAGCGGCAAGGGCACACTGGCCAAACGTCTAGCACGACATTTTAATCTGGCCCATCTTGATACAGGCGGGTTGTATCGCTTACTGGCCCTCCATCTAATACGTAGCGGTATCAATGCTGAAACAGCCGACGAACAAAGCGCCGCTGAACAGATCGCCGGGCTAGACCTAGACCTGATCAACACCCCGGCAATCCGCGATGACAGCGTGGCCGGGTTGGCATCTGTGATTGCTGCCATGCCGACAGTACGCGCCGCCTTTCTGGTCTTGCAGCGCAGTTTTGCCAGTCACCCGCCAACCGGCAATGGCGCGGTTTTAGACGGCCGTGATATTGGAAGCGTGGTGTTGCCGAATGCGCCGTTTAAGTTTTTTGTTGATGCAGATATCAAAGTGCGCGCAGAGCGACGAACCAATGAGTTGCAAGCCGCAGGACAATCCGTTATGTTCCGCAGCGTTCTTGCTGATATGCAGGCGCGAGACGCGCGTGACAGGGGGCGCAGCATTGCCCCTCTTCGTGCTGTTGAAGACGCAAAACTGATCGACACATCCAGTCTGGATGCCGACCAAGTCTTTGCTTTTGCGCTGGCGCATATTGATGTAGCGGGGACATAAACCGGGGCCATGGTGATCTGAACCACTGCGGCACCCATTCCAGACCTTGGACTGCTGGCGGCAATTAACCATTCGCCATAAAAGACCCGGGAGAATTTCTAGACCGCCTAGTTGCGGCTGGCCGCAAGGCCGGAAGTTGTGTTCAGACTTACCGGCCCTCACCGCCAGCTGAGGAGTGACCGCACCGCCATAGGGCTTCCGTCGATGGCGGTGCAGGGCGAAATACGGAGATTTTTTTGACATCCGAAACCATGAGTGCAGCAGGCGCTGCCGCCGAGAACTTTGCCGATATGCTCGCCGAGAGCTTTGGCGCAAACACTAGTATCGAGGGCAGTGTTGTCCGCGGATTTGTTGTCAGCCTTGAAGGCGATGCAGCGGTCATCGATGTTGGTCTAAAATCTGAAGGCCGTGTGCCGCTGAAAGAGCTTGCAGGCCCCGGTCAAGAGCCAAACGTCAATGTTGGCGACGAAATCGAAGTCTATGTCGAGCGCATGGAAGACAAGAACGGCCAGGCTGTTCTCAGCCGTGACAAGGCCCGGCGCGAAGAGGCATGGGGCTTACTCGAAGCGTCCTTCGAAAAGCAAGAACGTGTCACTGGCGTGATTTTTGGCAAGGTCAAAGGTGGCTTCACTGTCGATCTGTCAGGCGCCACAGCCTTTTTGCCGGGCAGCCAAGTCGATATTCGCCCGGTGCGCGATCTTGGCCCGCTGATGGGAACACCGCAGCCATTCCAGATACTGAAAATCGACCGTCGTCGCGGCAATATTGTTGTATCGCGCCGCGCCGTTTTAGAAGAGAGCCGTGCCGAAGCCCGCTCCGAGCTTGTCTCGAACCTTCAGGAGGGCCAAGTCCTCCAAGGTGTGGTCAAGAACATCACCGATTACGGCGCGTTTGTCGATCTAGGTGGTGTTGACGGTCTGTTGCATGTCACCGACATCGCGTGGCAGCGGATTAGCCATCCATCAGAGGCACTGCAGATCGGTGAAACCGTCGAGGTACAAGTCATCCGCTTCAATCCGGAAACACAGCGTATTTCGCTTGGCATGAAGCAGCTGCAATCCGATCCGTGGGAGAGTGTCGAGGGCAAATTCCCGATTGGTGCGAAGATGGAAGGCCGCGTCACCAACATCACCGACTATGGTGCGTTCGTCGAACTGGAAGCCGGCGTCGAGGGCCTGGTACATGTGTCCGAGATGAGCTGGACCAAGAAAAATGTCCACCCTGGTAAAATAGTGTCTACAAGCCAACAGGTGGAGGTCATGGTTCTTGACGTTGATATGTCAAAGCGCCGCATCTCTCTCGGTCTCAAGCAGTGCAGCGGCAACCCGTGGGAAGAGTACAGTGCCGCCAATCCTGCTGGCACCGAGATTGAAGGTGAGATCCGCAATATTACCGAGTTCGGCCTGTTTGTGGGTCTGACAGAGGAGATTGACGGTCTTGTACATCTGTCTGATATCAGTTGGGAAGCCACTGGTGAAGCCGCGCTTGAAGACTTCAACAAAGGCGATATGGTCAAGGCGAAAATCCTTGAAGTGGATATCGAAAAGGAACGTATCTCGCTTGGCGTCAAGCAGCTTACCGACGATCCATATGCGGGTCAGATGGAGAGCCATCGCAAAGGTGAGGTTGTTACCTGCATCGTGACCGCGACAAGCGACAATGGCATTGACGTCAGCGTTGGCGAAACGCTGACCGGCTTTATTCGCCGAACCGATCTTAGCCGTGACCGCGCCGAACAACGTGCTGACAGGTTTGCTGTTGGTGAAAAGGTAGACGCCGTAATCACCAATGTCGACAAGAAGAGCCGCAAGCTTACCTTGTCAATCAAGGCGCGTGAAACCGCCGAGGAAAAGCAGGCTGTAGAGGATTATGGCTCGTCAGACAGCGGCGCAAGCTTGGGTGATATCCTTGGCGCAGCACTCGCCAAGCGCGAATCGGGCGACGATGAGTAAATTGCGACTGTCCAAATCAGGGTGAATCGGTCAGCCTTAGACCGGTTCACCCATTCTTTTGGCAAGATTTTCTGGAATTCAATGGTCAAACAGTCATTTAACAGGGTTGTTGACTACCTTGTGAGTTGACCTTCGCTTTTCGAATGGGCATCATTTTGTCTGTTTATCGCTGTATAAAGTGGGTGGGGTCGGTGACACGTTCGGAACTAATCGCCAAGCTGGCTGCAAAAAATCCAGCCCTCTATCATCGGGATATCGAGCGACTGGTCGCCACAATCCTTGACGAGATCGGAAGTGCCCTTGAACACGGTGACCGCGTAGAATTACGTGGATTTGGCGCATTTTCTGTGCGCCATCGGGAAGCAAGGACCGGGCGCAATCCGAGGACCGGTGCGAGTGTCGAAGTCGCTGAAAAGAAAGTGCCGTTTTTCAAAATGGGTAAGGGCATGCGAGAGCGGTTAAACCGCTGATCGGGCCACTGTGATGCGCTTCTTCGGGCGGCTGGCCTGGTCATTTATTTCACTTTTGGCCGTCATACTGGCGATGCTGTTCGCTACCTCCAACACACAGACAGTCACGCTGCGGCTTTGGCCTCTGGAAGGCACATTCGGTCTGGCTGTCTGGATAATCGTACTAGGCGCGGCGGCTACTGGCGCGCTGTTTGGGGGCGGGCTTGTCTGGTTGTCGCTTGTGGCAGCAAAAGCACGCAACTGGCGATTGCAGCGCCGTCTTGGCAAAGCAGAAAAACGCGCCGTATCGGCTGAGGCAGAGCTTGACGCTGTGACTTCCGACACTGCACCATCGTCATCTCAAGCCACCACTTTACCATCGCGCCAATGACCCGTTCCCCCTATCTGCCAGAGACACCCGTCAGCGTTAAGATCTGCGGTATTTCCAGCCCGGCGGATTATGATGCCTGCAAGACAGCTGGTGCGGCTTTTGTCGGCCTTGTTTTTTATCCGCGCTCACCGCGGCATCTGTCGCTGCCAGCGGCATCTGCCATTGCCGATCACGCAGAGGCAGGCAATGGCGGACCGGCCCGGGTGGCACTCACGGTCGATATGGATGATGCGACTCTTGACGCCGTCGTCACTGCTGCGCGACCGCATTATCTCCAGCTGCATGGCAATGAAACGCCTGAACGCGCCGCAGCCATCCGTTACAGGCTAGGTCTGCCATTAATCAGGGCCATCCGCATTGCAAGCGCAGCCGATCTTGACGTCTGTGCCAAATGGGACGGAATTGCCGACTGGCTGTTGTTCGATGCCAAAGGGGACCCGGAACGTCTTCCAGGTGGCACCGGCCATTCCTTTGACTGGTCTCTGCTGGCCAATCATGGCGGCAGCGCGCGCTGGATGCTGGCCGGCGGCCTGTCTGCAGAAAATGTCAGCCGGGCTGTTGCCGTTACGGGCGCTCAGGCGCTGGATGTATCCTCGGGTGTTGAGTTGGCGCCCGGAAAAAAGGACGCAGCGCGAATTCAGGCATTTGTACGACAGGCTCAGTTGCGCTAGGTTTCGCTTAACCTCAATTATTTTTAGACAGTTGCCAGATGCGGCTGTGCGAGAGACAGGTCAGATAAGATGACAGACGTGCATTTGAACTCGCTGCGCAACCAGCCGGACGAACGCGGCCGGTTCGGGATGCATGGCGGACGCTTTGTTGCCGAGACCCTGATGCCTTTGATCCTGAAGGTGGAGGCTGCCTACAAAAGCGTAACCACCGATGCCGATTTTCAGCGCGAGCTCGAATATTATCAGACCCATTATATCGGACGCCCCAGCCCGCTCTATTTTGCCGAGCGCATGACCGCCCATTTCAACGGAGCAAAACTCTATCTCAAGCGCGACGAGCTAAATCATACGGGCGCACACAAGATCAATAATGTCCTTGGCCAAGCTCTGCTTGCCAAGCGCATGGGCAAAACCAAAATCATTGCCGAAACAGGTGCCGGGCAGCATGGTGTTGCCACAGCAACGGCCTGCGCCCTGTTCGACATGGAATGTGAAGTATTTATGGGTGAAGAGGATGTTCACCGCCAGAAGCCTAATGTGGATCGCATGCGTCTGTTGGGCGCCAAAGTGCATCCGGTGACATCCGGCACAGGCACATTGAAAGATGCGATGAATGAGGCATTGCGCTTTTGGGTGGCCAATGCTGAGACACATTTCTATATCATAGGCACTGTTGCTGGCCCGCACCCCTATCCTCAGATGGTGCGTGACTTTCAGTCGGTTATCGGCAAGGAAGCAAAATCCCAGATGATGGCAGCCGAAGGCCGCCTTCCCGATGCTATCGTCGCGTGTATTGGTGGCGGATCAAATGCGATGGGGCTGTTCCATCCGTTTCTCGATGATGAAACGGTCGATATCTACGGGGTTGAGGCTGCCGGCAAAGGCATCCCTTCAGGGTTGCATGCAGCCTCATTGACGGGCGGCACACCAGGCGTCCTGCATGGGAACCGCACCTATCTGCTGCAGAATGGTGACGGACAGATTATTGACGCCCACTCGATTTCCGCTGGTCTGGACTACCCCGGGATCGGGCCGGAACATGCATGGCTGCATGATATGAAGCGGGTTAATTATGTCAGCGCCACAGATGAAGAAGCGCTGGAGGCGTTCCAGCTCTGTTCGCGCCTCGAGGGAATCATTCCGGCCCTAGAACCGTCGCACGCGCTGGCCTTTGTCAGCAAGATGATCAGCGATATGGACAAAGATGACATTGTTATCCTGAATATGTGCGGACGTGGTGACAAGGATCTGGGTGCGGTGTTGCCCAAGCTGGAAGAGCGCGGCCTACTATAAACCAGATCATGCATGACCTGTTGTGTGACATGAAGACCAATTCCGTCAGGAGACAAGCGGGACCATGACAACTCGAATTTCAAGTGCCTTTGCCAGGGCGCAAGCCGAAGATCGCGGTGTTCTTGGCGTGTTTGTCACTGCTGGCGACCCGGATGCTGACACGTCAGCCAGCATTCTTGACGCGCTGGTCGACGCAAATGTCGATATGGTCGAACTCGGCATGCCATTTTCCGACCCGATGGCAGACGGGCCCGCGATTCAGGCTGCCTCGCTGCGTGCGCTGAAAAACGGCATGACACTTGCCGGCACACTGGAGATCGCTGCCGCATTCAGAAAGCGTCATCCTGGCACGCCGCTAATCCTGATGGGCTATTACAACCCGATCTATATTTACGGTGTTGACCGTTTTCTCGATGCAGCTGTTGCTGCCGGTGTGGACGGGTTGATTGTCGTCGATCTACCGCCGGAAGAAGATGACGAATTATGCATTCCGGCGCGGGAATCGGGGCTTGATTTTATCCGGCTTGTCACACCGACAAGTGATGCCACCCGCCTGCCAGCCGTTGTCGGGACAGCCAGCGGCTTTGTCTATTATGTTGCGATTACCGGCATTACCGGTACGGCAAGCGCGGCTGGTGACAGCATCTCGGCCGCCTATGAGCGAATCTCGGCAGCGACAGACTTGCCGGTTGTCACGGGTTTTGGTATCCGCACGCCGCAACAGGCCTATGAAGCCGCCTCGCGAAGTGATGGTGCCGTTATCGGCTCGGCTGTGGTAGAGATCATCGCCAACACGCTTGCCGACGATGGCAGCGGCACGGCCGAAACCGTGTCCAAAATTGCCGCATTTGTCAGCGAGCTTGCAGATGGTGTTGCTGGCAAGGCAAGCTGAGGCCACCGCAAGGGCAGCGCACCCAAGGAACGGGTGAAAGGGGAAAGCTGATGAACTGGATCACCAACGCAGTACTACCGAAGATCAAGGCGCTTGTTTCGACAAACGATGTACCGGACAATCTGTGGATCAAATGCAAATCCTGCGGCCAAATGATCTTTCATCGCGAATTCGAACAGGCGCATAATTGCTGTTCAACCTGCGGACATCACGCTCCCCTGCCCCCCGAAGCCCGCTTTGCGATGACATTTGATGATGGCAAATTCGACATTATCCCAATGACGCCAGTCAATGATGACCCTTTGAAATTCCGAGACAGCCGGCGCTATGCCGACCGTCTGAAAGACACGCGTGGCAAGACCGGACTGAATGACGCCATTGCCGTGGCACATGGCAGGATCGGCGGACATCAGGCCGTGGTGGCAGGCTTTGATTTCCGCTTTATGGGTGGGTCGATGGGCCGCATGGTCGGAAATGGAATCATAGCTGCTGCGGACGCTGCGGTAGCGCGGAAGGCCGCTCTGATTACCGTTCCCTCGACAGGTGGTGCGCGGATGCAGGAAGGTATTCTGTCACTGATGCAATTGCCTCGAACCATTTTGGCAGTGGAAAAAGTCCGTAAGGCCGGCCTACCGCATATCGTGCTGCTGGCCCATCCGACCACGGGCGGTGTTACAGCCTCATTCGCTATGCTTGGGGATCTACAGATCGCCGAACCCGGCGCCATTATCGGCTTCGCGGGCCGGCGGGTCATTGAAGAAACCGTGCGTGAAAAGCTGCCCGAGAATTTTCAGACCGCCGAATATCTGCAGGATCATGGTATGGTCGACGCAGTGGTTGCCCGCGACACACAACCATCATTCCTAGCCCGCATTCTCGGCTTCCTGATGGAACGGGGCGGCACATCAAAGGCCGCCTGATGCCCGCTGGCGGATCGCCTGAAACAACATTTGACGATGCTGAACGCGCAGCATTGGCGCTTAACCGGCTAGCCGCCCTGCATCCAAAGCTGATTGATCTGAGGCTGGAACGTACCTTTGATCTTCTGGACCGCCTTGGTAATCCACACTACAGCCTGCCGCCCGTCATCCATGTTGCCGGCACAAACGGCAAGGGATCCGTTATCGCAACAATGCGGGCGATGGCAGAGGCCGCCGGCCTGACGGTACATGTCTATGTCTCGCCGCATCTGTGCCGCTTCAACGAACGGATCCGCCTTGCCGGCCAATTGATTGGCGACAGCGCACTGGCGGATCTTCTTGAAGAGGTCGAGACCGCCAATGGCAACCGGCTCGTAACCTTTTTCGAAGTAACGACAGCTGCTGCCTTCCTTGCCTTTTCGCGGACCAAGGCGGATCTGCTGCTGCTGGAAACAGGGCTTGGCGGAGCGCTTGATTCAACCAACGTCCTGATCCGTCCGGCCGCCACGGTAATCACGCCTATCGCGCGTGATCATGAGCATTTTCTGGGAAGCGACCTCGCCGGTATTGCAGGCCAGAAAGCGGGTATCATGCGGGCCGGCACACCATGCCTGAGCGCGGCGCAGCAGGCAGTGGTTGCCGCCACCCTCGACAACCATGCCGCCAGTATCGGCACATCGGTCCGCGCAATGGGGCGTGAATTTGATTTTCACAACGACCGATCCGGTGGGCTTGTCCTAACCCAAAAAAGGGCACAAATCCGCCAACCTATTCGATTGTCAGCACCGTCACTGAAAGGCGCGCATCAACAACAGAATGCCGCACTGGCCGCTGCCGCACTGCATGATGCTCTGCCCTTGCTTGATATGGGCCTTGCCGGCACTGGCTGCGCAGGTGCCATCTGGCCTGGACGCTTGCAACGCCTTGATGATGGGGCGCTGACTCGACTGACACCGAAACAGGCGCTCTGGGTTGATGGGGCCCATAATGCCCATGGCGCGGCCGCCTTGGCTGCTGCCCTACCCACCCTGTCCGACGCGGACAAATGGCATTTCATCACCGGTGCGCTGAAAACGCGCCCGGCCGAAGAATTTCTTGAAAAAATCACGCCGCTCGCAGCCTCGCTGCACTGTTTGTCCATTCCAGACCAGGCGGCGAGTCTGTCTGCCGAAGCGCTGACCAGCGCCGCGGCGCCCTTTTTTGAAAAGGCGCGCCCCGCCACATCTGTGGCCGAGGCGTTGTCTGTTATCGCGACAATGGAAGGTGCCAAAACCCGGCCTGTCATGATATGCGGATCACTATATCTGGCCGGCCATGTATTGGCAGAAAACGGCACTTTGCCTTACTGATTGACTGCGCCCTAGGCGTTCGGGACGCGCCTTAAAGGGATCAGCTGATTGTGGAATCAATCCAAGCTTCCAGCTGTGATTTTGGCACAGCGCCCACCTTTTCGGCGACAACCTCGCCACCCTTGAAAATAAGCAGGGTGGGAATGCCACGTACATTATATTGCTGCGGAGTCAGCGGGTTCTCATCGATATTCAGCTTGATGACCGAAATTGCGTCACCCTTGTTGTCACTGATTTCCTCCAACGCCGGCCCGATAGCCTTGCACGGGCCGCACCATTCTGCCCAGAAATCCACCAGTACAGGCTTGTCAGCCTGCAGCACATCAGAGGAAAAATCGCTATCTGTCGTTTTTGTCGTCGCCATTTTTTTGGTCCCCGTTTTTTTGAATTTGCTAGGAAATGATACCTGAAGCGGCTGCATAAAAATAAGCACAAGCCTGGTAGGCGTCAAGCGCCCGTCGTAGAAACAAGAGCCGTCAACGTATAGGCGCGGGCAGTTTCTGTAATTTCCTGAACAGCAGTTGCCTCGGTCCAGACAAGCCAGGTGATAATCTGATGGTCCGGATAAATCTGTTCGAGCAGCGCCCCATAAAGGGCCAACTGACGGATATAAGCTTGCGGCGCAGCGGGGGGCATAGGGCCGGTCTTGAAGTCGGCAATCAGAACACGGTCCGGACCAACATGCAGCCGGTCAATCTGGCCGGCTACACCATTGCCGGCAACCACCCCGCTGACAGACACCTCGGCCAGCGCGTCATGGCCAAACAGAGCCGCCAGTTCAGGCATCGCCATGACCCGCATCACATCGCTGACAATCTGCTGTCCCGTATCTGCGGGCAGATCTGCTTCACCGGCAATTATCCTCTGCGCAGCATCCTGCTGCCTGTTCGATGGCAGGGCAGGCAAGACCTCAAACAGCCGGTGCGCCAGTCGTCCCCGCGTCAAAGCCTGTGACGCGGCCAAAAGGGCGGTGCCGGGGGCCGTCGCCGCCATCGTGCTGGCATCGGGCATGGATGGGCGCAACGGACGCGGTGGATGTGGCTCGGCAGGCGCAGCCTGTACCAGCCAGACGGGGGCCGCAGATTCCACAGGCGGGGCTGGCGGGATGTTTTCAGCGATGACCTCACTTACCGTTTCGACCTCGCTAACATATTGCAGAATACCGTCTGTATCAGGGGTGAAACCGTCCATTTCCGCAGCAGCGGCGGCAATGGACTGATAGGCGCTTTCTTTCATGAAGCGGCGATATGGTGCCTCCCAGCCGCCAATGGCAAGCCCGTCGCGTGCGCGCGTCAGCGCCACATAGAGCAGCCTGTTTTCCTCTTTGCGTGCGGCGCTGTCAGCATCATTCTTTGCATTACTGACAAAGGATGGCCTGCCGCCGGCTGAAGGCGCCCAATAGACAAAACCACTTTCCTGATCGGCAATCAGGCGGTCACGGCTGTTGCTGGCGCGCAGCATGTCAGGCAAGACAACCACCGGTGCCTCGAGCCCCTTGGCGCCATGGATCGTCATAACCCTGATTTCATTGGTGACGGCGGTATCCATATCGCGCCGCACATCGCCACCACTGCCCCGCACAAGCGCCAGAAATTCGGTGAGTGACGCGCCGCCGCCATTACCGAATTCCTGCGCGCGCGTCAGCAGATGATCCAGCGATTCATCCACCGCGCCACCCAGCCGGGCACGGAAATCCTGCCGGCATTCACCCAGAACAGTACTGAAAAAGGAAAAGACCGAAACCCTGTCCACCATGTCGCAAAAGCGCTTCAGGCGCGTGGCCATGCGGCCCAGCTGTGACTCTCCCCCGGCATGCGCCATAAGCCGCGCAAACAACGTGGCCTTGTCGCGCTGGCTGGCCAGATCAAAGAGGGTATCCTCATCCATGCCGAACAGCGGTGATTTCAACACTGTTGCAAGCTGCAGGTCGTCATCCGGCAACAATGCGACATCCCCTAGTGCCAGCAAATCCATGATCTCTATCTGGTCACACAGGGTCATCCGGTCGGCGCCGGCCACCGGTAGACCGGCGCGTTGCAGCGCCGCAAGGAGCAGCTGGTAATAGCGATCCCTTTTGCGCAGCAGGATCATCACATCGCCAGGCTGCATCATCTGGCCAGAAGACAGGCGCCGCGTCCCCATCCAGCCCACGATGCGCGCAGCCACCTCATGCGCCGCCTGCGCCGCCGCATCCTGCGGTACAATGACCGGCGGCGGGGCAAATCCCGGCAAGGGCGCGGTGTCCGCCGCCACCCGCGTTACCGGCCAGATCTCGACAAAACCACCCGCCTTCGGCCGTGCAGACCTGTGCGGCAGAAAGTCAGGCAAGCGGGGCGGATCGGTGATGCCCTCCAACCCCTGCATGACCCGATTCACCAGATCAAGGACCGGTTGCGCGGTACGGAACGAGACATCAAGCGCAACATCACGCAAGGGATGCCGCAACGCCTTTGCCCGCTCCCGCAAGTCCAGTCGAACCGCCCCCATGACCACAGGATCGGCCCCCTGGAAGGAATAGATGGATTGTTTGAAGTCACCGACAACAAACAGGGTACGGCGCGTTTCGGGATCGTCTACCGGACTGTCAAAAAAGGCATCACTCAGGCGGCGCAGCAATTGCCATTGCGCCGGGCTTGTGTCCTGCGCCTCGTCAACCAGCATATGGCGGATTGCACTATCGAGCTTCCATGCGACCCAGTCGGCAGCGTCGCTGCGCGACAGCATGCGGTTGGTCAGGGCAATCAAATCGTCATAATCCAGCACGCCCAGACGGGCTTTCAAGGCGGTATAGGTCTGGTGAAAGGCATGCCCATAGGTGTAGAGCGCGGTCGTCAAATCGCGGCAGCGCAGATTGATCTGCGTCGTAACAAAGCTGGCGAGCGCATCCTGCGCGCCCTGCAGCACCGCCAGAATGCCAGGGAAGGCGGCACGGATATCCTTGTTTGACAGGCTTCGTTCGGCAAGTGGCCTGCCGTCTGTGAACAAGGCCGTAACTAGCAGATCGATATGGAACCGTCTGCCGAGATCATCCTCGCCAAGCCATGTGGTGATCAGCGTGGCGCGATTCACATGCGTTTTGACATCGCTTGCAGCAAGCGCCATTGCCGCCTGGCGCAGCTGTTTCATATCCAATGCCGCGACCGCCCGGTCCAGCAGCCTATTCGCATCACTGTCCGCTGCAATGCCGCAACTCTCGGAAAAATGGGTATCCAGTGCCTGCAGGATATCCGGCGCGCCAATCCGCCTTTCCGCACGCATCAGGTTGGCAAGCAGTTCCTCGGCGGTGCTCTCGCCCGTCTGCTCGGCAAGGGTGGCAATGGCGCGCGCCATCTCTGGCAACGGACTTTGCATCAGCGTTTCGCGCACCTGTGCCTTCAACCGCGCCTGTTCCAGCTCGTCCGCCAATTCGGCATTTGGCACGATCCCGGCCTCAATCGGAAAGCGGCGCAGAACGGACTGGCAAAATGAATGGACGGTTTCCATGCGGGGGCCGTCGTCACTGTCCAGAATTTCGGCAAAGAGGCTGCGCGCGCGTTGCAACACCAGTTGCGAAGGTACCGCGATCCCCATCCGCGCGAGGTCGCTGCGCAGATCCTCGCTTGTCATCACCGTCCATGAGGCAAGCCGCACCGAAATCCGGTTGCGCATTTCCGCGGCAGCAGCACGCGTATAGGTCACACACAAAATGCTCTCGGGCGGTGCGCCATCCAGCATCAGCCGCAAGACCCGGTCTGTGAGCAGCTTGGTCTTGCCAGTGCCGGCATTGGCCGAAACAAACACCGACACACTGGGATCCGAGGCGGCTGCCTGCTGGCCTGACGCCTGCCCGGCAATCTGCGGGTCGATATCATCGACCTTGCTGTCTGCCAGACGACCAGCGGCAGGCACCGGCCATTCTATACGTGTCACCTCGTCGCTGGCGGACTCCACCGGCAGCCATTCTTCAACCCGGGCAAGGTGATCATAGCGCGCAAAGGGCAGCCGCGTTGACGGGTCCGGAAGGCTGGCATAAGCCATATCGGGGTGATCAAAGCTGGCAACCAGCGCCGCCAGATTGTCGTGCGCGGCCGCAACATTCCACCCATCCGGCATCACATCGACAATCAGCCCTGCCTCGCCGCGCCGGCCTGCCAGTTTCCAATATTGCATCGCCGCAATATCGTCACCGGCAATCGCATCGAACCCGCCATAAGCCGCAATCACAGCCTCGGTCAAAAGCTGGGTGCGGCGGCCCGCCTCAACGTCGGCCGGTTTTGGCACGCTGCCGGTTTTGTAATCCAGAATGGCCAGCCCGCCATCAGCCAACTGGTCAATCCGGTCCGCCCGCGCCTTGATTTCTGCCCGTCCTGCCGGCGCGTCAATCGCCAGCTTGCCGTCAATTTCCACATGGGCACGGGCAAGGTCAGCGCGCCGTCGCCGCTCGGTTTCAACAAACCAGGATGACAGCAGCTCAAATGCCGGCCACCAGAAAACGCGCACACTGGGGATCTGCCAGAAGGGTTCAAAAAATGTTCTGGCAAATTGGCGTAGCTGTGACAGCGCATCATCGGGCAGCGGGCCTTCGGGATATTCTTTGACAAAAGCCGCCAGCGCATCATGCACAATATTGCCACGCAGCGCGGCATCAGGTACGCGGTCAATATCGTCCAGCGGCCGCAAACTCAGAATACGCTTGGCATAGATACTGTAAGGATCGCTAATCCAGTCATCAATTTCAGTTGCTGAAAAACGGCGGGGGCGTGCCGCCACTGGCGGACAGGGGGCAGGACGGCGGACAGGTGTCAGCGGCGGCAACGGGGACAGCGCGGCCAGCCGTGATGTCATCAGCGCGCCACGATTGAGCGCATCAGTGATCTGCAGGGCCGCAAGCACCGCCTCCAGCCGCTGTAACCAGCGGCTTGGCGTGGTGACCGAATCCCCGTCACGCATCGCGCGCGTTACTATCACCTCTGGCGCGCAGACCGCCATCCAGACATCATGTGCGCTGAGTCCGGTGCGCCAGTTATGCGGCTGCAAGCCAGCTGTCTGACGCATTTCGCCATTCATCCAGGGATCAATTTCCGGGCGTGGCGGCCAGTTGCCTTCATTGAACCCGGCAATGATCAGCCGGTCAGCACTCTGCATGCGGGCTTCAACCGGGCCAAGAATTGCAAGACGCGGATGCGCCTGCCAGCTGCCCCTGACGGTCTTGCTCTCCATCAGGCTTTTCAGAATCTGCGGAAAGGACCTGTTATCCGCTTCGAACACATCCCCCTCGACAACCAGTGCCCGCAGCAAATCAGCCGCAGCCCGGCCATCATCGCCATCCCAGATGGCGGTTGCCCCGTCCGCCTCGTCAATGCTGCCATCATCCTGCAGCCGGCGGGACGCCATGCGTTCGGCCGCGCGACCAAGCCAGGATGACAGATCGGCAAGGGTCGGCAGCGTGCCGTTCCAGACCGCGCAAAGCTCGGCCAGCGGGGCGGCAATATGCCGGTTCACAAAATCATGCAGGTCGCTGTCTGGCGGCAGGCGGGACAGTACCCCGTCAAGGCCCGGGGGTGGGCGGTACCCACGCCAGACACAGCATTCGAGGTCGCGCACGCGCCTGCGGAACATGGCAGGCGGCAGCCCCCCTGCCACCATGGGATGTTTCAGGAACGCCAAGGCTGGCAGAGGGGCGAAATCTTCGGCAATCATGGTGACAAGCAGCATCAGAAAGCCGCCCGCACTGCATTCAGACAGCGGCCGGCCAGCGGAATCATCGGCGTTTATTTGCCAGCGTTGCAGGGCTGTAATCACCGCTTCGGCAAGCTGTCGGTCCGGGGTTACAAGCGCCGCGGTCTTTTCCGGCGTTTCCAGAACCTCGCGCATGGCAAGCGCAATGATATTCGCCTCGACCGCGCGGTTTGGCGCGGCAATCACACTCAAGCCCGCCAGCGCATCCCGCCCCAGTTCAGGATGTGTGCTGCCAAGCTGGCGCCAGTCCGCGGTCAGGGCAGCAGGCTTGAATACCTCACGCATCAGCGCCTGACGCAACAAGGTCGCTTGCGGTATGTCAGCACCATGGGGCCATGGTTGTACATCACCCGGGGCCAGCGCCAGACTGTCCAGCAACACCGACAGCTGATGCTGCGGGTGGCCGGCATCCTCACGGATATCCTGCCAGTTATCCGCCGCCGCCGCATCGAGGCCCGGCAGCACGACATACCCGTTTGGCAGGGCCACAACACAGCCAATCAGTTCACGCGTGGCAGCAAAGGTACCGGTGGAACCGGCAATGACAATCAGACCCTGCGGCGGTGCATCGCACCATACCGCGCTGCGCAGGCGCAGCAGCCGGTTGCGCCTGTCGGCGGCATCAATTTCGCCGCTATCCTCGAGAAACTGCGGCCACCTGTCGATCAGAATGGTCAGCAATGCCAGAATATCCTGCCAATGGGCCGAAAACCTGTCGGGAAGAAGATCGCGCAGCTGTGCTGGCGCGGCATCAGCGTTGCAAAGTGCATCCAGCAACCGGCCAAGGGATTCCGCCAGCATCACCGTTTGCGGCGGTGTTGGCGCCACGCCACCAAGCGCAAAGCCGCGCAGCAGACGCGCCAGTGTCAGCTGCCGCCGCAGTGGATTGATCGCCGGCGGGCACAGGCTGTCAATTTCAGGGATGACCAGCAATTCGGGGCTGTCCTCGGCGACATCGCCAAGCGGCTCGATGCGCGGCAGCAATGTGGCCTTGCCCTTTTGAATTTCCAGAAAGGCAGCGCGCAACGCCTGTGCCGCCCGGCGTGACGGCACCATGATGGTGGCGCGCGCAAGCGTTTCCGCATCCCCGGCAAGCTGACAGATGCCGCCGGCCAACGTTGTGGCAAAGGGTATGCCCGCAGGGATATTGTAGACAGCATTTCGGGGTGGGGATGTCATACAGCCACTATAGAAGCAGACGCCTGTTACGATAAGACCAGTTACAACAAATTTCTATGAGGCCGGTTAGAAACAGAACATATTGTCCAATGATCATGCGGGCAGGTTTCAAACCCCTCGCCGGAATTGCTCCGCCAGCGCTTCTAGTATCGGCTGCCAGCGCACTCCACCATATAGCTTAGCGCGGCGGCTGGTGTCACTGTCACCTTCTGATAGGTCAATGGTCAATGCCGTTCGCGGCAAATAACCACCAAGTCGCTGGGGCCATTCGACAAGCGATACCGCATCAATAAAGGCATCTTCAATACCAAGTTCCAGCGCCTCTTCCGGTGTTTCGAGCCGATATAGGTCAAAATGCATAATCACCGGAAATTTTTCCGGCTCATAGGTCTGGACAAGGGTAAAGGTTGGGCTGGGTATATTATCTTCCATCGGGCATAAGGTGCTGATCACGGCACGTGCCAGTACCGATTTTCCGGCGCCCAGCGTCCCTTCGAGTGCCACCACATCACCTGCACGCAGGTGGGCAGAAACCAAAAGACCCAGCCGCGCTGTTGCGGCCGGGTCCTGAAGATAAATCGCCAGATCGCGCACGCGACTAGTAACGATACTGCTCACTCTTGAATGGTCCCTGCTCCTCCACGCCGATATAAGAGGCTTGCTCTGCGCTCAGCTGCGACAGGGTTGCTCCAACCTTTGTAAGGTGAAGCGCGGCAACTTTTTCATCAAGGTGGCGCGGCAATGTGTAGACCTTACGCTCGTATTTGTCGCCTTCGTTCCACAATTCCATTTGAGCCAATACCTGGTTGGCAAAGGAAGCGGACATCACAAAAGAAGGATGCCCAGTCGCACAGCCAAGATTCACCAGACGGCCCTTTGCCAGCATGATAATCCGCTTGCCATCGGGGAATTCCACCTCGTCAACCTGCGGCTTGATCTCGGACCAGTTCATGTTCTGCAATGACGACACCTGAATTTCATTGTCGAAATGCCCAATATTGCAGACGATGGCACGGTCTTTCATCTCGCGCATATGATCCATTGTTATGACATCACGGTTGCCGGTTGCAGTGACAAAAATGTCTGCCTTTGTTGCAGCCTGTTCCATGGTAACGACTTCATAGCCCTCCATGGCCGCCTGCAATGCGCAGATCGGATCGACCTCTGTCACCATCACGCGGGCACCGCCCTGACGCAACGAGGCCGCTGATCCCTTGCCGACATCGCCGTAACCGGCGACCACGGCAACCTTGCCGGCCAGCATCACATCAGTAGCACGGCGGATGCCATCCACAAGCGATTCGCGACACCCGTATAGGTTGTCGAATTTCGACTTTGTTACCGAATCGTTTACGTTGATCGCCGGAAATGGGAGACCACCTGCCTCAGCAAGCTGATATAAACGCAGCACACCTGTCGTGGTTTCTTCAGATACGCCTTTGATGGCGTCACGCTGGCGGGTGAACCAGCCGGGGCTTTCCGCCAGCCGCTTTTGCAGCTGGGCCTTCAGAAATTCTTCTTCCTCACTCGTTGGGTTGGCCAGCACATCCTCACCAGCCTCGGCGCGTGCACCAAGCAGGATATACATTGTGGCATCGCCGCCATCATCAAGGATCATATTGGCTGTGCCGCCATCGCCCCAGGTAAAGGTGCGGTCGACATACTCCCAATATTCAGCGAGAGTCTCGCCTTTTTTGGCGAATACCGGCACGCCTGCGGCGGCAATCGCAGCAGCGGCCTGATCCTGTGTCGAATAGATGTTACAGGAGGACCAGCGCACATCGGCGCCAAGACCGACGAGAGTTTCGATTAAGACAGCCGTCTGCACGGTCATATGCAGACACCCGGCGACTCTCGCTCCTTTCAACGGCTTTGTTGCGCCAAATTCATCACGCAGCGCCATTAGGCCTGGCATTTCGGTTTCAGCAATAGACAGTTCTTTGCGCCCCCAGTCGGCGAGCTCAAGATCAGCCACAATGTAATCTGTCGACATCTGTAATCCTGCATGTGTGTGAAATAGGGGGTGTAAGTATCAGAAATGAACAGAAATTAAAACAGTCAACTTCACCGGCCCCTGTCTGATGCCTCATTGCGCAGCGGCGCAGGCAGAAAATCAGTTTTCAGCCGAAATTTCGCGATGGGTGATGATCACCTTGTAATCTTGTGCCTGAAGCCAACCGCCGATTGTTTCCGCGGCCCATACTGACCGGTGCCGGCCACCCGTACAGCCAAAAGCAATGCTTAGCAACGGCCTCCCCTCTTCTGTCATGCGTACAAGCATGGTTCCGAGCATGGATCTAAAACTTTCGATCACCTGGCGCACCGCCATATCCGCTTTCAGAAACGCATCGATGTCAGGATCAAGCCCGGTGAAGCCGCGCAGTTCCGGTTGCCAATGCGGATTTCTGGCAAAGCGCATATCCAGAACTAGGTCGGTATGTTCGGGAAGACGCCGGCGGTAGGAAAAGCTGGTGATCTGCACTTTCGGTTTGAATTCTGCAGTCGGGTCGAGCGCAGATAATAACTGAAGGCGCATCTCCGTTGGCTTCATTCCGCTGCTGTCAATATGCAGATCAGCCAGCGGTGACAACACATCCATATTCCGCAAATCTGTCTCTACCGCATCAGAAAGTGGCATTCCTTCGGCCAGCGGGTGCTGGCGACGTGTCGCGTTAAAGCGCCGGCGCAAATCATCGTGGCTGGCGGTGAAATAGACGGCGGAAAACCGACTGCCAAATCTGTTGCGCAGGTTCCGCACAAGTGTAGAAATCGCCTCTGTCGAGAATCCCGTCGTGCGGGCATCCAGCGCGATGGCCAGATTACGCTGTTCGGTTTCCAGAACAAGCGCAACCAGCTGGTCGATCAGGGCAATGGGCATATTGTCCACCGCCATGAAACCGTTATCTTCCAACACCTTCAATGCCGTGGACAGGCCTGAACCCGACGCCCCGGTCAGAAGAATTAATCTGCAATCCTCTTCCAGCATGTGACTACAGTAGCAGTAATTATTTGGCTTGCCGATAACCCATCGGTCTATTTTTCGACGCGCGGCAAGGTCAGGGTGAAACAGGCCCCATTAGAATTGCTAGCTACCAGATCACCGCCGTAGCCCTGGGCAATCTGCTTTGCGATCGACAGGCCAAGACCTGAATGTTCGCCAAAGACCTCGCCCTCCGGCCGTTCCGAATAGAACCGGTTGAAGATCTCATTTAATCGGCCCTCTGGGATGCCGGGGCCCTGATCGCATACCTGAAGGCAGGCACTACCTTCTTCGGCAAGGTTGACAGCAAAATCGATTCTAGTGCCTGCCGGCGCAAAGGACACTGCATTGCCAAGCAGGTTATCCAGTATCTGCACGATCCTGTCATCCTGAACCATCACAAGAACCTCTTTGTCTTCCGCAACAACGCGTAATTTGTGGGTCTCTGTCGTCGGTTGGCGGGCTGTGACAAAGCTTTCCACCAAATCACGCAGATCGATGCGGCGGGCCGATTCTGTTGCCATCTCATTATCAAGACGGCTGGCACGGGAAATGTCGCTGATCAACCGGTCGAGCCGAACAACATCACGCAGTATGATCGTCATCAACTGCTGTTGCTGTTTTGGATCGGATATACGGCTGATGGTCTCAGCAGCACTGCGCAGCGATGAGAGGGGATTCTTCAGCTCATGCGATACATCGGCGGCAAATCCTGCGGTTGCCGCCATCCGCCGCTGCAACTCGTCGGTCATATCGATCAGCGATTCCGACAGCCTGCCGATTTCGTCACGGCGACGCGGCAGACGCTGCATGCGCGTCGACAGATCACGGCTGCGGCGCAAATTATCCGCTTCGGCAGCAAGATAGGTGATCGGAGTGGTGATGGACCGTGCCAAATACACGCTGAGCGCAATGGTGATCAGCGTGACAATACCAAACAGCTGGATGAAGACCACATTAACCTCGGCGATCTCTTCCTCGATCTTGCCGCCGCTGATGCTGACCAGCAGCGCCCCGCGGACCAGGCGCAGATCCTGAATTGGTACCGCCACCGACAGGACCAGCCTGCCCTGGCGGTCCTGTCGCAGCTGCCGGGCCGGCTCGCCGGCAAGCGCCAGCAGCACTTCGTCATAATCATTCGCGGTTTGCTGACGCCCCTCGCGATAGACTGGCAATGTGCGATCGCTGCCAATCATGCCGGCAGCACCGCGCATCAAGGCCTGAAAATAGCGTGAAGAGCGCTCCCAAAGACCAACGGATAGCCGGCGCCGCAACTTTACCTCGCCGCCAGAACCGCTGCGCGCGGTATCGGCGAGCAGCCAGCCATCGGGGCGGAACACCCGAGCACGCAAATCAGTGCCATATCCAACAAGCGGCAAAAGATGATTCATGGTTTCCGGTGACAGGCGCCGGCGGGCCAGCCCCCCGTCAATTTCAGACTGGGCCAGGGCCAGCGACCTTGCGAGCGTAAAGCCCTGTCGTTCAAGAGCGGTAAATTCCGAACGGATCAGTGTAGTGCGATACTGGTCGATCGAAAACAGACCAATGAAAAATAACACGAGCGGGAACAGCATTATGGCCATGATGCGGGTACTGAGCCGGCTCATCCGAAAGCGCAGCCGTACCAAAGGACGGCCAATGATGCTGCGTTGCACCAGAGATCGCACCACCGGCCTGAGCCTGCCGGCTATCCTGCTGATCACATTGTTTGTCACACTGTCACCCTACAGCTTGCCGGACCGCCATGCGCTGGATGTACTGGTACGATGGTCCGCGGTCGCGGGCGTCCGGTTAGGACACCCGATATTTATAGCCGATACCATACAGCGTTTCTATATTGTCAAAGTCCTTGTCGAGGGCACGAATCTTGCGGCGTAGTCTTTTGATATGGCTATCGATGGTCCGGTCATCCAGAAAGATGGATTCGCCGTAGGCAGAGTCCATCAGCTGGTCGCGATTCTTTACCATCCCCGGGCGTGCCGCCAACGCCTGAAGGATTAGAAACTCCGTAACGGTTAGCTTCACCTCGTTCCCTTTCCAGCTGCAAAGATGCCGGTCCGGATCCATTAGCAATTCTCCCTGCCGGACGATATGCGGGCTGTCCGGGTCCAAATCGCCCTGACTGGCGCGACGCAGGACGGCGCGAATACGCGCCAGCAACAAACGTTGGGAGAACGGTTTTGTGATGTAATCGTCCGCGCCCATACCTAGGCCCAGCGCCTCATCCAGCTCGTCATCCTTGCTGGTCAGGAAAATCACCGGAAGGCTGGAGGAGGCGCGGATTCTCTGCATCAGCTCCATGCCGTCCATACGTGGCATCTTAATATCAAGGACCGCTATCTCGACAGGGCGCTGTGTCAGCCCGCGAAGCGCAGTTTCGCCATCATGGTAACAATCGATCTCGAACCCTTCTGCCTCCAACGTAAGCGACACTGAGGTCAGGATGTTCTGGTCATCATCGACAAGCGCAATCCGTGTTGCCATTTCAATCTCTCTCAATCATCCGTCTTTGCGAATAAAACGCCAGGGTCTGCCCATATCGTCCACCCACTGTGGCAGAATTGCCCTGAAAAAGGGCCAAGTTATGACAGCTTTTGGCCCGATTACGGCCAACGCGCCGCATTGTGGCCGCAATGATTTCCGGCCTGTACCTAATGTGCATCCGCCCAACTGTCGGCAATGCCTGCCTCGGCCACAAGTGGCACTTCCAGCGAGAGGACTGGCGCGGCGGCAGCCTCCATTACCCCGGTAATCACCACAACCGCATCATCAGCAAGATGTGCCTCGGTTTCAAAGATCAGTTCATCATGCACCTGAAGCAACATCCGTGCTTCAATGCCGGCATCCTGCATCGCCGCTGGCAGACGAATCATGGCACGTTTAATGATATCCGCTGCACTGCCCTGTATCGGTGCATTGATCGCCTGACGTTCGGCAAAACCCCGCTGCGCCTGATTGCTGCTGGCGATGCCATTAATATGTATCCGCCGGCCAAACAGGGTCTCGACATATCCCTTTTCACGTGCCTCAGTCTTGATATTTTCCATGTAGGTGCGGATGCCGGGAAAATTCTCGAAATAGGCAGCGATATAGTCACGCGCTTCGCCCGGCGAAATGCTCAGCTGGCGAGCCAGGCCAAAACCTGAGATGCCGTAGATGATACCAAAATTGATAGCCTTTGCGCGCCGTCTTGTTTCGCCATCCATGGCATCCAGGGGGACGCCAAATACCTCCGAGGCCGTGCGCGCGTGGATATCGACACCCTCTTGGAACGCTTCGATCATCGCGCTTTCACCCGCCACATGTGCGACAAGGCGCAGTTCAATCTGCGAATAGTCGGCCGAAATCAGCTTGCAGCCGGGCGCCGCCACAAAGGCGGTTCGGATTTGCCTGCCCTCGGCTGTGCGGATGGGAATATTCTGAACATTCGGATCGGATGATGACAGCCGCCCGGTAGAGGCCCCTACCATTGAAAAGGATGTATGTACCCGGCCGGTCTCAGGATGAATGCTCTCGACAAGTGCGTCCGCATAGGTGGATTTCAGTTTTGCTAGCTGCCGCCAATCCAGCACCTTCTGGGCAATCCCCACCCCTTCAGCGGCAAGCGTTTCCAGAATATCTGCTGAAGTGGAGTAGGCCCCAGTCTTTGATTTCTTGCCGCCCTTCAGCCCCATCCTGTCAAACAGGATTTCGCCAAGCTGTTTTGGCGATGCGATGTTAAACTCGGTGCCGGCGAGATTATGAATTTCAGCCTGCAGGACCCCCATGCGCGCGGCAAAATCATTGGACATGCGCGCCAGAATGCCCGGATCGACCGAAATGCCGTGATGTTCCATCTGCGCCAGCACCGGAATTAGTGGGCGTTCCAGCCGCTCATAGACTGATGTGACCCCTTCAATGGCAAGGCGCGGGCGCAATAACTGCCATAGGCGCAGCGTGATATCTGCATCTTCAGCCGCATAATCCAGCGCCGCCTCGGGCACCAGTGACCCGAACGGCACCTGCTTGACACCCTTTCCGCAGACATCCTCGAATTTGATGGTGTCATGGTCCAGCCAGTGTCTAGCCAGATAATCCATTGAATGGCCGCCCAGCCGGCCACCATCCAGAACATAGGACAGGCACATGGTATCATCGACTGGTGCCAGACGGATGCCGCCATTCAGCGGGCGCATCAGGACATGGCTGTCATATTTAAGGTTATGGCCGATCTTCAGAACAGCTGGATCTTCAAATAACGGTTTCAGGATGCGCATGGCATCATCAAACGGAATTTGCGCCGGGTGGGATACGGCAGCAGCATCAAAATCCAGTCCGCTCTGCCCGTCAATGTTCATCGGCGCACCGCTATGACGCAGCGGAATATAACAGGCCTGGCCGGGGGCTAGGGCCATGGAAATACCGACCAGCTCTGCCGCAGCCGCGTTCAGCGAACTGGTTTCGGTATCGACGGCGACATAACCCAGTTTATGCGCACCAGCCACCCAAGTTTCCATCTGGCCAATCTCGGTGACCAGTTGATAGGAGAGCTCGGCAACCGGTGCCGATGCCTTTGCCGGCATCTCTGCTGATGCATCAACGGCACTAGGTTGCGGCGTACCCGCCATCGACCGCACGGCCGACTCAGCGCGCAATGCCTCGCCATCCCCCACATGGCCTATGCGGACCAGCAAACGCCTGAAATCCTGCGCAACGAGAAAGGCTTTCAGGCGATCCATATCGCGCGGGACCCGTTTCAGATCCGTCAATGGCAGCGGCATTGGCGCATCATCGCGCAACCTCACAAGATCGCGGCTGATACGCGCCTGATCGGCAAAATTAATCAGGTTCTCGCGCCGTTTCGGCTGTTTGATCCCGTCCGCCTCGGCTAGCAGCCTATCCAGATCGCCATAGCTGTTGATCAGGTCGGCTGCGGTCTTCACCCCGATTCCGGGCACCCCCGGCACATTATCGGTTGAATCGCCGGCCAGCGCCTGCACATCCACCACCTTGTTAGGCGCAACGCCAAACCGTTCTACCACCTCGGCATCGGCAATGCGCCGCTGTTTCATCGGATCCAGCATGGTGACCCCACCGCGCACAAGCTGCATCAGGTCCTTGTCTGACGATACGATAACGGTGTCCAGACCCGCCGTCTCGGCAGCAGCGGCATAGGTTGCAATCAGGTCATCCGCCTCAAATCCGGCAAGTTCAAGCTGCGGCAGTGACAAGGCCTCTGTCGCGGCGCGCACCAGATCGAATTGGGGCACCAGTTCTTCCGGAGGCTCGCTGCGGTTGGCCTTATATTCGGCATAAATGTCATTGCGAAAGGTCTTGCGGGCCGAATCAAACACGACAGCCACATGATCCGGGGCCAAGTCATCGACAAGTTTCATCACCATGCCAGTAAAACCATAGACGGCATTAACTGGCGTGCCATCACCACGGGTCATCGGCGGCAAGGCGTGAAAGGCACGGAAGATGTAGCCGGACCCATCAATCAAGACCAGCTGTTCACGCGCACTCATGATGTTGTGACCAGTTGACAGGTGGCCGATTTTGGATGGCTGGCTCTATTCATCTGCCTCATCCGCACGGCGCACATAGCGGCGCGAGCAATAGGGGCAGGTGACTTCGCCATCCGTACCGAGTGTCAGCCATACCTGCGGGTGGCCCAGCGCACCACTACCACCATTACAGGCAACGCGGGTGCTGCTAGTCATGATTATCATTTCTTCAACCTGCGGTCTGGCCATAGTCATTCTCTCGATCCCCAAAAAATATGCCTAACCCGAAACACAATCTCACGGACAGGCTTGTGACACCACATCCGTAAACCGGTATTTGCCGTGCGCTGCAAAGGACACGGCCCGGCAGGCGGAAGCCCCAGATGGAATTTATCGCCAAGCGGGTTGGGATGCAATTGCGTTTGCAGAATGTAACCTTCGCTCGCTATATAGACACCATGGATGCGATGAGCTTTCCGATTTTTGTGACCTGTGCTGAAGTGATGATGCTACCGGCAACGAATGGCATCACACGGATATTGCCCTGTGCAACCGACACCACGGCCATTCCCTGCGATGAGAGGGTCCGATGAGCCTATCTTTTTTCCGACCCCCTGAAGACGGCATCGCCATCTCTGCCCGCGATCTGCAGAAAACCTATTACGGCAAGGTTCCCAAGACAGCCCTTTACGGTGTGTCGCTAGATATTCCGGCGGGCAGCATTTTCGGTCTTTTAGGGCCGAATGGCGCTGGTAAATCGAGTTTCATCAATATTCTGGCCGGTACCGTGATCAAGACTGCCGGGCAGGCCTGTGTCTGGGGCGCCGATATTGATGACAATCCGCGCCAGGCACGAGCAAATATCGGGATCGTGCCGCAGGAGCTAAATATCGACGCTTATTTCACCCCTCGGGAGACACTGGAAATGCAGGCCGGCCTGTTCGGTGTACCGCCGTCCGAGCGCCGCAGCGATGCCATACTGGACATGGTCGGTCTTGGCGATCAGGCCCATACATATGCAAGGCGCCTTTCCGGCGGCATGCGACGGCGCCTGCTGGTGGCGAAGGCCATGGTGCATTCGCCACCTATCCTAGTGCTTGATGAGCCAACCGCCGGGGTTGATGTCGCACTGCGCCAGCAGCTGTGGGACAATGTGAAGGGGCTGAACGCCGCCGGGGTGACAATCATCCTGACAACACATTATTTGGAAGAGGCGGAAGCGCTGTGCGACCGCATAGCGATCCTCAATCACGGACAGCTGATCACCAATAAGCCGACGCCCGAGTTGATGGCATCAGCCAGCCGCAAGGACCTGCATCTTGGGGTGCGCAGCACATTGCCGGACCCGCTTCCCGACACACTGCTGGCACTTGGCGCTCAGGTTACAGTACCACAGGCCGGCGCGCAGGCCGGTACGCGGGGTGGCGCGGAGGTTAGCGAGGGTCGCAGCGGGCTGATGATCCGTTTTGACCCGCATCGCATTAATGCGGCTGAGATTATAGCCACCGTCAATGATGCCGGAATCGCTGTAACCGATGTGACCACCGCAGAACCCGACCTTGAAGATGTTTTCCTTGAAATAATCGGCGATCCCGCAGGCGGGTGAGCCGGGGCCCATTTCCCGGTTACTCCGGCACTGCCGGTTCTGCCTGATATCCCCCGCCCCACCAGCAAATTGCGGCATGGGAACCAGTCAGCTACAGTCAGGGCTGTCGTATTCTTGTGGAGGCGGGGTAATGGCCAGCAAACATGACCAGAGCATGATGGACAATCTCTACTGGTGGGGTGTGCCGACGCTGTTCCGCGCGCCCCACGCCGAACCAGAAGGGGCCGATATTGCGCTAGTGGGAGTGCCCCATTCCACGGGCAATGGCACTACCGAGCGCGACCAGCATCTGGGCCCTCGTGCGGTACGCAATGTATCCGCACTGCAGCGGCGTGCGCATGGCGGCTTTCAGCTGGACCCGTGGGAGGCCGCACATATTGTCGATGCTGGCGATGTGCCCTTTCCGCGCGCCAATAACAATGAAGACTGTATTGCCCGCATAACCGATTTCTATCGGGATATCGATGCCAGCGGCGCTCGCCCGGTTTCGATTGGCGGAGACCATTCTATTACCGGCGGTATTATCCAGGGGCTGGGGCGCGGCAAGCTGGCCGGTGGCGAAAAAATCTGCTTTCTGCATCTGGACGCTCATACTGATGTGTTCACCACAGTCGACCATTTTCTGGGGGCAGAAAAATCGGCGGCGCATTGGGGTGCTTATACCGCAGACCAGGGGCTGATTGATCCATCGGGATCGATGCAGATCGGGCTGCGCGGCCATCCGCGGACGCTGGATTGGCTGCAGCCTTCCTATGATTACGGCTATAATGTCGTGACCATGGCCGAATACCGCGCGCGCGGCGCGGCCGATGTGATCGCGCAGGCGCGTGATGTGCTGGATGGGCGACCGGTTTATATAACCTTCGATCTGGACTGTCTGGACCCGTCTGTGGCCCCTGCTGTCTCGAATATCGAACCCGGTGTAACCGGCTTTTCAATGGATGAAGCGGTGGCGTTGCTGCATGCCGCACGCGGGATGAATATTATTGGCGGCGATGTGGTCTGCATGATGCCGACCAAGGATTCACCCAATAATATCACCGCAATGGTCGGCGCTGCAATCATGTTCGAGATGATCTCGATGATTACCGAAAACTTAGTAGCGGTCTGAGGGCCGCGACTGGCATTATGACGGCAGGCCGCTTTAGACCCGCCCGGTTCCGGCTGGGCAAATGGCTTGGCAGCGCCAGCGCAAGCGCGTATAACGCTGGCGAGAAAGACACGCGTCAGCCATAAGCACCCGTAGCTCAGCTGGATAGAGCGCTGCCCTCCGAAGGCAGAGGTCAGAGGTTCGAATCCTCTCGGGTGCACCACTTACCAATGTTAAATC
>PCBG01000011.1 GCA_002731315.1 Rhodospirillaceae bacterium | reverse complement strand
GGGCCCGGCTGGCGTCAAACGCTTGGTCCGGTACCCGGCATTAAAGAAATGTGCCTGATTGGTCAGCCAGTCGGTAAGGGCACGGCGCACGACCATGATCCCCTGATGCGGGCCATAGGTCTTGTAACTGGAAAACATGTAGATATCGGCCCCCAGCGCACCAACATCAGCAAAGCCGTGCGGTGCCATGCTGACGCCGTCAACACATGTAACCGCACCGACGGCGTGCGCCATCTTCACAACATCGGCGACTGGGTTTTCCTGTCCGATGATATTCGAGCAATGCGGAAAACAGACAAGCTTTACTGATTCGTCAAGCAAACCGGCCAGTGCTTCGGTCTCTAGCTGGCCGGTCTCGCGATTGATGTGCCACTCACGAATCTGCATGCCACGCGCTTCCAACCGCCGCCAGGCGCCGCTATTCGCCTCATGATCCTGATCGGTGACAATAACGACATCACCAGGCGACAGTGTTTCGCCGAACGCATGCGCCAGCACGTAGGTATTCTGGCTGGTTGATGGCCCGAAATGCAGCTCGTCAGATTCAACATTTAACATTGCTGCAAGACGGCTGCGCGCCTCATCCATCTCGGCGCCGCCAAGCTGCGATGCCTCGTAATTGCCATAGGGCTGAACCTTGCGCTGGGTGTAAAAACGATGTAACCGGTCGATCACCTGGCCGCATGTGTAGGACCCGCCCGCATTTTCAAAAAAGGCATGGCCCTGAAGACTGGCTTCGGCATAGGCCGGAAACTGGGACCGCACGAAATCGGTATCGAGGGCTGTCATATGTTGCTTCTCCTGCGCAGGTGACGCGTTGTGAACTAGCTGAAACGCCTCCAGACGGGTCAGATTGGCCTCGCCATGGCCGCTTGTCACGTCGAAAAGCTGTTGGATGACTCAAAGGTTCAAGGCTGCATCAGATCTGCATCACCCCAGACATCGCTTACCGCATAGCCGTCGGCAAAGGGGTCCGCCGGATCACCGGTCAGGATGGTTTCACCAAAGCACCAGCCACGACCGCGAATGCGCGGCAATATCGCTGTGCGCGCGCCGACCTGCCCAAGTCCTGTCAGCATGACATCAAAGCGTGACCCAATAACCGATTCCGTGATGATACTATCCCCTACAGCAATGCGGCCATCCGCCTGCAGTACGGCCAGCAAGGCTGAACTACCGGTACCGCACGGGCTGCGATCCAGACGCCCCGGATACAACACCGTTGCGGTACGAAACACCCCGTCACCCATATCCTCATAGAACATCACATAGGCAACACCATTGATTTCGGGGATATCAGGATGTACCGGCCGTCCCGCCAGATTTATCTGGTCACGGAGGGCCATCCCACAGGCACCAAGTGTTGCGGCGTGACCAGGCGTAATTGAAAGACCGAGCTGACGCACATCAACAAGACCGTAAAACACACCGCCATAGCAGATATCGACTTGCAGCGAGCCAAATCGATCATCCGTGACAGACAGGCCTGTCTGCAGAACAAATGACAGCACCATATCGAGGCTTACCGAAACGCATTTACCATCGGCACATTCCGCGAGTGTCGGCACCGGCCCCGCCGCAGTTTCCAGCGTGACATGCGTCACCGGTTCCGACATGGGCAATATACCGGCCTCCAGCAACGCGGTAACAACGCAGATGGTGTTTGACCCTGAACTAGCATGGGCCTGATCTGGTTGCAGCACCAGAAAACCGGCATCTGCGGCCTTGTCCTGGGCTGGGAAGACCAGATTCACTGACGCCGCCGGATTGCCGCGTGGCGCAAGTGTCAGCTGGCGGCGAAGACTTCCATTCACCCGGTTTAGATGGTCCAGCTTGGCAGCAAGGCTTTTTCCCGGCACTTCGGGAACACCGTCAATAGCGACAAAGCCGATTTCGCCTTCGGCATGGGCATTGATCATCCGCACATGACGCACGGCACCGTGAGCGCAATCATCGGTCATCTGGATGCTGCCCGCAGATCGCTGATCGTGCTGCGCGGAGCGATGGCCTCAGTATCGATCACGATCTCGATAATGGCGCCAGCGGGGGCAGCAAGTGCGCGGGCATAGGCAGCGGCGAAATCATCCGTCCTGGTGACACGTTCGCCATGAAACCCATAGGCACCAGCCAGTGCCACATAGTCAGGATTGACGATTTCCGTCCCCGATACGCGCGCCGGATATTCGCGTTCCTGATGCATCCGGATGGTCCCATAGCTGCTGTTATTTATAATCAGGATCACCGGATGCAGCCCGGCCTGTAGTGCGGTACCAAGCTCTGTCCCGTTCATCTGAAAATCGCCATCACCAGCAAAGCACAGCACAAACCGGTTGCCGTCATGCGCCTTGGCCGCCAGAGCTGCCGGCACACCAAAACCCATCGATCCGCTTTGCGGCCCCAACAGCCGCTGGTCGCGCCCGAATTGCATGAATTTATTGACCCAGATGGCAAAATTGCCAGCCCCGTGGGTGATGATGGCGTCATCCGGTAACTGCGCCTGGATCTGCGCAGTGATTACCCCCATATCAACATCGCCAATCTGGGCGGGGGGCACCAGCGAATGCAGATAGGCATCGCGCGCCGCGCCATACCATCCAACGCGCCCATCCGGCTGGCCGGCAGTTATATCGGCAAGCGCCGACGCCGTCCGGTTCGGGCCGGCATGCAGCGGCAGGTCTGCTGTATAGATCTTGCCAATTTCATCAACCGAGGCATGGCTATGGATCAACTGTGCCGTCATGCGCGGCGCGTCAAACAGAGAATAGCCATCCGTTGTTGCCTCACCAAAGCGAATATTAACCGCGATGATAAGGTCTGCCTCGCGCAACAGCTGTTTCATATAGCCGTTCATCCCGACACCGGCATCACCAACATAGGCCGGACAATGATTGTCGATAATGTCATGAAAACGAAAAGCGGCGACCACCGGAATATTGTTGGAAACGGCAAACGCCTCGATGGCGCGTGCGCTTTCCGTTCGCCAACGGGTGCCACCGACAATTATTACCGGTCGCACGGATTGTGACAGCATCCTCTGCAGCACATCTATTTCCCCAGCCGATGGCCCGGGCTCCGGAATCAGAACCGGCATACAGGGCACCGCGTCACTTGTCGCCACTAGCATATCCTCGGGCAAGGCCACAACCACCGGACCGGGCCGTCCGCTCAGCGCCACTGTCCAGGCACGGCTGATGATTTCCGGAATGCGGTCTACATGATCAATCTGCACTGCCCATTTTGCCAATGGGCCAAAAAAGGCCACATAATCGACTTCCTGAAAGGCCTCGCGCCCGATCACATCGGTACCAACCTGGCCAACAAAGAGGATCATCGGCAGTGAATCCTGCATCGCGGTATGGATGCCGACTGTGGCATTTGTTGCCCCCGGGCCTCGCGTCACAAAACACAGGCCCGGCTGACCTGTAAGCTTGCCCAAGGCCGCCGCCATATAAGCGGCACCGCCTTCTTGACGGCACAACACCAGATCAAATCTATTGGCATGGTCTACCATTGCATCCAGCACGGCGAGGTAGGATTCGCCAGGCACACCAAAGGCCTTGGTGGCGCCCAGCCCAACGAGGCTGTCCATCAACAGCTGGCCGCCGCGCCTGACACGCCGGTCTGTCATTCCCGGACCGTGCGGGCCATCGGGCCATGCATATTAACCTGCCAGCACCGCAGCGACCGCTGCGGCAAAGGGTTCGTGACGACCACCGGCAAGGCCGGCAATATTGATCCGGCTGTCCCCGACAACATACATGCCATGATCAGTGCGCAGTGCCTCGACTTCATCACTCACCAACCCCAGACGCGAGAACATGCCGCGATGGCCAGCGATAAAATCAAACCTGTCTGTGTTGCATTGGCGGCGCAGCGCATCGGCAAGGTCGCGACGAATTTGCAGCATGATATCGCGCATTGCATCCAGCTCTGCCTCCCATTCCACACGCAGCGCCGCATCTCCAAGAATGATTGCCACAGCCGCCGCGCCATGATCTGGCGCAAAGGAATAGTTCAGCCGGTTCAGCACCGCCAGATTACGGCTGACAACCGAATGCTGGTCAGCTGAGCTGCAGACCGCCATGGCACAGCCAACACGATCACGATACAGGCCGAAATTCTTGGAACACGACGCGGCAATTAGCATTTCCGGCACACGCGCTGCCATCATGCGCAGATTGGCAGCATCCTCGGCCAGTCCGTCACCAAACCCCTGATAGGCGATGTCGATGAAGGGCACCACGCCCTTGTCCAAAACGAAATCGGCCAGTGCATTCCAGTCATCCAGGCTAAGATTGGCCCCTGTCGGATTATGACAGCAGCCATGCAGCAGCAGCACGTCACCCGGCTTCATTTTCTGAATATCTTCCATCATAGCGGCAACATTCACGGTGCTGGTGACGGCGTCGAAATAGCGGTACTTCGCGAGTTTCAGGCCCATATGACCGGCCATACCGACATGCGACGGCCAGGTCGGGTCGCTGACCCACAATGTAGCATCGGCATTAATCATTTTCAGCGTTTCATAAAGCTGGCGAATGGCACCCGTGCCACCAGGTGTCTGGATCGTAGCCACCCGGTCTGCCGCCACTGCATCACCGAGCACCAGCTGGCGCATTTCATCGCGAAAGGCCTCGTCACCAGCCAGCCCCTTATACGCCTTGGTGGTCTGCTGGTCGTGTAGCTTAACCTCTGCCTTACGGATAGCGGTCATGATAGGAGTGTTGCCGGTCTCGTCTTTGAACACGCCGACCCCAAGATCAATTTTGGTATCGCGCGTGTCGGCAGCAAAAAGCTGGCCAAGACCCAGAATCGGATCAGGAGGGACAGGCTGGAAGCGTTCAAGCATCTGATGACCTTTCAGTTTGGACGTCTGATTCGGCGCGGCAGCAGGTGATAAACCAAAGCAACCCTGCCAGCCACAACAGTAACAGACCCATGAATAAGGTCAGTCCCGTCACCTTGCAATGTTTTTGACCTTATGTTGGCAGTGGCCGGCTATTTTTCTGGAATTAGCCCGCGCGGGGCAAAGCGTAACACAACAAGAAGCAACACACCCATGGTGAGAAGGCGCATGTAGGCGGCGCTGCCCAGAAGATGCAGTCGCAGCGGGTTGTTCTCAGCCATGCCGGAAGTAATCAACTCAATCGCCCAAAGGCCCAGTGGTTCCGCCTCGATCCAGAAGAACCAGATCACAAAACCGCCAAGCACCGCACCCCAGTTATTTCCGGAACCGCCAATAATGACCATCACCCAGATCAGGAAGGTAAAGCGAAGTGGCTGATAGCTGGTTGGGGTGAATTGCCCGTCCAGTGTTGTTAGCATCGCGCCTGCAATGCCAATGACCGCCGAGCCAAGCACAAACACTTGCAGATGGCGCGCCTTTACATCCTTGCCCATCGCCTCGGCAGCAGTTTCATTGTCGCGGATGGCCCGCATCATCCGCCCCCAGGGGGACCGTAGCGCTAATTCCGACAGATAGAGCACCAGCAGCAGAACCACCGAAAACAGCCCGGCATAACACAGCTTTACCACAATCGATGCCGCCGCGGTCGCATTGCTGCCAATGGACACCGCAAAGTCCTGAAAGGCTGATGATGCAATCAGATCAATTTCATAGGGCACCGGACGCGGCAGGCCGGTTACATTCTTCACACCACGGGTCAGCCAGTCTTCAAACTTCAGGATAAAGATGATGATTTCGGAAATGCCAAGCGTGGCAATGGCAAGATAGTCCGAGCGAAGGCCGAGCGACACCTTACCAACCACCCAGGCAGCCCCTGCCGCAAGCAAGCCCCCAACGGCCCATGACAACAGGATGGGAAGCCCCATCCCGCCGAGATAACCAGCGGCAGCGGGATCAACAGCCTCGATAGCCGAAATAGCAGGCCCCATCAGGCCGCGAATCACCAAAAAGCCAATGAGGACAACGGCGCCGGTCAGCCAGTAACGCCGACGAGCGTAATCTGCGAGACGACGCCAGACATAAACGCCCAGCGCGGCAGTGATCACGGTGGCGACAATCCCGCCCAGCACGCCCAGACCGCCAGCCTGCCATGCGCCAGGCACTGGCTTTGCCGATATAATTACCCCGGCCAGCCCCCCAAGTGCTGCAAACCCCATCGACCCGATGCTGAACAACCCGGCATAACCCCACTGGATATTCACACCCAGAGCCATGATCGCTGAAATAATGCACATATTCAGCAGCAGAAGCGATAAATCCCACCCTTGACCGATACCGACAAGCGCAAGCAAAGCCGCCATGCACCCAAACAGCATCATATTGTTTTGAGACTGGTTCATGCGCGCCTCTGTCCGAAAATACCGGTGGGTTTAATCAACAGCACAATCACCAGAATGGCGAAGGATACGGCAATCTTGTAATCAGTGGACAGTAGCTGTATCGCAGTGGGCGGTGCCATCGAATCTGGTAACAGGTATGCCAGCACACGCTTATAAGCAAACGTCACGACCAGCTCGGAAAAGGCAATAACAAATCCGCCAGCGATGGCCCCCAGCGGACTGCCGAACCCGCCGACAATGGCGGCGGCAAATATCGGCAGTAGCAGCTGCATATAAACAAACGGGCGAAAACTCTTGTCGAGGCCATAAAGCGTACCAGCCAGCGTTGCCAGCACCGCAGTGATGAGCCAGGCAATCAGCACAACCCGTTCCGGATTGATGCCGGACAACAGTGCAAGGTCCTCATTATCCGAATAAGCACGCATCGATTTGCCCGTGCGCGTTCTATTCAGGAACCAGAACAACAGCCCTACCGCCAATAACGCGCACATTACGGAGACAGCCTGTGATGTCTTTATGGCAAGCCCCTCATTCAGCCCAGTCGCCTCTTTAAAATCCCGTGCCTTTATAATAAAGCGCTGACCATCGCTCATCGTGCGGTCCTGTGGCCCGACGACAAACCGGATCAGCCCGTTATAGACAAACATCACACCTACCGACACAATGATGTAGATCACCGGCGTGGCTTTCACTCGCCGGTAATAGCCATAAACGGCCCGGTCAGTGGCAAGGCATAACACCATCGAAGCGGCGATACCGAAGGGCAGCGCCAGTAATGCGGTTGGCAAGGGGCCAAAACCAACCCCTATAGATTGCAGCCACCAGGTGAACAGCATCGTAAACATCGCCCCAGCTGCCATGGTTTCGCCATGCGCGATATTGGAAAATCGCAGCACCCCGAATACCAGAGTGACTCCAAGCGCGCCGAGCGCTAGCTGACTACCGTAGGCAAGCCCGGGAACAATGATGAAATTGACGATGATTACGAGGGCGTTCAGCATATCTGCCATATCAACCCCCAAGAAACGCACGCCGCACTTCAGCGTTTGCCATCAGTTCGGCACCGGTGTCGGTATAGGCGTTGCGCCCCTGCACAAGAACAAAACCCTTGTCAGCAATATTCAATGCCTGTTTGGCATTCTGTTCAACCATCAGGATGGCAATGCCAGTGCGCGCCACCTCAATGACACGGTCGAACAGCTCGTCCATCACAATCGGTGAAACCCCGGCGGTCGGCTCATCAAGCATCAGGATTTTTGGCTGTGTCATCAGCGCCCGGGCAACAGCAACCTGTTGACGCTGACCACCGGACAATTCCCCAGCCGACTGTCGGCGCTTGTCACGCAAAACAGGGAACAAATCATAGACCTGGGCCATCGTCTCGGAAATATCATCTCGGCGGATAAATGCGCCCATTTCTAGATTTTCCTCAACCGTCATGCTTGTGAAGACGTTGTTGGTCTGCGGCACGAATCCCATGCCGTGCAGCACCCGTTCCTGTGGGGCCAGAACCGAAATATCCATGCCGTCGAGCATCACCCGCCCCTCACGCAGATCGAGCATTCCGAACATCGCCTTCATCGCGGTGGATTTGCCTGCCCCATTCGGGCCGACGACAACAGCAATCTCGCCGGGATCCACACCGATGGTGCAGCTATGCAGAATATCGGCCCCGCCATAGCCGCAAGTCATGCTCTCGCCAACGAGGAAACTCATTTTCCTGTCTCCGTGGTCCTGCGCCTTTTCTTGTTCTTAATACCGGTGCCCAAATAGGCCTCAATCACGGTCTCGTCGGCGCGTACTGCGTCAGCACTGCCGGCGGCCAGCACAGCGCCTTCGGCCATAACAATGACCGGATCACACAGCCGCGCGATGAATTCCATGTCATGCTCAATCATGCAAAAGGTGTAGCCGTGCTCACGATTGAGCCGCAGGATCGCATCGCCGATGGTGCCCAGTAGCGTGCGGTTTACCCCTGCCCCGACCTCGTCAAGGAAGACGATTTTTGCATCGACCATCATGGTCCGGCCCAGCTCCAACAGCTTTTTCTGGCCGCCGGACAGGTTGCCGGCAAACTCGTCAGCGACCTGACCAAGCTGCAGGAAATCGATAACATCGTCAGCGCGTTCGCGCAGCCGCGCTTCCTCGGCGCGGATTATGCCGGGCCGAAACCAGGCATCGATCAGCTTTTCGCCCGACTGTTCGGCAGGGACCGTCATCAGGTTTTCACGCACGGTCAAGGTCGAAAATTCATGTGCAATCTGGAAGGTGCGCAACAGCCCCTTAGCAAACAATTCGTGTGGTGGCAGGCCGGTAATATCCTCACCATCAAGTAGCACCTGACCGCTTGTCGGAGCATAATGACCCGCTATCACGTTGAACAAGGTGGTCTTGCCGGCACCGTTGGGACCAATCAGGCCGGTAATTGAGCCGGTTTCAATGTTCAACGAGACATTATTGACAGCTCGGATACCGCCAAAAATCTTCGAGATGTTCTCGACAGTTATCATATTCACATCACACGAAATAAAACGGCCCAGGCAAAGCACCTGGGCCGTGTATTTTGTTTTAACCTAGCGATAGCCGACGGTTTTGTTCTTAGCACCTTCCACGACAATCTCGCGATAGCTGCCAGACGATTCACCGCCCCCGATCAACTCAACCGCCGAGGCACCAACATAGTCGATGTCGCCGCCACCGGCCAGGATCTTCAAACCCTTGCCGAGCTCACCAGGATAGATCTTCTCACCCGGAGCATTGGCAACATCCAGGACCTTCCCAGCGAAATCAGCACTGTTAGTTGAGCCAGCGGCCTGCATGGCCAGCATGATCAGCGCCGCCGCATCGTATGATTCACCAACAAATGGGCCGAGCTCGCCGCCGAGGATTTCACCCATCATCTTTGCACCAGGACTGTCCGTGCCGGCGACAACACCGAACGAACCATCAAGGTCGGAACCGATGGCGGTAGGCAACGAGTCACCGATCATGCCGCCAGGCAGGAAAAAGGTGTTGAAAGAACCAGCATCCAATGACCCCTGAATAATCATCTTGCCGCCTTGGTCAAGGTAACCGGCAACAACGAGAAGGTCACCACCAGCCTGCGCCAATTCCGCAACCTCGGCGCTGTAGTCGCCCTTACCCTCTTCATGAGCGGTCACAATCGTGATGTTGCCGCCCATGGATTCGAAGTTAGCCTGAATAGCGTCAGCAAGACCCTTGCCATAATCGTTGTTGGTATATGTCAATGCAACCGAGTTGATGCCCTTTTCTTTCAGCATCTCGGCAACTACCTGGCCTTCACGCGCATCCGACGGGGCGGTGCGGAAGAATAGGCCGTTATCTTCCATATCAGACAATGCTGGCGATGTCGCGGACGGAGAAATCATCACCATACCCTTCGCCATAGCAACATTTTGTAGCGTTGCGATCGTGACACCGGAACAGTCGGCGCCAACGATTGCACTGATACCGTCTGCGGAAATGATGCGCTCTGCTGCTGCTGTTGCTGCCGCATTATCGACACATGTCGAATCGGCACGTACAGACGATACGGCCATACCGCCCATGAATTCACCCGAATCGGTGACCTCTTTCATGGCGAGTTCGGCAGCCCCAGCCATAGGCGGTGTCAAGGATTCGATGGGCCCGGTGAAGCCAAAGATAATCCCCAGCTTTACATCTTTTTGAACTGGCATTTTTTCCTGCTGGCCGGCAATCAGGTAGCCGATGACCGCTATGGCCACGACGGCCACGATCATCACAATAGGTTTGTTGTTACTCATTTGGTTTCTCCTTGCTGTATTCGGACCTGCATACTGATGATATCGTAGACATATTTCCAACTAAAAATACAGTTCAGTTTCGCTCAAATTCCAGTTGTTTCTTTGCCGTTTCTGCTCAGTATGACTTTTTCTGATCAGCCTGACTTTGGATAGTCGATTGTCGTCAACGCTGCGCCGATCTCTTCGAGGATCACCGGATCATCGATTGTTGCCGGCATGATCCATTCCTCCCCATCGGCAATCTTNGCCATGGTACCGCGCAACACCTTGCCAGAACGCGTCTTTGGCAAGCGGTCCACCGCGACCACCAGATTGAATGCCGATACCCTGCCGACACGTGATTTTACCAAATCAATCGCCTCGGCGCAGATCTGATCGACCGGTCTATCGATATTCGGATACAGACAGATAAAGCCGAGCGGCAATTGCCCTTTCAGTTCGTCTGCGACACCGATCACAGCGCATTCGGCAACATCAGGATGTTCGGTAAGAACCTCCTCCAGTTGGCCGGTTGACAGCCGGTGGCCAGCAACATTGATCACATCATCCGTACGCGCCATGATGTAGAAATAACCATCTTCATCCTTGTAACCCGCATCACCTGTCTCGTAGTAACCAGGAAAGCTTGTAAGATATTTCTCGATAAAGGCCTGGTCCGCATCCCAGATTGTGGTCAGGCAGGACGGCGGCAGCGGCAGTTTTACGGCTATGCTACCCAGCTTGTTTGCCGGCTTCCGGTTACCATCCTCACCCAGAATATCAATTTCATACCCCGGCATCGCCACTGACGGCGACCCTAGCTTTACCGGCATGAATTCAATCCCGGCAGGGTTGCTGCAGATCGGCCAGCCAGTTTCAGTTTGCCACCAATGGTCTATCACCGGCACGCCAAGCTTGTCCTGGGCCCAGATGATGGTGTCAGGATCGGCGCGTTCGCCCGCCAGAAACAGATATTCCAGCGAAGAGATGTCATATTTAGCTAGCAGCTCGGCCTGCGGGTCTGCACGCTTGATAGCCCGAAAGGCCGTTGGCGCGGTAAACAGTACCTTGACATTGTGATCCTGAATGACGCGCCAGAATACCCCCGCATCCGGCGTGCCGACTGGCTTGCCCTCAAACAGTACCGTCGAACAGCCGGCCATCAGCGGTGCATAGACGATATAGGAATGGCCAACCACCCAGCCAATATCGGATGCGGCCCAATAAACCTCGCCCGGCTGCGTGTCATAGATATTCGGCATTGACCAGCTGAGCGCGACGGCATGTCCGCCATTGTCGCGCACCACCCCCTTTGGCTGGCCGGTCGTGCCGGAGGTATAGAGAATGTAGAGCGGATCGGTCGCTTTTACCGGTACCGGGGCCAGCTCCTTCACGCCGTGATGCGCGGCGTGCCATTCCAAATCACGCCCAGCGACAAGGCCGGCGCTCAACGCCTCTCGCTGGTAGATCACGCAAGAATCAGGCTTGTGGCTGGCCAGTTCAATGGCCTCATCCAACAGTGGCTTATAGGCGACGATCCGCCCCGGCTCATGGCCGCAGGACGCGCTGATTATGGCCTTTGGGCGGGCGTCATCAATGCGCTTGGCCAGCTCGGCGGCGGCAAANCCGCCAAAGACAACGGAATGTACCGCGCCAAGCCGCGCACAGCCCAGCATGGCAACAANCGANTNNNNGATCATCGGCATATANATGATCACCCNGTCNCCCTTNNCGANACCNAGTGNNNGCCAGCATNCCGGCNAANCGNGCNGTTGCNGNCTGCAGNNCGNCANANNTCATNNTCGANNCGNTGCCGGTGATNGGCGAATCATAGATGATNGCCNNCTGNTCGCCNTGNCCGGCCNCNACATGCCGGTCNACNGCNTTATNNCAGGTGTTNANCNNNCCATCNGNAAACCAGCGNNNGAAGGGTGGGTTGGCCGTATCCAGCGCACGGGTTGGCGAGGTCGTCCAGTCGATCGCCTGCGACGCCTCAAGCCAGAATCCCTCACTGTCTGTTTGCGCCCGCTGATAGATATCACGATAATCTGCCATCACATATCCTCTGTATTTGGACTACTATCCGGGCCCCGGAACTCGTCGCGGATCGCGCAGCGCCATACTAGCCACAAAAATCCAACATGCGGAAGTCCCGTAGAAAGACACCGGCCGCCGGGTATGCGGCGCCGATCCGATCCGGTTGGCCCTGTTTTCACGAACCCATGAAATGCGATGAAATGAGGGAGCAGGGTATTGCCAGGACCAGTTGTCCGCGCGCAGCGTTCCTGCGAGCCAGACCATTGCCGCCGGTGTCAAAGCTATGCCGATTTTACAACACGTCAGCGATCTTGTGATCATGGCGCGAAAGCAATTTGAACAGGTCAGAGTGCATGAAGCGGCCGCGATGCGCGAACGCGGCGAGGCACGGTTGATTGACATCCGTGACAAGCAGGAACTGAAGGATGTCGGCACGTTGCCCTTAGCTTATCATGTATCACGCGCCATGCTGGAATTCTGGGCCGACCCACAAAGCCCATATCACAACATTGTCTTCAACACCGACCACAAGCTGATCCCGTTCTGTGCCTCGGGCATGCGGTCCACCCTTCCAGCAATAACGTTCGTGGATATGGGCATGACAAACATGATTGAAATGGAAGGCGGCTTCACCGAATGGGAAAAGCAGGGCCTGCTGGTCGAATATCTCGAATGTGGCCGACCCGCCGGGACAGCATCGTGATTATGCGTGCGCAATAGCGCGGCACACCGCATCAAAAGCAGCATGAACCACAGGCCCCGCATCCGGATCAATCGGCAAGTCGTTTGACGCCATCCTGATAATTGTGACCTCGCGCGCGGGGTTCACCCATATCCATTGTCCATGAATGCCGATGGCGGCGAATTCATCATCCGGCAGGCCGGTACGATACCATTTTGACCGATAGCTGCCATGCGGGAAATGCCGCGGCCCATCCTGTTGCCGTTGCCATGGTCCGGTGTCATCAAAGCTGCGGAATTCGGCAATCCAGTCTTCAGGCACGATCTGGCGTGTGCCTACTGTTCCGAAATTGCGGACCATTTCTGCAAAGCGCAGCAGATCATGGGGGGCCACGCAGATGCCCCCTGCAACCCGCGGCGCGCCGAAAGCATCCAGCGTCACATAACCATCATGCACCGCGCCAAGCGGTTGCATCAGCAATTCCGAAAACAGCAAATTGAAAGCGCTGCCGCTGGCGCGTTCAATGATCCAGCCTAGAAGGTCGGTATGCGGCGAACAATAATGATGTCGATGCCCGTGATGGCTGCCTGTGGCCGGCATGCTGGCGAGAAAGGCGCGCAAACCGTCCGTGGTCGCACCCACCTCGAGCGAATTCCATGCCGAGGCCCGGCGATAGGCCATGAAAACACCGGTGGTATCCAGATAATCCTCAGCAAATCCCGATGCCACCGTCATATCCAGCACATGGCGCAACAGCGCATCCTCATAGGCGCTGCCCGCCACTTCGGGCAGATAGTCCCGCACGGGCCGCTGCGGGTCCAGCACCCCTTTGTCGCACAGAATGCCAGCCAGAAGGGCGGTCAGGGATTTGGATACGGAAAAGATGATATGCTGACGGTCGGCAGCGCCCCAGCCGCCAAACCATTCAAAGGCCAGCTCGCCACGATGCATCACCAGGAAGGCGTCGGTCCGGCTGGCATCAAGCCAATGGTCAAGCTGGTGCGTGACCCCCTCATGGGTAAAGGTCAGATCACCTATGGCCTTACCGGCCTGTTCGATCGCGTGGCTGTCGGAGCCGGCGTGGATGGGTGCGGTGGGCAAAATCTGGCGGACATGGGAAAAGGACCAGCGCGAAAAGACCGGCTCACGCCAGTTCGCCAGTGTCACCTGCCCGTCCGGCGCCGGTGGAAATGCTTGCATGATCCGTTTCGTATCCATCATCAACTTCCAGCTATAGCGCATTTTACCGGGTGGGCAAGCCCGTCAGATATGAATGATCCCCACATCGGCGAAGGCGGCATCAGCTGCATCATGGCTGACCAGCAAAGCTGGTATGCCGCGATCACGAATCTGCGCGCGCACAAACCCGCCAAAGCTCTGCCGCGACTCTGGATCAAGTGCTGAAAATGCCTCATCCATCAGCAGGGCCTCGGGTTCGGCAAGCAATGTGCGCATCAGGGCAATGCGCGACGCCTGCCCGCCGGACAGCGTCGCCGGATCGCGATCCGCAAAATCTGGGAGACCGGCCACCTCCAGCGCGGCCGCCACACGCTGCTGCCGGTCGTGGCGATGGGTCGGCGAAAGCGCAAAGGCAAGATTATCGCCAACCGACATATGCGGAAACAGCAGCGGGTCCTGATACATCAGGCCAATGCGCCGGTCCTCGGCATCAAGGGCGCTGACCAGACGTCCGTTCAGCAGGACATCGCCGGTGGCATGTACAACGCGGCCGGCGGTGCCACTGATGACGGACAGCAAGGTTGATTTGCCGCTGCCGCTGGCACCCTGTATCAGCCGCAGGCTGCCAACGGCGATATCGACGCTCAACCCGGCGACCAGTGGCGGTTTGCCGCCTATTGAAATGGTGATGTCGCGAAGTTCCAGCATGGTCGGTCCGCAGGACTGTTCAAAATCATGCGAAACTATAGCGTTGCTTGACCGATACGTGCTAGAGCAACGCGAAATCACCACCCCAGCAAGTGACATGAATATGCTGAATCGCCGTTTACGCCGCCCCGATCATCAATATCTTCCTTTACTCAGCTTTTGTCTTTTCCTGTGGTTGGCGATTGCCATCGCGGCGATGCCGGCGCGCGTTGCCGCTGCCGATCGCGATTTCGATTCCGTTATTGCGAATGCACAGGGCCAAACTGCCTTTTTCAATGCCTGGGGCGGGGACGACAAGATCAACGCCTATATCGACTGGGCCGGCGGACAGCTGTCTGACCGGTTTGGCATCAAACTGGTGCATGTAAAGCTGAGCGATACCGGCGCCGCCGTGTCGCGGATCCTGGCAGAAAAAGCGGCCGGCCGCGGCAGCGGGGGCAGCATCGACCTTTTATGGGTGAATGGCGAGAATTTCGCAGCCATGAAGCGATATGCGCTGTTACAGCCTGCACCATGGGTCGAGGGGCTGCCGAACTGGCGCTATACAGACGCGGTTGCCCTGCCGGCACTAAAACTGGATTTTGCCGAACCGACAGATGGTCTGGAGTCCCCATGGGGACGCGCACAACTGGTCTTTGCCTATGACAGCAACATCACCCGGCAACCGCCCAGAAATGCCACGGAACTGGCATCCTATATCAAGGCGAATCCGGGCCGGTTTACCTATCCGCTGCCGCCTGACTTTGTCGGCCTGTCCTTTCTGAAACAGCTGCTTCTCGAACTGACAGCAGATTCGGCCCCGCTCTATGCGCCGGTATCTGATGCTGATTTTGACAAAGTGACGGCACCGCTATGGGCATGGCTGGACGATACAGGCCCGCAGCTGTGGCGCGGCGGGCGCACCTATCCGGCGAATTACCCGGCATTGCGCCAGCTTCTTGCAGATGGCGAGATTGATATCGCTATGGCCTTTAATCCGGCTGATGCCTCTGCCGCCATTGCGCGCCGCGAATTGCGCCCCAGCATACGCACCTATATCCACGAGGGCGGCACCCTCGCCAATGTGCATTTCCTTGCCATTCCCTTTAATGCGTCAGCACCCGATGCGGCGCGGGTTGTGGCCAATTTCATGCTGTCTCCAGAAGCGCAGATCAGGAAGGCAGACCCGCGGATCTGGGGTGATCCGACGGTGCTGGCACCGCACAGGCTAAATGCCGCTGACCGCGCCGCGCTTGACGCGCTGCCGCGCGGCGTGGCCACGCTTGGCGCAGCTGACCTTGCCCGCACACTTGCCGAGCCACACCCGTCATGGATGCCTGCGATCGAGGCGGCATGGAAGCGCCGCTATGGCGCCGGGAACTGATCGCTTGCCCCATGTTGCACTGCTGGTCCTCGGGCTTGCTGTCGCAGTGCCGCTTGCCGCCGGCATCTCCGGTACGGTACTGCCGGCAATAGGCTGGTTTCCGGCCCTTGGCGCACGGTCATTTTCGACAGGCCCATGGCTGACATTTCTGGCGACACCGGGTTTGATGCGGGCGGTCATCCTGTCACTGACCACCGGATTGATCGCCAGTTTCCTGTCATTCATCGCCAGCTTCGCCTTGATTGTCGCGTTATCCTCGCGCACGTCTGCCCAACTCTTGCGTACCATCATGGGGCCGCTGATCGCTGTGCCGCACAGCACCATGGCCATCGGCATTTTGTTTCTGCTGGCCCCGTCGGGCTGGCTGATGCGGCTTGTCTCGCCCGAACTGACAGGGTTTCTGCGCCCGCCTGCCAGCGGCATCCTGCCCGATCCCGAATTTCACGGGCTGATTGTCGCGCTGCTGGCAAAAGAGATACCGTTCCTGTGCCTTGTCAGCATGGCGGCACTTGCGACACGTCCGGCGACACAGATTGTCGCCATCGGGCGCAGCCTCGGCTATGCGCACGGACCGGCCATGTGGCTGCTAGTCATGCCCGATATCTACCGGTTGATCCGCCTGCCGCTCGCCGCCGTTCTGGTGTTCAGCGTCTCGGTTGTCGACATGCCGCTGGTGCTGGGCCCGGGGTTGCCGCCACCGCTGGCGGTGCTCGTGGTCCATGGTTTTGAGAACCCCGACCTGCTGGCAAGGCTGCCCGCATCCGCCGGCGCGTTGCTGCAGGCCGGGCTTTCCATTGCCGCACTCGTCATCTGGCGTATAGGCGAGATGCTTGCCGCGCTGTTGCTGGGGGTCTGGCGCAGAGGCGGGCGGCGCACCCGTCTGCCGCGCGCCGCCAGCCTGATCCTGAGCGGGTGTGCCGCACTGCCGGCGCTGGCCGGGCTGCTCGGGCTGGTGGCCGCCTGCCTGTGGTCATTCACAACAAGCTGGTTCTTTCCCGACGCCCTGCCGGCGCGCGTCAGCGTTGACGCCCTTTATCGCGCATACACCCTGCTGCAGGCCCTTTGCCACAGTCTTGTGGCCGGTGGCGCAGGCACCATCCTTGCCACCTGCCTGTGCCTGTTGGTGCTGCAATCAGGGTTAATAGCGCGGGTCGGGCCCGCCCTGCACTGGATGATCTGCGTCCCGCTGCTGCTGCCCCAGATCAGCATTGTGACCGGCCTGCAGATGATGCTGATCTGGACACGCCTTGATGGCACCTGGCTGGCCATGATCTGGATGCATATGCTGTTCATCCTTCCCTATGCCTGGCTGGTGATGGCGCCGGCGCATGCCGGGCTCGACCGACGCTATGACCGGGTGGCAGCGACACTTGGCATGCGGGCATGGCACCGGTTCCGCAGAATCACCCTGCCCCTGCTGGCACCGGCGCTGACCACGGTGCTGTTCCTGGGCATGTCCGTATCGGTGGCGCTGTATCTGCCAAGCCTGTTCGCAGGCGGCGGCCGGATGACGACCATCACGCTGGAGGCGGTCGCGATGGCCGCTGGTGGCAGCCGCCAGATGGCGGGGCTGGCGGCTATGCTGCAGCTGGCTATCCCGCTTGTGACTTTTGTCTGTCTGCAGGGCTGGTTCCGCTGGCGTTACGAGAAATTTGCCGGCATGCGCGGCGGCGGCTTGCAATAGGCGACCATACTGCGCAGTCTCGTCATCGTTACGCACAGCCAGCAGGTCAGATCCACCGTGTCGAAACATATCCTTGTCTATGGTGATTCCAACAGCTGGGGCTATCTGGATGACGGTTCGGGGCACAGGTTTGCGGGGCGCTGGCCAGTCAGCATGACCGCCCGGCTGCTGGCTGACGGTTATGATATCACACTGACCGAGGAATGTTTGCCTGGGCGCACAACCAATCTCGATGATCCGCAGGAAGGCCCCGAATTCAACGGGGCAACCCCCTTGCGCGCCATTCTGCTTTCGCACCAGCCAGTTGACCATGTGCTGATCATGCTTGGCACGAATGATCTGAAGCGGCGCTTCTCCCGCAGCGCCGAGGATATTGTCGCGGCGCAGACAGGCCTTGCCGAAATGGCCGCATCCACCCCCTGCGGCAAAGGTGGCTGGGCGGCAAGCCGCATGCCTGCGGTGACACTGATCTGTCCGCCACATCTTGGTGCGCGCGCCGATGAAGATGACTGGGAACGGGTGGCGGAATGGCGCGGCGGGCGGGCGCAGTCACTGGCCATGCCGCCGCTGCTGATAACCGCCGCCGCGGCGGCCGGCATCGATTTCATCGATGGCAATGAATATGCCCACTCATCCAGCAGGGACCCGATCCACTGGGATGAGGACACGCATCTGCGCTTTGGTACCGGAATCGCCGCGCATATGGCCGGACGGCTTTAGATCATGCTGTTCCGCCTCGTCCTGCCGCTGGTTTTTGTCGGGCTCTGGTCGTCCGCCTTTGTGACGGCAAAAGTCGGCGTCGTCTACGCCACCCCCTTCGCCATGCTGCTGGCGCGGTTTTCGATTGTCAGCCTGCTGTTTTTCGCGATTCTGCTGGTAACGCGCATGTGGCTGCTGGCGCGGCGGCAGCCACCGGAACCTGTTGCCCGCCCCGACCTGCACACCATTCTTCTGACAGCGCTGGTCGGGGTGCTGCTTCACGGCGTCTATCTAGGCAGCGTGTTTTTCGCGCTGTCGGTGGGCCTGTCGGCGGGTATCTCGGCGCTGATTGTCTCGCTGCAGCCGATCCTTGCATCGGCACTGGCTGTGGTCCTGTTTTCCGAAAAGCTGCGCCTGCCGCAAATAGCTGGCATCGTCACCGGCATGGCGGGGGTTGTGCTGGTGCTGTGGCCAAAGCTGGGCGGCGGCATGCCGACCCTCGGGCTGATCTCGGTCAGCATCGGGCTTGTCGCCATTACCGGCGGCACGCTGCTGCAGAAGCGGACTGGCAACCGCATCGCGCTGCTGACCGGCAATATCATCCAGACCGTTGCCGCCAGCCTGTTCTTTGCGGTGATCTGCAGCACCGTCGAATCCCCCCGGATCAGTTGGGAACCGCCCTTTGTGATGGCACTTGCCTGGCAGGTGGTGATGGTCTCGGCGGGGGCCTATCTGATTTTGATGGTGCTGATTCAGCGGGAGAGCATAGCCGCCACATCATCATTGCTGTTTCTGGTGCCGCCGGTAACAGCCGTGATTGCGGCTATCGGGTTTGATGAACCGCTGACGCTGTTCAGCCTGACCGGCTTTGCGGTGACAAGCGCCGGTGTCTATCTTGTCACCCGCTACAAGGCGGGACAGGCGGACTGACCTTTACCGTCCGCCCACAGGGGCCGGAAATTCAGCGCGCGCCAGTTCCAGATAGGAATGCCGCAGCGCCGCCGTGATTGGCCCAGTCTGGCCACCACCAATGACCGTATCGTCAATCCGGCCAACCGGCATGACATAGATCGATGCCGCGGTGATAAAGGCCTCATCCGCCGCCAGCGCCTGCTCAAGCGTGTAGTTTGCCTCGACAATCTGCAGCTGGTGCTGTTCGGCGACGCGCAGCATCGTCTGGCGGGTTATGCCATGCAGGATGTCGTTGCTGACCGGGCGCACATAAACCTTGCCATCCTTGATGAAAAAAAAGCTGGAGGACCCGGCCTCGGTGATATCACCATCCGGGGCGATCATCAGCGCCTCATAGGCACCTGCGAGATGCGCCGCCTGTTTGGCCATGACCTGGCCCAAAAGATTGGTGGTCTTGATGTCGCGGCGCGCCCAGCGGATGTCCGGGACGGTTGCCAGCGCCACCGGATCGGGATCACTGTCGGCGGCAAATTTTGCAGGCTGGGTGAAAGCGAAGATATTGGGCGTGTAGCTGTCATCATAGAGATAGCCGCGATCGCCGGTGCCGCGCGTGATCTGCAGATACAGAAATCCCTCAGCCAGACCGTTCGCCTCGATCAGCCCCATCATCGCCGCCAGCATGTCATCACGCATCATCGGCGATGGTATGTTCAGCTCGCCGAGCGAACGGTCCAGCCGGTTCATGTGATATTCGAAATCGGTGATCTGCGAATCCAGTATCCCGAACCCCTCATAGACGGAATCGGCAAAGAGCAGCCCGCGATCAAAGATCGGCAGCTGCGCGGCACCTTCCGGCATGAATTCTCCATTCAAAAAGACCGTGCGTTCCATTGGCGGTGTTCCTGTCGTCACAAAGATTAGTGCGCCGTAAGGATAACCGCATTGGCCGCCATATGGAATTGCGGAATCTCCTAACCCGCCTGCGCGGCGAGGCCGGGCCAGCGCGCGTGAAAGCGAGCCCAGTCGGCATCATCCATGGCGACATGGAGGCGTGCCTCGCCGGTATCCGATGTTTCGGAGCGGCGCACATCGCCGCGAGAAAACAGCCATGCCCGCGCGGCACCATCCGCAGGCCCGACAATGACCTCGGCCAGACGGCGTCCGGCCCCGATACGCGCTTCAATGGCTGCCAGCAGATCGTCCATCCCTGCCCCTGTCAGTGCCGAGACGCGCACCGCATCGGGCACCAGATTTTGCAATATGTCATCCTGCGCCGCGTCCCCCTCTGCCTTCCGGCCCACAAGCAGGTCCGCCTTGTTCAGCACCGACAGCAGACGCGCCTCCTGCGCCTCTTCATCGACCCCCAGCTCGGCCAGCACGTCACGCACATCACCCGCCTCTTCGGCCACAAGCTGTGACGCCGCATCATGCACATGCAACAGCAAATCCGCCTGCACCACCTCTTCCAGCGTGCTTTTGAAGGCCTCGACCAGTTCGGTCGGCAGCTGGCTGATGAACCCCACCGTATCGGCCAGTACCACATCGCGCCCTGATGCCAGCGTGACGCCGCGCATCGTCGGATCAAGCGTGGCGAACAGCATATCCTTGCTCAGCACACCGGCCCCGGTCAGCCGGTTGAACAGGGTGGACTTGCCGGCATTGGTATAGCCTATCAGGGCAATTGTCGGCACTTCACCGCGTTGGCGGTTGCCGCGTTGCAGATGGCGTGTGCGCTCAACCTCCTTCAGCTCTTTCTTGATACGCACCACGCGTTCCATCAGCATCCGCCGGTCAAGCTCGATCTGGCGTTCACCAGGCCCGCCGAGAAAGCCGCCCCCGCCGCGCTGGCGTTCAAGATGCGTCCAGCTGCGGACAAGCCGGCTGCGCTGGAAAGTCAATGCCGCCAGCTCGACCTGCAGCCGGCCGGCATGGGTTTGTGCACGCGCGCCAAAAATTTCCAGAATCAGGGCGGTACGGTCAATCACCTTGCATTTGGTGCGAGTTTCAAGATTGCGTTGTTGCACCGGGGTCAGGGCGGCATTCACCACAATGACAGGATCATCATGTTCAGCTGCGATATCGGCGATGCGGTCAACAAAGCCGGTACCTAGAAATGTTGGCGCGCGCGGCTTGTGCAGGCTGACAGCTTCGGCATGCACCACATCAAGGCTGATTGCCGCCACCAGCTGCACCGCTTCTTCCAGCATGGCCTCTGGCCCGCGGGGCAACGGCATGGTGCGGATATCAGGATGAATGACAAATGCAGGCGTCGCGCCCAAAACGGCCTCTTGCTGTATTTCTAAATGACAATGCCCGCAACAATCTAGGCTGGAAGACAGGTAGTCAGGTCCGCCCGCATTTGCAACCAGTTTGCGCCCTGCGGTTACGCATGGACCGCTTTCAGGGGCCTTGCTATGCTGCCGGCCAGCAAAGGGAAAGCAATGAAAAAATCCATCATTATCACCGGGGCCGGGCGTGGTATCGGCGCAGCGACGGCCACAGCCTTTCTGAAAGCCGGTTACCGTGTTGGTCTGATCGGCCGCAATGCTGATACGCTCGGTGCGGTGGCAGATGGACATCCCGATGCGCTGGTGCTGCCCTGTGATGTTGGCCAGCCGGAAGATGTTGATGTGGCGTTTGATACAGCGATAGCGGCCTGGGGACGGGTCGATGTTCTGTTCAACAATGCCGGCCGCGGCAGCCCGCCAAAGACCGCGGATGAGACAGATATCGATGTCTGGATGGATGTTGTCCGTATCAACCTAACAGGATCATTCCTGTGCGCCCGCGCTGCCTTCGGGATTATGCGCCGCCAGTCACCGCAAGGTGGACGCATCATCAATAACGGGTCGGTATCGGCACATGCGCCGCGCCCGGGGTCAGCCCCTTACACATCCACCAAACATGCCATTACCGGCCTGACCAAAAGCCTGTCACTGGATGGCCGAACCTTTGATATCGTGTCGTGCCAGATTGATATCGGCAACGCCCTGACCGAGATGGTCGAGCCGATGAAGGCTGGTGTGCCACAGCCCGACGGTTCTGTCCGGCCAGAGGCCACCATGGATGTAGCACATGTTGCCAGTTCGGTATTGCATATGGCCGACATGCCACTGGATGCCAATGTTCAGTTCATCACTGTTATGGCGCCCAAAATGCCCTTTGTCGGGCGCGGTTAACCAGACGTGAAAGAGCGGGGCTCAAAACCGGCACAGGCGATAAAGGCCCCATTGCGATAGGCTGGCTTGCCATACGCAAAGGGCGCACCATCGGGGGTCAGAACCTTGCCGCCCGCTGCCCGCAACACCGCCTCGCCGCCCGCCGTGTCCCATTCCATTGTCGGCCCGAAACGCGGATAGACATCCGCCTCGCCTGCAGCCAGCAGCCCGAATTTCAGGCTTGACCCGGCGGCGCGGGTTTCGGTGATCCCGTTTGCCGCGAGCCAGTCATTGGTTGCATCATCGCGGTGCGATCGACTGGCAACCGCCACTGGCCCCGTAATTGGCACCGGCCTGATCAGAAGCACGCGCGTGGCGCCGCCTGCCACTTCCACAGCACCCATCCCAACAACCCCTCGAAAGAGGCGGTCCAGCGCCGGGGCCAGCACAATGCCCATTACCGGTGCGCCGTTCTGCACAAGCCCGATATTGACAGTAAAGGCCCCATTACCATCGGGACGCAGGAATTCGCGCGTCCCGTCCACCGGATCCACCAGAAAGAACTGCTCTGGCGCTACAAGCACGTGGCTGGCGGCATTTTCCTCAGAAATAACCGGAATATCAGGGGCCAGATCCGCAAGCGCGGCCAGCAGAAGCGTCTCTGCCGCCTCGTCCGCCTCGGATACAGGTGATCCGTCCGGCTTTTCGCGCGCCAAAACGCCGCTCGCATGAATTTCCATGATCGTTTCACCTGCTTGTTTTACGGGCTGAACCAGCGCCTCCATAAGCGCCTGACATTCGGAAGCGGGAAGAAGCATGTAAATTTCGCCTTGTGAACCTTGGGGCCATGACTATAAAGCCATCAAAGATCAAGTTCCAATTGATTTGCCACGCTGGTCCTGTTTCGTAATGGCCGCGCGGAACCACGCCGGTCCGAGGTAAAACCGCGCCAGTTGCGGCTGCCGTGCCGATCGGCAACGCGCGCAGCAGCCGCGCGATGACGTGATGATTTACGAAACCCGAACATGGCGTCCGCCGCTGCCCGCCTTGCAATCTTTTCATCAACAATGGGTGGCGGATATCCACCCCCGAGCGCCGGCTTCAGCCAGGGGGTATGAATAAGCGATGTCGGCATATCCACAAGTTCCGGCACCCATTGGCGGATAAACACACCGTCCGGATCCTGTTCCTGGCTCTGTTTCAGCGGGTTATAGATCCGCAGGGTGTTAATGCCAGTCATACCCGACTGCATCTGGCACTGGCTATAATGGATGCCCGGCTCGTAATCGGTGAATTTCCGAGCAAGATGCAACGCCGGCGCCCGCCAGTCCAGCCACAGATGATAGGCGGCAAAGCTCATCACCATGGCGCGCATACGAAAGGTCAGCCAGCCCCCGGCATCAAGGTAGCGCATGCAGGCATCAACCAGCGGATAGCCCGTCCGGCCCTGCTGCCAGGCGGCAAGGCGCGATTCGGCATCGTGTGTCCCCTTTTCTAGCGCGTGATAGGCCGGATGAAACGGGCGGAATTCAGCAACCGGTTCATCTTCCAGCTTCTGGATGAAATGGCAGTGCCAGTGCAGACGGCTTTCAAAGCTCTTGATCGGGCTGGCCCAGCCATGACGTCCAAGCGCGCGCTGCGCTTGACTTTCCTGCCACGCCTCGCGCATCGAAATGCAGCCAAAGGCCAGATAGGGTGACAGGCGCGAACAGCTGTCCGCCGCCCTGACCGGGGTCGCCATGGCGGCGCGATAATGACGGCCGCGTGTTTCAAAGAAACTGTGCATCATGGCAAGCCCTACTGCCCGGCCACCCTGCTGACGGTGCGGGCAAGGGTCATTCGCAATTCCGATGTCCTGCGATGCAGGCCAGGCATCGCTGATAACATCTACTGCCGGCAGATGATCCGGGGCCGGCAGACAGGACCGGTTCATCATCTGATCCCATTTACCGGCCCAGCCGCGCCGCGATGTCATCCGCCGATGCACGCCAAACTGCTGATATTCGATGATCTCGACCCCTGCATCGCGAGCCCAGGCCAGCACCCGTCTGTCGCGGGCATAGGTCCAGCCATTCCATGTTTCCTGATGCAGATGGATGCGGCGCACTTTATGGCGGGCACAGAGCGCGGTAAGCACCGCCACTGCATCACCAACCCGCACCACAAGCGGCTGACCGCGTGCGGCCAAATCCTGATCCAACGCCGCGACGGATTCACTCAGAAAATCATACTGCCGACCCGACATGTCAGGCTGCTGCCACAGCGCCGGCTCAAGGATATAGAGCGGGATGACCGATCCAGCTGCAAGCGCCGCGCAAAGCGGTGCATGATCCTGCAGCCGCAGATCGCGTTTGAACCAGACTATATCCACAATCGTTCCCCGTTTGTTCAAGCCAGATCATAGGCATCCAGCCGGCAAAGCCAAGCGGCTTGCAGTGCGGCGGACCAAATGCCGCATCATCTGATGAGTGCCAGGAACGAGAGGCCAAATACAGGGATCAGCGACAGGCGGCTGCCGTACTGCGCAAAGCCTTGGCAAGGGTCATCGCATCAATCGCCACCGCCACAAAATCGACACCCCGGTCCAGATAGGCCCGCGCCGCCACCGGATCGAGCGACATGATCCCGGATGCCTTGCCCGCCGCCTTGATCCGCTGCAGCGCATCGTCAATGACGGCCTGCACCTCGGGTGCGCCCGGATTGCCGATATGGCCCAGATTGGCGCTCAAATCCGACGGGCCGATAAAGACCGCATCGACACCGTCAACCGCCAGGATATCGTCCAGCGCTTCGTATCCGGCGCGGGATTCCAGCTGTGCGACGAGGCACATTTCGTCATTTGCACTGTGCAGATAGTCGGTATGGCGTGAAAAGGCAGTGGCACGCGCACCTGCCCCGCCGACACCGCGTATTCCGTGCGGCGGATAGCGCATGGCCCGCACAAGCATTTCAGCCTGCTCGCCGCTTTCAACCATCGGCACAATCAATGTCTGGCAGCCAATATCCAGAAGCTGCTTGATGATCACAGGCTCGCCCCACGGGGGTCGAACAAGGGCACTTGCTTCATATCCGGCAATGGCCTGCAATTGGCTCAAGACCGAGGGGATATCATTCGGCGAATGTTCACAATCGATCAACAGCCAGTCAAAATCGGCTGTTGCCGCGATTTCGGCCGCAATGGCCGTGCCTTGCGTCAGCCAGCACCCGATGGTCTGCCTGCCTGCTTTCAGATCAGCCTTGAACCTGTTCACCGGTGCCGCCATTGCACGTCCCTCCAAAACCAATAATGCGATTAAGCGAATGCGATATCGACAGTACCAAACGGACCGTAATCCGCAATGAAGTGGTCCCCATGCCGTGCCTCTATCGGGCGCACAAAGCTGCCCGACAGAACAATATCCCCGGCCCGCAACCCGTCACCATAGCTGGCAAGCCTGTGGACAAGCCATGCCATGCTGAGCGCCGGATCGCCCAGAACACCGGCGCCGAGACCTGTTTCCTCGACCGCGTCATTGCGGCGTACAATCGCCCCGACACGGCGCAGGTCAAACGCATCTACCGGATGCCGCATATCGCCCATGACCAACCCGGCATTCGCCGCATTATCGGAAATCGTATCCAGTACTGTGCGGGCGGCCCCGCTTTGCGGGTCAGCGCGATAGATGCGCGTATCAAGGATTTCCAGCGCCGGCGCCACCGCCTCGGTCGCAACGATCACGTCATCACGGGTAATGTCAGCCCCGAAAAGGTCGGTTTTCATGATAAAGGCAATCTCCGCCTCGATGCGCGGTTCGATGAACCGGTCATCCGGCACCGTGCCGCCATGGTCGAACACCATATCCTTAAACAGGATACCACTGTCGGGAATATCGATACCCAGCGCATATTGCATGGCCTTTGATGTCAGCCCGATTTTCCAGCCATTGATTTGCCCGCCTGCATCCAGCTTGCACTGCACAAAGGCTGCCTGAATGGCATAGGCATCATCCATATCCATACCCGGATTTTCAGCTGTCATCATACGGATTTGCGTCCGGTTGGCCTCGGCCTCGAACAGTGCCGCGCCACAGGCGACTGCATTAGCCTCACTCAATACAGGCATCATGCCCTCCTATTCGTCGCGCACACCATTGCGCAGGGTTCCCAACCCGTCCGCACTGACCTCTACCACGTCACCGGGGCAAAGCCATTTTGGTGGATCAAAACGGGCACCGGCACCGGTTGGAGTGCCGCATACCAGAACATCGCCCGGTTCCAGTGAGATGAAGGTCGAGACATAATTAATGATATAGGGGAAATCGAAAATCATCTGGCTGGTACGGTCCCGCTGGCGGATCTCGCCATTAACGCGGGTTGTCAGCTCGATATCAGCGAGCATATCCGGTCCGCTGAAGCGCCGGAGGCCAGGCCCCATTGCTCCGGACCTTTCCCAGTTTTTGCCCTGTGTCACGTTGAATTTTGCATGCCGCAACCAATCGCGGATGGTGCCTTCATTGCATAATGTCACGGCAGCGATGTGCCTCCATGCATCATCTGCCGCAATTCGACGGCCAGCGGTACCAATGACAATCACGATCTCGCCCTCATAATCCAGCTGTTCGGATTCCGGCGGCCTAACCAAGTCATCATCATGCCCCACGAATGTGGCTGGAAAACGAATGAATAGTGACGGGTTCGGTGGCGCCGACTGTCCATCCTTATATTCCGAATTGCGATCTGGGAAATTGACCCCTACACAGATGATCTTGCCGGGGGTTTTCAGAGGTGCGTGCAGCATTACATCATCGCGTGTCAGCGCTGCCGGACCCGACGCGTCGAACAGGCTATCCAGCGCCCCGGCATTTGCGGCATCACTGAGGCTGGAAAACCGGCCCTTGAATCTATCTGTCAGATCGGTAATGGCATTGCCATCCAACCGGCCAAAACATGGTTTGCGGTGTGGATCATCCTTGCGTGAAAACGTCACAAGCTGTGGCATTAAACGGGTCTCCAGCGTTCAGGGGGCTACAATTGGCTGGGCCTTGAGGTCCGCCCCGCGGGGGGCGGTGCCGGCAAACACCGTTCCCTGCTCAAACCATGATTTCGGGGCGGGTGCGCCCCACAGGGTCTGGCGCTGCGGGTCCTTGAGATCCCAGTGGATGGGTTCGTGATCCGGATCGACCGTCTGATAGTCCGAACAATAGATTTCGGTCCGGTGGCCATCTGGGTCTAGAATGTAGAGAAAAAAGGCATTGGCAATGCCGTGCCGCCCGGGCCCGCGTTCGATATTATCGACATAACCGGTGGTAGACATGACATCCAGCAGGTCGATTATATTCATCGGCGTCGGCACCCAGAAGGCAATGTGATGCAGCCGCGGGCCGGTACCATTGGTAAAGGCAATATCATGTACACCGCCTTTGCGATGCATCCATGCCGCCCACAGATGGCCGGTTTCCGCATCCTCGGTATATTCAGTCGTGCGGAAGCCCAGATCATTATAGAAACCGACGCTGGCATCGACATTTGGCGAAAAACAGTTGAAATGGTCAATCCGTAGAGGCTTTACGCCAGTGTAACGCGCATATTGCTGGTGAATTGTCGGCAACCGTTCCATTTCAAAATAGAACTCCAGCGGAATACCATGCGGGTCAAGCACCCGCAAAGTGCGTCCCTGAAAGGGCCGTTCCACCCATTCGATTAGCATGCCCTTGGCACTGAAATAGGTGGCCGCCTTGTCGACGTCATCCTCAGAATAGAGGCGGAAGGCCAGATAGGTGCAACTGGGCGCATCGCCCCTGGTCAGCACCAGACAGTGATGCCCGCGCTCTTCCATTGCTCGCAGGCAAATCTGGCGGCTGTCTTCATGTGTCACCTGCATGCCCAGCGTTTCGACATAAAAGCCGCGACTGGCAGCAAGATCACTGACCACAAGCTCGGTATGCGAAACGCGGACAATGTTGAAAGGCGGGTACAGATTAAAGGCCGGCACAGGCATGGGCGCACCTCCTACAGGCCGAGTTTCGGAACCGCACGGGGGGCCGATGCAAAGGCCACATTGCGCGTTTCCATATAAAAATCAAAAGACCAGTCACCGCCATCACGGCCGATACCTGAATCCTTGAGTCCGCCGAACGGGGTCGGCAGATGCCGAACATTTTCCGAATTTACCCAGATCATGCCAGCCTCCATGGCATCGCTAAAGCGTAATGCGCGCATGGTGTCATCTGTCCACAGATAGCCAGCAAGGCCGTAATCGACATCATTGGCGATGGCCAGAGCTTCTGACTCGTCGGCAAAGGGGATGGCGGTCAGCACCGGTCCGAAAATTTCTTCACGGGCAATGCGCATATCCTGCCTTGCGCCGGTAAACAGCGTTGGTGCAACAAAACACCCAGCGCCCAAATCACCGTCAGTCAGCTTACCACCACCCGCCGCCATGGTGACGCCCTCATCCCGTGCTATATCGAAATAGGACAGCACCTTTGCTTCATGCTTGGGGTGGATCAATGGGCCGACAACCGTTTCCGGGGCCAGCGGATGGCCGACCTTCAGCCGCTTTGCCTTGTCAGCAAGGATCGCAACGAATTCGTCATGCACCAATTGTTCGACAAGCACCCGGCTGGAAGAGGTGCAGCGCTCGCCATTCAGCGAATAGATCATAAAGGCCGCGGCGTCTGCAGCGCGTTCCAGATCAGCATCGGCAAACACCACGACCGGGTTCTTGCCACCAAGCTCAAAATGGACCCGTTTCAGCGTTTCAGCGCCCTGGCGCATAATCATCTTGCCGGTGGCGCTTTCCCCGACAAAGGCAATCGCCTTTATCAGCGGATGTTCGGTCAATGCGCGGCCAGCCTCCTCACCCATACCATTCACAAGGTTCCAGACACCCGGGGGCAAGCCGGACTCTTCGGCGATATCCATCAACAGACGGGCCGTCACCGGAGACAGTTCCGCCGGCTTATGAACAATGGTGCATCCCGCCGCCAGCGCCGGTGCGATCTTCCAGCTGGAGAGCATGAAGGGCGTGTTCCAGGGCGTGATAATCCCCACCGGCCCGATCGGCCTGCGCGAGGTAACATTTATCTGGTCAGGCGCAAACAGGCTTTTGCCGTCACGTGCGGTTGGCGCCAGATCGGCAAAAAAGCGGAAATTCTCGGCCGCGCGCAGCGCGGCCTTTGACATGAAGCGCAGGGCCTGTCCGGTATCCATAGATTCCAGCAGCGCAATATCATCCGCACGCGCCACAATGCCGTCGGCAATCCGGTGCAATATGGCCTTGCGTTTGGCCCCGGCCATATCACGCCATTCCGCAAAGGCTTCTGTCGCTGCGCGGGCAGCACGATCAATATCAGCCGTGTCACCGCGTGCCACATCGGCGATGCGGCGCATATCTACAGGTGACACGGTTTCAAATGTCTTGCCTGATTCGGCAGGCACCGCCGCACCGGCAATGTGGTTTAGGATTGGCGTACTGCCAACCTGTTGTAACAGCGTTTCAGCACGAGAAAGGTTGTCAGCGAGGGTCATATGGTGTCATCTCATTGACTTAGTTAAAGGATGTTATTTAATTCACAAGTTAAGTATTTTTTATTACCTGTCAACCTTAGCGGCAATAAAGCTTGCATGGAAAGAGGAGGATATAGATGGCACATTTCAGTTTTGAATATTCAGCCAATCTGGAACCCGTTCTAGACTTGCAAGCTTTTTGTGACGTCATGCGCGATACAATGATCGATAGTGGTGTGTTTCCGCTTGGCGGCATACGGGTGCGGGGCACGCGTGTTGACGTATGCACGGTGGCAGATGGTAAACCGAATTTGGGCTTTGTGGATATAACCGTCCGGATGGGACGGGGTCGGGACGCAAAAACACGGCATAATGTTACAGAAACACTTTACGCCGCTGCAGAGGAGTGGTTGAAATCTGCGCTTGATGACCGGCCCTTTGCCCTGTCACTGGAGGTTATGGAGATAGAGCCTCGCTTTGCCGAAAAACGGTTCAATACGCTGCATGCGTATCTTGCCGGCAAGGATGGTAGCAATGACTGAAACGCCGCAATACGATGAGTCGCTGACCATAGCTTTGCTGCGCGCGCGGGATGCGGTTACCGCCCTGTTTCGCGAACATGTAGTCGCAGCCGGGCTGACATTGCAACAATGGCGGGTGATCCGTGCCCTGGCCGGCGGACATCAGCTGGACACCACCACCCTGTCAGACCGCTGTGTTATCCTGCCGCCATCACTCAGCCGCATTCTGCGCTTTCTGGCAACAGAACAGCTTGTCGAAAATGTACCCACATCCGACCGCAGGCAGCGCGTTGTGCGACTGACCGAGAAAGGACAGGCGCTGTTTGATCGCACATGGATAACATCACAAGAAAAATATGCCACTATTGAAGCGGCGTTTGGCACCGATGACACCCGCCAGCTTGTGGATACGCTGAACAGATTACGAGCCTGTTTGGAAATACCCGATGCGCGCTAGACATTGCGGCCATAATAGCCGACATACCAGTCAACGAAGCGTTGCACGCCGGCGCGCACATTGGTGTTAGGGGCAAATCCGACCCATTCTCGCAATTCTGATGTGTCCGCACTTGTCGCCGGGACGTCGCCCGGCTGCATCGGCATCATATTCTTTTCCGCTGTCATGCCGAGCGCATCTTCCAGCGCGCCGATGTAATCCATTAGAGAAGTCGGATTGCCATTTCCGATATTGAACACTCGGAAAGGCGCCGTCGAGCTGCCTGGATCTGGGTTCATCGGATCAAAATTGGGATTGGGCGTGGCTGTCTTATCTAGAACGCGGATCACCCCTTCGACAATATCATCAATAAAGGTGAAATCGCGCACCATCGCGCCCTGATTAAAAACATCGATCGGCCGTCCGTTGCGGATGGCATCGGCGAACAGAAACAGCGCCATGTCGGGCCGGCCCCAGGGGCCATACACAGTAAAAAACCGCAACCCGGTGGTAGGCAGGTCATAAAGATGGCTATAGGTATGCGCCATCAGCTCATTTGCCTTTTTCGTCGCCGCATAAAGCGAAACCGGATGGTCCACACTATTATGCTCGCTGAAGGGCATCTGCGTATTACCGCCATAGACCGAGGATGAGCTGGCATAGACAAGATGCGCCACATCACTGTGCCTGCAACCTTCAAGGATATTTATAAAGCCCTGCAGATTGGCGTCGATATAGGCATGCGGGTTTTGCAGCGAATAGCGTACCCCCGCCTGCGCCGCCAAATGGATAACGTGATCGGGCTTTTCTGCGGCAAAGATGCCGGCCATCGCTTCCTTGTCCTCGATCGAAGCGCGATGAAACCGGAAGGCAGGATGGTCAGCGATCCGCGCAAGGCGCGATTCCTTCAACGTGACATCGTAATAATCATTCAGATTGTCGATGCCCACAACATTTTCACCTCGCGCCAGCAGACGTTCAATACAATGCATGCCGATAAACCCGGCTGCGCCTGTTAGCAGAACCTTCATCAACGGACGAAATCTCCAAAATTCAAAGGATAGTTATCCATGACATAAGTGGCGGTGACCGACATATCAGACTTTGCCATGCGGCCAGCCGCCATGGTGATAGGGGATCACCGAAATATTGCGGCCCAGTTCAAAACGCATCAGATCCTCGGCCACCATAACGGTACCGTCATATTCGGTAGCCACATCGGCCATCACTTCCTCAACGGATACAGGGTCCGGATTCAGAAGCACCATATGCGTCAAGAGTGCTAGCTTTGGTCGTGTCTGCGCGAAGACACGACCAACCTCTGCCGGTGAGGCATGATGCGCCATAACAAGGCCAATGGCCGGATTGGCCGCTTGAATTTCGGGGCGTGCGGCCGCCACCTCATGCACAAAAATATCTGCGCCCTTTGCCTGGGCGATCAGGTTTTCGTTGTATCGGGTGTCATGACTGTGCACAAAGACCCGGCCGCCATATTCGACCCGGAAGCCATAGGCAATATCGATAAAGTCGCCATGGTCCACCTTGATCGCACGCACCAATAAGCCGCCCCGGTCATAAACGACGCCTTCCTGATATTCATGCGGAATAATGCGCATATGTTCAGGGTCGATTTCATTGTCGGCAACGCGGATATCCCTGTCAGGGCCTGAGGCGATCCAGGCCCCTTCAGCGATGCGGTCAATGCCGGGCGGCCCATACACATGCAATGGGCCCAGTCGACCACCAAACTTCTGCGGGATGCTGCCGGTCATCACCACGTCAAATAGACCGGCGTAGTGGTCAGAATGATAATGTGACAGTATGATATGATCAATATACCCGACACCCAAACCCAGCTGGGACAGGCGAATTGCAGTGCCCCGCCCGCAATCAATCAGCAGTTTTTCATCCCCCGCCTCAATAAGCGTCGACGTTCCAAAGGCGTTGATCTGCGCATTGGGGATGCCGGTGCCAAGCAGCGTTATCTTCAGAGCATCACCACCGGCATTCTTTTCATTCGGAGGAGTCTTTTCAGTCATTTCTCACTTCCTGTTTCCGGCCGAATGCAGCGACCAGCGCCGCCTTGCCGACAAAACAGCATGATGCGCATAAGGGTGCAAGCCAAGAAACACCCTTGTGAGGACATTACAGCATTTTTTCATGGCTTTGAGAACTTCACGCCGCATAGACTGAAGCACCCGCATTCAGACGACTATTCAACATTATATAAGCGAGTTACATAAACATGAGTGACGCCTTTATCTGCGATGCAACGCGCACCCCCATCGGCCGGTTTGGCGGAGGCCTGTCAGCGGTCCGTGCCGATGATCTTGCGGCACACCCGCTGAAATCCCTCATCGCCCGAAATGCAGATGTAGAATGGGGTGCAATTGATGAGGTGATTTATGGCGCGGCCAATCAGGCGGGGGAGGATAATCGTAATATTGCCCGCATGGCCCTGCTGTTGGCCGGAATGCCGCAAAGCGTGCCTGGGATAACGGTCAACCGGTTATGTGCTTCCGGCATGGAAGCGGTGAGCGCTGCAGCCCGGATGATCAAGGCCGGTGAAGCGTCACTTGTCATCGCCGGCGGGTCGGAAAGTATGAGCCGCGCGCCCTTTGTCATGCCCAAGGCAGACAGTGCCTTTTCGCGCAAAGCCGAGATTTATGACACCACCATCGGCTGGCGCTTTATAAACCGGCAGATGAAATCGCTCTACGGCACCGATTCGATGCCCGAAACCGGTGAAAATGTGGCAGCGCGCTGGAATATCAGCCGCAGCGACCAAGATGCCTTTGCTCAGCGATCACAGCAAAAAGCCGGTGCTGCTATCAAAAGTGGCCGGCTTGCGCGTGAGATTACACCGGTTGAAATTCCGCAGCGCAAAGGCGATCCGATCGTCGTTGACTGTGACGAGCATCCGCGTCCCGCAACGACACTAGAACAGCTTGCCAAACTGCCAACACCGTTCCGCGAGAATGGCACGGTAACCGCCGGCAACGCCAGCGGGGTCAATGATGGGGCGGCCGCGATTATCGTCGCAAGCGCGGCTTCGGTCAAAGCGCATGGCCTGACACCGCGGGCACGCGTTGTGTCCGCCGCCGCAGCCGGGGTGGAACCGGCGGTCATGGGCATCGGGCCTGTGCCTGCAAGCCAGAAAGCGCTACACCTTGCCGGACTTTCGCTCAACGCAATGGATGTGATTGAAATCAACGAAGCCTTCGCCGCGCAGGGGCTTGCCTCAATGCGCGATCTCGGCATGCAGGATGATGACCCACGCGTCAATCGCAATGGTGGCGCCATCGCACTGGGCCACCCACTCGGCATGAGTGGTGCCCGCCTTGTGATGAGTGCGGTTGAGGAATTGCAGCATACGCCCGATGCCGTTCATGCACTATGCACCATGTGTGTGGGTGTTGGCCAGGGCAGCGCCCTGATTCTGGAACGGGTCTGATTCTGGCCGGTCCGGCAGGCCAGCGCGTTTCAGGAGCTTGTCTGCGATCTAAATTCCAGAGATAGTAACCAGAGTAAATACCAATGGCATAGCGATGCCGCCAATGGAGGACGCAACCCGATGGTCGCAATCAGGCAGAACAGCTATCAGCATATTGAGGCACGTCCATTCGCGCCTAATCTTGGTGCGGAAATCTATGGGGTTGATCTAGCAAAGTCGGTATCTGACGAGCAGTTTAAAGATATACGGCAGGCCTTTCTTGACTATCAGGTGCTATTCTTCAAGGAACAGGTGGAAATCCCACCAGATCTGCATGTCGCATTTGGCAAGCGGTTTGGCGGGTTACATGCACACCCGGCTGCCCCGACCATGGCAAGCCATCCCGAAATTTTCGAGATTCACGCCACAAGGGATTCCAAGATCGCCAATGGTGAATTCTGGCATTCGGATGTGTCCTGCGATAAAGAACCCCCCCTTGGTACAATGTTGCAGATCCATATCGCCCCGTCCTGCGGCGGCGACACGATGTTTAGTGACATGTATAGTGCCTATGATGGTCTCTCAGAGCCGGTCAGACGCATGCTGGACGGGCTGACGGCAACGCACGAATCCGAACATATCTATCGAGGCCGCTATGGCGATCGTGGGCGCAATGATACCGATATCGACTGTCCCGTTGCAGTGCATCCTATCGTGCGCACTCATCCTGACACAGGGCGTAAGGCGCTGTTTATTAACCGTACATTCACCACAAAGATCAATGAACTGTCCCCGTCCGAAAGCGATGCCGTGCTGACTATTCTATTTGAGCAGGCTGAGCATATTGATCATCAGATCCGGTTCCGCTGGACGCTGAATGATATGGCATTCTGGGACAATCGGTGCTGCATGCACCGCGCCATATGGGATTACTGGCCAGAAGAGCGCAAGGGCCGTCGCGTGACCATCAAGGGTGATCGACCCCGGTAATGGCGGCCCAAGAGAATATCTTCGCAAGACCGATAACAATGTGATGTTGCAGGGAAACTGGTACTATCCGACCGCCGTGCGATTTGGGGCCGGCCGCCTTGCCGAGTTACCCGCAGCCTGTGCGCAGGCGGGTATCAGCAACCCACTGCTACTGACTGATTCTGGCCTTGCCAGCCTATCGGTCATCGCGGGCGCTTAATATTCTTGATGCTGCCGGGCTTGGGCGGGCCCTTTTTAGTGCTGTCGACCCAAATCCGAATGAGATCAATCTCGTCGCTGATGTCGCGGCTTTCAGGGATGGTGGCCATGACGGCGTGATCTCCTTTGGCGGTGGCTCGAGCCTTGACCTTGGTAAGCTTGTTGCCTTTATGGCTGGCCAAAACCGGTCGGTCTGGGACTTTGAGGAAGTTGGCGACTGGTGGACACGCGCCGATGTCAACGCTATTGCCCCGATTGTTGCTGTGCCAACGACGGCGGGCACCGGATCAGAGGTTGGACGGGCTGGCGTCCTCACTAATGCCAAAACGCATGTGAAAAAGATTATCTCTCATCCTAAAATACTGCCGTCTGCGGTGATTGCCGATCCGGAACTGACAGTGGGGATGCCGAAAGCCATTACCGCAGGCACCGGACTTGATGCCTTTGCGCATTGTGTTGAGGTCTTCAGCAGCCCGCATTACCACCCGATGTCACAGGGAATCGCGTTGGAAGGCATGCGGCTTGTCATCACCTATTTGCCCCGCGCTTATACCGACCCCAAAGATATGGAAGCGCGGACGCAGTTAATGAGTGCGGCGATGATGGGCGCAGTCGCCTTTCAAAAAGGGCTTGGTGCTATCCACGCCCTAAGCCATCCGGTAGGGGCTGTCTTCAATACGGACCATTGCACGACCAATGTTGTCTGTATGCCGGCGGTGCTAAAACTCAACGCGCCTGCAATCCGCGATCGGTTTGATATGGCGGCATTCTATATCGGGATTGAAGGCGGCTTTGAAGGCTTCTGTGAAATCGTGCAGGGCTTCAATGACAGTCTTGGCATTCCGCGCCGTCTCGGCGAGATGGGCGTCACGGATGACAGGATGGAGGAACTTGTTGACATGGCGCTGCAGGACCCATCATGTGGTGGAAATCCAGTAAACCTCACTGTCGAAAGCGTGAGAGCGCTTTTTGAGTCCTACATCTAGCATTGATACAACAATTCAAGCGACAATCCTGCGTGTGTTTCCGTCCTTGTTGTCGGAGAAATGCGGCATGACTTCCTCAGCAAAATACTGGATTGAATCGAGCGTTTCATGCGGATCGCAGCCAAAATTCACATTTAGGATGATGCGATCGATGCCCATCTCGTCGAATAGTGACAGCTTATCGATCATTTCCTGTTTCATGCCGATGAGCACATTCTTTGCCATCTGGTCAATGGGCTGGCGTCGAGGCAGCGCACGCACCATGCCATTATCCACGATGCCCGCGCCCTCATGAACATTATCAAAGCGTCCAAGGAAGGCGTGCGCCATCTGCATTCGTTCACGTTTTTCCATCTCGCTATGGCACATGAAACCAACACGCAACAGCGTCAGCGTCAGATCGGCGCCGGTCTCGCCAGCCTCATCCTTGCCGCGATTGAACGCATCTACCTGCTCCTGCAGAAAAGACTTGCTGCCCGCCAGCGGCGTTGTCTGGACGTGATAGCCCTGCCGCGCACAGTGATAGATGGCCTCTGGATTGACCGCCGCCATCATCATTGGCGGACCACCCGGGTTCAGCGGGCGCGGCATGATGGTCAGAGGGTCGAATTTGTAATAGTCGCCATCCCAGGACACTTCTTCGCGCGTCAAAAGTGCCTGCAGTACCTCCAGCGCTTCATCGAACCGCGCACGGGTTTCATCCATCGGGATGCCAAGCCTCTCAAGTTCATAACGAAAATTGCCACGCCCAACACCGAGGACCAGTCGCCCCTCTGTAAAGATGTCGGCCAGCACAACCTCTCCCGCAAAAATACGCATGTCGCGAATTGGTAGGATTGAAATGGCAGTTAGAATGTCCAACTGATCCGTATGTGCCGCAATCTTCACTGCAAACTGTAGCGGTGCCGGCATCATCAGGCAGTTCATGAAATGATGCTCGGTGATTGTGACAGAGTCGAAATTCAACCGGTCGGCAAGTGTCGCTTGCGCAAGCATATCACCATAAACGCGATTGCCGCCATAATCCTTGTCAGGGTAATCTGCCGACAGCTGGATACTGAACTTCATTGATCCCCTCCCCCGAGTGAGCAATGATTGGCTACTTATTGATAATTAGAATAGCTTCAAATTACGATTTGGCAAACAATAAACCTTAACGACGGTTTAAAGATTGTTGATTATCGATCGGCTTCCATAAGCCACCAATAGATTTTCGAGCTACATGCTCCGCCACTACTAAAGAAATCAGCCACCCGGACACAACGCTTGTCGCAATGCCAAACCATACACCCATGACACCGAAACCCATCAACGCCACATACACCCAAGAAAAGAAAGCCACGCCAAAGGCCTGGCGATAGACGCCGATCCAGAAGGTCCAGATCGGTCGTTTCAGCGCCTGCAAAAAGGAATTGATTGCAAAAAGCATCATATAGATTGGCAGGATAAACCCGTCGATCCGAAGATAGCTGACGCCGATGGCAATCACATCGGGATCATCGGTAAAGCTGCGCATCAGCAGCGGCGCAGCAAAATACAGGATGGGGCAGGCCACCGCCATAAACATCCAGCCGAATTTCCAGCACTCCAGCAAGGCCTGTCGCACGCGCGCATGATGGTCCGCACCAAAATTCTGCGCCGCGATAGGCAGTAATGCGCCGGTCAGGCCGAATACCGGCAGCAGGAACAGCTGTTCGACACGAAGCGCCACACCATAGGCGGCCACCGCCGACGTGCCAAATCCTTTCAGATAATACTGTACGACAAAACCGGCAGTCATCATCACCGCCATGGTCATGCTGACCGGCAACATCTGCTTTACGATCTGGTTATAGGTGTCGGCCGCCGGCCGGAAACAGGCACGCGTAACCCCGGCCATCAGGTCCGTCTGTGATACCCGCCATAACACATAGACCATGATTCCCGTCTGGCTGAGCGCCGTAGAAATGGCGATACCGTCAAATCCCATTCCGCCCCATATGCCGGGAATTCCGAATACAAATAGCGGGTTCAGCCCGATATTCGCAAAAAAGGCCGCGATCTGACCGCGCTGCATTGACACGGTGTCTCCCTGTGACTGCAACAGGCCATTCACGCCAAAGGCCAGAATGAACCCCGGCAATGACAACAGCAGAAAGCGGAAATAGCGCGTGCCCGCATCACGGTAACTACCCTCTGTCGAGACAAGCTTGATCAGTTCAGGTCCGACGAACCAGGCAATGATAGCAAGCACGACCGTTATGATCACGCCAAACCCAATACCCCGCGCGGCTAGAATGCGCGCTTCGTCAGCCTGTTTTGCGCCGATGGCATTACCGACAAGTGCCGTCATCGCGGAAGACAGGCCAAAGCCAAAGGTGATGCAGATGAAGAAGGCCTGAAAACTGATGGCAAGACCAGCCTGTGCATCCGTGCCGATCAGGCCGGCAAAATAGACATCCACAACATTATATAGCGTGGTGAACACCATGCCGATGGCAGCGGGGACTGCCAGCCGTTTGAAATGCAGTGGCAACGACCCTTGGGTCAGATCATGCGTTCGCGACATGTGACTGGTGCCTCGACCTTCATGTTGCTGCCATTCGGGGGCGCATCATAGGGAAGCAGCGTATGGGCCACGCGCACTATGCAATGTGCGGCCGGGAAAGTCCAATTATGACTGACCTGTTCGGCCGGCCCGTTCATTCTGCCGGTTGACGATCCAGCCGATGCGCTTCGGACTGCACCGGCAGCAACAGCGCCGCCAGCACGACAAGGCAGGCAAGCCCGCTCATCACACTGAACAGGGACGCCATTTCATGGCCATTCTGCAGAATGGCTCCGCAGATCGGCAGTACCGATGCCCCGATGGACAGGTTGACCATGAATTTCACGCTGAGGATGCGCGCGCGCCAGTCATCCGGCACATAGCGTGACAGGATGGTATCTGTGATCGGGATTTGTCCGAAGACAAAGCTCATCGCCACCAGCATGGCGAAGAACAGCGCATAGTCGGCATAAAGGGCCGTCAGCGCGACGAAAACAACCTGCCCGGCACCAATCGCCATCAGCACCCATTTTGGCGGCACCCGGTCAATCAGCCAGCCAACGCCAACCTGCGAAAACGAGGCAACGGCATAGACAATGGCCGCCAGCAGACCTGTCATCGCCACTGAGGTTGAAATGCCAGTCAGCGAGATTTCGAAATAACGCGGCACGACAAAGGTCATGGCACCAAAGATAAAGCCGCCACTGGCGGTCGACAGCAGCATCGCCCCCAGCGCCAGTTTCCAGTTGGGTGCAAAGCCGCTGCTGCCCTTCTTGGCCGATCTGGATGGCGATGGCGCATCACCATACAGCGCCATCACAAATGCAAAACCATAAGCAATACAGAACAGGCCAGAGACAGCAAAACATAGCCGCCAGTCACCCATCGTCAGCAGAACCCCGATCAACAGCGGCGCGGCGGCAACACCCATATTGCCGAACACCCCGTTGACACCCAGCCGGAACCCGATGCGCTGGTTGCTCTGGATCAGCATGGCAATACCGACAGGATGGTAGATTGCGGCAAAAATGCCAATCAGGCCAATGGCCGCCGAGAGCTGCCAAATCGATTGCGCCATCGCCGCCAGAATGGCAGCAAGGCCGATCCCGAAATGGAAAATGACCATAAGGGCAGAGCGCGAAAACCTTTCGGCAAGGTGCGCGGCCACCGGGGCCATCCCTCCAAACAGCACAAAGCCACCCACCCCATAGACCATGATTTCCTCATAGCCGAGGCCGAAATACCGGCCGGCATCATAGGCCGCCTTGGCAAAGACCAGCATGATGAAATGGTCAAGAAAATGGCTGATATTCAGATAGAGATCCGAAACACGCTTTGACTGGATCGCTGAAATCATCTGCGCATACCTTGCAGCAGGCTGTTCCCTGCCTGCCCCTTTCACGGCGCCATGCTATGCATTGCGGCATATGAATACCAGTGAAATGCGGTCCATCGAATGTGTCCTGTAACATGCAGCTTTGAAAGGCGGGGGCAGCTATTATCCTTGCGGGATGAGGCGCGTGCGATAAGCTGTCTCTGAGGTACCATGAAAAGGGTCTGGTCACATGACCGAAGTTCCACAAATCCGCCCGCGCCGCAGCTTTATCTTTACCCCTGGACTGCGGCCCGACATGTTTCCCAAGGCGCTTGCCAGCGGCGCGGATATGGTCTGTGTCGAACTTGAAGACGGCATTGCGCCAAAGGACAAGGCGGAGGCACGCCGCAACGCCTTGGCGCTGTTTGAACAGCCGTTGGCAGAGGACGGGGTCGAAAAGCTGGTACGTATCAATTCGATACGCGAACGGTTCGGTATCGAGGATCTGGACGCCATCCTGAAAGCCGAAACAGCGCTACCCGGGCTGATGATCCCGAAAGTGCGTACGCCTGACGAGGTGGTGATCCTGGACGCATTGCTGAGCGAGGCCGGGCATGAAACCCGCCTGCATGTGATTATCGAGACAAATGCCGGGCTGGAGGCTGCCGTCGAGATTGCCCATTGCAGCAGCCGGATTGAATCGCTGTTATTTGGCGGGGTCGATATGGCCGCCGAGTTGCGGTGCGCGAACAATTGGGACAATCTGCTCTATGCCCGCTCGCGGGTTGTCAGTGCCGCCGCCGACGCCGGACTGGATGTCATTGATGTGCCCTTCCTCGATCTGGATGATATGGATGGCATGCGCATCTCTGCCGAACAGGCACGCGATCTGGGCTTTTCCGGCAAGGGGTCGATTCACCCGAAACAGATCGCATCGCTGAATGAGGTATTCACCCCCTCACCCGAACGCATTGCGCGGGCGCGACGGATAATTGCAGAATTTGAGGCTGCTGATACCGGACTGGTGGTCGTTGACGGCAAGCTGATTGAAAAGCCGGTGGTGCGCGAGATGTATCGTATCATCGGCATCGCCGATAGAATGGGTCTATAGGCAGAAGGAGAAAACGACATGGAATGTTGTGGCCCGGGTTATGCCAGTCCTGCGGATGCCACCAGGGCGCCGCGCGAAAACATCCTCTATACCATCGCCATCTATACCGGTACCGGCATCCAGAAACCCGACTATCTAGTGACAATTGATGCCGATCCGGACAGCCCAACCTATTCGCAGGTGATCCACCGTCTGGAAATGCCCGGCATCGGGGACGAGTTGCACCATATGGGCTGGAATGCCTGTTCATCCTGTTTTGATGACAGTTCGATGAGCCGCAGCTATCTGCTGGTGCCGGGGGTGCGCTCGTCAAACATCCATATCGTCGATACCGCCACTGACCCGCGCGCACCGCGCCTACACAAAGTCATTGAAGGGGCCGAGATCAAATCAAAGACCGACCTGTCAGCACCGCACACCATCCATTGTCTGGGGTCAGAGATCATTATTTCGATGCTGGGTGATGCCAGGGGCGAGGCCCCGGGCGGCTATCTGCATCTCGACAAGGATTTCAACATTCTTGGACGCTGGGAAAATTCGATGGGCGACATCCCGTTCGGCTATGATTTCTGGTACCAGCCCCGCCACAATGTAATGGCGTCGTCAGAATGGGCTGCACCAAACACATTCATGCCGGGCTTTGACCTGGAAGAAGTCGGCCATCTGAAATATGGCCGCCGTATCCATCTGTGGGATTTCGAGAAAAAGGAACCGAAACAGACTTTCTATCTTGGCGAGGACGGGCTGGTCCCGCTAGAAGTGCGCTTTCACCATGATCCGGACAGCTCGCACGGTTTCTGCGGTGCCGCGCTGTCAGCCAACATCATCCATTGGTGGAAGGATGATGCCGGCGAATGGCAGTGGGAAAAAATCATTGATGTCGAGAATGAGCCACATCCCGAATGGCCGATCCCGGTGCCGGGCGTGATCTCGGTCATCCTCTTGTCGATGGATGACAAATATCTCTATTTCTGCAACTGGCTGCATGGGGATATCCGCCAATATGATATTTCCGACCCGCATAATCCGAAACTGACCGGCCAGGTCTGGATGGGCGGGTTGCTGGAGAAAGCGCCAGAGGTCAATGGGGTAAAGGTCACCGGCGGCCCGCAGATGATCCAGCTATCGCTGGATGGCAAGCGGCTCTATGTTACCACATCGCTGTTCAGTACCTGGGACAACCAGTTCTATCCGGAGATCCGTACCAATGGCGGCTGCATGCTGATGGTCAATTGTGACACCGAGAATGGCGGCATGGAAATCGATCCCGATTTTGTCGTCAATTTTGGCAAGGAGCCGAACGGCCCGTCACGATGCCACGAAACACGCTATCCCGGCGGGGACTGCACAAGCGATATCTGGCTATGACGACGATCACAGTGGCCAACCGCGGCAACGCCACGTTTGAAGTGACAGGCCGCAAGCCGTTGCTGGACGAGCTGCGTGATCAGGGTGTTGACCTTCCCTATGGCTGTAAATATGGCGGCTGTATCACCTGCGCGGCGAAATTGATTGACGGCGAGGTGGACCAACGGGCACAGGTGGCGCTGAACAACAGGCAGATCGCAAACGGCTATGTTATTCTGTGCGTTGCGCGGGCGAAAAGTGACTGTACCTTTGAGATTGGCACCGAAAGCCATGACAAGCTGTATCGCAATCCGTTTCTCGACCCGCTGGCACCGCATGAACTGAAAGCGGATATTGCAACGCCGCAGGACACATCATCTCCCGAGGAGGGCTGAGATGGGGTACATGAACCACGCCGAACCCTATAGCGACGACTATCTAAAGGATATCCTATCGTCGGTCAAAACCATCGCCATGGTGGGGGCGAGCCCGGACAAGACCAAATTCAGCTATGGCGTTCTGCGGGTGCTGCATGAAACCGGCTATGACATAATCCCGATCAATCCGCGCCCCGGCCTTGCAGAGATTCGCGGGTTGAAAGTGTATCCGTCGCTGGCGGATGTCGACCGTCCTGTTGATATGGTCGAAGTTTTTCGCAAGCCCGATGACCTGCCCGCGATCGCGCAGGAGGCGGTGGCAATCGGCGCCAAGGTGTTGTGGGGACAGATTGGCGTCTATAATGACGAAGCTGCCCGCATCGCCGAGGATGCCGGCATGAAGGTGGTCATGAACCGCTGCCCGAAGATCGAGCTGTTCCGCCCCTTCTGGAAACCCAAATTGCATCTGGAAATCTGAGGAAAATTGACTATGCCGCAACATATCAAAAAGGGTGCCAACGCCCTTGTCGCAGAGGCACTGGACGGGCTACCCACCATTTCGGTTGAAGAAGCCATGCCGCTTGTCGATGCCGGCACACATGTCTTTGTCGATGTGCGTGAGGGCAGCGAGCAGGCAAAAGGGGTGATCAGCGGCGCGGTGGTATCATCACGCGGATTGCTGGAATTTCACATTGATCCCGACAGCCCGGCGCACAAGCCTGAGTTGGCCAGCGAAAAGACCTTCATTTTCTACTGTGCCGCAGGTGGCCGGTCTGCCCTTGCGGCCAAGGTAGCTGCCGAGATGGGCATTGGACCGGTAGTCAATTTGACCGGCGGTTTCAGCGCCTGGAAAAAGGCCGGCGGGCCAGTATCGGAATAGGACGGCCCACCTGTAGTTAAGCCGCGCCCAATTAGCATTTGGTAGCCAGCAGGACTAGCGTTTCAGAAACCCCTTGCCTTCAAGGAAAGGCCGCATATGCAGGCGGCTTTCCTTTCCCAGCAGGCCGGCCATCTGTTCAGACCAGCCCTGGATTTTGATGTTGGCAGACCGCGTTGCGTAGTAATTGCGCATCTCTTCGTCATAGATAGCGATGGCCTCGGCCTCGCCGTCTATGCCGTAGCTGTCTTCTTTCAGCATGACTGTTAACGGCAGGCGCGGCTTTACCTCCGGGTCTTGGTCAGGCCAGCCTATGCACATGCCGAATACCGGATAGACCTGCTGCGGCAGGTCCAGCAGTTCAGCCGACCGGGCGGCATCATTGCGTATAGCTCCAATATAGCAAATTCCAAGCCCGACAGACTCCGCTGCCACCGCAACATTCTGAGCGCAGAGCGCAACGTCAACGGTTGCTATGATAAAATGCTCTGTAAGGCCCTCGTACGGTGTACCACCGTGTGTAGCACAGCAACGCATCGGGCGACTGAGATCTGCACAGAAGACCAGAAATTCGGGCGCCGTCTCGACATAGGCTTGACCACCAGTGATCTCCTTGAACGCCGCGCGCTTATTGGGGTCGGTGACACGCATGATGGTGACACCCTGAAGGAAACTAGAGCTGGCGGCGGCCTGACCCGCTGCAATTATTTTGCAGAGCAGATCATCGCCGACTGGCGCTTCGGTGAATTTGCGGATTGAACGATGGTTTGAAAGAACGTTAATGGTAGAGCTCAAATTTAACACCAAAAGGTCTTTTAATAAGAATCTAAGAATAGCTTACTTTGACCATTAATACAAATTGATCCATATGATTAAGCGTGGCTTAATTAGCACTTCAAATCACTGATGTTTCTGAATTATTTTTACGAATAAACTATAGTTAGAATAGAAATTTAAATGCTCACACCACAGGAATTTTTAAAGTTGAGTGGATTTATTTGCATTCACTTTCTTAAATATCAGTCCACGATGGGATATCAAACTTGTTAAGTTACTGGACAAAAGAAGCGCTCGAACTGAAACGGGTTTCCAAGTATTGAAATATACTTCGTAGCTCTTTCTTGAGCTTTTTCTGGATTAAAAGGTATTTTCATAAAGCAGGCTTCTATTGGAGCTTCACGGGAGATCAAAGCATCAAAATGCGAAATCAAATTTATAATTTTGTTACTTGGCTTTTTGGTCTTAAAAGATCAACCAAAGGAATGTTGCTCCTTGCGATCGACATTTTGATTGTGGCGACAGCTGTTCCTCTTGCATTCCTTATAAGACTTGAAAGCATCCATTTTTTATTTGAAAAAACTACCTATCAGGTCTGTGGAATTACCATTTTTTCTACAATCTTGATTTTCCAATTACGAGGACTCTACAGCGCATTTACCCGTTATTTTTCCCTAAATAATTTTGTTACGATCACCGCTGGCACTGTATTTACAGCTGCGATTTTGATCGCTTGTGTCTACTTTTTTGGGCTGCAAATACCGCGCTCTGTGCCCTTAATTTCCGCTGTACTTACAATCATCTCCTTAGCTGGATTTCGAAGAACGGTTGGATACATAAGTCAGAATTTAAACCGCGGTCAAAAATTGAATATTGCAATCTATGGCGCTGGCACTGCTGGGGCTCAATTAATGAGTGCCCTCAAGTGGAACCCCGGATATCAAGTTTGTCATTTCATAGATGATGATCCAAAATTGACCGGCCAAACGATTGCTGGCGTTCCCATAAACAGCTTCGATGAGACTAAAAAGAAATTTAAACAACTGAAAATAGACACGTTGCTTCTAGCAGTGCCAATCACCTTTGGAGATGCACGCTCCAAAATACTAAATCTCCTATCCGAACATTCGTTCAAGGTTAAATTTATCCCAAGCTTATCTAGTTTAATCAGAGGCGCACCCAACATAACGGAAATGCAAGATTTAAATATTGAGGATTTGCTTGGAAGAGAACCAGTCGAACCAGAGATTGCCTTAATGACAAAAACCATTACGGGGAAAAGTGTTCTGGTAACCGGCGCTGCAGGTTCGATCGGTAGCGAACTTTGTAGACAGATTATTCAATGGGCGCCAAAAGAACTCATCCTCTTGGATATGTCTGAATTTGCGATATACAAGTTATCTCAGGAATTAGATTCGCTCCATTCCACATTAAAAATAGATATCCTGCCGATTATAGGCCTTGTTCAGGATCCTCAATGCCTGAGGAGAATATTCGATATTTTTGACGTGGACACCGTTTATCATGCTGCAGCTTACAAACATGTTCCGCTAATGGAACAAAACGTAGTGCAGTGTATTACCAATAATGTTTTTGGCACTTTAAATTTAGCAGAATATGCAATCAAAGCAGGTGTGAACCATTTTATTCTCATATCTACAGACAAAGCCGTTAATCCGACAAACTTCATGGGAGCTTCAAAGCGGTTATCAGAACTAATTTGCAAATCAATAACCGCAAATCAACTAACGACTAAATTTGCGATCGTAAGGTTCGGAAACGTCCTAGGATCTTCAGGATCAGTCGTCCCACTATTCAAGAAACAAATTGAGATGGGTGGCCCCGTATCATTAACAAATAAAGACGCAACTCGCTTTTTCATGACTATACCAGAAGCGGCCCAGTTAGTAATTCAAGCAGGGTCCATTGCATCTGGCGGAGAAGTTTTTGTTCTGGATATGGGTAAATCAATCAGAATCTTGGATCTGGCAAAAAAAATGATCACACTATCTGGAAACAAACCAGTTTTAGATACACAACCCACAAATAGGAATGAAATATCAATTAATACTGTAGGGTTACGGCCTGGTGAAAAGCTGCATGAGGAACTTTCCTACAACGCAGACCTAAAACCAACGCTACATCCACGCATTTGGGCCACCTCAGAAGAATCGATTAGTTTTAGTGAGCTTGAGTTGTTACTAACAGACTTGCGCGAGTCAGTAGCCGAGAACAAGGAACAAAAAATTTTTCAAGCACTCAAAACTTTGATTCCAGACCTTCCTAACTTCTCAACCTCAACGGACATTTTCATTAGCAGAGCCAGCGAAACAAAGAGCAATGTTTCGGCGTATCCTGAGACCAAATCATTAAAGTCACTCAATTAAATTGCCACACCGAGTTTTAATGCACTCGTTATAGACACACCTAATTGTAAAAAGTGAACGGCCCGAGATGACTGGTTCAAATCAATAAATCCATCGAAATAAAATACTTCCAAACTCCATTAGAAAGTGTACCAAATGTGTGGTCTACAGTTCGGATAGAAATTGAAAAACATGATAGTTAACCCCAACAATTCTCGCACTTAGACCCCTGGAGCCCTGAAAAATGAGCAAAGTATATATCGGCATGAGCCTCGATGCGTTACATCACGGCCACATCAATCTAGTTAAAGAGGCTAGGGCTTTGGGAAGCGTCACCCTAGGGCTAATTACTGATGCAGCTATGGCAAAACATAAACGATTACCGTTTTTGACTTGGACACAGCGTAAAGAGATTGCAGAGAACTTGGTTGGGGTGGATGAAGTAATCGCCCAAAATGAATGGGACTACGCAGTAAATATCCGCTCGATTAAACCTGATTTTTTGGTGCATGGGGACAATTGGGACAATGAACCATCATATTTGAAATCCAATGCGTTGCAGGCATTGTCTGAATATGGTGGCAAACTAATCGAAATCCCTTACACAAGAGGTGTCTCTTCAGCAGGCTTGGTAAAAAACATTATAAAAATTGGCACAACGCCTGACCACCGACGGAACACGCTCCGACGATTGTTAGATGCCAAGCCACTTTCTCAATTCCTAGAGGCACATAGCCCAATTTCTGCTCTAATCGCAGAAAACGTTTCATATGAAAATGATGGTGAGGTCAATTTTTTCGATGGGTTTTGGTCAAGTTCCCTTACCGACTCGACGGAGATGGGCAAGCCTGATATCGAGGCATTAGAGATTAACGCTCGACTTGCAAACATTAATAATATTTTCGATGTGACAACAAAACCACTAATTATGGACGCAGATACGGGCGGTAAGAGCGAGCATTTTGCTATCAACGTGAGATCGATGGAACGACTCGGAATTTCGGCTGTAATTATTGAGGACAAGACCGGATTAAAGAAGAATAGCCTTTTCGGAAATGAGGTCGAGCAATCTCAAGAAGATGCAAATATATTTGGTGAAAAAATCCGGCACGCACGTGATAGTCTTGTAAGCGAAGACTTTATGATAGTCGCGAGGATCGAAAGTCTGATTTTGGAAAAGGGGTTAAAGGACGCTCTTAATAGAGCGAAAATATACATCGATTGTGGTGCTCATGGAATAATGATCCACAGCCGAAGCAAATCTCCTAAAGAAATTTTTGATTTCACAGAGAACTTTAAAAAACATTATCCGAGCACTCCGTTGGTAGTTGTTCCGACAAGCTTTAACGAAGTTGTTCGAAAAGACTTCGAAAATGCAGGTGTTAATATCCTGATATATGCAAACCACATGCTTCGTTCCTCTTACCCAGCAATGTGGAACACTGCACTTGATATTCTAAAGCACGGCAGAACATTAGAAGTCGAAGATCGACTGATTAGCGTTAAACAAATACTCGAATTAATCCCTGGCACCAAATAATGCTTGATCCGAATAAATTCTTTGATCAGCTAGACCTAAATGGAATTAGCTTTTTTTCTGGTGTTCCAGATTCACTTTTAAAGAGCCTTTGTTCAGTCATCGCGCAACGAGCTAAGCCTGGTAACCATATATCCGCTGCCAATGAAGGTAGTGCTGTTGGGATTGCCATTGGACATTACGCAGCCACTGGGAATGTTCCATTGGTATATATGCAGAATTCAGGCATCGGTAACGCCATAAATCCTCTATTGTCCTTGGCGGACCCACACGTAATGGCCACACCATTGATACTTTTAGTTGGTTGGCGCGGAGAAATGGTCGATACTGAAACACAATTGAAGGATGAACCGCAACACGTTGCCCAAGGGCAATTGACTGCGGACTTACTGACGACAATGCGTATCCCTTTCGAAGTTTTGGATGGAAGCGCAAAAATAGATTCAGTAATCCCAAAAATCAAACAAGCTGCGATTGAAAGGTGCGGTCCCGCTGCGTTTCTGGCAAGACGAGACGCGTTCCTACCTATAGATAACGGCACTGCATGCATTCCTTCAATTCAGTTGTCTAGGTCAGATGCTTTAAAGCAGGTGACGCAATTGATTGGATCAGGTCCGGCAATCATTGCTACAACGGGCATGCTATCACGAGAGTTGTTTGAGATCCGCAAATTCAGTAATTCCAACGAGGCCGATCTGTTAACCGTTGGTGGCATGGGGCATGCCATCTCAATTGCGATTGGAGTGGCTCAAGCAAAACCATATAGAAGGGTAGTTTGCCTAGATGGGGACGGGGCGGCTTTGATGCATATGGGCGCGCTGACTGTAAGCGCTAATCTTAGCAATTTGGTACACATATTATTTAATAATCAGTCCCATGACAGTGTTGGTGGGCAACCAACGTGTGCACCGCATACATCATTTTGTAATTTGGCAAAAGCAATGGGCTACGTTCATGTTTATGAAGCAAAAGACTTGAACGAAATCACTACATTGATGCAAACAGTAGACCAGACAACTGGAAGCACCTTTGTTGAAATCAGATGCAAGAAAGGTAGCCGATCTGGGCTGTCCAGACCGAACTTATCACCAGAAGAAAATTTTAATCGGTTTTCAGCCGGCTTGAGGGAAGCTTATGCAAGCGAATAGAGACCAAATGACAATTGCTGAATTTGTTGCGAGCCGAAATAGATCAAAAAAACTATTTACAGCAGGGCCTGCTAGTCTATTACCGGAAAATATAACAGGCCTGATACCCTGTTTCGGCAGAGGCGATGAAGAATATCTCTCCATTGAAAACGATGTTCTTAACCACTTATTGAAAATGAGTGGCCACCACAACATTGCCCGCATGCAAGGATCAGGAAGTTTAGCACTTGAGATCATGGCAAGAAATTTTTTGCATGGTCGAGTATTGATAATTTCAACGGGATATTATTCAGATCGCTTGTCTCAGCTTGCAAAATCTAGTGCAAAGTTAAACAAGGCAATTCAAACGGTGGACTCGCTAGATTGGAAAGAGCTTGATGACATCAAAGAAAAATATGATTGGGTTTGGGCATGCCCAACAGAAACAAGTGTTGGTTTAAAATTACCGATTCCGACCCTTGCAGAATTTGCTAACCGTTGCGGTGCCCGTCTCATGCTTGATGCCACCGCTTCCATTGGATTGGAAGAGGATCATTATTTGGCTGATGTTATAAGCTACAGCTCATGTAAAGGATTATTTGGACTTACCGGCGCATGTTTTATAGCTTTTAATGATGATCCAACACAAAAGGTGGACTCATTCTATTTAGATATAAATAGCCACCTAGAGAAAAAAATGACTGGGCCATACCACACCATAGCATCTTTGCATGACGTCTTGCCCATCCACGAAAATATCAAGCAGAGTGTTGTCCGGAACAAAAATTATTTCCTTCGAAATATGGCTAATTATCTCACGATTGAAGCAGAAAAGCAGCCACTCCTCTGCACTCATGTTGACTGTGAAATCCGCAGTGACGATTCGTCTGTTATCCTTTATAAGGCAAGAAATAATTTGGGTGGAAGTATTGTATGCCATATTGGAGAGGCCCACCTGGGATCTAATAGCGAAGCTGAAATACAAAGTTCATTGATTTATTAATGCCCCCGTTCCAAAAACACGTCGCTCAAAACACGAGTCACCTGACACCGCTGGGTAATAACCTCGCTATAGCTTTTGATTCTCGTCTGCATTCATATAGCCTGACTAGACAAAATCGGTGCTAAATATGTCCTCTGTACAACTTGATGATGTCTTTGTGCGCCAGCCGGAGGTTTGATTTTTTACCCAAAAAGAAAACTCCAGACGATGAGTCGAAAAGAGATTCTTTGCTCAATAAGTAACCAAATGGTTTTAGCAAAAACCCAGCAATTATACCGACTATCCTAGCGACAATGTGGCTTCGAGTTATCGCCCAAGCAAAATATTTTAGAGACCAAGCCAGCGAAACATTAGCGCCTTTGTTGCCTCCAAAGTCTAATGCCTCGAAGTCTCGAAAAAGGTATCTATGCCCTAAAACGGTATATCTAGTGAAATCATACGCGCCCTCATGTACTTGCTGCATGAAAGGTGTCTCAGCATAAACAACACCGCCGTCTTTCAATACTCGATGGATTTCCCCAACAACTTTATTTGGCTCCAAAACATGCTCCAGGACGGCTTGAATCCAAACGCCATCAAAAACACTATCTCCGTATGGGATGTAATGCGCATCGCATATCACATCCACTGATTGTGTGGCGTAAACATCGACGCCATAACGTTCTATGTCGCAATCAGTCCAGATTTCCTCTGTACCACTTCCTTTTTCAGCAGAGCCAATTATGAGTATTTTTGGGGTGGCTTGATTTTCTTTAATTTTACTTACGAAAGCGCCTGCGTTTTTTATGGTTACTTTGCTAGGTATAGAAAAGAAAGCCCGAAGAGTTGCTAGCCGTGGGCCTTGCCTTTTAACATATGTTTGGATCTGGTCAGGATTGAAGACAGTGTCAGTGTGGCTTTTACTTATTATCAAGGGAATCCCATCTATAATCTTAAAACCCCCGCCCAAATCGCTATGCACACATTTATTATCAGAGCAGATATAAACATCGCCCCTAATCAAAAGTTTTGTTTTTGATTTGCACACGCATACAAGCGGAAGGCGATCGTTATCAACAGCATTAGGTTGATCCAATTTTTCCATTCCATTCAATACTTCTTAACCTTCACTCAACGAAAATGGACCTCAATAAACAGCACTAAAATAATTGCTGATTAAAAATAAGTGGGGTTCACGGAATACTTATCCCATCGACACCAACCACTTATGACACCCAGTGTTTGCACGATCGAACTCTGCCAATCAACAACCTAAAGTTGCTGTCCTTTAAGATTTGAAGTGCCGCTGACGTTGATTGGTCTGTGACACCACCCGACTACGTTCGACCACAAAACTAATGCATGAACGTTAATTAATTTGTAAGTCTGCGCTTATCCAAAAGTTTAGTGGCTTATTTCGTCGCTTCTAATAACCCTAAACACAGTTTTCCATAAAATCTTAAGGTCCAAAGCCATAGACATACCATTCATATATTTGACATCTAGGTTTACTTTATCAGTGATTGATAACTCATCTCGACCGTTAACCTGAGCCCAGCCGGTCAATCCAGGTAAAAGTGTATGTACACCTGCTTTCGTCCTAAGCTCAATGAGGTCGTATTGGTTAAACAGAGCGGGACGTGGACCAACAAAACTCATTTTTCCCAATAGTATGCTCCATAGCTGAGGTAATTCATCAAGACTAGTTCTCCTTAAAACGCCACCAACTGAGGTTGTATATTCCTGCCCATTCTGCAAGAGATGTGTTGCTAATGTCGGCGCATGAATTGTCATGGTCCGGAATTTTGGCATCAGAAAATTTCTGTTATATCGCCCTACTCTAACCGACCAGTAAATTGCTGGGCCGTCTGATGTTAAACGCACGATACAGGCGATCACCATCATTGGCAGACAAAAAAAAGACAAGGCTGTCAAAGCCAACAAAATATCAAACAACCGTTTTATCGTTAAACATTTCATTCAATCCTTCCTCTAGCCCGATTTTTGCTCGCCAACCAAGTTCATTTGTTATGCGTGAGCTTGAATAGCATTCTGAATCCAACAGGCTCGCAACCGTATCACTATTGACAAGATCTCCAAATCCAACGGAACCCGGACAAACATCACCAAAACGGCCAATTGCTCTAAGTAGCCCAGCCGGCAAACGCCACTTCGCCTCTCGGCGTTTGAAACAACGCCTAAGAGCATCGTAAATTTCCCTTCCTGAAGGGGCCTCCGGATGAGCAACAATATAGGTTTTACCATTTGCATCGGGCATATTTGCTACGTGATGTATTGCTGAAATCACGTCGTCGACGTGCACTAATGATCGGCGGTTGCCAGTTTCCGGCAATGGTGGAAACCATCCGGCTTTTACACCCCGTGCCATTCTCGCAAGATTTCCTTTTCCACCGCTCCCATAAACCATAGCAAGGCGCAGGTTCACAACATGCATACCAAAGGCGTTACCAGCAGAAAGGACTTCGGCTTCGGCTTGTCGTTTAGAGAACCCGTAAGGGTCAGAAACGACGCCACTCCAATTCTCATCCGCACAAATATTACCCGGTCTTGGCATCGCCTTGACACTAGAAAGGAAAATAAAGCAGCCAACCCCAGCCCGAGCAGCCGACCAAACAAGATCACGAGTTGCATGAAAATTTAACTCAGTATGTAACTGATTAAGCGACCGGTTTTTAGTATTGTGAGCAAATCCTGCACAATGAAAAACCCTGTCGACCCCTTCGCAGGCCTTTCTAATGTGTTTCAAATCGCGAAGATCTCCAATAACCTCATTCGGCAATCCAGACACCTGTCTAACAAGTGGGCGATCATTTCTTTGCAACAGACGTCCACCGATAAACCCGGTTGCTCCGGTCACAAGTGTAAAGTTACGGGTCATCTTCTAAGAACGTCTCTAAAGATTTCTTCGAATGCAGTGAATACTTTTTCATTAGAAAAAACGCCAGTCGCTATACGTCTGGACTCCTTACCCATCGCAAGCCTTTTTGACTCGTCATCAAGTAACGAAGCTAGCGCTTTTTCTAGAAGATCAATGTTGTTTGGGGACACTAGCAAACCATTCTTGCCATCGCGCACTATTTCTCTGCATCCCACAACATCGTAAGCTACGATAGGACGTCCACAAGCAGCCGCTTCAATCAAGGATTTGGGCACACCTTCCCCATACGAACTTGGAAGGCAAATGATGGTAGATTTGCGTAAAATCGGTGGCATATCATTCTTGTGGCCAACCCATTCAAGGTATCCAGATTGCCGCCATGCTTCCAACTTTTCGCTAGGCACTGCTGCTGGATTTCCAAGATCAATATCACCAACCAAAACAAACCTACACGCCTTACCGGCTTCGCGAAAACGACGAGCGACCTCGGCAAAATCACCTATCCCTTTACTCCAGATCATTCGAGCTACAAGCACTACGCTTTTTTCATCTGGCTCATGCGCAGGTGGTCTAAACTTTTCTATATCAACACCTGCACCGCTTACTTGATAAAAAATTTTTGTGGCGTGAGTCAGCTTGCGCAAGGCTTTAAGATTTTCTTGATTCTGAACAACTACGACGGCATGTCGTCCCGAAAGAGCGATTGCCAAAAGGGGTAATAAAATAATTCTTACCGCTCTTGCTTTAAGGGAATCTGAAGTAAACACAAATCCCAAACCTGCAATAGCGTTCACCCGACGACGCACCCCAGATAGAACGGCTGCAAAAAACCCAATAATCACAGGAATTAATGCAACATGATGTACTATGTCAGGTCGGAACTTACGGTAAATCAAAGCTAGCTCAATGATAGCCATGAAAGCAGTAAAAGGGTTTACATTTCGTCGCTTCATATATCGAAGCGGCAAGAGAGTGATGCCTCCCTCGGCAATTATCGCTTCGCTATTACGGGTGCTTGTTGCGACAGCCACATCGTATCCCTTTGACTTGAGATGTACAGCAAGTTGCAGTCGATGGGATACGAAATACCAATCTTCTGTTACCACAAATAATACACGTTCGCTTCTCGCAAACTTTATAGTTTTTGTGTAATTTGGTCGATGCCGTGTCGAGATTGGGCTCATTTGAAGATCCCTAAAAATAGTCTATTTTAGTTGATTCCAAAACATTAATGGTGGTGATCATGAAACGTATTCTCGTGGACATGTCTGCAACATTAATTCACCATGGTCATATCAGGCTGCTTAAACGGGCGAGTTCGCATGGTCAAGTCGTGGTCGCACTGACAACAGATGACGAAATTTTAAAGATAAAAGGCTACGAACCTGAAATCCCCTTTGAAGAGAGACAGGAAATTTTGCAGGCAATGCGATACGTAGATGAAGTAATTCCCGCCCCATGGCTTATCGACAATAATTTTCTTGCAGAGCATAACATCGATCTGTTGGTGCATGGCGACGATAATAGCAACCATGTTGATAAGGACAAACTTCTGATTTTCCCTCGTACTCAGGGGATTAGCAGTACTATCTTGCGATCAAGAGTTTTAAAGGTAGCGTCATCATTAGTTAGTTCTTAAAGATCTAACAGGTCATGAAAGCAGAATTATGAGAGTGAATATTCTCTCCCCCGGCGCAAAAACGCCAAATGGCGCGGCGTTCCTTTTTCCACTTTGGATCTTTAAAGATGCCTTTCGCGACCGAGGGGTGGATCTAATTTTCTTCAATGAGATCCGCGATGAAATCGCCGACTGCGACACATTGCTAGTCGATAGCAAATTTCACAGGAGTTTTTGGGCTGAAGAAACCGAAGAAGTTCTTTCACAGTTTTCCCGTTGGTCAGAAAAAACGCGAGTGGTCTACTGCGACACGACGGACTCAACGGGCTCACTGCAAGCTGAATTACTACCTCATATTCATATTTACGCCAAATCACAGTTACTTAAAGAAAAGACACAGTACAGCGAAATTCATTACGCCGAGCGACTATTCGCTGACTATTACCACCGTGAATTTGGCTTCACAGATGTCGTTCCTTCATACTCAAAACCTGTTGTTAATCCGGAACAGTTAAAAAAACTCCGGCTATCTTGGAATAGTGGTTTCGGTGATCATTCTTTTTCAGGCCCATTTATTGGATTAATTATGCGAAGATTCAACCATCGTTCTCTGGCGAGATTTGGGGCGCCAATCGCGACAGCAACTGCAAGAAGGGATAGTGACATTTCTTGCAGATTTGGGAACAACTACCTGAGAAAAAGCGTTGGTGCGCAACGCACATTACTTAGCAGGATCATCGGTGTTGACACATCAAAATTGGGACGACGGGCTTATTTATACGAAATGGCAAGATCAAAAATTGTTCTTTCTCCATTTGGTTTGGGTGAAATTACCTTAAAGGATTTTGAGGCGTTTCTTTGTGGTGCATTGCTCCTGAAACCAAATATGTCTCATATGGAAACCTGGCCAAATTTCTATGTACCTGACGTGACCATCAAGACACACAATTGGGAACTTGAAGGAATAAAAGATTTGATTTCGTACCTTTTGGCAAATGATGGAGAACGCCAGGATATTGCTAGCAGCGGACAACGGCTTTATTACGACCACACCCTTGGACCAAATGCTGGTGAAATCTTCAGCTCACACTTTTTAAAAATGGTCGCTGAGAAACAATGACCGACATCAGCCCAAAATTCGAGCTCCATTGGGATAAGCGCTCGAGGAATGCACAAGTCAACAACCTAAATCACAAAAACGCCTTAACAGTGACCTGGCGGAACCTCGACGGATATATAAAGATTGAAGAAACCGCCCGTGCCTTAACTGTGATCATTGGACATCCAATTTTAGGTGACAGGATTGATGTGGCAGGGACGCTTGACCTTTTGGCAAACAACCGTGATCCCAAGGACATCAACGGGCAATTTCTAGTTGTGGATTTTAATAAAAAATCCGCCTCTCTGCGCGTAATTAATGACAGATTCACGTCTTTTCCCGTTTATTTTGCAGATTTCCATGATCAGTTCATATTGAGCATTTCATATCAAGACCTAGCGAAGGCACTTGAAGCAAAACGCCTTTTGAAAATCAGCTCGAAGCATTGCTATGAGTATATCCTCTTACAAAGGCTAGTTGGCACCAAAACGCTCGATACGACTTCCCAATACCTTCCCTCAGCTACAAAACTTGAAATTTCAGAGCGCGGAACAGTTAGCCAACAATACTGGACTCCCAGTTTTGCTAAGGTGAAAAGAACAACAAAACAGGCTGGCAGGGAACTTGCTGAACTGTTTAAAGGTTCTATTAAGCGCATTACTTCTGACAAAAAACGTTATGGACTGATGCTAAGCGCGGGCCATGATAGCCGCACCATAGCTATGGCTGCCAAAGAGAAGTTCAAATGTTTCACCGTCGCCTATTCAGATAATTTGGAGGTCCGGTTAGCACGGCAAATTGCTGAACAATCAGGGCATGATCATCACTTTATAAAACTAAGTGCAGACCATCTAACAAAGACTGCCCAAGAAGCTGCGCGGCTATGTAGCGGGATGTATTCAATTGATAATGCGTTTTTTTTCGGATTAGAGAATGAAATTTCACCGCACGTCGATGTTCTGCTACACGGCCACGGGATCGATTACATGTTTCAAGGCATGTATATACCGTCGAACTGTCTTTCATTGTTTGATAGGCCAACATTTATAAAATCTGTTAAGCCTCTTGGGGAAAACCTCGCAGATTTCTTCCTAGAAAATATTGGCTACCGACTGAAATACATTGATCGTTCTGAATATCTGCTACCTGAGTATATGAGCATTGCTTATGACGATGTTCGTCAGTCCGTTGCAGATGCATTTAGTGAGGCGCCAGAAGACTGCAACACACCAGAAGATCAGTGGGAATTCATGATCGTTAACGGTCTCAGTCGGCATTATTCTTGGCCGAATATTGGGTCGAAAATGAGCTTGGCGCAAGTTCGGACACCTTCCTTTGACAACGATATACTGAACTTTTATTTGTCGCTACCGGCAAACCAGCGGGTTACCGCCAAAGTACTTCGCGCCGCTCAGCTATATTTGGATAGAAAAACAGCATTAATCGCCACTGCGAATTTTGGATTTCCTGCTGCTGAATCACCTATTCAAAAGACGATGAGGCTCATAATTCGCAAAATTATACGTGATATTACTGGCAATGATTCGTTTGCCGCACCAGAGTTAAGTGACCGCACCTGGCCAGATAGGGACACGCATCTATGCATGCAAGCTGGTTACAAGTCCTTAGTACATGACGCAGTAAACTCGACGGTCATGGAAGAAACTTTGCCTCAATTCAACTGGCCAAAGATCCGTGCGATAGCAACGGAATCATTCCATAGACCGCAAGGTCATGCCGGCTTTCTGATTTCTCTAGTAAGTCTTAACTTGTTTCTTAGGAACATTGTTTAAATATGTGTGGAATATTTGGTGCATGGCTAAACGAGCCGTTGGATGAAGATTATGTGGGGCGTTTCACAGTTGCCACACAATCACTGTCACATCGTGGACCAGACGACCAAGGATGCTATGTTGAGAGAGCCAACGGCTTATTTCTAGGTCACCGCCGCCTTTCAATCATCGACCTAAGCGATGCCGCATCCCAGCCAATGGAGATTGATGGCAACGTCATCGCCTTCAATGGCGAAATCTACAACTTCCTGGAGCTTCGTCTTGAACTAGAGTTGAATGGACATCAATTCCGGACCCAGAGCGACACCGAAGTCCTACTCAGAGCCTTTAACCACTGGGGAAACGACGCATTCCGACGACTCGACGGCATGTTTAGCTTGGTGATACGACACGACGAAGGTCTGACTTTCGCTACGGATCCGTTTGGCGAAAAACCACTATTTATCTTCAGAAGCAGTCAAGGTCTCTATTTTACCTCAGAGCCAACACCTCTCGTCAAATTGCTGGCGCTTGAATTTGAACCTACAGATTTGCAGATAGCCGAATTCCTAAATTTTGGGTTCATGCTAAATGGTGAGACAGGCTTTCAAGGACTAAAAGCGGTTGGACCTGCTACTGTACTTACATTCAAACGCCCTAATGCCACTCCTTGTGAAGGTCGTTATTGGGCTCCACCACTAGTCTCGGAGACAACCAACGAACCGTCTGCGAAAGATGTCGACGAGTTGCATAGCATTTTATTAGAATCAATTAAGCGTCGGCTAAGGGCAGACGTGCCAATTGGATTATTTCTTTCAGCAGGCGTAGATTCGTCCTTAATTGCGGCAATATGTGCAAAAGACTTAAACCATGATATCCAGACTTTCACGGTTGCTTTTCCAGATGGACTAAACGAGGCTGAAACAGCCGCCAAAATAGCATCGCATCTTGGAACCCATCACCGAACCATAGAGGTTGCCGCCGATCCTTTTGGCGGAGACTTCCCAAATGCACTGACAAGCATTTATGGAACAGCTAATGACAACCTTACTGCAATTAGCGTTTTTCAATTATCAATGTCTGCTAGACCTTTCATTAAGGTTGCACTCTCTGGCACCGGTGGCGACGAATTGGCAATCGGGTACAATAAATATGCCTTCATACATAAAAGGCGCCACGAATATAAGATTCCTCCACACATTGCGCGTCTAGTTGCTTCATTTTTTGAAGCGATCTCAATGCTGGATAAAGCAAATTCAATTCGTGCTTTTCTGGGCGGGACTGATGCTCAACGAGTTTCTGCCTTAAAGAATGGCTTGGCGAGCCTCAAGCTCGGCAAAACCTCAACCTTGCTTGACTTGCCGCCCAATCTGACTCAATCCAAATCTTGGTTGAACAAAATGCGCAGTTTTGATTTAGAGGCAACGTTACCAGCTAGTTATATAAGTGCTGTTGACCGTGGAAGCATGAGAACTGGCCTAGAAGTACGCTGTCCTTACCTCAACACGGCTCTGTTCGATTTTGTAGCCCGTTTTGGTGGGTCAGTTCTAATCGGTAAGGGGCAAAAATATCTGCTTCGTACAATCCTTGGCAGATATATACCTTCAGAATTTGTCAGTCGCCCGAAGACCGGCTTTGTGCGACCTTTGTCAAACTGGACAAAAACACTCGAAAAACCGTTAGAACACAGGCTGCTCGACGAACCATTTTACCCTAACGCAGAAAACCATAATGATGGAATGATTGCATTGCGGATTGCGATCCTCCAATCGATGACCGCCTCATGAAAGTTCTTATCTTTTTGCCATCATTGGAAGTCGGTGGTGCTGAGCAACAAGCCGTGCTTATTGCAAATAACATGGCATTTGAAGGACACGAGGTTTCTTTAGTAATATTTAAGGATGGTGGCAGGTTGATCGATAAACTTGATCAGACACGCATCACACTTGTGGTTTTGCCCATTAGTGGACCAATATCGGCATTTTTTGCCTTATCTAAGTTGGTTTCCATTTGTCCTGGCTATAATCCGACCGTTATCTACTCCATGCTACCTCCAGCAAACCTGATGGCTGGTATCTTAGGTCTTTTTCGCAAAAATCTTCGTATAATCTGGGGCATAAGATCCTCAATTTTTTCAACAAAAGTATACAGTATGAAAGTACAAGCTTTGTATTGGCTTGAGACAAAACTGATGTGGATGGCAAATGGCATAATTACTAATTCAGTGGCTGGCAGACAAAAAATCCCTGATCGGCATTTTCGTCCTGGTCGCGTCCTTACTGTGCCAAATGGAGTGGACTCAACCCAATACTACCCCGATAAAGCGGCACGGGAAACATTGAGAAAGCAATACCATCTAACGCCGGATATTATTGCAATTGGCACAGTCGCAAGACTTGACCCCATTAAAGATCAATTTACCTTCCTTCGTGCGGCGGCCAAATTTGCGGCTGAGTTTGATAACAGCAAGTTTTTCATCATTGGAGACGGTAATCCAACATACAAATCCCAGATTGAGGCACTAATTCAAGAGCTACAAATATTTAACCGAGTCGTTTTGATTAGTTCAATTTTAGACATCAACGCTGCAAATAACATGCTGGACATAATGACACTGACGTCTATTTCGGAGGGATTTCCAAATGCTATAGGCGAAGCAATGGCCACAGCAACTCCCTGTGTAGCAACCAATGTTGGAGATTGCGAATACCTTGTCGGAGACCCTGAGCTTCTATGCCAAGTTGGCGATGATCGAGCACTTTGTGCAATCTGGAGGTGCCTAGCAGATAAAAAATTGCGCGCCAAAAAGGGACATGAGGCTTATGAACGTGCTACGCAACATTTCAGCGTAGACAAATGTATTCAGTCAACAACCGCCTTTTTGGGTAAATTTTGACATGAATGTTCTTTTTCCGTTTAGAGGCAACACAGTCGGTGGTAGCCACATTTCTTCTATGGAGCTAATTAAAGAGCTTTCAAAGCTGGGCATTAACACAGAGATAGCCATTCATGAAAAAGGGCCGGTCGTCGAGTTGCTCATGGAGAACAACATTCCTTTTGAGATGATCAATCACAAGTTTTTGGAAGCTCCTGGCGGCTTGACAGCCATTGTCCAACTGCCGCGTATCAAACCTCTCGTGGGATTTCTGAAAACAAGGCAGATAGACATCGTCCATACCAACGATGGTGTGATGACGCACAACTGGGTTCCTGCGGCGAGGCTTGCAAAAAAAAAGTCGGTTGTTCACGTTCGTCGGTTGTGGCAGCCATCTCGTATCAGCGATTGGCTTCACCTATATGGAGACCATTTTATTGCAAACTCTAATTTTGTTAGGTCTTCCATCCCCCAAAAAGCGTTGGGTCGAGTTACAACAGTAGCCAATCCCATCATGCAACCAATAGTCTCTAAAGCTAATGCAAATCGAGGCAAAGAAATAATCGTTATGGTGGGCAGCCATACTGTTCAAAAAAGACCCGAAATATTTATTGAAGCTGCGAGAGTGGTTTCCATGGAGCGGCCAGAAGCGCAATTTATTCTGATTGGAAGACATACTCAATACACTGCTCATCTTCGCGAGTTGGTTAACAAAGCTGGGCTTAACGCAAATTTCGATTTTATTGAGTATACGACAAAGGTGGCCAACATAATTGACGGAGCGACACTTTTGGTCGCCCCTGCTCTTAATGAAGGCCACGGCAGAACCTTAATCGAAGCCATGCTTTTATCAACTCCAGTCATTGCGAGCAGGTCTGGTGGACATGCTGAAATAATTGAAGATGGCGTCAATGGAAAGATGTTCGAGCCGGATAATAGTGCCGCTATGGCTGAAACAATAATTGATTTGTTATCGGACCTTGAAAAAATCAAAACTATGGTAGATGTTGCAAAAAAATTTGCGGTCAAGAATTTTGCAGCCGATGTCCATGCTCGGGCGATTTTGAAAACATACATGGATCTCGTAAAAGAATGAAAGAAACAATTGCCATCACAATCGAAAGCATGCGTGGCGGCGGCACACAAAGGGTCTGCAGCTATCTGATCGAGGGACTCGTAAATCACGGCACAGGAGTACACTTAATTACCATTCTTGGTTCAGATACCGACTTTTTTAAGGTGCCAGCCAAAGTCGACAGGCACGTGCTTTGGAGCTCAGGGCCATCATTTAGCCTTTTATCAGCAATCTATGGAAACATGCGCCGTGTTTTAGAGATGCGTCGCGCTGTTAAAAAATCCGGCTGCACTTGCTTAATCAGTTTCATTTCTACTCATAATATAATTGCTGTACTTTCGTGCGTTGGACTCGATGTACAGGTCATAATTTCTGAGAGAAATGACCCGCGTTACCAACGAATTGGCCTCGTTTGGACATTACTTCGCAGGTTAGTTTATCCAAAAGCAGCGTTCGTAACAGCGAACTCTCCACAAGCAATCAGTTATCTTGAAAGTATGGTGCCAAAGGAGCGGCTGAGATTTATGCCAAATCCGGTGGAAACTTTTGGGAATTCCTCCAAGCTTGTATCCTCACGTCCGTTCTTCCTTGCGGTTGGAAGGCTAAATCAACAAAAAGCTTTTGATATACTCATAAAGGCATATGCAAGAGCCCGCTGTCAGTCGGTTTTGCCGCCTTTGTTAATCATAGGCAAAGGGCCAGAAGAGAGTGCCCTTAAAGAGCAAATAACAAGACATGGATTGAAAGATGACGTGACACTTATTGGCGAGGTCTTAAATGTTGGTGATTACTACAATCAGTCCCTGGCTCTAATTCATCCAGCCCGTTTCGAAGGGATGCCAAATGTAGTCCTTGAGGCTATGGGCACAGGAACTCCAGTCGTTGTATCCAAAAGCCAGCTAGGCATTCTCGATCTGGTCTATCATGAAAAAAATGGCATGATCTTCCAAAAGGATGACGTTGAACAACTTGCCAAAATTATAGTTAGGCTATCTAGCGATGAAGCTTTTCGAAAAAATCTCGGACGACAAGCACAAACCAGCATCATGAACAGGCCCAAAAATGACGGTGTGTCAGATTGGCTTGACATTATTGATTTTGCGACAAAGTCCAAATCAAAGCGTTTCCAAGAAACAGTGAACAGTTAGACCCAATGTGTGGAATAGCGGGCATTCTAAAAGCAGGCCTTTTGCAAAGTGATTTACAAAGGCTTTCATCAAAGATGGCAGATACGCTTATCCATCGCGGACCAGATCACGGTGGGTTTTTCGTAGACGAAAAGTATGGTCTTTGTATGTCGCACAGACGATTAGCTATCATCGACACCTCCGTAGCTGGCCACCAACCAATGGAATCGAATAGTGGGCGCTTTGTGATTGTATTTAACGGAGAAATTTACAATTTCCATGATTTAAAGAAGACACTTGAGGCAACGGGCGTGATGTTCAAAAGCAACTCCGACACCGAGGTTTTCATTGAATACATATCTGCGTTTGGTGTTGCAAATGCATGTCGAGCGGCCAACGGGATGTTTGCTTTCGCAATCTGGGACAAGCGAGAAAGAAAACTAACATTAGGACGAGATCGATTTGGCCAAAAACCATTGTACTATGGCTGGCTAGAAGGTGGGCTGTATTTTGCATCAGAATTAAAAGCAATCAGAAGTGTGGTGTCGAATAGGCTTGAACGTAATAATGAGGCTGTGTCTTTGTATCTTCGACATAGCTACATACCGGCACCTTGGTCGATTTACCGCGATGTCTACAAACTAGAACCAGGCCGCATAATTGAAATTGACGGCATTCACCCGAAAAACTGGAAAGTATTTGTTTATTGGTCTGCACTGAATAGTATTTATCACGCAAGAGAAAATCCCTTCGAAGGTTCCATTGAGGATGCTACGGACGAATTAGAGAATCTTGCTAATATTTCAGTTGGTGAGTGCATGATATCCGATGTCCCTTTGGGGGCACTCTTATCCGGAGGCATTGATTCATCGGCTGTCACGGCCCTAATGGCAACAATGAGTTCAAAGCTTGTAAAAACGTTTTCAATCGGATTTGACGACTCCTCTTTTGACGAAAGTAAACATGCTGAAGATGTGGCAAAGTATCTTGGAACAGACCACACAACTCTTCGGCTCTCCCAAAATCACCTAATAGAAGCGATACCAAAACTTGCCGATCTATATGATGAGCCATTTGCGGATTCATCACAAATTCCCACCTATCTAGTATCAAGGCTTGCAGCCAATCACGTTACCGTAGCCTTGACAGGAGACGGTGGAGACGAAGTCTTTGGCGGCTATACCAGATATGCCGTAGGCAACATTTTAGACCGAGCTATGACGGCCCCGCACCTATTAAGAAAAGCCGCATCTCTCTCTCTTTCTGCGCCTCCTCAATCATTTTGGAACGCCAGTTCAAAGCTTTTCGGCAACCCACTTAGAATGGCTGGCGACAAGGTTGCAAAATTAGCGCGTATTCTGAAAAGGGACGATTTTGCTGAAGCCTATGTAAGTTTAACATCGAGTTGGGAAGATCCGTCGTCAATATTAGAGTGCCCACAGCATCCCAATTTTCAAATGCAGATTTTTAGAGAACTTGACAACCTAACAACCATTCATCGAATGATGGCTACCGACACACTGACCTACCTAACTGATGACATACTTGCAAAAGTTGATCGTGCGAGCATGGCAGTTAGCCTCGAAACCCGTATACCACTTCTTGACCACAGGCTTTTTGAGTTCTCTTGGCGATTGCCCGTGGAATTTCATTCCGACAAAAATATTGGTAAGCGAGTACTTCGCTCACTGGTAAATAGACGGTTACCAAGCAAAATAATGGATCGTCCAAAGATGGGGTTTGCAATCCCATTGGCACACTGGCTTCGCACACAACTGCAAGACTGGGCTGAAGATCTCCTTGACCCCAAGGAATTAGAGAACTCTGGATTCAACGCAAGTCCAGTGCGCCAAGCTTGGCAGGAACACCTATCTGGCAAACATGACAGACAGTATGAAATTTGGACAATTTTAATGTTTCGCGAATGGGAAAGGCGCTGGAATTGATGTTGGACTTTTGTTATATAAAAACGCCTTGATTAATAAAAGCGTAAACTCCAAACACCGCATTTTGCAATGGTATGACTAAGAAAATGTCGCCCCACAAAGTGCCCCATTCAGTAATGTTTCATCATTTCCATGGCGTTGGACATACATCTGGACAGGGATCAATTTCTTCTGACCAATTCGCTGAAATTTTAGATTGGTTGCAACAACAATATACGATTCTCGATGCTCATGATTTTCAGGTTGCTGCTTTGTCTGGAACTCTCAGGCCAAAAGACATTTGCTTGTCGTTTGATGATGCTCTGCGGTGTCAATTCGATTTAGCGTTACCTGTGCTTAAATCATACAAAATCAAAGCATTTTTTTTCATTTATTCAGCGCCGCTTTGCGGAATTGATAACTATCTCGAAATTTTCCGTGATTTTAGGAATTCATCCTTTGAAAATATCGATGAGTTTTACATACAGTTTTTTAGTCAGGTAAAAGGCGAAATACACAAAACCTACGATACTTATATGAAGGTGTTTTTGGATTCCCATTATCTGGGTGACTACCCCTTCTATTCTGGCAATGATAGGTGGTTTCGGTTCCTCCGCGATCAAGTTCTAGGACCAGAATTATATCATAACACCATGATTAAAATGCTTGATATGCATGACTACAAGCTATCAGAAGCATCGAAGCGTCTTTGGATGTCAGAAAATCACGTTGCCCATCTCTTCAAAAATGGACATTTGATTGGGCTACATTCTTTTAGTCATCCCACCGCAATTAGACAATTGAGCCGTACAGAACAGAAGACTGAATATCAAAAAAACAAAGCTCACCTGTGTAAACTTTTAGGTAAAACAGGAATAAGTTCGATGTCCCATCCTTGTGGTGACTACAATGCGGACACGCTTTCCGTACTAAATGAGCTTGGTATAAAAATTGGATTCAATTCAAGCATGGCATATGTAGAAAATCGTGGGCCTCTCGAGATTCCCAGAGAAGACCACGCAAATATACTGAAGCAGCTAACAAAATGAAAATCACAATTTTTACTGGTAACCAGCCACGTCATTTCAACCTTGTAAAGCAGCTGGCCGAAGTTGCTGATGAAGTTTTTTGCATACAAGAGACTCTAACAGTAAGACCTGGTCTCGTGGATGATTTCTTCCGAAAATCAGAAATAATGCAAAGATACTTTGGGAACGTTATGCATGCCGAAAAACTATTATTTGGTGGACTTAGTTTTATGCCAAAAAACGTTAGATCGTTGTGCCTTCGCAGTGGTGATTTGATTCATTTGACACCAGAAGAGTTGCAGCCAGCACTTGAAGCAGACATGTTTATCGTTTTTGGCTCAAGTTACATCAAGGGGTGGCTTTGCGACTACCTCGTAAAACGAAAAGCCATAAACATTCACATGGGGCTATCGCCTTATTATCGTGGATCATCGTGCAACTTTTGGGCATTACACGATCGTAGGCCAAGCTATGTGGGCGCGACTATTCATCTTCTTTCTCAAGGGCTAGACAACGGAGACATTCTTTTCCATTGCTTACCAAAAGATATTATCGGTGATCCCTTCCTTTTCACCATGAAATCAGTTGAGGTAGCCCAGACAGCACTCAAGGAACGGATCAGATCCGGTGAGATACATAGGATTGACGCAATCGCTCAAGATCCAACCAAGGAAAAGCGTTATTCGCGAAACAAAGAATTTGATGACAATAAGGCTCTTGCGTTTCTTGAGCAAATGGAGAGCTGGGCAGATATCATTCCGGAATATCCTGAACTTAAGATGCCATGGTTTGGATAACTACATATACGCTTCCAGCTTATTCTTGGCTGTGTTATCTACTCACAAAGAATATTTAAAGTTTAATTGTCCAGGTAGATTCGATGCCAAAAACCACTGTATCGAATAAGTCATTTGGTTTGACCGTAGGAATCATTCTGATCGGCGCAGCGTCAGCTAATTCATGGCTTTTAGGCCAGGTTAGCAACCTCGGCATTAGTTTGTTTAGCATTGGGATTGCACTATTTGCTTTAGCTATACTTTTACCATCGACCCTTACTATGCCAAATAGAGCATGGATGGCTTTTGGCGAGGTTGCTGGTCGCATCGTTAATCCAATAGTGATTTTCGTTCTATTTATTTTCATCGTGACACCGATTGGAATCTTGATGCGCGTACTAAACAAAACACCATTACAATTAAATATTGACAGAAATACAGCCAGTTACTGGGAAAGGGTCCAACCAAATACAGATGAACTAAGTACTATGCGTGATCAATTCTAGGAGATTAAAGTTGGATCTCATTTTGCAAATCATAAAGTTTTTTATTAAACGCAAGAAGTTTTGGCTTGTGCCGATTGTCCTTGCCTCGCTTATGTTTGGCGGACTTCTCTTTATTTCTCAAGGTACCGCTGTAGCTCCATTCATCTACACTCTCTTTTAGTGCGGTCTTTACCGATGGTCATTCTAGGCATATCTGCGTTTTATCATGACAGCGCGGCAGCATTGGTTCGCGACGGAAAAATCGTTTCTGCAGCTCAAGAAGAGCGTTTCACCCGTAAGAAACATTATGAAGGTTTCCCAACTCTCGCGATTAAATCCTGTCTTGAACAGGCAGGTTGTGAAATCGATGAAGTTGATTTTGTTGTCTTTTATGAAAAGCCCCTTTTGAAATTTGAAAGGCTCATGGAGACTTATTTATCCTTTGCGCCACGCGGGTTCCAATCGTTTAACAAAGCATCATCGACATGGCTAACTTCAAAGCTGTTTCAAAAAGCTATAATAACAAAAGAATTAAAAGCATTAGGAGCGACAAAAAACGTTAAGAAAAAAATCCTGTTTGCTGGGCATCACCAATCACATGCCGCAAGCGCTTATTATCCCTCACCATTCAATCGTGCCCTAGTTGTAACCATGGATGGTGTTGGAGAGTGGGCAACAACGACCGTAGCAATCGGAGAAAACGAGCAACTTCAAGTAATTAAGGAAATTAAGTTTCCTCATTCCCTCGGACTACTCTATTCCGCCTTCACGTTTTATTGTGGATTTAAGGTAAATTCTGGCGAGTACAAACTCATGGGTTTGGCTCCTTACGGCTCCCCAATCTACGCAGACCTCATAACTGAAAAAATCGTCCACATCGCATCAGACGGATCATTCCGGCTCGACATGTCCTTTTTCGACTATTGCACAGGTCTGAAAATGACAAATAAACGGTTTGATGCATTGTTTGGTAGATCAGCACGCATCCCTGAAACAGAACCACTTGAACAATTTCATATGGATTTAGCTTCAAGCATCCAAAAAGTTTTGGAAGACGTTGTTATTCAAATGACAACTTCACTTGCTATCGAAACAGGCATTAAAAATTTGTGCCTTTCAGGTGGCGTCGCTCTTAATTGCGTGGCAAACGGCAAACTCCACGCCTTAGGTCTGTTTGAAGATATATGGGTTCAGCCTGCCTCAGGTGATGCAGGCGGCGCTCTTGGTGCAGCTCTTGCGGTTCAATATCAGTTTTTGGGAAAGTCTCGCGCTTCAAAACGATACAATGATGAAATGCAAGGAAGCTATCTTGGGCCACACGCGACCAAAGACAGCACTGTCGATTTACTCTCTGAAATGGGGGCGCAGTTCTCAACATATTCTCAGAAAGAAATGATTGAAATTACTGCGAAGGCTCTTACCGCTGGCAAAGCCGTTGGGTGGATGCAAGGTAGAATGGAGTT
>PCBG01000010.1 GCA_002731315.1 Rhodospirillaceae bacterium | reverse complement strand
GGGGAAGGGATTCGAACCCCCGAAAGGAATTTCTTCCTTTAACGATTTAGCAAACCGCCGCCTTCAGCCACTCGGCCACCCCTCCGCCGGGGCCGGACCGCTTCCAGATGCTAGGGCACCTTTCGGACCGGTGAAGATACACGGCGTATGCAACGCGGATTCCTAGCTTTGAAAGCCCGGCCTGTCAAACCGGAAATTGTCAAATCGAAATGATATATCGACCCGCCATTGGCAGGTTTTGGCGTCAACAGCGGCACGCCCCGTCAGCCGTCCAGTTTGGGGCGCAGCAGTTGGTTGACCATGCCCGGGTTGGCCTGCCCCTTGGAGGCTTTCATTATCTGTCCAACGAAAAAGCCGAACAGCTTGTCCTTACCACCGCGATATTCCGCGACCTTGTCGGCATTCGCGGCAATCACCTCGTCAATCATCGATTCAATTGCGCCACTGTCAGACACCTGCTTAAGGCCCCTCTCCTTGACGATTGCAGCCGCATATTGGCCACTCTCAAACATCTCAGCAAAGACCTCCTTGGCAATCTTGCCGGAAATAGTGCCATCCTCAATCAGCTCGACCAACCCGCCAAGCGCGTCTGGCGCAACTTGACACGCGGCCAGCGCCTGTCCGGACTTGTTCAGCGCGCCAAACAGTTCAACCGTCATCCAGTTGGCAACTAGCTTGCGGTCGCGCCCAGCGCTGGCCGCCTCGTAATAAGCGGCTGTCTCGCGTTCTTCCGTAATCACCGCTGCATCATAGGCCGATAGGCCATATTCAATTGTCAGACGGTCCCTGATGGCATCCGGCAGTTCTGGCAGCGCGGCCTTAAGCGCGACCACCTCTTCTGCGTCAATCACCAGTGGCAGCAGGTCGGGATCGGGGAAATAACGATAATCATGTGCGTCTTCCTTTGACCGCATCGCCCTCGTGGTACCGGTGCCGGTATCGAACAGCCGCGTTTCCTGGTCAATCTCGCCACCATCCTCAATAATTTCGATCTGGCGGACCACCTCGTAATCGATCGCCTGCTGGATAAAGCGCATTGAATTCAGGTTCTTGGTTTCGGTACGTGTGCCGAAATCCGCACCTGGCCGGCGCACTGAAACATTCACATCGGCACGCAGCGAGCCTTCTTCCATATTGCCGTCACAGGTACCGAGATAGCGAAGGATTGACCGTAGTTTGCGTACATAGGCTGCGGCCTCAGCGGCAGAACGCATGTCCGGCTTGGACACGATCTCCATCAATGCCACGCCTGTGCGATTGAGATCGATATAGCTTTTTGACGGATGCTGATCATGCATCGACTTGCCGGCATCCTGCTCCAGATGCAGTCGTTCAATCCCGACCTCGCGCGTTGTGCCGTCGGGCATATCGAGGCGCAACACCCCCTCACCCACAATTGGCTGCTTGTACTGGCTGATCTGATAACCCTGCGGCAGATCAGCATAAAAATAGTTCTTGCGGTCAAACACGCTGACCAGATTTATCTCGGCATTTAGGCCCAGCCCGGTCCGCACAGCCTGATCAACACATTCCTGATTGATCACCGGAAGCATGCCCGGCATGGCTGCATCAACAAGGCTGACATTGGCGTTTGGTTCGGCACCAAAAGCGGTTGGCGCGCCGGAAAACAGCTTGGCGCTAGACTGGACCTGCGCATGCACCTCCAGCCCGATCACCACTTCCCATTCGCCAGTGCGGCCTTTGACAAGATTACTCATGCTGCTCCTCCTGCGCGGCGCGGCGCTAATGTGGAAAAGCCGGCGGCATCCTCGATCACGCGCCCTACACTGTAAAGTGTGGCCTCATCAAACGCGCGTGCCAGCACTTGCAGCCCAAGCGGCAACCCCTCGGCATTCAGCCCGGCCGGCAACGACATGCCTGGCAATCCGGCCAGATTCGCCGGTACTGTGAACACATCATTCAGGAAATTCGTCACCGGATCGACAACCTTGCGGCCGACGGGAAAGGCGGCCGTCGGCGTCGCCGGGGTCAGAATGGCGTCGACCGATTGGAAAGCAGTGTCGAAATCATCCTTAATCAACCGGCGCACGCGCTGCGCCTTCAGGTAATAGGCGTCATAATAGCCAGCCGACAATACGTAAGTGCCAATCATAATTCGCCGCTGCACTTCTTCGCCAAATCCAGCGGCCCGAGTTGCGCTATACATGTCATCTAGCGAATCCGCCTCAACGCGCAATCCGTAGCGCACGCCGTCATAGCGCGCGAGATTGGAAGATGCTTCTGCCGGCGCGATGATGTAATAGGTAGGCAGTGCATATTTTGTATGCGGCAAGGAAATTTCGACCAGTTCGGCGCCGGCATCACGCAGCCATACCTGTCCCCGTTCCCACAGCACAACCATCTCGCTGTCCATACCATCCATCACATATTCGGAAGGCACACCGATCCTCATTCCTTTCACACCCCTGTCGAGTGCGGCTGTCAGGTCTGGCATAGTCTCGTCTGCAGATGTGGAGTCACGAGGATCGTGGCTTGCCATCACCTGCATCATTAGCGCGTTGTCAGCCACGGTGCGGCTGAAAGGTCCCGCCTGATCCAACGAGCTGGCAAAGGCCACAATGCCCCAGCGCGAACAGCGACCATAAGTCGGCTTTAGCCCTACAACCCCGCAGAACGCTGCTGGCTGGCGAATGGAACCGCCGGTGTCCGTGCCGGTAGCCAGAAGGGCTGAACGCCCCGCCACCGCAGCCGCAGACCCTCCGGACGATCCCCCTGGCACTAGATCAGCGCCGTCTGCGGCCTGCCACGGATTAACCGCCGGCCCGAAAGTGCTTGTTTCATTGCCAGAACCCATCGCAAATTCATCACAATTCAGCTTGCCAAGCATAACGCCGCCGGCATTCCAAATATTGGCTGTGACCGTACTTTCATAAGTGGGTATAAAACCGCTCAGAATCCGCGAACAGGCGGTACTGGCAAACCCAGCTGTGCAAAAAAGATCCTTGACACCAACCGGGATGCCTTCAATTAGACCCGCCGACCCGTCGGCAATGCGGGCGTCAGACTGCGCAGCCATCTCCAGCGCATGGTCAGCAGTCACTGCCACATAGTTATTCAGCGCGGCTGTTGCCTCGATCGCGCCAATATAGGCGCTAGCCAATTCAACAGCCGACAGGTCACGCTTGTCCAATGCAGCTCGGGCCTCGGTGGCCGTCAGGGACAGGATATCAGACATTATTCCACCACCTTCGGGACAACAAAGAACCCGCTTGCCGTTTCCGGCACATTAGCCAGCACTTCATCGGCTCGGTTACCGTCCGTGACCGCATCGGCGCGGCGCGGCAATCCGTGGCCGGTGACACTTGCCAACGGTTCCACATTTTCTGTTTCCACCTCGTCTAGTTCGGCAATCCAGTCGAGGATACCATTAAGTTCAACGGCAAGTTGTTCTTGCCGATCCTCAGGAACATGGATGCGGGCGAGCCGTGCAATTTTGGCAACGGTGGTCTTGTCAACCGACATAGCGCTGTGCTTTGTGCTGTTAATAAAAAATGATGTGTTGGAAGTATCACCGCATATGGCGATCTGCAAGCTTAACGACATTAAAACGGTGCTTTTGGCACGGCAACGCCTGCTGGGGCTGGATGTTGGCAAAAAGACCATTGGCCTTGCTATTTCGGATGGTCACCTTGCGGTGGCGAGTCCACTGAAGGTCATTTGGCGACGCAAATTTACCGTCGATGCCGAAGAGATGTTTACTCTTTGTACCACCGAAGGGGTTGGCGGGATGGTCATTGGCTGGCCTGTCAATATGGATGGCAGTGAGGGCCCACGCTGTGACTCCACCCGCGATTTCGCGCATGCGATGTTGCGGATTCGTGATATGCCGATTGCGTTTATGGATGAACGCCTATCCACACAGGCGGTCGAATCCGCGATGCTGAGCGCTGATATGACACGCGCTCGGCGGGCCGAACGGCGGGATGCGCTGGCCGCCGCTTGGATTTTACAGTCGGCGCTTGACCTTATTGATCATGCAGCAGGCTGACTGCGTACACGCCGACATGATATCGCTGGACGGACACCACGGTCCTTGTTAAAAAGCTGGCCTAATGACAGAACAGTCAAAGACGGGCGCTCCTGGGATGCACAAGACGCCAGCTGATGCATCGGAAGCCGGTTCCGGAACCCCTGTTTCCCTTTCACATCGCCATCTTCTCGGGATTGAGGGTCTGTCCCCAATCGAGATCATGGCATTGATTGACCGCGGCGACATGTTTGCCGATCTGATACAGTCCGACGCGGTTCCGCCACCCCCCTATTCCGACCGGTTGCGTGGCCGCACCATTATCAATCTCTTCTTTGAAAATTCGACCCGCACGCGTGTGTCCTTTGAACTGGCAGCAAAACATCTTGGCGGGTCAGTTTTAAATATCAATGTGGCCGGATCGTCGGTAAAAAAAGGCGAAACGCTGTTGGACACCGCCACCACGCTGAACGCCATGCATCCGCACATACTAGTGTTAAGGCATCATTGTTCCGGCGCCGCCAAACTGCTCAGCCAACATGTTGACGCTGCGGTGATCAATGCCGGTGACGGGCGTCATGAACATCCGACACAAGCATTACTGGACGCGCTGACAATAAAGCGTCGGGTGGGACGGATCCAGGGGCTGAAAATCGCCATTTGTGGCGATATCGCCAACAGCCGCGTGGCACGATCCAATATCCATCTGCTTGGAACATTGGGCGCCGAGCTTCGCCTTGTTTGTCCACCAACCTTGTTACCAGCCGCCATTGACATGATGGGGGTAGAGATTTTTACCGATCTCGAGGCTGGCATCCGCGACGCGGACATAGTGATGATGCTGCGCCTGCAGACTGAGCGGATGGAAGGCACCGAAACCCCATCACAGCGGGAATATTTCAATTTATTCGGGCTGGACCGCACGAAGCTGATGCGCGCGGCACCGAATGCGCTGATCATGCATCCCGGGCCTATGAACCGCGGAGTGGAAATTGATTCAGCCACTGCAGATGATGTCGAAAAAAGCCTGATCCGCACGCAGGTAGAAATTGGCGTAGCGGCCCGCATGGCGTGCCTCGAGGCGCTCGGGACTACCGGCGGATCAAGAAAATGACGCGCATTCTGTTCACAAACGCACGACTTCTCGATCCGGCGCAGGCGCTGGACACAACCGGGCATGTCCTGATCGAGGATGGGGTAATTCTGGCTGCCGGTGCGGGCGACATCCCATCATCCGAGGCGTCAGATACCATTGACTGCAAGGGAGCATGCCTCGCCCCTGGCCTTGTGGACATGCGCGTACAGAGCGCCGATCCAGGCACTGAGCACCTAGAAGATCTACATACCCTTTTGCATGCGGCTGTGTCTGGTGGCATCTCAACAATTGTCGCGCTTCCCGATGCCAAACCTGTCATTGATGATGCCAGCATGATTGACAGTATGTCCTTGCGCGCAACCCGCATCGGCGGAGCGCGGCTGCGGCTTTATGGGGCTGCCACCCGGAAACTGCATGGCAAGGCTATGGCAGAACTTGGCATGATGGCAGATGCCGGGGCTGTAGGGTTTTCTAACGGAACGCAATGCATCATGGATGCGTTAGTGATGCGCCGCCTTCTAGCTTACAGCGCGATGCTCGATCGTCCTTTTGTGCAGCATTGCGAGGATCACCATCTGACCGGTGCCGGCGAAATGAATGAAAGCGAGACGTCGACCCGGCTAGGGCTGATCGGTGCGCCAGCAGAGGCTGAGGCCATGATTATCGACCGCGACCTGCATCTCGTCCGCATGACAGGTGCCCGCTATCACGTCGCACATATATCGACCCGCGCGGCCATCGATTCTTTGCGCCGTGCAAAGGATGAAGGCCTACCCGTGACTGCTGACACGGCACCGCCCTATTTCCTGCTGAACGAAATGGCGGTCAGCACCTATGATACGGCATTCAAGCTATTGCCACCTCTGCGCTCTGAAGATGACCGTCAGGCTATCATCGCCGCACTAGCGGATGGCACCATTGATGCCATTGCATCTGACCATGTGCCGGTAGATGGTGATGCCAAGGCCCAGCCATTTGGACCGTCGCAACCAGGAGCATCCGGTGTTGATACATTGCTGGCCCTGACCCTGTCCCTTGTTCACCAGGGCCATCTCACAATGCTGCGGGCAATGGAAATGCTGAGTCTCGCACCGGCAAACATTCTCGATCTCGACGGCGGCGCGCTGATACCAGGCGTCGCGGCTGATCTAGTGCTATTTGATCCCGATGGCAGCTTCATCATCTGCGGGGCCGATTTTGCTTCATCATCGCGCATAACACCTTTTGAGGGAATGCCGGTTCAGGGCCGCGTTCTGGCCACCTGGGTCAATGGCGTGCCGGCATTCGAGGCGTAAACATCATGGATATCTTGCTGTCCCCTGTGCCCATCCTCATCCTTGCTTATCTCGCCGGCTCAATCCCCTTTGGTCTTGTTGTGACGCGCCTCGCAGGCGTCGGTGACATCCGGCATATTGGTAGCGGCAATATCGGGGCTACAAATGTGCTGCGCACCGGCAATAAGTTGTTGGCCGCTCTCACGCTAGGCGGGGATGCCGGAAAAGGTGCCGCGGTGGTCTTGGCTGTCACCCTTGCCGGCGGGGCGCCAGTGCTGATCGCCATTGCTGGCGTGACAAGCGTCATCGGCCATTGTTTCCCAGTCTGGTTGAAATTTCAGGGCGGCAAAGGCATCGCAACCAATCTAGCCGTTTTCGCCGCTTTTGATATCCGGCTTGGTATTGTCTTTGTCTTGCTGTGGCTGGGGACAGCAGCGGTCACTCGCTATTCGTCGCTGGCGGCGCTTTTTGCCACCCTTGGGTGCAGCGTCGCTGGTTTCTCGCTAGGCCTTGACGTTCAGATTGCTATCGCTGTGCTGTTGATGAGCGCACTCAGCTGGGCACGCCACCACCAGAATATCGGCCGGCTGCTAACCGGCACCGAAACCCGTATTGGCGACAAATAATTCTGTTTAGCCATCCTCGAGCGGGGACTTGCCGGCCGCATCAGCCGCCATCATGGCAACCCGATTTGTCGCATCGCGAATTGTGGCGCTTCAGGATGAATTTCAGCCCCGGCTTTGACAAATCACAAATTCCATACTATTTGCGGAGTGCTCAGCGTCAGGACCGTTCATGAAACTCGTCATCGTCGAATCTCCAGCAAAAGCAAAGACCATCAATCGTTACCTAGGTGATGATTATACAGTGCTGGCTTCATACGGGCATGTCTGTGATCTACCGAGCAAAGACGGATCTGTCGATCCAGATGCTAACTTTGCCATGAAATGGCAGGTGTCGAATGGGTCGGAAAAACGCCTAAACGAAATCACACGCGCCCTGCGCGGAGCCGACAGGCTTATATTGGCGACGGACCCTGACCGGGAAGGCGAAGCCATCAGCTGGCATGTCCTTGAACTTTTGCAGGACCGGGGACTGATCAAAGACAAATCGGTTGATCGCGTGGTTTTCAATGAGGTGACATCAAGCGCCATCTTGGCCGCGATGGAACAGCCACGTCAGCTCGATATGGAACTGATCGACGCTTATCGAGCGCGACGAGCACTGGATTATCTGGTCGGATTTTCGATCTCGCCTGTTCTGTGGCGAAAATTGCCAGGCGCACGATCAGCTGGCCGTGTACAGTCTGTTACCCTGCGGCTGATCTGCGAGCGCGAGGCAGAGATTGAAGCTTTTTTTCCTCAGGAATACTGGACGGTCGAAGCCGAGCTGGGTAAAGCCGATGGTCGGAATTTTACCGCTCGGCTGACGCATCTCGACGGCAAGAAACTAGCCAAGCACGATCTGTCCGACGAGGCGATGGCCATTGCCGCAACGGGCAAGATCGAGGCCGAGGCGCTGCGCGTTGCCGATATCCAGACCAAACGCGTCCGCGAGAATCCGAAACCGCCTTTCACCACCTCTACTCTGCAGCAGGAAGCATCACGAAAGCTCGGCTTTTCAGCCAGCCGGACCATGCAGGTGGCGCAGAAGCTGTATGAGGGAATAAATATTGGGTCAGAAACAACCGGCCTGATAACCTATATGCGCACCGATGGTGTGCAGCTTGGCAACGAGGCGATCGGCGCTGTGCGCAACGAGATTGGCCAGCGCTTTGGCAATCAATATCTGCCATCGACACCGCGTGCTTATCGCGCCGCCGCCGCCAATGCACAAGAAGCGCATGAAGCGATCCGCCCCACCGATGCAAAGCGCGCACCCAATACGCTGAGCAGCTATCTCGACCACGACCAGGCACGTCTTTATGATTTGATCTGGAAACGCACNATNGCNAGCCAGATGGAATCTGCCGAACTGGACCAGACCAGCATCGATATCACAAACCGGTCAANCAATGTGATGATGCGNGCCAGCGGCCGNGTGGTTGTCTTNGACGGCTACCGGTCCGTCTATCAGGAAGGCCGTGATTCAACCAGCGATGCCGCCGAGACAGACAGNAAGGATGACAGCCGNATCCTGCCGGGCGTTNACAAGGACGAGGCGCTGGCCACCCGCAAGGTNACNCCNGAGCAGCATTTCACNCAGCCGCCNCCGCGTTTTACAGATGCCAGCATCGTCAAGGCGATGGAAGAGCTNGGGATTGGCCGNCCNTCCACNTATGCCTCTACCATCAAGACNTTGCTGGATCGTAGCTATGTGATNAAGGATCGCGGCAAATTCATGCCCGAAGATCGCGGACGTCTTGTCACAACCTTCCTGACNAATTTCTTCTCGCGCTATGTGGAATATGATTTNACCGCAAAGCTGGAAGGCCAGCTTGATTCTGTGTCTGACGGCAAACTGGNCTGGACNGATCTGCTGTCGCAATTCTGGCGTGACTTCAAGGGCGTCATCGACAGNACCACGGATCTGACGCGCACCAGCGTGATCGATGTTCTGGATGCCGAACTTGGNCCGCATTTCTTCAAGAAAGANGGTGATGGNGCCTTGATCCGCACCTGCCCGAATTGCAGCGGTGGCCGNCTNGGCATGAAGCTTGGCAAGTTNGGGGCTTTCATCGGCTGCTCCAACTATCCGGAATGNAAATTTACNCGCCAGCTGATCACCGAGGGTGATGCCGAGGGCACCGATGCCGGCGTTGTNGGCGATCGNGAGCTTGGCACCGACCCGGCGACATCGCTGCCGGTCTTNGTNCGCAATGGTCCNTACGGCCCCTATGTCCAGCTTGGTGATCCGGAAACAAAAAANCCCAANCGCGCCTCGCTNCCCAAGGACAAGCCGGCCGGNAATATCGATCTGGACACGGCGCTGGCACTGCTGTCACTGCCGCGTGATGTTGGCCCGCATCCGGAAACCGGCGACATNATCCAGGCGGGGCTNGGNCGTTACGGACCCTATCTGAAATATCAGGGCAGCTTTACCAGCCTGCCCGCGGATGATGATCTGCTGACNGTCGGNTTGAACCGGGCTGTTGATCTGCTGGCCGANTCCGCCAAGAAAAAGGGNCGGCTGCTCGGNGAACANCCGTCCGGAGGCGAGGTGCATCTGAANGCGGGNCGTTTTGGTCCCTATGTCGAACATAACAAACTNCGCGCAACGCTGCCGCGCGGCACCGAAATGTCCGAGTTGACACTCGAGGAAGGCATCGNNCTTCTGNCNGCGAAAGCGGCCAAACCTGCGACCAAGAAAAANGCCGGGAAAAAAGCAGCCTCCAAGAAGACCCGNGCCAAAGCTGCGGCCAAAACCGGGGCCAAGAAATCAGCCACANAGGCCGCNAAGAAAGCNNCCNCGTGACGCGCCGCNCCGGCCCTGAANCGGATGTGGGGGCGCTGCCCNCCGACAAAGAGATCGTCGATTTTCTGNAAAACTGCAGCACCCNGCCAAGNGTGAAAGAGGTTGCGCGGGCATTCAACCTGCCGCAGGAACTGCGCGCNCCGCTGCGCCGCCGTCTGAAACATCTGNCTGACNANGGTGCCATTGCCCGCCAGCCCGGCCGGCGCGNGGCCANTGCGGNTGCCATGCCCGAAGTCACCGTCGTCACCATTAGCAAGNTTGACCGTGACGGCAGCCTGCTGGCNGTTCCGTCAGATGGCACCATTTCACCANCCCCGTCTATTCGCATTCACGCAGACCGGCGGCGCGGCCGNGCCCCTGCCCCCGGCCAACAGGCGCTGGTTCGNCTGACGCGCATCAGCGGCATNCGGTATGAAGGCCGGGTNATTCGCGTCCTTGAACGCGAAACAAAGAGNCTGTTTGGCACCGTNATCGNCGGCCGTGGNGGCTGGGTGCTGCAAGCGGCCGCCCGCGGCAGCCGTGATACCATCCANCTGGACAGCAAGAATGACATNACGNTCACNGAAGGCGATCTTGTNGAGGCGGAGATGTTACCCCGCCGCGGCTATNTGGGTAAAATGGCGCGGGTTATCGATAATCTGGGGCCAGCAGATGCCCCCGGCGCCTTTAGCGCGCTGGCGCTGGCGGAATTTGANATTCGNCATGTCTTTGAGAGCGATACNCTCGCCGAGACCGAAGGCCTGACTGTCCCNGACACANATGGCCGNACCGACCTGCGGGACATTGCCTTTNTCACCATNGATGGGGCAGATGCGCGCGATTTTGACGATGCTGTCTGGGCAGAACCCGATGGCGATGGCTGGCGCATTCTGGTGGCCATAGCCGATGTNGCGCATTATGTGCGNCCGGGATCGGCCCTTGACCGCGAGNCCCGCCTNCGCGGCAATTCNGTATATCTGCCTGACCGGGTCGTGCCGATGCTGCCCGAAGCCCTGTCAAATGACCTCTGTTCCCTGCGNCCGAATGAAACACGTGCCGCCATGGTTGCTGAAATCTGGATTGATGCCGGTGGTGAAATGCAGGACAGCCGGTTCCACAGGGCGTTGATCCGGTCATCGGCGCGATTGACCTATGACGCTTTTCAGGCCGTTCATGATGGCTCGGCATCGGCTGCCGATATCGGGATTGCCCCGGCGATCTATGACAATCTTGCAGGCGCGTGGCAGGCATTGGGCATCGCCCGTTCCCACCGGGAACCGCTCGCGCTGAATCTGAAAGAACGGCGTGTCGTTCTGGATGATGATGGAACGCCCGTCTCTATTTCCAAACGCGCGCAAAGCGCGTCACAGCGCCTAATTGAGGATTTCATGATCGCGGCAAATGTCGCAGCTGCCAAAACGCTGATAAAGGCCGGCCGGCCTTGTGTCTTTCGAGTGCATGACATGCCTGACCCCGAAAAAACCGAGGGTTTGCGTGACCTGGCACAGGCTGTCGGCGCAAAGCTGGCGCGCGGACAGGTGCTGCGCCCACACCATTTCAACAGCATCCTCGACCATGTGTCTGACAGCGAAGACGAAACCATGGTCAATGAAGCTGTGCTGCGAAGCCAGTCCAAGGCAATATACTCTGTCGAGAATATTGGCCATTTCGGTTTGGCGCTGCAGCATTACGCCCATTTCACCTCACCGATCCGGCGCTATTCGGATCTGCTTGTTCATCGTGCGCTGGTCGACGCTGCCACCACAAAACAGACAAAGGACGGTCTTGGCGCCGCCAATCCTGCAACCTTGGCCGAGGATTGCACGCATATCTCCGAAACAGAGACGCGTGCCGCTGGTGCAGAAAGGCGCACCATTGACCGTTTTGCCGCGGCCCTGTTCGCGGGCGAAACCGGCAATGTCGTGGCTGGTGTGATCGCCGGGCTTACCGGCGCCGGTGCCTTTGTGTCGCTGAATGACGGGTCGGCCGACGGATTTTTGCCGATCCGGTCTTTCCCCGACGATTATTATGTACTGACTGAAAATGGCATGGAAATCATTGGACGGCATAGCCGGGCCAAATTTCGTGTCGGCGATCGGCTGGATGTCCTTGTCGTCGAGGTGACGCCCATCAATGGTGGCATTTTGCTGGCCTATGTTGATGGCGGTGGCAAGCGCGCAAAAAACAACAAGCCCCGGAACGGCAAGCCTGGCAGGTCCAAAAAGCTGGCAAAGGGCAAGGGCGCCAAGGCACGCAAGACGAGAAAAGCAAAAACCCGGTCGTGATCTGCGCTTGACAAATCCCGGCATCTCGCTCATTTTCCGGCGAGTTTCAGATAACGCTCGACACCAGTACGGACTTCGCGTCAAGGAGCCTACACCATGGCAAAGCCAGCAACACTGCAGATCCGCTTGGTAAGCACTGCCGATACCGGTTATTTCTACGTCACCAAGAAAAATCCGCGCACCAAGCCCGAAAAACTGGAAGTGCGCAAATATGACCCCAAGGCCCGCAAGCACGTGCTGTTTCGCGAAGCCAAAATCAAGTAGCAACGCCGGACGGCCAGCCGCATGATCGGGCTGACTTTTGACGGTAATCTGCTGACCGCCGCCACCCTGAAGGATGGCGGCGAAATTTTTGCGCAAGCAGAACAGCCTGCACCGGGTAATGATTACCGCGAATGGCTGCTCTCCGTATCCGCGGTGGTCGAAAGCCTTCGCGATTCCCTATCAAATACTGACAGGCTGGGGGTCGCATTGCCCGCCATCATTCATGATGGTGCTGTTTCCTTTTCCCCCTATTCGGTACTTGGTACCGCCAATATCCGCCGTGACCTGCAATCGGCGCTTGGCATGCACGTCAGTATTTTCGGCATTGGCGGCTGCCTGGTTGTCGATGCCTGCCGCACGGGCGCAGCAAAGGATGCAAATCTGGCGGTCGGGATGTGGATTGGCAACAGCTGTCATGGCGGGTTGGCGCTTGACGGTAGCTTGATCACTGGCGCACACGGGGCGGCGGCTAACTGGCCACATTTGCAATTACCCGCCCCCTTGCCGCAGGAACTTGACGGACGCAAATGCTGGTGCGGACGCAGCGGATGCCTCGAGACCTTCCTGTCGGTGTCCGGGCTCGAAGGTGATTATGAGCGGGTGACTGGCGAATGGCGGGATGCGGCCGAGATCGCCACAGCGGCAGTCAAGGGCGACATAGTCGCTGACAGCATCCTTCAGGCTTTTGAAGACAGACTTGGCCGTGCCACGGCCACATTGATCAGCCTGATCGACCCGGACGTCATCATAATAGGCGGTAGCGCATTACAGCTTGACCGCCTGCAGGAACGTATCCCGCGCAAATGGCCCGGCTATGTGCAGATAGACAGGTCCGCAACGCGCCTCGCAACCGCGAAAGGCGGTGCAATGCCTGTTATAAGGGGGGCTGCCTTTCTGGCGGCAGAAGATCCCGACTGACTGACGGAGGCAGCTAGTGCCTGCCTGATATCAGTCAGTAGCTGTCAACTGCATTTCGGCGCATTTACAGATTCTGCCGAGGTAAGTTCGGCCGTGATACTGAAATCGCCGTAGTTGATTTCATATTCACGCACCAACCCGTTGCGCTGCATGGCAAATTTGATTTCGTATCGCGGTTCGACCGTTGTCGCCGACGGTTGGAAATAGGCTATGTTGATCTGGTAATACCCATCATCGCCCAATTGGCCGAGATCACTGGACGGCGCATCGCGCCAACCACCAAAGACCGTGCTGGTCTGCATCAGGGCATTGTCCGGCTCGTTGCCGGTAAACAGTGTAGCGCCAAGGATTTTCTGTCCCGACTCGGCAGTTTCCAGCAGCTGATGCACATGGCGGATCGGCAACAAAGTTTCGCTTGGCAAAGTCAGCGGCGCGTCAGGCTCCGTGCTGAAAAAGGCATTGCCCGAATAATCGCCATCAAGCTCGACAAAACCACCAAATTCGCGGCGCCCGTCCGTGGTGGATTCCTCGAGAATGTCAAAGCTATACATATTCCCGTTATCAGATTCCCATGATTCGAAATGTGACAGCAGATTGTCAGCCGCACCGTCCTCGCCAAAGAACTGGATCATGTAATCTTCGACAGACCGCCATCCGTCACATTCGCGTTCAACCGAAAAGACGGATCGACCGTTAACATTGGTGATGAACGCCCCCTGAGCACGGTCCCCCAGTTTCAATTCGTAGAAGGCCCGATGGCCGACAATTTTCGACGCCGCTGCCTCAGCCATTGAGGCCATAAAGATTGTGATGGCACCCAACGCGCCGACCACCAGAACAGCCAGCTGTAGCGCAGAAATTACGTTGATTACTTTTGTTTTCATAACTAAGCGGTAGTTTGATTTTTTCCGCAAATCAATGACATTACCTTTAGGTTTTGGCACAGGTGCATTATATCTGCATGACGTTATTAAGAGTATGTTGATTTCATGGTCAAAAGCCAGTCGCAATACAAATCGTCGCATCACCCAGATCTAATCACCACAAATGAGGGGTTGGCGACTATTCTGCAGACATTCGAATCCGCGCCATTTTTGGCGATTGATACCGAATTCATGCGCGAACATACCTATTATGCCCAGCTATGCCTGATACAGATCAGCAATGGGGAACGCGCTGTTGCTATTGACCCGCTCGCGAATGGCATCGATCTTGCGCCGCTATGGGCTGTATTGGCACGCACCGATATCGTGAAAATATTCCATGCAGCGCATCAGGACCTTGAAATTTTCTTCAAAGAAATGGGCAGCCTGCCGCTGCCCTTATTCGACACCCAGATTGCAGCTATGGTGCTTGGCCATGGCGACCAAGTGGGTTATGATCGGCTTGCCCGCGCTGTCTTGAACATCGAAATCGACAAAACATCACGCTTTACAGACTGGTCGCGTCGCCCCCTAAGCGACCGGCAGATCAGCTATGCCCTTGATGATGTCATCCATCTTGCCGCGATGTATCCGATGCTAGCGGGCCAACTGGAAACAAAAGGACGCACCGATTGGCTTGCGGATGAAAATGCCAAGCTCGAAGACCCGGCAACATACCAAACAGCACCCGACGATGCCTGGAAACGGATAAAGGTCCGGACGATGCGCCCCGCACCGTTCCGCCGGATGATGCATCTGGCCGCCTGGCGGGAAAGCGAAGCACAAAAGCGGAATCTGCCGCGCAACCGTGTCATGCGCGACGAGACGATTCTCGATCTGGCCGGCACCAACCCTTGCAAACCAGAAGACTTCAGTCGTATCCGCAATTTTCCGGGTGGTGCGAATGGCAAGCTGGTGGCACCGGTGATGAAGGTTCTGAAGTCTGTCGCCGAAATGCCCGAAAGCACGCTTCCCAAGGCTAAGACAGAATCCCGTACCGCTCGCCCGCCCGTGGCGGTTATGGAATTACTGCGGGTCCTGCTAAAACACATCACCGATGCCGAAGGGGTCGCGCCGCGGCTAATCGCATCAGCGGACGAGCTGGAACAGCTAGCACTGGACGACAACGCACCAATAAAAGCCCTATCGGGTTGGCGTTACGACATCTTTGGCAAGTCGGCCCTGCAATTGAAACATGGTCGCACTGCAATGGCGGTAAATGGCCGCAGCATCCACCTGATCGACTTGGAAAGCTGACAGATTAAAATGAGCGGGCCTGCATCAGGTGGTAGTGCTGAAGCTGCCGCCGACAATCAGGATATTCTGTCCCTTCAGATAGCCGGAATGCGCATTGCACATCTTTGCGTAAGCAAAACCGAATTCGCCAATTTCACCCAACCAACTGGCCGGGTTACGCTTTTTAAGCATGGTACGGATTCCAGTAGGCGATTTATTTTCCGTTTTCGCCATATTGGCAATTAGCATTTCAATCCAGTCAGCATTGAATTGCCCGGGCGGCAACCCGTTGAAAGTTACACAATGGCACGCAACCTGCGGCGAAAGGCCGGCGCGGAACCAGGTCTGCGCCTGCTTTACGCCATTGCACTGGGCCAGCTAAAGATCGGCGATTTTACCGATCCCGAGGTAATATTGACGAACCGTCCCAATTTATTTCTCATCATCCGATCAACAAGCGCTTTGACCGGGTCAAACGCGAGAAGCATATTCGCGTTTAGCGCAGCGACCTAGGTTTTGCGGGCCCAGGCGCGAAAATCACCCAGCTGCGGCCCATCTGTATTATGGACCAGAATATCCAGTTGACCCGCCTTATCCGAAACAACGGCGCGCCCTTCGTCGCTGGCAATGTCACACTGCAACGCATCTAAGCTGATACCGTGACGATCGCGAATGGATTGCGCTGCGCTGGCCAGAGTTTTGGCTGGACGCACAAACAACTGGTTTTGTCCGAGCAATAGCAAAGTCAAACATTGATCATGTCTTCTGACTTTTGTTAGGTCCGGCCTGATCTACCAGATCAATTTCCGTCATCGTCTTCTGCCGGCAGCTGGGTGTGGTTTCCAAGCGCACTGCTGGCAAAATTCTCGATGATCTCGCGCGCCAGCTTCATCGTCAGCGACCGTTTTTGCGCCAGCGACTGCCTGTCCATTGCGGCTGCAATTGTCTGTACCGCGGCAAAGCTCCGTTCAATGCGCGCTACCATATAGTCCAGCACTGCGGGCATGACCGCAAGCTGCCTGTCGGCAAAATACTTTTCCATCAACGCGCGTAACAGCGCATCATCAGGCGGATCAAGCCGCACCAGATTGACCGACCGCATGCGCGAGGCAAGATCAGGCAGGCGCCAGCCCATTTGGGCGACCGGTATATGGCTGAGAATCAGCATAGAGCTTCCCGCCTCTGACAGCGCATTGAACTGGTGAAACAGGGCTTCTTCAGCCTCCGCCTCACCTGCCTGCGGATGATCGAGGATGAAGTGCGCTGCCTGCCTTGCATCGGAGTCAGCCCCGCCGGGGCGTACCACCATACCGGCCTTGCTGGCGGATTGCCAGACAGCGGCAAGATGGCTTTTCCCACTGGCCGGGGGTCCGACAATGTTCAGAACAGGATAGGGGCCGGGCCAGTCTGGCCACCGGTCGATCCATGCCGCGGCCAACCTGTTGCAATCGCCAAGGATGAAATCCTCGCGTCCCTGAGCGGTCAAGAAGTGCAAATCAAGCGGAAGTTGCATTGTGGCAGCTGTCCTAACGCGGCTCGAGGACGAGGCCGCCATCGTCGCGCTGGCGCAGACGCAGGCGCTGTGCCGCCAGCCCGTTTTCGACAGCGGCATTGTCACCGACAACGGTAAGCGTGACCAGACCGCCGGAAATATCCAGCTTGTGCACAACATAGCTGTCAATCACAGCCAGCGTGTCAAAGGCGGCCAGCCGGTCGACCCACTGGGCGAGCGACGCTACGGGCACACTGACTGTTAGACTACGAGTATTGTCGCCGCGAATGATGTTGGCGGCGTGCCAGCCACTTTCCAGCTCTTGCAGAATGGTCTGCCGCGCAAGGTTCAGCTGCGTTGAGAGATCATCCGAAACGGCGGTGTCGACCATTTTGCCAAGCACCGTCATCTGGGCGGCATTCGCTGTGAACAGCTGGCCATCCACCGCCAGGATCTGCTGCGACCCGCGATAGTCAAGGCGCGCCGTAACAAGCATGATCTGGTCGGCACCCGCCACTGTCGCGGCACGGCGCAACACAACCGGATCCGCCAAGGCAAGATCCGCCGCACGCAGGCTGCGTTCGTTCAGGATGGTTGGCTCTAGAAGGATGAAATCCACCAGACCATCTGCCGCCGCAACTGCCTGCCGCCACCCTGTCAGCCATTCATTGTCTCGCTGCCAGGCCCGGGCACCGTCCGGGGCCAGCCAGACCGGCAGAACCAGCACACGAGGGCTGCCCAGCTCGGCCCAGACAAAGCCGGATGTGCGAAAGGCATCGCGCAGCGCANCNGCAACAAAACAATAATCAAGCGTAGCGATATACCGCCCNGCAAGCGTGTTTTCCGATGCGATATGNAAGAAATCGACAAACCGGTCAGGTTCATGCGCCTCGATAAANGCGTCAACGATCGCAGGNTCNCGCAAGAGGCGCGTCAGTACCCGCGCAAAGGCTATTTNAGTGGCGCGACGCATTCCGNTGATCTGCGCGTCTTCGGCGGTTTCTGCGCGTTCATCGACCATGATTCCAGACGCCCCGAACTGGGGGGATGCGCATGCATCATAGGCCTGCGCCGGCACCACGCCTGCGCNAAGCGTGAAAAGCCCCAGCATCACCAGACCAACGCCAGCAGCAATATGGCCATTTTTCAGAAAGTAGGGGGTTATACGCATGCTTGGGACGCTCTATGATGGCNACGGATCANCANTCCTTTTTACACTANTTTCACCCGGGCTTGCCAGCATGTCAGATACCGCACCATCGCAAAAACCNCTCAGCTATCGCGATGCNGGCGTCGATATCGATGCTGGAGATGCGCTCGTCCGCGCCATAGGACCNCATGCGGCACGCACGCGGCGCCCCGGCGCNGATGCNGGGCTNGGCGGATTTGGGGGGCTGTTTGACCNGCGNGCTGCCGGCTTCACCGATCCTGTTCTTGTCGCTGCCACNGACGGTGTCGGCACAAAACTGGAACTTGCNCGCCAGATTGNTAACTATCGNGGCCTTGGCATTGACCTTGTTGCCATGTGTGTGAATGANCTGATGGCGCAAGGTGCTATTCCTCTGTTTTTCCTTGATTACTTTGCAACCGGAAANCTGGANCCGGANATTGCNGCNGATGTCGTCGCCGGCATTGCCGACGGATGTGTGGCCTGTGAATGCGCGTTGATCGGTGGTGAAACCGCCGAAATGCCGGGGGNNTATCCGACTGGNGGNTTTGANCTTGCCGGCTTTGCCGTCGGCGCAGCAGAACGCGGCACCCTGTTGTCTGCAGACATGCCGTCTGCCGGGGATGTTGCCATTGCCCTGCCCTCGTCAGGCGTCCATTCAAACGGATATTCGCTGGTGCGGCGGGNNATTGAAGTGACCGGTGCGCAGCTTGANGCNCCATTTGCCGAGGGCATGCCNCCACTTGGCGANGCGCTGATTGCCGCGACGCGGATTTATCATCATGGCACANGGGNGNCCCATGCNGCCGGNANTGTCAGCGGGGTCTGCCATGTGACCGGAGGCGGGCTTGTCGAGAATCCGCCGCGCATCTTTGCCGACGATCTGGCCTTGCANCTTGATTGCAGCAGCTGGCAATTGCCNCCGATTTTCAGATGGCTGCGCGACAAGGGCCAGATCGAGATGATGGAGATGCTGCGCACCTTCAATTGCGGTGTTGGCATGCTGGTGCTTNTCCGCGATACAGATGCCGATCAGGTTCTGCAGGCGTTGCAATCNGGGCCGGAGCCGGATGCGTGGATTGCCGGCACGCTGGCACCGCGCGGCGACGGTCCTGCTGTGGTCTTTGAGCANCTNGACCNTNTGGACAGTNCCCAGTGACAGCGACGACGGCTGGCAGTGGAGCTGGCACCNGGGCCGGAAAACCATTGCGCATCGNCATTCTGATATCGGGACGGGGCAGCAACATGCTGCAGCTGGCCCGCNATATTGACCGTNATGANCTTGCTNGCGAAATCGTNCTGGTTGCCGCAAATCAAGATTGCGTCGGGCTTGCAGAGGCCGCAAAACNCAATTTGCCGACAGCCTGCGTCGATCGTGCGGCTTTTGATGACCGTGCCGCACAGGAAACAGCCCTTGGCGATCACATCGAGGCAGCAGGTGCCGACTGGATATNTCTTGCCGGCTATATGGCGGTGCTGTCAGNGGCATTTGTCACGCGCTTTGCCGGGCNCATCATCAATATCCACCCGTCATTGCTGCCCGCCCATAAGGGGCTGCACACNCACCAGCGTGCGCTGGATGCTGGCGATACCCGCCATGGGGCCAGCGTCCATATNGTGACACCGGCANTGGATGACGGACCGCTGATCCTGCAGGCGGGGCTATCCCTGTNAGAAAAAGAGANCGCNGAAAGCCTTGCTGCACGCGTCCTTGTGCTTGAACATGCGCTTTACCCCTTTGTTCTCGAGACGCTCGTCAGCGGCCATCTGGTCATACAGGACGGCATGGTTCACTGGCGAGATGGCGAAACGGCGCTGGATGAAAGCGTCGCCNAGATAGGCGCGGTATTGAAAGGGTGCGTNATCTGGCCATAANCATNGATGATCTTTATCAGCATNGTTGATTTTGGCGGCACCATACGCCATAAAAANGANACCGGGGATCGTNCCGNAAACGAATTGCTGGCAGCCTTTTGCGCGGTGCCGGCGATANGNNGAATTTCATAGGCAGGGGGAGCCGGGNATTATGGATACCANCGATTTCGACAAGCAGGCNCACCAGCATTTGTCGATCTATCACAATGTGATGAACGGCACGAAAATCGTTATTGTTCTGATTATTCTGACACTTGTCGTGATGGCCGCCACACTTCTGTAAAGAAGCGACTCGCGCCGGCCATGTCTTTTTATGACATGATGCGCCCGGCACGATCTCAAACCGGGCGCTGCCTCAAAGACATGCAGACAGAAAAAAGGCGGGGTGCCCCCGCCTTTTTTACGTAATCACGCATGTCAGTCTGCCCGCGGCCATTTCAGGCACCCGTCAGCCAATATGCTTATCCGGCGATTTCGCAGCCGGCAAAGAAATAGGCAATCTCGACAGCTGCTGTTTCAGGCGCATCGGATCCATGTACGGAATTGGCCTCGATTGATTCCGCAAAATCCTTGCGGATGGTGCCTTCGGCGGCATCTGCAGGGTTTGTGGCACCCATGACTTCGCGGTTCTTGGCAATGGCGTTTTCGCCTTCCAGCACCTGGAGGACAACCGGACCCGATGTCATGAAGGCAACAAGATCATTATAGAATGGACGCTCGGCATGAACCGCATAAAAGGCACGGGCCTCGGCTTCGCTAAGCTGCTTGCGCTTCTGGGCAACGATGCGCAGGCCTGCAGCCTCGAAACGGGCATTGATCTGGCCTGTCAGGTTGCGGCGTGTGGCATCCGGCTTGATGATGGAAAAGGTTCTTTCGAGAGCCATTGTCTATCCCTTTGATAAATGTTTTGACGCTTGGCGGCGGTGGCCTGTAACCGGCACCTGCCCCGTGGTCTTCAGTCGCCGCCTTAATAGGGAATGCGCCGCCCTGTTACAAGCGCAAATTACCTGCGTGAATCAAAGGCACGCCACAATGCAGCATATGGGACGAGGCTCAGCCACGCTGTTCCCATTTGCCATCATCATTCTGGGCAAAATAGCGCATCTCGGCGCCATTCTCTTCCCGCCAGCTCTGCCACTGGCTGCGGGCCTGCCCAACCTGTGCCTCTGACCGGCCATCGAAAATATTGAACACACGTGCGAAGCGCCGCATGTCATCGCGTTCTGCCCCATGCAGCAGGAACAGGAAATCGGCCGTCATTGTCTTGTCGGTACTATCCGACGATATCCAGACAGGGGCTTTGTCCCGGCCGGGCGCATCATCCAGACCATGCGGTATCCAGCTGTCCGGCTCCTGCACCCACAGCGCATCATCAATGGCCTCGGCCGCGGGCCGCGGACATTGCACAAGCACAGTTTTTCCAGCCAGCAGGCTTTTCTGCACCAGCATGACAAGTGCGGTTTCAACATCCGATTGGGTCAGATGATAGAAGTCGATCTGCGACATCGGCATCCGGCCCCGCGTCAGCTGTCGTCACGGCTGACCGGCTGCCAGGAATCGATCATCTGACACAGCAGGCGCACGCCATAGCCGGTTCCCCCCTTGGGCACGGTTGATGTTGCCTTGTCGGACCAGGCCTTGCCGGCAATATCGAGATGCGCCCACGGCGTGGCTTCAACAAATCGTTCCAGAAAACAGGCCGCAGTGATTGACCCGCCCGCCGGGCCACCAATATTTTTCATATCCGCAATATGTGACTTGAGCTGCTGATGATATGCCTTGCCCATCGGCATGCGCCAGACAGGCTCGTCCGTATCCGTCCCGGCAGCAGACAACTGATCACACAAATCGGTGCTGTTAGAGAACATTCCGGCATATTCCTTGCCAAGCGCGACAATCATGGCGCCGGTCAGCGTGGCAAGATTGATCATCGCCTGTGGCTTGAATTCCGTTTCCGTGTAATGCAGCGCATCGGCAAGCACAAGACGCCCCTCGGCATCCGTATTGATCACCTCTATGGTTTTTCCCGACATTGCCGTAACAACATCGCCGGGGCGCTGCGCATTACCGTCCGGCATATTTTCGACAAGACCGATGACGCCGACCACATTGCGTGCCACTTTGCGTCCGGCCACCGCCATCATCGTCCCGGTCACGGCGGCAGCACCGCCCATATCCATCTTCATCTCTTCCATGCCCTTGGCCGGCTTCAGCGAAATGCCGCCAGTGTCAAAACAGACACCTTTGCCAACAAGCGCAATCGGCGCTTCATCACCGCCGCCCCGCCAATGCATTGCCACAAGGTAGGAATCGCGCCGGCTGCCCTGACCAACACCAAGCAGCGCGCCCATGCCAAGCTTTTCCATTTCTGCCTCGTCAAGCACCGAAATTTCCAGCCCCAGATCAGCAAGCGGCTTGCATCGCGCCACAAATTCAGCCGGATAAAGCTTGTTTGCCGGCTCGAATACCAGATCGCGTGCCATGGCAACACCAGCCATAAGGGCATGCCTGTCCTGTATCAGCGGATGGTCAGCATCGACCGCTGGTGAAACAAGGTCGATCTTCACAGTGGCTTCGTTGCTGCCGGCCTCGGTAAAATATTTATCAAAATGGTAAGCGGCCATCTGCATCCCGAGAACGATATCGGCCAGAACCGTGTCCTGCAGGCCATGATCCGGCATCACTGCCCGTTTCACCTGCAACGCGCCAACCGCAGCAAAGATCTTGCCACCGGTGGTTTCCGCTTCCAGACCCTGGTCAAGGCTGTCACCCGTCCCCACAAGCACCACTGTGCGCGCCTCGAGGTTCAGCGTTGCCGACTTGCCTGCCTCGCCGGTAAATCTGGCCGTCGACATGGCGGAAATCACCGCCGCAGCCAGATCCTTGTCCAGCTTTGGTATCAGCGCACCCTTGCTGCCGACAAGGCAGATAAGAGCATGGTCGCCCTCTGGCGGGCTTGCGGTAAGGGTCAGATCAAGTTTGGTCGCCATGTTATTTTCCTGTTGGTCTTGTGCCCGGATATTCTGGCCGGTGACGCATGGTCGTTGATGAAACGCATTGATGTGTCAGCTGTCAAATCGCATCATGTCGCCCGGCGACATGAAAGCATCCTTAACACCCCTGTCATCGTTTGCTTTTGTTGATTTCCATATGGTAATGATGGCTGCTCATCCACAAGGGGCTGACATGCAGTTTGATCGTTATCTGCTGGCACAACTCATTCGCACGACCATTGCNGTGACGATAACACTGGTCGGCATTGTATGGTTGTTCCAGACGATCCGGATATTGGAGCTNGTNGTCAGCCGNAATGGCCCTTTGCCTGANTTTATNGTCATGTCNGTNTCGGTCATCCCNCTCTGGCTGACCATTGCCTTNCCNATCAGCGCCTTTATTGCCGTTACCTGGGTGTTTCAGCGCGCCATTGCGGACCGTGAATTGCTNGTCATGCAGGCATCTGGCCGCAGCGCCTTCCAGCTGGCACGCGCNCCGCTGGCNCTNGCGATNGGTGTTTCTNCGATCCTGNCTCTGAATTCGACTGNCCTGCTNCCCTTTTCCTTCGGNATNTACAAGGAAACACAGTTCAAGCTGCGCAACAGNATCCCCGCCGTNATGCTGCGCGAGGGTGTNTTCATTGATGTGGTCGATGGNATGACCATGCTGATTGGCCANAAGACCGNNGGTGGNNTGGCCAGCGATATCTTNATCCATGATGANCGNGCAGANGACAAGGTCATCACCATCACGGCNAAATTCGGGAAATTCATCGAAAAGGANGGNGCNCCAGCTGTTATTNTGCAGGACGGCATGCGGAATGAGGTCAACCAGAANGGTGANGCCAGCGCCTCGCTTCTGTTCGACACNCATTCNGTAACCATNNTATCGGAACAGCAAACAACCCAGGCGCGCATTAACCTCGACATGAATGAAGANAGTATCNGCAATCTTCTCGACCCGTCGNCGGCGCCCTCANCCGATTATGTCGACCAAAGGCGTGCCGAAGGNCATTACCGGATTATTTCGCCNCTCNTGGGGTTTGTNCTGNTNATGGTGGCTGCCTGCAGTGTTCTGTGNGGCCAGATCCGGCNTGATACNCTCTCCCGGCGGACGATGCTGAATNTNGGNGCCGCCATGGTTACGATTGCNATGCTNGTATCCNGCAGATCGCTTGCGACGTCGATGCCGGCCGCGATCCCNTTGATCTANGCCAGCNTTTTGGTNCCAGCNCTGATNCTNNTCTNCATGCTNGTCATGCCNNCACTGCGGNTGCGNNCNGCNGATAANGNGANTGCGGAGATNACNGCATGAACAGNATAATGCTGTTTTCNATTCTGTTTCGCTATTTTGGCAGGCGGTANNTGATCTGGTTTGGCATCAGTCTGGCAGTNTTGATNACGGTGATTTCNCTCATCCAGTCNATNGAACTNATGCGGCGNNTAAGCGGACGTGAGGTCCANACCNCNGATTTCAGCGTCACNANCATGGCNTTGCTNAANATTCCTNNCGTGATCGAANTCTGTCTTCCNTTTGCCCTGCAGGCAGGGTCNATGCTGTGTTTCGACTANTGGAACCGTACCAATGAATTTGTNGTGTCNCGCGGCTTTGGGCGNTCCATCTGGTCGGTNCTGAACCCNGTGNTCTGCTGCGCATGTCTGATCGGCNNATTCTATGTNACCGTCATNAACCCTGTCGGGTCCGTAACAGCNCAGCAATATGAAGCCAAGATGAATGCCGCTTTTGGCAGCCAGCAGCANAAACTGTCNATTTCAGCNGATGGNATCTGGCTNCGNGACAGTCAGCAGGNCAGTGCGCTGATTATCCATGGCGAGACNCTGGATATTGAAAGCGCAACCATNCATCAGCCCATGATTTATGTATTTAANAATGACAAGGTGCTCGACAGGCGNATACGCGCCGCCTCNATCAGCCTNACAGACAAGGGATGGCTGCTTGAAGATGTCAGTNCCTGGAATACGTTAGGNGAGCGGATTGACGACGCCGCGATGCTGATGCCGACAGANTTACGGTCGCTTGATCTGGAACGCTCCAGCGCGCCACCAAGNACNATTGCCTTTTTCGCCTTGCCGGCCTTTATTGCCGTANTGGATCGCGCCGGCCTGCCAAGNGTTGANCACCGGATNCATTTCCACCGCACAGCGGCNATTCCGTTATTGCTGATCGGCNTTGCAATGATTGCGGCAAGATTTACCCTGACCAATATGACCCGCGGTCGCCGTGCCCGGTTGTTTACCCGCGGTGTCGTAATCGCTGTATCCATCTTCCTGTTCAGCCATTTCATGATGGTTTTAGGTGCAACAATGCGCCTTCCTGCCTATGTTGCCGGCTGGGCCCCCGCCTCCATCGTGGCCTTGGCTGGCGCTGTTATGCTGGCCCGAATGGACGAAGCCTGAAAGATAATGATGATATCGACACTGAAAAAATTACTTTTGCTGCTTTGGCTCACACTGCCCGTTTCCACCATGGCACAGATTGGCATTGTGGCCACGGTGAACGGCAAACCGATCACCAATTACGATGTCGAACAGCGGCTCCTGTTTTTACAATATGCAACGAACATTGCTATCACCGACGCCAATCGCGAACGGCTCACCAATGATGCGTTACAGCTGCTGATCGATGATATGCTGAAGACCAATGCGGCCGAAGACGCAATACCGGATCTTGGCGCCCAGCTTCTGCAGCAGGTGCGTGATCTGATCGATCAGAATTTTGGCACCGACACAAAAAGTGGGAGCCGAGTGATCAGTGATCTCGACATTGATCCGATCACGGTGGAGATAAAATATCTGGGTGATCTAGCCTGGTCGAACTATATCAGCAACAAATTCGCCAGCCGCTTTGAAAAGGTGGACACCCAGGTCGATGACGAACTGGAACGGATGCGGATCAATGCCAGCAAACCACAGCTGCAGCTAAGCGAGATCATCCTTGTGCCCGGACCGTCCCGCACCATTGAACAGACACTCGAGCTTGCTGAGGAAATGGTCTCAGCCATTCGCAAAGGGGCAAACTTTGCCGAAATTGCGCGCCAATATTCGGCGAGTGGCAGCGCCTCGCGCGGTGGCGATATCGGCTGGATCATTATTGACAAACTTGCCGCCCCATTCCGTAAGGCTTTGGCAGATGTCGGAAATGGTGACGTAAGCGCGCCTGTCCTTGTGGATGGCACCGTCTACATTTTCCGCCGCACCGCCGAGCGCAAGGACGGGCTGGCTGATTCCTCTCAGTCACGTGTCTGGCTGGCGCGTGCATTATTGCCACTGGACGCGGATGCCAGTGAGGCGGACAGGCTGGAACTTGCGGCCCGGTTGCGGCGAGACACGGCAAACGCGACAAGCTGTGATGATATTATGGCGCTAAACGAAAGCTATAGCTCCGGCGCGCAAGGGAATCTCGACAACATCCTGATTGCGGATCTGGCACCACGGATGCGCAAATTATTGCTGTCTCTAACACCCAAAAAACCATCAGAACCATTGGCCTTTGCCAATGGTATTGTCACGCTTATGCTGTGTCGTGTGGAAAGGCCGAAACTGCAGCTGCCCACACGTGACGAAATTCGCCAGATACTGATTGACCGGGCCTTTGGGTCACTTGCCGAGCGTCAGCTTCTGCGTGAACGGCGCACTGCCATCATCCAGTATCCGGGACAGTCATGAGCATGGGCAGCGGCGCTGACAGACTGACGGCGCCTGTTATTGTCACGCCGGGCGAACCAGCCGGTATTGGCGCCGAGATTACTCTGAAATCCTATGCTGGCTCTCTTCGTAATGCAGGACTGCCCGTCTGTCTGATGGAAGATCCGGACCGGATATCACAGCTGGCAGACCAGCTTGGCCTCGATATTTCAACGACCCGAATATCTGCGCCGGAAGACGCGATGCAACTGCCTGCTGACATGCTGGGCATCCTGCCTGTAACCTGGGCGACAGATCCAAGACCCGGTATGACCGACACAAGAAACGCGCCGGCAGTCATTGATTCTATCCGTGCCGCAGCCACGTTTGCACAGCAAGGACGCGCCAGCGCGATTGTGACCAACCCTATTCATAAATCTGTGCTGATTGAGGCTGGCTTCGGACATCCCGGTCATACGGAATTTTTGGGCAGCCTAGCTCCCGAGCGTGATGGGGCTCCTGTCATGATGCTCGCCTGTGACGCATTGCGCGTGGTACCGTTGACGGTCCATATCGCCCTTCGCGATGTTGCTAGAATGCTGAACAGTGCCGACATCATTGCCAAAGGCCGCCTTCTTGCCGACGCCCTGCGCGATTTCTTTGGTGTCGATAATCCTAGAATCGCGGTCTGCGGCCTGAACCCGCATGCTGGTGAAAACGGCCAGTTCGGCGATGAGGATAGCCGCATCATCGCGCCTGCCATTTTCGCACTACAGAATGACGGCATTGATGCGTTCGGCCCGCTCTCCGCAGACACGCTGTTTTATGCTGAAGCACGCAAAACCTATGATGCCGTGCTGGGGATGTATCATGATCAGGTGCTGATTCCCATCAAGACACTTGATTTTGACGGCGGGGTAAATGTGACGCTTGGCCTTGACTTCATCCGTACGTCACCAGATCACGGTACAGCCCTTGATATCGCCGGCACAGGCATCGCACGGCCCGACAGCATGACATCGGCCGTCCGCCTGGCTGCAGATATGGCGCGCCACAAGGCTGGCGCAGCATGACATCGCAGGATGCCTCCAAAACCGCGATTGACGCCTTGCCCCCCTTGTCTACCATGGTGCGCGCGCTCGATATGCGTGCCCGCAAGTCACTGGGCCAGAATTTCCTGTTTGATCTGAACCTGACACGACGCATAGCCCGTAGTGCCGGTACCTTGAATGGCACCACCATCGAGGTTGGTCCCGGCCCGGGCGGGCTGACCCGCGCCCTGCTGCTGGAAGGGGCTAAACAGGTTATCGCCATCGAAAAGGATTTTCGGGCGCGCTCTGTCCTGGACAGCCTGCTAATCGCTGCCGACGGGCGGTTGCAGCTGGTAGAGGGTGATGCGTTGAAGACACCTATATGGGAGATGGGCGATGCGCCGCGCAGGATCATTGCCAATCTGCCATATAATATTGCGACCAGCCTGCTGATCCGGTGGCTGGAACATGCGCCCGCCTTTGAATCCCTGACCTTGATGTTCCAGCGCGAGGTGGCCGAGCGGATCACCGCTGCCCCTGGTGACAGTGCCTATGGACGACTGAGCATCCTGACCGGCTGGCATGCGGATGCACAGATCCTGTTCGATATCCCGCCAGAAGCATTTGTGCCGGCGCCAAAGATCATCTCTTCGGTCGTGCAGATCCGTCCCCTGTCGGCACCGCGTTTTGCCTGCAGCCAGTCGGCCCTTGAAACCGTGACCCGTCTTGCCTTTGGCCAGCGCCGGAAAATGCTGCGGGCATCATTGAAGTCGGTAGGCGGTGCGCCGATGCTGGAGGTGGCAGGCATTGACCCGCAGTCGCGTCCGCAAGATCTCGACATTGCCGCTTTCTGCCGCCTTGCCAACAGCGTGGGTGTCTAGCTTTCAGCCTTCGCGCGTCAGGTCCCTGACAAAGCCTGTCAGCCCGGTCTGACGTTCACGGCGCAACCGCTCGGCCGCCAGAATTGTTTTGACCTCGGTCACGGCTGCTTCCAGGTCATCATTGATCACGATATAGGCATATTCGGCATAATGGCTGATTTCATCCGACGCTTTTTCCATTCGCGCACGCACCACATCCGCGCTGTCCTGTCCGCGCGTTGTCAGCCGTTCATGCAGCACCGCACGTGATGGCGGCAGAATAAACACTGACACAAGGTCAGATGCAGCGGCGGCAGCAATCTGCTGGGTGCCCTGCCAGTCAATGTCAAACAGCACATCATGACCGGCTTCCAGCTTGCTCATGACATCTGCCTTCGGGGTGCCATATGAATTGCCAAATACGGTGGCATATTCCAGAAAGCCTTCATCGGCGATCATTAGATCGAACCGTTCCTGATCGACAAAATGATAATCCCGGCCATCAACTTCATTCTGACGTGGCGGGCGGGTCGTAGCAGATACCGACAATGTCATATTACTGTCATCCGCAAGCAGACGGCGCGCGATGGAACTTTTGCCTGCCCCGGAGGGGGATGACAACACAAGCATCAATCCGCGACGTAGCATTTTTTGCGGGTTTGTTGCAGGCCGGCTGGCGTCGGTCATCTGTTGCATTCCTTCCTTGCCCGTTTGTCAGTTGCCGTCTGCGGCACGCTGGCTTTTGCGGTATAGTCTTACATTCCGGTTATGCGCGTCCAGCGTTCTTGCAAAGCGCAAACCACCCTCGCTATCTGACACAAAATACAGATTTTTGGTGTTGGCCGGGTTTAATGCCGCCTCGATCGACTCAAGGCTCGGGTTGCAGATCGGTGTCGCTGGCAAACCGGAAATAACATAGGTGTTCCAGCGGGTCTCGCGCTTCAGATCAGATTTTCGGATCACCCGACCGTCTGCCCCGGCCACACCATACAGAACCGTCGGGTCGGACTGCAACCGCATGCCCTTTTTCAACCGGTTGACAAAAACACCCGCTACCTCGCGCCGTTCCGTGCTCCGCGCGGTTTCCAACTCGATCACAGACGCCAGAATCAGGGCCTCTTCTGGACTGTCAAAGGGCAATCCCTCGGCGCGGTCAATCCAGACTTCAAGAAGCGACATCTCGCGCTTTTCTTGCATGCGTTTTAAAAAGACATTGCGGGATGTGCCATGGGTAAAGAAATAGGTTTCCGGCAGAATGCTGCCTTCAGGCACTTTGACGGTGATTTCGCCATAGAAATATGGGTTGTCACGGATCTGGCGGACAATCTCGGTCGATCGCGTTCCTTCAATAACCGTGATCCGCCTTTGGTAGCTGCGACCCTCATCGATAATCTTAATGACCTGTGCCATGCTCGCGCGGGCGGGTATGGCATATTCGCCTTCTTTCGGGACGAATTCGCTACCGGCGAGAATTCGCGCAGCATCATAGTGATAGAGTTGGTGGATTACACCGGCCCGTTTCAGCTTCCAGCGGATGGTGGCATGGCCGTCGCCGGCAGAAATCAGCACCATCTGCTCAGCGTCATGCGGGCCTTCAGCCTCAATGATGAATCTGTCAATCGCAAAATAGCCACCCGCAATGCCGCCGGCAAAGACTGTGATGACAAGTACCGACCGGGCAATGTACCGGACGGCAATGCCCAGCATCAGGTTACCTTGCCAACAATTAGCGAAGCGTTGGTGCCTCCAAAGCCAAAGCTGTTCGACATGGCGTTTAAAACTCTACGGTTGCGCGTCTTCAACGGCACCAGATCGAAGTCGGCAACAGCCTCTTCCGGGGACTCAAGATTCAGTGTTGGCGGCAGGTCACCCGTCTGGACAGCCTTTACGGAATAGATCGCTTCAATTGCCCCCGCGGCCCCTAGCAGATGGCCAGTGGCGCTTTTTGTCGAAGACATGGACACTTTGCTGACCGCATCACCCAGAAGACGCCGCACAGCTCCTGCCTCGATCAGATCGCCAAGCGGGGTGGAGGTGCCATGGGCATTTACATAATCAATGTCGTCTGCAGTCAGACCCGCCCGCTTCAGAGCGGCCTGCATGGCGCGGAACCCACCATCACCATCTGCGGCTGGCGCGGTGATATGATAGGCATCACCTGACATGCCATAGCCTTTGACCTCGGCATAAATGGTTGCGCCACGCGCTTTGGCGTGTTCAAGTTCTTCCAGCACGACAATTCCCGCACCCTCGCCCATGACAAAGCCGTCGCGGCCAGTATCCCAAGGGCGTGACCCGCTTTGCGGGTCGTCGTTATAACCGGTAGACAATGCGCGCGCAGCGGCAAAACCGGCCATGCCAATGCGGCAAACAGCAGCCTCCGCGCCACCTGCGACCATGACATCAGCATCATCAAGCGCCACCATACGCGCAGCGTCACCGATGGCATGTGCCCCTGTCGAACAGGCCGTCACAACCGAATGATTTGGCCCGCGAAACCCATATTTGATCGATACATGGCCCGAAATAAGATTGATTAACGCCGATGGAATAAAAAACGGGCTAACGCGGCGCGGGCCACGCTCATTCATTAGCTGTTCTGTGGTAACAATGGTTTCAAGGCCGCCAATGCCGGACCCGATCATAACACCCGTCCGGTTCTGAGCCTCGGCATCGTCAGGTAACCAGCCCGAGTCCTCGACGGCCAACTGGGCAGCAACCAGCCCTAACTGAATGAATCTATCCTGACGGCGTTGTTCGCGCGGGTCGATAAAGGCATCAAGGTCCAGCCCGTTCTTCTCATCCGGGCCGGGCACCTGACCGGCAATCTGGCAGGCAATATCGTCAACATCAAAGCCAGTGATACGGCGAATGCCGCTCTTTCCGGCAAGAATTTGTTTCCAGTTGTGATCAACGCCAACACCAAGCGGCGTGACCATGCCCAATCCGGTAACAACGACTCGACGCACCCTCTGCTCCCGATCAAGTGAACCCTATCGCAAAAATACGCCAGCCCCCGCCATACGTCTACCATGTTGGTGACATGCGGGGGCCAGTAACAGCATCAAGCGCTGTTTTAGGCTGCGTTTTCCTCGAGGAAGGATACAGCATCTTTGACAGTCAGGATACGCTCGGCGGCGTCATCAGGAATTTCGACGCCAAACTCTTCTTCAAAGGCCATAACAAGCTCGACCGTGTCGAGACTGTCAGCGCCAAGATCATCGATAAAGCTAGCTCCGTCGACAACTTTGTCACCGTCAACGCCAAGATGTTCTACGACGATAGTCCGTACACGATCTGAGATATCGCTCATGATTGACCCCTATAATTAAGGTTGATTTTGCCCTTCGCTCCGGCCGTTAGCGGCCTGTTCGAAAAGGGTAGAAAATTCAAGTTGGCGGCAGATAACACAGTTTTTTGCGGTGCGCCACCCTTAATCCTCTGTTTTTTCGTCACCATCCCATCGAAGACGCCAAACACGGTCACAGCATCGCCATGCCACCATTTACATGCAATGTGCCGCCTGTGATATAGCTGGCCTCCTTGCTGGCAAGAAAGACCGTGCTAGCGGCGATCTCATCAGCCTCACCAAGCCGGCCCATAGGAACGCGGCCCAGAAGGCCTTCTTTCTGCCCGTCGTCCAGAACATCCGTCATCGGCGTGGCGATGAAGCCCGGCGCAATCACATTAACCGTGATGCCGCGGCTGGCGACTTCGGCAGCAAGTGCCTTACTGAAACCGATCATACCGGCCTTGGAGGCAGCGTAATTTGCCTGACCGGGGTTCCCGGTAACGCCGACAATAGACGAGATCGAGATGATCCGGCCAAAACGGGCCTTCATCATCGCCCGCAGGCAGGCCCGCGTGATCATCATGCTAGCATTCATATTAACTTCCAGCACATCATCCCATTCCTCGTCCTTCATCCGCATCATCAGATTGTCGCGAGTAATGCCGGCATTATTCACAAGGATGGATATCGGTGCGCCCGCCGCCTCGGCTGCCTTGTTGGCAAGACCCGCAGCCTCCTCCCGGCTGAACAAGTTGGCGGTCGTGACATGCGCATTCGTGCCCAACTCATCTGCAAGGGTAGCCAGGCGTTCGGCGCGCGTGCCGTGCAGAACGACAGTTGCGCCCTGCTGGTGAAGCGCGCGCCCGATCGCGGCACCGATGCCGCCGCTGGCACCTGTGATCAACGCGGTATTTCCCGTCAGATCAAACATACACTTACCCCTTTTTCAATTCCGCAGACTGAGAACTGCACAAACAGATTTCAAACATAGTCGATTCTTGCTTTCACAACGCGCCCAGCACCGTATCAATATCATCGGCTGTTTCCAAATTCACAATTGCGACATCATCTAGCGTGCGCTTGACGAGTCCGGACAGCACTTTGCCGGTGCCAATCTCAACAAAACAGGTCACGCCGGCAGCATGGACAGCGCCCAGTGTTTCGCGCCAGCGCACACGGCCAGTTACCTGTGTTACCAGATTGTCACGCAGCCTATCCGCAGTCTGTTCCGGCCCGGCGGTAACATTGCAATAGACCGGCAAAGACGCATCTGACATGGACGCATCAGCAAGGGCCGCGGCCATCTCATCCGCAGCCGGCTGCATCAGCGTACAATGGAAAGGTGCGCTGACCGGCAACTTGATCGCCCGGCGTATTCCCTCGTCCTTGGCGAATTCAATAGCGGCATCAACAGCAGCGACGGCGCCGCTGACGACAATCTGCCCAGGCGCATTGTCATTAGCAAGCTGGATCGGACCTGCGACGGACGCCTTTTCAAGGATAGAGTCAATGACGGCTTCTTTTGCATTCAGGATCGCGGCCATCGCGCCGTCACCAGCCGGCACAGCGCCCTGCATGCTGTCGCCGCGGCGTCGCAGCAACCGGGCCGCGTCAGTGATTGAAAGCGTGCCGGCAGCTGCCAATGCCGAATATTCACCAAGCGAATGGCCAGCAACACATTCGGCAAGGTTGGCAACGGTGTTGCCAGTCATTTTCTGTACTACGGCGAGCGCTGCCATCGAACTTGCAAACAGCGCTGGTTGCGCATTCCGAGTCAACCGCAAGCCTTCGTCCGGCCCTTCTCTCATGAGTGCGAATAGATCTTCGCCGAGCGCATCATTTACCTCGTCGAAGATGGCTCTTGCTTCGGGGAAGGATGTGGCAAGACTGACGCCCATACCCACCGCTTGGGATCCCTGTCCGGGAAACTGGAAAAGAGTTTTTGCACTCATCGGTATATCCTTCATTTACGGCCTTGCCATCATCGGTCAGTGCTGTTTCACATGAGCTTAGCAGAAGTCAATGCAGCTGGATTTTGGCAGAATTATGGATCGCACGAACGCATCCTGCGATGCATGGGCTGTTCAGGGCATGGACACAATGCATTCGGGGCTTGCAAAACTGCCAGCATCGTGTACGTTGCGACTTATTGAAGTCAACGGCGCTTTTTGCAGCAGATGGCAGCAATATACATCACCGAAATAATCCTTGCCGGGAAACCGGTTGGTCTAGGGCCGCAACCCTAGACAATGAGCCAAAAGGAGACACCCATGCGCTTATACGAAAGCGTATTCATCGCGCGTCAGGATATTTCGACCACACAGGTCGAGAGTATGGCTGATGAGTTAGCCGGCATCATTACCAATGCCGGCGGCACTATCCATAAACGTGAATATTGGGGCCTGCGCTCGCTTGCGTACCGGATCAAAAAGAACCGTAAAGGCCATTACATCATGTTCAATTTCGAGACTGACGGCCCAACTCTTAAAGAGTATGAGCGCATCATGGGTCTGAATGAAGACGTGCTGCGGTTTTTGAATATCCGTATTGAAGAGGTGGAGGAAGGCCCTTCGATCATCATGCAGAACAAGGGTGATCGTGGTGATCGTGGTGATCGTGGTGATCGTGGTGATCGTGGATCGCGCGGCCCGCGGGCCGCATCCTTCGATAACTCTGCAGATGTCAGCAAGTCTGACGCAACCGAGGCAGAAAAAGCATCCAAGAGCAGCGACGAAACTAAAGCTGCAAAAGAGGAGGAGTAGATCATGACCCAGCTTGAAATCAAACGCGAAGCCGTACGCAAGCCGTTTGGTCGCCGCCGCAAGTCCTGCCCTTTCTCTGGCCCGAATGCCCAGACTATTGACTACAAGGACACCAAACTGCTTGCCCGCTACACATCCGAGCGAGGCAAAATTGTGCCATCACGCATTTCTGCCGTCTCGGCAAAAAAGCAGCGTGAACTGTCGGTTGCCATCAAACGTGCGCGGTTCCTCGCGCTTATGCCTTACGTTACTTCGTAACCGGCGCCGTACAGCAAGGAGACCAGTTATCATGGAAATCATTCTTCTGGAACGCGTTGAGAAGCTTGGCCAAATGGGCGATGTGGTGAAGGTAAAGCCGGGCTATGCCCGCAACTTCCTCCTGCCACAGGGAAAGGCTCTGCGATCTAACAAAGCCAATCTCGAACGGTTTGATACCGAAAAGGCGCAGCGCGAAGCCGATAACCTGTCACGTCGTTCTGACGCCGAGAAAGAGGCGGGCAAGTTGGACGGCCTCGCCGTCAACATGGTTCGTGCCGCATCCGAAATGGGCCAGCTATTCGGTTCGGTCACGTCACGCGACATCGCCAACGCCGTCACCGAGGCCGGGTTTACTCTTGGCCGCTCACAGGTGATCATGGAGAACGCGATCAAGACGCTTGGCCTGCATGATATTCGGATACGTCTGCATCCCGAAGTTACCGCAACAGTTGTTGTCAATGTCGCCCGCTCGCTCGACGAAGCGGAAACACAGTTGAAAACGGGTGTTGCCGTGACTGGCATTGTCGACGATTACGATGATGATAATGTAGATCCTGTCAGCCATGACGCGGAAGCTGAAGAGGCATCCCCTGCCGAGGCAGAGGCATCCGAGGAAGCCGCTTCAGATGACGCTACTTCCGTTGAAGCAGCTGACGATGCCACATCGGCGGGTGACGACGAGAGCTGACGCATCCACACCAAAAAACCAGGTGAGGCCGGGGCCTGTCCCCGGCTTTTTTGTTGCCAGCTTTTCCTGCCAGGCTGCAAAAAGTTATCCACAGGCTGGACATGCCACAAAACTGACTTATCCACGAAGTTAACATGGCTGTGCATCGCACCAATTCTGCTAGACTTCTCTCATGGCTGAGGAATCTAGTAATATAAAAACATTCCCCAACGCTGCCGATGCTCTTGGTGGTGCAACGCTGCGCCAGATGCCGAGCAATCTCCCGGCTGAGCAGAATCTCCTAGGGGCGCTGCTGCTGGATAACAGTGTCATGGAGCGGATCGACGATCGGTTGCAGGCCGATCATTTCTACGATCCGCTGCACGGCCGAATTTTCGGTACGATGCTGCGCCTGATCGATCGTGGCCAGCTGGCAAACCCGGTAACGCTAAAGAGTTTTTTCAGCAGCGCGGTTGATAGCGACAGTGACAATATCGAGGAATATCTGGGGGAACTGGCTGATGGTGTCATCAGCCTGTCACAAGCTCCAGACTATTCATTGACGGTTTATGAAACGCATTTGCGGCGCGAACTGATACGCATTGGTGACGATGTCATCCATGAGGCGAGCCATCCGGCAGTGGACCTTCCCGCCTCAACCTTAATCGAAACCGCAGAGTCGAAATTGTTCCAGCTTGCCGAAACCGGTGAGGCTGGCAGCGGACTACGTGATTTTGAAAGCGTAATCGCCGCAACAATCAATCAGGCAGATATTGCCCGCAGATCCGAAGGCAAACTGTCGGGCGCAAGCACCAGCCTGACGGATTTGAACAATCTCTTGGGCGGATTGCACAAATCAGACCTGTTGATCTTGGCCGGCCGGCCGGCCATGGGTAAATCGGCACTGGCGACAACAATTGCCTTTCACATTGCCACCACAACTCGCACCGGCGAGACGGCGGCACCAGTGGCATTTTTCTCCCTGGAAATGTCGGCCGAACAGCTCGGCACCCGCATCATGAGCGAGCGAGCGCAGATTGATTCCAGTAATATCCGGCAAGGTCATCTGACACCCGATGATTTTGATCGACTGGTCAAAGTCAGCAACACTCTGTCTATCGCGCCATTCTTTATTGATGATACCCCATCCCTTTCGGTATCACAGGTCGCAAGCCGTGCCCGCAGGCTGAAACGGACATCAGGTTTGGGGCTGATTGTTGTCGATTATCTGCAGCTGCTGACCCCGCAACTTGGCATACGCGCCGAGAACCGGGTTCAGGAAATATCCAATATCAGCCGATCTCTGAAAGCGATCGCTAAAGAGCTGGATGTGCCGGTTATGGCGCTTTCGCAGCTATCGCGTGCGGTTGAACAGCGCGAAGACAAGCGCCCGAACCTGGCCGATTTACGTGAATCAGGATCCATCGAGCAGGACGCCGATGTTGTGCTGTTCATCTATCGCGAAGAATATTATCTCAGCAAGAAGGAGCCAGAGCGCGACCCACGTGAAAGCGAAGAACAGTTCAACGCAAAGAACGAGAATTTCATGGCACGTCTGCAGGCTGCAGAAAACAAAGCTGAGATTATCGTTGGCAAACAAAGGCACGGTCCAACCGGGTCGATAAATGTGCATTTTGAAAAACGTTTCACCCATTTTAGCGACCTAACCGAAACAAGCACCCTTCCCGAAGGGTATTAGTAGCCTAGGACCGCCATGTCCGCTTCTGCACCCAAGAATACCAACCAGACGGCGCGTTGCGATATCCCGCCGGCCGGATTGTCCGAATTCGGGCCGGCGGACAGTGTGATCACCGTCAGCCCACAGGCGGTGGCAGCTAATTGGCAATATCTTGATTCCTTGTCTAGACCAGAGACTGGCACGGCCGCCGTGGTCAAAGCGAATGGCTACGGACTAGGCGCAACGCGCCTGGCGCCGCTTCTGGCAGCAGCCGGATGCAAGACCTTCTTTGTAATGTCACTCGCCGAAGCACTTAGCCTGCGTGATGTGCTTTTCCAACATGATCGCAACAACAGCGAGATACTGGTGCTGGGGGGCTGTCACAGAGGGCAGGAAGACGACTTCATCGTGCATGAGCTAACGCCCGTCATCAATAATACCGAACAGCTGGACCGGTTGGCAGCCACGGGTAGAGCACGCCAGCAGCCCGTTCCAATGGCGCTGAACGTTGATACCGGCATGAATCGCCTCGGACTGGATGCTGATGAAACAGCATGGCTTCTCAGCAGGCTGGCAAATGGGCGAGATGCTTTTGACGGGCTGGCACCCCGTTTTCTAATGAGCCATCTCAGCGCGGCCGAGGATCTGTGCGATCCGACGAATGCGTCGCAACACGCCGCTTTCAGCCAGCTGTCAGGTCAGTTTCCCGACCTTCCCTCCAGTCTCGCCAATAGTGGCGGCATCCTGCAGGGGACTGCCTATCATTTTCAGATGACGCGCCCGGGCATCGCGCTTTACGGCTTGCATCCTGCAGGCACTGGCATTAACGGCCCGCAAGTGGCGCAGGCGGCAAGCCTTTCTCCAGCAATCAGATGGGATGCGCGCATTCTGCAGGTCAGGTCTGCGAGGGCCGGTGATACAGTCGGTTATAATGGCACGCATGTTCTGACTCGAGCGTCGCGCGTTGCGACCATTGGCGTTGGGTATGCTGACGGCTATCAGCGGCGCCTTGGAAACCGCGCCCACGTGATGATTGACGGCACAAGCGTGCCGGTTATCGGCCGCGTATCGATGGACAGCATTACCGTCGATGTGACCGATATTACGGCAGCGACTTTGGAACAAGCGGATTACGCAACAGTGCTTGGTCCGGGCTATGACCTTGCCCGCATGGCGCAGGATGCCGGTACCATCGGTTATGAAATCCTGACCCGACTTGGCCAGCGCCCGGGATGGCGGTATATGCCAGCAGATTGATAGCTCATAACCGCTGGCTAACTGCCATTTTCAGTGGTCAAGCCGTGTTATTCGGGGCATAAATTGACGCGGCAGCATGCTCATCGCGGGCGCCATGGCACAGTCAGGACGAGAATGATCACATTTCTGCATAATATTGGTCGCACCAGCCTTGCTTTCCTGGCGGCTATTGGTCGGTTGGCTGTCTTTACGGCTGCCGCGGTGCGATGGACATTCCAGCCCCCTTTCTACCCGCGCCAGTTACTGCGCCAGATTATTGATATCGGCTATTTCTCGCTTCCCGTGGTCGGGCTGACAACGCTGTTTTCCGGCATGGTGCTAGCCCTGCAATCCTATACCGGCTTTGCCCGCTTTTCCGCCGAGGATACGGTTGCAACTGTCGTTGTACTGTCCATCACACGCGAACTGGGTCCGGTTCTGGCCGGCCTGATGGTTGCGGGCAGGATTGGTGCTTCCATGGCGGCCGAAATTGGTACAATGCGGGTGACCGACCAGATTGACGCGCTCGACACGCTGTCCACGCGCCCGATGCAGTATCTTGTCGCCCCGCGTCTGCTAGCAGGCACCATTTGCCTTCCCTTTCTGGTGCTGATCGGCGACCTTATTGGCGTGTTTGGCGGCTATCTCGTCGGAGTCTATAGGCTTGGCTTCAACCCTTCGGTCTATCTGGCGCGGACCATCGAATATCTGGAAGTTTCGGATATCACGCTTGGCCTAGTGAAAGCAGCCGTATTCGGGTTCCTGATTGCCTTGATGGGGTGCTATCACGGCTATCATTCGGGACGCGGTGCCGAGGGTGTGGGCCGTGCAACCACCAATGCCGTTGTATCTTCTTCTATTTTGATCCTGATCGCTAACTATATCGTGACCGCTCTGTTTTTCGGCTAGGATGACAGCATCATGACCCCTACATCCCCGCAGCAGCCAAAGATTGAGATGCAGAATGTCACCAAGGCTTTTGGTGACAATCAGGTTCTGCGCGATGTTTCACTGTCAGTGGCCGCCGAGGAATCTCTTGCAATCATCGGCACCTCGGGCTGCGGGAAGTCTGTTACGCTCAAATGCCTGCTTGGGTTGCTGCGTGCGGATTCGGGATCAATCCGCATTGATGGACAGGAATTGATCCATGCCACCCGCGCTGATCTTGAATCCTTGCGCCGCCGCTTTGGTATGACCTTCCAGTTTGGCGCGCTGTTTGACTCACTGCCAATCTGGGAAAATGTCACCTTCAGGTTGCGCCAGCGCCAGCGCCTGTCAAAAACGCAATCGCGCGACATTGCTGCGGAAACTATCACCCAGCTGGGGCTTGCCGCACACGTGATCGACCAGTATCCGGCAGAACTGTCCGGTGGTATGCAAAAGCGTGTGGCGCTGGCACGCGCCATTGCCGACAAACCTGAAGTGCTGTTATTCGACGAACCAACATCTGGCCTTGACCCAATTACCGGCGGTATGATCGATCGGCTGATTATAGATTCTGTGCGCCGCCTTGGTGCCACCGCCATTACCATCAGCCACGACATGGCGTCGGTACGCCGCATCGCTGACAAGGTAGCCATGGTGCATGACGGCACCATAGTCTGGTGCGGCCCGGCAATAGAGATGGATGATACCGGTATTGCGGAAGTCGACCAGTTTGTTCACGGCCATGCGGACGGGCCGCTGACACGCGCGGCGAAGGCCGAGGCGCGCGCTAGCTGATGGCAAAACCAAACGTATCATTTCTCTGTCAGGAATGCGGCGGCGCCCACCGCAAATGGACTGGCAGATGTGATCACTGCGGCGCGTGGAACACGCTGGTTGAAGAACGCGTTGAAACCGTATCAGGCCCCAGCCGGAAGGCTGAAGGCAAGCGCATTGACATGCAGCCCCTCGCGCAGTCGGACTCCGTTGCTCCGCCCCCGCGCATGCAAACCGGGATCGCAGAGTTTGATCGCGTTGCAGGCGGCGGGCTGGTGCGTGGCTCTGCCACTCTGATTGGTGGCGATCCGGGCATCGGCAAATCCACATTGCTGTTACAGCTTGTCTGCAAGCTAGCAGCCAGCGGACACCGGACCGCTTACATCTCCGGCGAGGAATCAGCCGATCAGGTGCGTATGCGGGCGCGTCGGCTGGGGCTTGGTGATGCACCGGTCGAGCTAGCGACCACCACCAATGCAGGTAATGTGGCCGCATCACTGGGCGGGCCGTCTGGTCCTGAAATTGTGGTGATCGATTCCATCCAGACGATGTATCTGTCCAGCCTCGATTCCGCGCCAGGCACCGTCAGCCAGGTACGTGCCACCGCACAGGAACTGATCCGTGCCGCCAAGGTGCATAATGTCGCATTGCTAGTGGTTGGCCATGTAACCAAGGATGGCGCGATTGCCGGACCGCGTGTGCTGGAACATATGGTCGATACTGTCCTTTATTTTGAAGGTGACAGATCACATCATTTCCGTATCCTGCGCGGTGTAAAGAACCGATTTGGTGCCACCGATGAAATCGGCGTGTTTGAGATGGTCGAAACCGGCCTGACCGAAGTGCCTAATCCGTCGGAGCTGTTTCTTGCTGACCGACGTGACGATGTGACAGGCGCCGTTGTCTTTGCCGGCATTGAAGGAAGTCGTCCGGTGCTTGTCGAGATTGAGGCGCTTGTCGCGCCGTCAACGCTGGCCTCGCCGCGACGTAATGTTGTTGGTTGGGACAGCAGCAGGCTCGCGATGCTGACCGCAGTACTTGAGGCGCGATGCGGTGTACCGCTTTCCGGACGGGATATTTTTCTGAATGTCGCTGGTGGTCTGAAGATCGCGGAAACAGCCGCCGATCTCGCGGTTGCAGCCGCATTGCTGTCCTCGGTGACCGGACGCCCTGCCCCGCCCCGCAGCGTCTTTTTTGGTGAGGTGGCCCTGTCGGCAGAACTACGACAGGTGGCACAGACTGATGCCCGTCTGAAAGAAGCTGCCAAGCTGGGTTTCAACACGGCCGTCATGCCGCGTCCTCGAAAAAAGCTGGCCACCCCGTCTGGCCTGTCACTGGCGCAACCGGCCACCCTTGCCGAGTTGATCGAGATCATGGGCAGTGTATGATGACATATCCAACCCGCAGACCACCGCATAGTAGCGGGACGCTATCATGACCTTCGACATTGCCGCACTGAACATCATCGATTTTGCCGCGCTGATTATCCTTGTGATTTCCGGCATTCTGGCGACGCTTCGCGGCATGACGCGCGAAATTATGGGGTTGGCCGGCTGGCCAGTCTCTATCCTTGTCGCGCGCATCTGCGCGCCTTACCTTGCCCCCGTCCTCGAAGATCTCCTCCAGATCAAGGGGCTAAGTGATATACTAGGATGGGTTATTCCCTTTGTTGCCGCTGTGATCCTCTGGTTTGTGTTTTCGAATCTTGTATCACCCGGCCTAAGCAAGGCCGGGCTTGGCAGCCTCGACCGCTGGCTGGGCTTTCTGTTTGGCGTGTTGCGCGGCTATGTAATTTTATTAGTGGTTTATGCCGGTGCGGTTGTTGTGGCTAAGGGAGAGACAAACTTTGCCAATATCGTGACCGATGCCGAAATCACGCCTGCGCTGCGTGACAGCTGGCACTTGTTTGCCGGGGTATTGCCTGGGGATATGCGCGAAATGCTGATCGAAAACCTGCCACCTCCTGCAAAGGAGGTTGAGGCCATACAGGATACGGTTGAAGAGGTTGGCGAGACCATAGCTGATCGAACCGATAGCAGCGATGCGGACACAACAGATACGAATACCGATACGGGTGCCGGGCCATCACTCGACCTGCGCAGTGAAAAAAGCGGCAATTAAATGGTGAAACCTGCCCCGATAATTCCAATTAATCGATCGTTTAAAGGCGAATCGTCCACTGACAGCTAAGGTGAAAGTAAAAACTATGGGTGTGGGTTCAACCAATCCGTTCGACATGTGCGCGCATAACGGTTTTCGTGAAGAATGCGGGGTGTTCGGGGTGTTCGGCAGTGACGAGGCCAGTATTCTGACCGCACTTGGCTTGCATGCACTGCAGCATCGCGGACAGGAAGCTGCGGGCATTGTGACCTTTGATGGCCGGCTATTTCATGCCCATCGCGCGCTTGGCCATGTCGGCGACAATTTTGGTGCCGATTCCCCCCAGATAAAGGAGCTGCGCGGGCATGTTTCCATCGGACATAATCGCTATTCCACCAGCGGTAATGTCAATCCGGTGATGGAAATTCAGCCCTTTTCGTCGAGGCTTGCCTTTGGCGGGTTTGCGCTTGCGCATAATGGCAATCTGACAAACGCAAGTCGGCTGCGCAGCTCGCTGATCGAAACCGGCAGCCTTTTCCAGTCATCATCCGATACTGAGGTGATCGTACATCTTGTGGCGCGGTCACATCAGGACAGCGTTACCGACCGGCTGATAGACGCTCTAAAACAGATCGAAGGGGCCTATTCGCTTGTCTGCGTTGCAGATGATATGTTGATTGGCGTGCGTGATCCGTTCGGCGTGCGCCCCTTGATCCTTGGCCAGCGGCATAACACTTGGCTTTTGGCATCGGAATCCTGTGCGCTGGATATTGTTGGGGCAACAGCGGTTCGCGAACTAGCTCCTGGAGAAATGGTGATTATTGACAGCGATGGTTTAAAGAGCCTGTCCCCATTCACAGCCATGCCGTCGCGGTTCTGCATTTTCGAATATATCTATTTTTCGCGGCCTGACTCGGTGGTCGAGGGGCGCGGCGTCTATCACGCACGCAAGGCGATCGGCGGCGAACTGGCCCTTGAGGCCCACATTGACGCCGACCTTGTGATCCCGGTGCCCGATTCCGGTGTGCCAGCCGCCCTTGGCTATGCCGAGGCTTCGGGCATCCCGTTTGAACTAGGGATCATCCGCAACCATTATGTCGGACGGACATTCATCCAGCCAAACCAGAAGGACCGAACGGATTCGGTAAAGCTGAAACATAATGCCAACCCCGCGGCGATCGCCGGCAAGCGGATCATTCTTGTCGATGATTCCATTGTGCGCGGCACCACGTCGCGCAAAATCGTCTCGATGATGCAGCGTGCCGGTGCGGCAGAGGTCCATATGCGCATCGCCAGCCCACCAACCACACATCCCTGCTTTTACGGCGTCGACACCCCAAGTCAGGACCAGCTAATTGCGGCGCAAATGACAATTGACGAGATCGCGAGCGAAATCGGTGCTGACAGCCTGTCCTTTATTTCTGTTGACGGCCTGCACCGCGCCATTATCGGTGCAGAGCGCAGCAACGCAGCACCACAGTTCTGCGATGCCTGCTTTACCGGCGACTATCCGATCCAGCTGGCGGCGGGGCTGAGCGCCAACAAGGTATCCCATGGGAGTGGCCGCTGATGACATTGTCCCAGACATTTGATCTTTCCGGCAGGCTGGTCCTTGTTACCGGCGCCACCCGCGGAATTGGCCGCGCGGTTGCTGTCGGTGCGGCAGCTGCCGGCGCCGAGCTGATTATCACCGGCCGCACCAAAGGCGCCCTTGAAGAGGTTCACGATGCCATCCGGCAGGCAGGTGGCACAGCAACAATTGTCGAGATGGATATGAAAGATTATCCGGCGATGCCGCGCCTTGCCGAGGTTATCTACGAACGGTGGAGGCGGCTTGACGGGTTTGTGGCCAATGCGGCCATTCTGGCACCGCTGACCCCGATTACCCACCTAACAGCCGAAAACTGGGATGAATCTGTTGCTGTCAATCTGACCGGGCAATGGCATATGATCCGCGCCCTCGATCCTCTATTGCGTGCTGCCCCATCCGGGCGCGCCATTCTTGTTAGCTCTGGCGCTTCGGCTGGCAGTCGGCCCTTCTGGGGGCCCTATGCGGCCACGAAGGCCGCGCTGGAGGCGGTTGGCCGGTCATGGGCCGGCGAAAGTGAACAGACCAGTCTTCGGATCAACATGATGAATCCAGGCGGCACTGCAACCGAAATGCGGGCATCAGCCTTTCCAGGAGAGGATCCGGCTACCCTACCCGCGCCTGAAGATATCGTGCCTGCCTTCCTCGAACTTCTCTCAGAAGATTGCAGCTATCACGGTGAGATGGTCGATGCGCGCAGCCTTTCCGGCCTAACCAGCTAGCTGTTGCTTTGTGAAAGATACCGTGCGGCAGCCACGCCGGCGCGCTGGTCACGCGCCAGCGGTACAGGCCTGTTTAATACCCGGGCGGCCAGCATCTCGCCCAGCAACGGGGCCAGCGTAAAACCGCGGGCGCCCAGCCCGCCAAACACCCATATATTATCTGCGATGCGCCCTGCCACCGGCCGCCGGTCTGCAAGGCTGGCGCGATGACTCGTCCGCAAACCCAGTCCGTCATAGCTCATCCCGTCAAACAAACCCGCGATCCCGGCAGGTAGCAACGCAAAATTTTGCGCATGCGCAGCAGCGGCATCTTCTGGTTGTTCCAGATCGCGCGAAAAGGTGGCGCCAATTTCATGCAGCCCATCCCATGAAGGGGTCAAATACCCCCCAAAACTGACACCGGTCGCTAGCGAAGCGCTAGATGATGTCGCGGGCACATGGCTGACCTGGCCGCGAGTCACCTCAACCAGCATATCGTGGCCAACAAGATGCAGCAAATCCGCCACCCGTGACCCGCCTGCCAGAACCACCGCATCTGCCTGTACCTGCCGGCCGTCAACGGCTCCCAGCAGCAGTTGTCCGGCTTCCATGGTGATGCTGGCAACGTCGAAGTCACCATAGAATTCAGCACCTTCTGCGAGTTCCTTTACCAGTATCGAAGGCCGGATCGCTCGGCCATATTCGTAAAAGATCCCCTGGCCGATTTCGGCGTCAAGGGCAGTTTCGGGATCCCGGAGCAAGCTCGCTGGCCAGCGCTGCTGTCGAAAAATCGCATGTCGGGCGGCCATGCGCTCAGGGGCATCAAGGGCCAGCACTCCGGCAGCCAGCGTTGCACCCGCTGTATCCGAACAGCGGGCAGCCCATGACAGACAAGCTGCCGAAAGACGGCTCATCGCATTATGGTCAACCGACAGTCGCGGACTCTGCAGGGCAGCGCGATTACCCGAGGCACCACTGGCCAGCCCTGTCGCGGCATCTAGCAATACCGGCGTTGCGCCGCGCCGCGACAACCCGGCAGCCAGAGCCGCACCAGCGATTCCTGCTCCGATGACAGCGATACGCATTGGCGGTGTGGTACTGGATAGCATATGGGGCAAGGCTGCCCCTTCCCGCACACCGCGAAGCATGTCTCGTTTACGTCCGTAGCCGGGGGATTTTTCAACCGCGAATCCTGCTGCCGTCAATCCGCGCCGCACATCGCCGGCGGCTGTAAATGTGGAAAAACTGCCTCTAATGGCTGTCAGCCGACCGATTTCAGACAGGATATCTGCCGTCCAAGCAGACGGGTTGCGCGCCGGTGCAAACCCATCAAGAAACCAGTAATCCACAGCAATATCCATGGTCGGCAGAATAGCGCCCATATCGCCGTAATGCAGATGAAGCGTCAGCCGTCCCCCACACAGCACGACAAGATGGTAGCCTGGCCAGCGTGGCGGCAATGCCTGTCGCAACTGGTTGGCCAAACCCGCCAGCTGGGGAAAGGCTGCATGCGCAGCGGCCATCATCACAGCATCCATGGGCTGGGCTTCAAAAGACACATAGTCAATCTGGCAATGCGGATGGTTCTGCATCTCGTCCATCACCACTAGCAAATTCAGCCCGGTGCCAAAACCCGTCTCGCCAATCGTCAGATGCGACGTTGCCTTCATCCTGGCGGGCAGCTCATTCCCATCAAGAAAGATGTGCCGTGTTTCGGCCAGCCCGTCATCCGCGTTGTAATAATTGTCTGCGAACTGCGTCGCATACGGCACACCATCGCGCATGTCGATCTGCGGAAGCGGCAGATCATAATCAGCGTTGAGATGCGGGGATATCCGTGCCATGGGGTGAAGGGCTCAATACTCATGCGGCAGCAACTCAGCAAGAACACTTGCCGCCGATATCCGAAATTTAGCCGGCTTCTTGCGAAACTGACAGTAGTAGATACCATTAAAAATATCAGTCAGTATAGGAACGAATCACAAGAAACCGGATACATATTGTTTGCCAACAGACTGATGTGGTGACAGCCATGTCTGACTCGATAGCGTTTTCAATTATCCCAAGTTTTATTGACGGAGGGGCCTTGCAGCTCACGCTATGCGATCGCTCGCCCGTAAACCTCGATGGGCGGCATCGCGGCCCGCACGCCAGTAGAACCATAAGCGACTGGAGAATCCTCGGGCGGCTCATTACCTTGCCCGGTCTTGCCTTTAGAGAGGCGTATATTGACGGGCATTTGACCGTGCCGGAAAATAGGCTGGAGCCGCTTATCGACCTGCTGATGACGAACAGCAACAGCTGGGCGACGTACTGGACCGGACGCGCCACCCTGCGGATTGCAACCGCGCTGGCATGGTTGCGGAATCTAAACCCGCGTGGCTGGTCACGTCGCAATGTGGTGCATCATTATGGTTTGTTGAACGAATTGCTTGACAGCTCTCTAGATCAATGGCGGCAATTTTCTTGCGGTTAATTTCATAGCGAAGAAGACACGATTGAAACCGCACAGTTCACAAAGTTTGCGCGGCTTGCCGCCAAGCTGGATCTGAAAACAGATGACCGGTTCTTGTTGTTGGATTTGGCAAGAGCGGGCTTGCCAGCATTCCTACTATCGGCGAGCAGCGCAAAACAGGACCCGTCAATCGCTGGATTACAAATATATCGTTCCGGGCAGTTATTTTTCTTCGAGCTGATGGGCTATACCGAGCAACGCGGTCAGAACATGCTGGGTATGGAAGTGACGCGCGCTTTGAACGGACGTGGAAATTCTTTCATGTCGGTTGCGAATATTTTTTTTCAGGCGTCAGCATGGTATGGTGTTAAAGTTACAATCTGCAAATGTCTAGATGCTTGCTCCGATTAGCCGGCATTACATCCGGGATCGGGAAAATGAATTCAAGGATAGGCCGTGGGCGCTAAAGCATTCTGGAAACTAAAAACCCTTGGCGAGATGACCGCAGAGGAATGGGAATCGCTATGTGACCGCTGCGGCAAATGCTGCGTACTTAAGATTGAAGATATGGATGATGGCACGGTGCATTATACCGACATTGCCTGCAAACTTCTGGACTGCGGCACAGCCAACTGCATGGATTATGAGAACCGTCGGGATTCTGTTCCCGACTGTATCAGACTGACACCGCATAATCTGTCATCCCTGCAATGGATGCCGGCCAGCTGTGCATATCGTCGTCTGCATGAAGGGCAGGATCTGCCCACATGGCATCCGCTGGTTACAAGCCATGCTAACAGCACCCGCACGGCTGGCCATTCGGTTGCCGGCCGCGTATTTCCCGAAAGCGCCATCGAAGCGGGTGAGATTATTGACCACATCACTGAATGGTGACCAACAAGGATCGTCTCAAATGACTCGTACCTGGTGGATAATGCTTATCCTGTTAACTCTTCTGGCGACGCTGACGCTCTTTAACAGCGAGCTGGGCGGGCCGCGCAAAACATGGCACCTTTGCAAAGAATCACTCGTAACGCAGGTGTTCAGTGGTGCTTGCACGCTACGATTTGAAGGTGAAACTACAGGATCATAGCTGGCCGGAAGATCAGGCCCCGAACAGCCGTTTCCATTCCTCGGCGCTGAGTTCACGGAGATCTGCATTGAACTCGGCACCGGCCTGCATACCCTTTGCAACAGCTGGGCGTTCAATCATTCTTTTGCGCCAGGCCACAACGTTTGGATAATCCTCAATAGCCACGTTCTGGCGCTTGTATGTACGCGTCCAAGGGAAAATGGCGATATCAGCAATCGAGTAGTCACCGCCCACATAATCATGCAACTCCAGTTGCCGGTCCAGCACAGCATAGAGACGGTTCGCCTCATTGCTGTAACGGGTCATCGCATAGTCAATCTTCTCTTTCGCATAAAAATTGAAGTGATGCGCCTGACCGAACATGGGGCCAACACCACCCATCTGCCACATCAACCATTCGAGCACCGTCTTGCGCGCCGCACCGCTTGCCGGCAACAACTTGCCGGTTTTTTCAGCCAGATAAATCAATATAGCGCCAGATTCAAAAACACTGGTCGGCTGTCCATCAAATCCATTACGGTCAATGATCGCGGGGATCCGGTTGTTGGGGCTGAACGCCAGGAATTCGGGTTTAAATTGATCCCCTTCACGGATATTGATCCGGTGGATTTCATAGGAAAGACCAAGTTCTTCAAGCGCGATGGAAACTTTATGTCCATTTGGCGTTGGCGCGTAATACAGTTCGATCATACGGAGTTCCAGGTATCCGAATTATGCGGCACAGATTTTCAGAGTAGTTTACCCTGATTTTGTTATATAGCGCTTTTCATCCCATTTTCCAACATGGCGGTGGACCGCTGTTTTCGAATCGGATTCGCGGCGGGAGTAGGTAGATGATTTTCAAACCCATGAGGCACAAAGCTGCCGGTCTTCCGCATAACCCGCTAAAAGCGATTGTTGCGCCACGCCCCATTGGCTGGATTTCATCACGCGGCAGTAACAACAGCATCAATTTGGCACCCTACAGCTTTTTCAATGCGCTTTCTGAAGATCCGGCAATGGTGATGTTCTCGGTACAGACCGACAGCGTCGATCACCATAAGGACAGCCTCAGGAATGTTGAGGAAACCAGCGAGTTTGTTGTCAATATCGTTGGCGAAGCACAGTTTGATTCGATGAACATCTCGTCGGGGAATTTTGCCTATGGCGATAATGAGTTTATTCATGCTGGGCTGGAAATGGTTGATAGCGACAGCATTTCCACACCCCGTGTCGGCAATGTGCCGGCCGCGCTGGAATGTGTGCATTACGAAACTCTGCACCTGCCACGCAACCCACAGGGCAGCGGATATATTGTTGTGATCGGCACTGTGACCCGCATCTACATTGATGATGCGGTCATTCGAAACGGAATGATTGATTACAGTGCTTTCATTCCAATCAGCCGGTTGGGCTACCGCGATTACGGACGCAGCAGCGATATTTTTCAAAAGAACCGTCCCGAGTAGGAATAACTTGGCAGCTGCAACCTGTTGTTGGCAAAAGCTGACATAGCTACCCTCCGCTAGCGCATGGTGCAGCTGGATACGCGTCCACTGAGATAACCATGCAGGTCCGACTTGCTGAATTCCAGTAGCAGCAGCCAGTCTTCTGCAGGAATCACCGCCTCGAAGGGCAGAGTCCCTTTGACGTTCTTTTGACCGTTTAGGAAGGCCATCCGAACACTAACCGGCAGTTTCGGGTCGAACCATGGGATTTCTCGCGCCGATTTCTTGTCGGCCTCGCCTTCTACGAAAAGGTTAAGACCGCCGTCAAACAGGGTCAGCTGCGATTCTGGACCACCATAGACAGGTGTGGCGACAGCAATTTGGTGCGTGGCGAGTTCACGGCAATTGCCGGGCACGCCAAGATCCTGAATGACCTGCATGATCTGCGCGGGGGCCACGCCACGAGCAATTTTCTTTGTAACGAGTGCTTTTAGTTCTGCATCACTGTCCGCCACAAGATCGTCCACTTTATTTTTTGCCTTGGCCTCGGCAAGCTGCAACTCAAGGCGCTGGATTTGCGTGCTAAGTTCACTGATCTGCTCGTTATTCTCGTAGAGTGCGCGCTCCGCCTCGGCCTTCAGGCTGGCAGTCTCGGCGTGGCCCCATACCCAGCCAAGCCACAGGACGCCACCAACCACCGCGATACGGGCCAGCAATGAGACATAGCTGCGCATTTCGCGGCGGCGGTATCTTTCTCTTGTCTCGAAAAAATCCATGTGTTTCGTTTCAGACCGTTCTGTCAGGCGTCACTGGATCGCACCGCCATAAAGATGAATATAACACATCAGATAAAAGGCAATGCCTGCTTTGCCATATGAAGCCAATCATCTTGAAGAGTAACGCACTGTTGATGCAGGATAACGCTATGCCAGTATACCCAATGTCCCGCAACCGCCGGTCATCATCACGCCGCAACATAGAGCAGAGCCGTGCATGGCAACGTATGCTTAGCGGCCGACGGCTCGACCTTCTCGACCCGTCGCCGATCGATATTGAAATTCTCGATATCGCCCATGGACTTGCACGGGTCAGCCGCTGGAATGGCCAGACAAAGGGACTATACCCGCTGTCGGTGGCGCAACATTCATTGTTGGTAGAGAAAATCATGTCGCTGAATGCGCCAAAACTGGAGCGCCGCTGGCGACTTGCCGCGCTGTTACACGATGCGCCCGAATATGTGATTGGCGACATGATCTCCCCCTTTAAATATGCGCTTGGTGGTATTTACCGCGACATTGAATCCCGCCTTGAGGTTGCCATCCATATCCGTTTCGGCCTACCTGCCACGCTGCCGGAAGCCGTCAAGCGCGCCATTAAACGCGCTGACGGCATGGCGGCCTGGCTTGAGGCTACACAGCTTGCGGGCTTTACCGGTGACGAAGCGACAAAAATCATCGGCAAGCCGCCAGGTACGCCCGTACAAATGCGGATCAGGCCCAAAAGCGCAGAACAAGCGGCAGAGGCCTTTCTCAAGAGGTTCACTATTCTGGGCGGTAATAAAGGCTAAGGAGTATGGCGTCGGCTCTATCCGGACAAGCTAATTGACGCTGCTGACCGTGCGCGACAGGTTCGGCTTTGTCGCGGACCCGTCCTTATCGTCACGTGTTCCCTTAAAGCCGGTCGGCTCGGGTGACGGCTGGTCCTTTTTGCTATCCTCGACATGCACCGCGTTCAACAGGGCACCGGCACGCTGGACAAGGCTAAGTGCATCATCAAGCACCGCCACAGCCCGAGTGACATTCACATCATCCAGGCCAACATTGCGCTCAAACAGCTCCCAGGTGAAGCTGTTCAGCTGATCATTGACCTTCACAAGCTTGTTCCTGCCACGCTGGCGTAATACACGTATCCTGGATGTCCGGTTTTGGGCCATCTGGACTCTCCCATTAATTAGATGAGGTAATATACAGAAATTTAATAATTGGCCCAAAGCATCCTTTACGGTTTGCCGCGAGAAAGTTGAATGGCGCTATTCTGGCGGTTCTGTTTTTTGATTTTTCGGGCTTTGACAAGCGCCTTTGCTTGACCAAGAGTCATGCAGTCCGGACAGACACATTTTCCAGCAAGATCTGATGTTCGCCGCATGTTTGGAAGCTGCATGCACCAGCAATAGTCCTTGCCGGGCGGTGCACCACAGTTGAAGGATGTTCCACATTCATCACAAAACAGCTTATTCATGTCACCCTTCAAGCATCAGCTGAAACCCTGCGCCTTGTTAACTGATCCTGCAAGTATTGCGGTATTGCTGCTGACTATGGCCGGCCGAACAGGATACGATCTTTGTGTCGCTATCCGGCAAGGCTGTGCTATCACTCTGGTGATGCGAGCATGGTGGAATTGGTAGACACACAAGACTTAAAATCTTGAGACCGTATGGTCGTGGGGGTTCGAGTCCCCCTGCTCGCACCAGCTGTAGCGGAAACAGACGATCTCGTCAGTTTGGCCTGTGTTTTATATCTATGCCAAGCTGCTGAATCGCCAGATCGGGCAGCATGAGGAATCCAATCATGCTGGAAAATGGCACAGCGGACGGTGGATCCAGTTCAATGTTTAATAGCCCACCGACCTTCAGCGTCGCGTCCAGTGGCGGCAGCATCCAGCCGGCGTTTTCCGGAAAGGTGCTGCGTATCGCTTCGGCAAGCATTAGACGCATCATGGAACGCATATCCTCGGCCACAACACCATCTTCCTCGGCCGCTACCTCGAGTAAGACATCCCCTATTCCTGTATCGTGATAAACTACACGCGCACCTCGCAGATAAGCGGCACTTGTCATGCCAAGCAGCGCAGCGCTGCTGGAATCAGGGTCCTGAAGTTGCGGGACGAGCTGCGAATACAGGCTGCTATTGATGCCGACTTCGATATCCAGCTCAAAGCTGCCAAGACCGCGCATGTCGCCACCCATGACATAGAACACTTCCAATTCCGGCCCCACGATACGCGTGCCGGCGATGAGCTTCATATCCATCACAAGCGCATCGACACCGCGTGCGCGGAGGCGCTCGAGGAATTCGGCATATTCAGCATCCGAACCCATCGGCATCAAGCTGAGTCCGTTTATCGTCACCCCGCCGCGTGACATTACCACTGTACCATCTTCAAGGGCGCCAAACCGGAACGGTTCGGTCGCCATCTCGTCAATCGTCATGAGAACATCATCTTCGGCCAGGCTGACATTGCGCAAACGCACAAACCCCCCCTCACCAAATATCTGTGAGATATCATTCAGCGCTTCGTCATTGGAGGCCGCGCCCATATTCAATTCGCGGACAACAAGGTCGCCGACAAACATCATCTCGTCTGCAAATTCGACATTGTGGGCACGTAGATCACGGATCAGCCAGTCGTCACTTCCCGGCGTGCCCTCGGCAGCGATTTCTACCTGCTCGGCAAACAGTATGGCGTCCCCATATTCTTCGACGATTACATCAAAAAGCTGGCCGGACCCGGTCGTGAAATCCATTTGACCGCCTTCAAAGGTCAGCGTTATCCCGTCTTGAAGCTTGAGCGATGTTGCGGCCGCCGCCTGTTGGCCGGTTGTAACCAGCATCACCGCCATGGCGGCATAGACCAGCAGAAAACGGTATGTGGCCATACGGGCCTGCGCTACCGGGTTCTTGATCATGCTGAAGTCTCCTGCGGATCATATCGCTATCTGCCATGACAGATGCTGTTGAAAGAGATGTGCACGCTGGTTATGTCTGTGCCATGTTAAACCACGCGAGACAAAATTGACAGGCCACCCCTTTAACGGGTCACCGTCACAGAATTTCGACTTTCACGTCACTTTGACTGCCACGGAACCCCAACATGTTCTTCTTCCCCCTGTTTGATGACAATCCATCGAGCCGCACGCCTTATATCTCATGGCTGATTATCGCTTTGTGTGTGCTGGTTTTTGTCTGGCAGCAGTCGCTCGGCCCGCAGGGTGAACAATATGCGTTTTACACCTACGGGTTCGTGCCGGCCCATGTCAGCGGTGCGGTGCCCTTGCCGGCACAGCTTGTGGTGCTTCCGGCCTGGGCCACTGCAATCAGTTCGATGTTTCTGCATGGCGGTTTAATGCATATCGGCGGCAACATGCTGTATTTGTGGATTTTCGGCGACAATATCGAGGATTCGATGGGACCGCTGAAATTCATCATTTTCTACATTCTGTGCGGCATGGCGGCGGCAGCTGCGCAATTCGCCATTGATCCTGCATCCCGGATTCCGATGGTCGGCGCATCTGGCGGCATCGCCGGCATCCTGGGGGCTTATCTTATCCTGCATCCAAAGGCGGCTATCCGGACACTGCTGGTCATTCTGGTCTTCATCCGGTTTATCAATCTGCCCGCATGGCTTGTACTTGGCGTCTGGATTGGCGGCCAGTTTGTCGCTGTACCGAACGCGCTGGCCAATGATGGTGGCGGTGTTGCCTATTTCGCACATATTGGTGGCTTCATTGCCGGTATGATTCTGGTGCCGTTCTTCAAACATCGTGATATTCCGCTGTTTGGTGGTGACGATTCTCCACCGACCCGCTGGAACGGGCAGCCGGTTCCCTTTTCAACCATCCGTGCGCAGGCCAGCGCCAAATATCGTGGCCGTCGGAATGCGCTGGGATCGCGCGTGGTATCACCTGACCACAACGCGCCACCGCATCAGGCCGCGACAGATCAGGAATACAGGACAGATCGGGAAGACCCGCAGCAAAGCGGCCCATGGGCCGAGCCGGGCCGCAAATCCGGTGGGTCGGTACCGCGGCATCGCCGCAAAACCCGCGACTAGGCGCGCATTATATTCATCAAACAAGGGCGATGCCACTCATCTGGCATCATCAGGCGCTGTCATCAGGCACCATCATCGGGTGCCATGATAAAAGCTTCCGCCCCCATCTCCTGAACGCCCTTTGCCAGCGCCGCCGCTGCCGCATGCGTCACATCGGCATCCAGGCCGCTGACAACGGCGGCGGTACCAAACTGGCCCGGCTTGAACCAGGGATAGCTGCCAATGCTGACCCCGGCATGATCCGTCTGCACCGCCTGCATCAAGCTGGCGATCGTCCCCTCACCAATGGCGCATTGCACGGTCAGACGCGTCATCGCCACACCGCCCGGCAGGCTGTCACGCAGCCCTTCAAACATGGCCTGCAGAATGGATGGCACACCGGCAAACACATGTACGTTTTCGACAATGAAACCGGGCGCGGCGCTCAGCGGATTGTCTATCAACGTGGCGCCTTCAGGGATATCCGCCATTTTCTGCCGCGCCGCGTTGAACTCGATCTCGGTATTTTCATAATGCGCCAGAAGCCGCGCTTCAGCCTCGGGATGACGAATTACCTTGCGACCAAAAGCAGCGGCGATCGATTCGGTGGTTATGTCGTCATGCGTCGGGCCAATGCCACCGCTGGTAAAAACAAGGTCCACAGCGGCAGACATCGTTCTGACCGTATCGATGATAACTTCGCGCACATCAGCAATGACCCGCGCCTCGCGCAGCTGAATCCCCTGCGCATTCAGCTGCTCGGCCAGCCAGCCGATATTCTTGTCCTTGGTGCGGCCCGACAGGATTTCATCCCCGATGATGATAATGGCTGCAGTGGGGTTGGCACGGGATATGCTGGACATGCTGGCTCTCTTTGAAACACTGAAAAAATGAAATCTGTGCTGCGGTCATGCCGCCGCCGCTATCAGACGGAGATAAAGGTTCTGGCGTTGCGGTCAAGGGCTGGCAGCGACATCTCTGCGCTTGGCAAGACGCATTATTAAGGATAGTGCTAGCCGGTGTACAACAGGAATTCGGCACGGGGATGATGAGAACAGAACCGGTGATACTTCATGGTGAGGAGGGCTTTGCGGGAATGCGGGCTGCCGGCAGGCTTGCCGCCTCGGTGTTGGATATGATTGGCCAGCATGTCATCGCCGGCGTGACCACAGAGGCGCTGGACCAGATCTGCCATGACCAAATCCTGGCACATGGCGCGGTGCCGGCCCCGCTGAATTACAAAGGGTTTCCGAAATCGACCTGTATTTCACTGAACCATGTGGTCTGCCACGGTATTCCCGGGCCCAAAACGCTGCGCGATGGCGACATTCTGAATATTGACGTCACAGTCATTCTGGATGGATGGTATGGGGATACCTCGCGGATGTATTTTGTCGGCGCGCCCTCGGTAAAGGCCAGCCGTCTGACCGAGGTCACCTATGACTGCCTGATGCGTGGTATAGATGCGGCACGGCCGGGCAACACGCTTGGCGATATCGGCCATGCCATTCAGGAACATGCCGAATCGAACCGCTTTTCCATCGTCCGTGATTTCACCGGGCACGGTCTTGGACAGACATTCCATTGTGCGCCTACAGTATTGCATTACGGCAACCCCGGCGCAGGCATGCGGCTTGAACCGGGGATGATTTTTACCATTGAACCAATGATCAATGCCGGCCGGCATGAAACCAAAATCCTTGGTGATGGCTGGACAGCGGTCACCCGTGACAGGTCCTTGTCGGCGCAATTCGAACATTCGATCGGTATCACCGATGGCGCACCGGAAATTTTCACGCTGTCGCCGGCTGGTTTCACCGCGCCGCCCTATACTTGATTGCCGGCAGCCGGCCTCCCACACGCAGTCCAAATTTTGGATAAGGCGGATGTGGCGCCCGAAAGACGCGTTAATCTAAAATTATCCTTTATCGTCTACCCAATAGAGTTTGGATGATTTAAAGACCCCCTGCCCGGAAAGACCCGCCCAGATAAGTGATACCCCGCCCGACTCCCGCCGTCTGACCATATGTCCGGACATCGCGCCCGAATACGCGCAAAGGTCATGGACAAGGGCGCCGAAACGCTGATCGAGCTGGAACTGCTGAAGATGATTCTATATGCCGGCAGTCCGCGGCGGGACACCAAGCCACTTGCCAAGGACATGATCCGGCATTTCGGGTCGCTGTCGGCGGTGCTGCGTGCACCGCAGGCACAGCTGATCGCCATGGATGGCGTTGGTGAGGCGGCGATATCCGCCATCCGCATTGTTGAGGCGGCAGGCCTGCATCTCAGCCATTTAGATATCCGCAATCGCCCGATCCTGACCAGCTGGAGTGCGGTGCAGCATTATTGGATGACCCTGCTGGCGCACGAACCTGTCGAATATTGCGTCATGCTCTGTCTTGATAACCGCAATAGGCTGATTGCTAGGGAAACCTTGTCGCGCGGCAGAGTAGACCAGACACCGGTCTATGTGGACGAGGTCATCAACAGCGCGCTGAAACATCACGCCAAGGCTGTTATCCTTGTTCACAACCATCCCAGTGGCGAACGCGAACGCTCGCGCGCCGATATCGATATGATGGCAGAGTTGAAAGCCGCGCTGGCATTGGTCACGGTGACGTTGCATGACCATCTGATTGTCGCCGGACAGAATGTGGTCAGCTTCAAGAACCTTGGGCTGCTGTAGACCGGCCTATCGCCCGTCCTTTGGCCCTGGTCGCTTGCCGCCCTTGCCTTTGGCATTGCCCCTGACCCTTGCCTTACCCTGCCCGCCACCAGCACCGTAGATGGTGTCCTGGAGTTTATCACTTGCCTTGCGGGTCAGTTCGCCAGCGCGGTGGCTGGCCTCCATAAGGCCGGGGCGTGCCTGTTGCATGGCCTTGCCGGCAACCTCGCCTGCCTTGCGCTGAATATGCGGGTTCCGCGCGGCAGTCATCAGGGCCCTAACGATCAATCGGCGGAACAGCATTGGACATCCCCGTAATGCGTGGCATGCGCCCCAAAAAGGCAGCGCGTTGCGGAAAAAATGCCAGAAAACCCTAAAGTTGTCGCCCCTCAAGGTCTGGTATTTTCATACCTCCGATGCTACAACCGCTAGCGTTTAGTGACAAAGGAAATCACCCTTATGATCCCTCGGTATTCGCGGCCGGAAATGACGTCTATCTGGTCGGAGGACAGCAAGTTTCAAATCTGGTTCGAGATTGAGGCGCACGCCTGTGACGCGCAGGCCCGTCTGGGGGTCATCCCTGCCGAGGCTGCCGCCGCGGTGTGGGCGCGCGGCGCCTTTGACATAGACCGCATTAACGAGATCGAGCGCGAAACCAAACATGATGTGATCGCCTTTCTGACGAACCTTGCCGAGCATGTTGGTGAGGAAGCCCGTTTTGTGCATCAGGGCATGACATCATCCGATGTGCTGGACACCACCTTGGCGGTGCAGATGGCGCGGGCCAGCGATCTGTTGCTGCAGGGGATTGACCGCTTGCTGGCGGCGCTAAAAAAACGCGCCGAGGAACATCGCTACACACCCACGATCGGGCGCAGCCACGGCATTCATGCCGAGCCAACAACCTTTGGATTGAAGCTGGCCAGCTTTTATGCCGAGTTTGTCCGCTGCCGGACGCGGCTGGAAAATGCGCGCGCCGAAATTGCCACCTGTGCCATTTCCGGTGCGGTCGGCACCTTTGCCCATATTGATCCGTCAGTCGAGGCGCATGTTGCCGAGAAGATGGGCCTGACCCCGGAACCGGTATCAACACAGGTGATCCCGCGTGACCGGCACGCCATGTTCTTTGCAACGCTTGGCGTCGTCGCCAGTTCGGTAGAGCGTCTGGCAACCGAAATCCGGCATCTGCAGCGCACCGAACTGCGCGAGGCGGAAGAATATTTTTCAGCTGGCCAGAAGGGGTCATCGGCCATGCCGCACAAGCGGAACCCGGTGCTGACAGAAAACCTGACAGGCCTTGCGCGGGTCGTGCGCGCCGCGGTGACACCGGCGCTGGAAAATGTGGCGCTGTGGCATGAACGCGATATTTCACATTCATCCGTTGAACGTGTGTTCGGTCCGGACGCCACCATTACCCTTGATTTCGCGCTGCAGCGGCTGGCCGGTGTGGTTGAAGCGCTGGTTGTCTATCCTGATTCCATGCAGGCCAATCTCGATCAGCTTGGCGGCCTTGTTCATTCACAACAGTTGCTGCTGGCGCTGACACAGCAAGGCGTCAGCCGCGAAGATGCCTATAGCATGGTCCAGCGCAATGCGATGGAAAGCTGGAAGACAGGCGGCAGCTATCGCGACCTGCTCAATGCGGATACAGATGTCATGGACAGCCTTGGCGCGGACGGTATCGATGCCCTGTTCGATCTTGACCAGCATTTTCGTCATGTTGACACGATCTTTGACCGTGTCTTCGGGGCGGTGTCGTAGGTATGGATGTCATGGAACGCACCGCGCTTTATGAAGGCAAGGCAAAGATCATCTATCCGGGTCCGGATGCGGAAACGCTGGTGCAGTTTTTCAAGGATGACGCTACGGCTTTCAACGCACAGAAGAAAGATGTCATTTCCGGCAAGGGGCTGCTAAACAACATCATCAGCGAACATGTGATGGATTTTCTTGGTGATGCGGGAATCACCACCCACTTCATCCGCCGGCTGAATGACCGCGAACAGCTGATTCGCCGGCTGGAAATCGTCCCGGTGGAGGTGGTTGTCCGCAATGCTGCCGCCGGATCCATTTGCCCGCGCCTCGGACTGACCGAAGGGGCGGCCCTGCCCGCGACGCTGGTGGAATTCTGCCTCAAGGATGACGTGCTTGGTGATCCGATCATTGCGCGCGAACACATTCTGACATTTGGCTGGGCCAGCGCCCCCGAATTTGACCAGATTGTCGCCGAGACTCACAAGATCAACCATCTGTTGACCGAGATGTTTGCCGCCATTGACCTGCGGCTGATTGACTTCAAGCTGGAATTTGGCCGCACCCATGACGGCACAGTGATGTTGGCTGATGAAATCAGCCCCGATAATTGCCGTCTGTGGCAGGTTGGTACCGATGAAAAGATGGACAAGGACAGATTTCGTCGTGATCTTGGCGGCCTCACCGAAGCCTATTCCGAAATAGCAAGACGCCTTGGCCTTTCGCTACCGGCGCTGTGATGCGTGCCCAGCCGCCTTGGTGGTTCCACCTCTCAATCTGATCGGGACAGAGACATGCAGGTTATCGTCAATATTTCACTGAAACAGGGGGTTTTGGACCCGCAGGGGCATGCCATTGGCCGGTCCCTTTCCGATCTTGGTTTTGACGAGGTATCGGATGTGCGGGTTGGCAAGCGGATTATGCTGGAAATCGACGAGGCAGACGAAGCGCGTGCGCGTCAGCGGGTTGCCCGTATGTGCGAGACGCTGCTTGCCAATACCGTGATCGAAGATTACGAGATCGAGATTGCAGAAGGAGACAGCGAATGAGCCTCAGCGCGCTGCGTGTGGCCGTCATCGTGTTTCCCGGATCGAATTGCGACCGCGACATGATGGTGGCCATTGAAAGCCTGGCTGGCCGTCGCCCTTCACTGGTCTGGCACAAGGAAACGACGCTCGACCCGGTTGACCTTGCCATCATTCCCGGCGGCTTTTCCTATGGTGACTATCTGCGGTGTGGCGCGTTGGCTGCCCGCGCGCCAATCATGGAATCCGTGCTGGATCACGCCGCCCGCGGCGGAGCTGTGTTGGGGGTCTGTAATGGCTTTCAGATCCTGCTGGAAACCGGCCTCCTGCCAGGCGTCCTTGTCGAAAATGCCAGGCTGAAATATGTCTGTCGCAACACCGCGATTGAAGTGGTTGATGGCACCACATCCCCATTTACGGCGGGACTGACTGCGGGCCAGAAGATGATCATCCCGGTGGCGCATAATGAAGGCAATTACTTTGCGTCCGATGATGATCTGCAACGGCTGGAAGATAACGGCCAGATTGCCTTTCGCTATACCGAGAGTGATATCACCGGCCCGGCCAACCCCAACGGAGCCGCCCGCGATATTGCCGGAATCCTCTCGGAAAATGGCCGGGTCATGGGCATGATGCCACATCCCGAACGGGCTATTTCATCAGCACTTGGTAGCGCCGATGGAGCCATCATGCTGACAGCCGCGCTCAAGGCGCTGGCAGCATGACCCATGTGGCAAACAGGGCGATGGACGAACCGCGTATGGAATTTGAAAATGCGGCGGCAATGGGTCTTTCACGCGATGAATGGGACCTTATCCTCAACAGGCTAGGACGCAGGCCCAACCTGTGCGAGCTTGGTATTTTTTCGGCCATGTGGTCAGAACATTGCTCTTACAAATCGTCAAAGAGATGGCTGAAGACGCTGCCGGTGGACGGACCACAGGTCATCGAGGGGCCGGGCGAAAATGCCGGTGCCATCGATATTGGTGAAGGCCTTGCAGCGATTTTCAAGATCGAAAGTCACAATCACCCCTCCTTTATCGAGCCTTATCAGGGCGCGGCCACCGGCGTTGGCGGCATTCTGCGCGATGTCTTCACCATGGGTGCGCGGCCGGTGGGACTGCTGAATGCCCTGCGCTTTGGCGCGCCCGATCATGAAAAGACACGCCACCTTCTGGGCGGTGTTGTGTCCGGCATCGGCGGCTATGGCAATTGTATTGGCATCCCGACAATCGGCGGCGAGGTCAATTTTGACCCCTCCTATAATGGCAATATCCTTGTAAATGCCATGGCCATCGGCCTTGCCAACAGTGATCGGATTTTCCGGTCAGCGGCCAACGGCCCGGGTAACCCGGTGATCTATGTCGGAGCAAAAACCGGGCGCGACGGCATTCACGGGGCCACCATGGCATCGGCAGAATTTTCTGACGAAACCGAATCCAAACGCCCCACTGTGCAGGTCGGCGACCCCTTTACCGGCAAGCTGCTGATGGAGGCCTGCCTTGAACTGATGGCGTCTGATTCTGTGCTGGCCATTCAGGATATGGGGGCAGCAGGCCTGACATCATCATCGGTGGAAATGGCCTCAAAGGGCGGTCTGGGCATGGAGATGGACCTCGATCTGGTACCTGCGCGCGAGTCGGCGATGAGTGCCTATGAGCTGATGCTCTCGGAAAGCCAGGAACGCATGCTGATGGTGCTGAAACCTGACGCCACGGACACGGCGCGGCAGGTTTTCGAGAAATGGGACCTCGATTTCATGCCGATTGGCAAAGTGACAGAAACCGGCCGGTTGGTGTTGATGAAGGATGGCGGTGTCGCGTGTGACCTCCCGCTGGCCCCATTGGTCAATGACGCGCCCGAATATGACCGTCCACAGGCAGACAGCCCGTCGCACCCGGTGCTGGACAGTGCCAGCATTACCGACGATGCGCTGATCAGCGCTGTTTTGCGACGCCTGCTGGCAAGTGCCGATCTTGGCAGCCGGCGCTGGATCTATGAGCAATATGACAGTCAGGTCATGGCAGACACCATTTCCGGCCCCGGCGGCGATGCCGGGCTGATCCGGGTACATGGCACCCGCCGCGGCCTTGCCGCCAGCACTGACTGTACACCGCGCTATGTCGAAGCGCATCCGCATACCGGCGGAGCGCAGGCCGTTGCCGAAGCATGGCGCAACCTGTCGGCCATTGGCGCGCGTGGACTGGCTATCACCAATAATCTGAATTTCGGCAATCCGGAAAAGCCCGAAATCATGACGCAGATGGCGCAATCGGTTCTGGGCATGGGGGATGCGGCACGTGCGCTGGACACCCCTGTCGTATCAGGCAATGTCTCACTTTATAACGAAACCGACGGCAAAGCCATATTGCCCTGTCCGGTGGTGGGAATGGTGGGCACCATTGACGATATTGATGCCGCGATCGGCATGGCGCTGACGCGGACGGATCTGGCGCTTGTCGTGATCGGACAGGATGAGGCATGTGATGATGGCTGGCTGGGTGTCAGCCTCTATGCCCGCATGATGGCGGATGCGCCAGCCGCGGCACCGCCGCCGGTCGATCTTGCCGCCGAACGCCGCCACGGTGATTTCGTGCAGGCCCTGATTGCCGACGGCCATGTTGTCGCCGCGCATGATATCAGCGATGGCGGGTTGGCCGTGGCGGTCGCTGAAATGTGTATTGCCGGGCGCACTGGCGCCAGTATCACCTGTCCAATTGGCGGAAACCGTCATGGCTGGGCCTTTGGCGAGGATCAGGGCCGCTATGTGCTGGCAGTCGAGGATGGCGATGCGACGGTCGCCGCTGCAAGCAAGGCGGGGATACCAGCTATCACAATCGGTAGCAGCGATGCCTCCGGTGAATTGCAATTCGCTGACAACGATGCCATATCTGTGCATGAGATGGAATATCTCGTCGAGACGACTATTCCGGACCTGATGGCGGGGCCGGGCACAATCGGAGAGTGATGCCATGCCCATGCAGGCAGCCGATATCGAAACGTTGATTATGGACGCCTTTCCTGACGCCACTGTGGTGATCGACGACTTGCGCGGTGACGGCGACCATTACGCCTGCCGCGTTGTATCCGCGGCATTTGCCGGCAAAAGCCGCGTGCAACAGCACCAGATGGTTTACAACGCGCTTGGCGGGCGGATGGGAGGTGAACTGCATGCGCTGGCCCTTCAGACTTCGGCCCCGCCGGCAGACTAAACCGCACGACAGCAAATACAAGATAGACCCAGCGCATCATGACGCGCCTGCCTTCTTAAGGAGAAATCACATGCTTGACGACGCAACCAAGGAACGTATCGAACAGGATATCAAGAGTGAAGATGTTGTCCTTTTCATGAAGGGTACACCCGTCTTTCCGCAATGCGGCTTTTCGGCTGCTGTGGTTGGCGTGTTGACGCATCTGAACGTCCCGTTCCGCGGTATCAATGTGCTGGATGACATGGTCATTCGCGAGGGGATCAAGGCCTTTTCCGACTGGCCAACCATCCCGCAGCTTTATGTGAAGGGCGAATTTGTCGGTGGTTGCGATATTGTGCGCGAAATGCACGAGACGGGCGAGCTGACAGAAATGTTCCAGACCCGCGGCATCGACGCCCAACCGGGCGCCTGATCCCTCAACTGTACGGGTTAAGCCTGCCTTTCGGACAGATCGTCCGGCAGCGGGTTATGTGAGGCGTCAACCACATCCTGTGAATCGAATGTGCGGTGCGCCACCACCTCTGCGACGCGGATATGGTACCAGCTGTAGAATTCCTGGCGGCCCATCTGCTGTGCGGCCAGGTGCTCTAGATTGATCTGCCAGTTCCGGATGTATTCGCGTTCCCGCCAATAGGACACGGTGATGCCGATCCCGTCTTCACCGCGCACAGATTCCAGACCCAGAAAGCCAGGTTGCTGCTGCACGAGTTCGACCATGCGTTCTGAAGTGAGGCTGTACATATCCTCATCCGACAGTGTGCGTTGTGTGGTAAAGATCACCGCGAAATAACGGTTCGGCCATCCCGCTTTCGACGGCGCTGGGACACGCATATCCTGTTCACCCTCAGTCATTCATCTGCCTGTATCATTCATGTCATTGCGTCATTCGCCTGTCTTACCTCAGCTTACCCCGATTTAACCAAAAAAATCGATTTGTCAGAAAGCGGACCTAACCACCATGTTTCAAGCTCGCTTAGAAAGCACCACACAAAAAAGGGCGGCCATGCGGCCACCCTTTGAAATATCTCTGGCAAACAAATCAACGCGAGTAATATTCAACCACCAGGTTCGGTTCCATCTGTACAGGATAAGGCACTTCGTCGAAGCCCGGGATTCGTACGAATTTTGCTGTGAATTTATTATGATCGGCTTCAACATATTCCGGTACATCACGCTCTACCGAACCGATGCCTTCGAGAACGGCCGGGATGCTCTTTGCCTTTTCCTTCAGCGCAATCTCATCACCAGGACGCAGCAAGGCCGAAGCAATGTTGCAGCGCTTGCCATTCAACATTACGTGGCCGTGGTTGATAATCTGACGTGCGGCAAACACGGTTGGAACCATCTTTGAACGGTAGAGAACCGCATCAAGGCGGGTCTCAAGAATACCGACGAGATTCTGGCCAGTATCGCCCTTCAGACGGGTCGCCTTCTGGTAATATTTCTTGAACTGTTTTTCGCCAATATTGCCGTAATAGCCCTTCAGCTTTTGCTTGGCCATCAACTGTACACCGAAATCAGTCGGCTTTTTGCGCCGCTGACCATGCTGGCCTGGGCCGTATTCACGGCTGTTGAGGGGTGACTTGGGACGTCCCCAAAGATTGACACCTAACCGGCGGTCAATCTTGTGTTTGGCGGAATGCCGCTTGTGATCAGACTTTGCCATAATTGGCTCCTCATTTTGTCTGCAGGCGCGCCGATAGCGCCGCCGTTTTTGTGGCCCGGTAGGGTTTAGGCTTTGCAGCCGAACCGGCATCACACCCTGCTGGTGCAATCCACGTTCCCGGGAATTGCCGGAAACTAGGCATCAGCAGGCCTTCTGTCAACCGGATTTGTTGCGATTCCGGGTCTTCGTCAGCGCCTGGATGACGCCATGCAGTGTGCTGATTTCCTGACTGGTCGGGTTGGCACGGGCGAAAAAGGCGCGCAAGTTGCGCTTTACAGCTGGAGCCATTTCCGGAGAATTGAAAAAACCGCCATTATCAAGCTCAGCTTCAAGGCGTTTTTGGAACCNGTCNCGTTCNTGAATGGTCGCTGGCGCATNATNCNNCGGNNGNGTGGCTACCGCCANNCGCAGCGGCTGCNGCANCACGCCATTCCCATGNCATCATCANCACAGCCTGCGCCAGNTTCANCGACGGATAATCGGGGTTCAGGTCAGCCGTNACCAGATAATCNGCGCGCACCACATCATCATTATCNAGCCCNGACTGCTCGGGCCCGAACATCAGGCCCGCCTTGCCAGCATGCGCCAGAATGTCTGGAATGACCCCGCGCGGATCGGTGCTGCGCACCGGCATGTCGCGCCGCCGCGCGGATAATGCCGCAAGAAAAGTCAGATCATGCGCGGCGTCGGCAACACTGTCATATATCGTGGCGGTCTCTATGATGCTGGATCCGCCAGCTGCCATGGGCAGCGCCGCCGGGTTTGGCCAGCCATCTCGTGGCGCAACCAGCCGCAAATCCGTCAGACCGCAATTCATCATCGCGCGCGCGGCAGCACCGATATTCTCGCCAAGCTGCGGACGCACAAGGATGATGACCGGAGGTGTCGTTATGCCCATGGCCTCAGCTGGCACCATTGGGGCCCGGCACACCGTCATGCTGCAATTTCCAGATCATCCCGTCACCCAGCGCAACCACCGAGGCATCAATGATATTGGTGGACAGACCGACCGTGCGCCAGACAGTACCATCGGGCGTCCCAAATTCGATCATCACACGGGTGATGGCACCGGTCCCGGACTGGCCGTCACGGGAATCCAGAATACGGACCTTGTAATCCACCAGCTCGACATCCTCCAGCGTCGGATAGGCCGTCATCAGCGCCTTGCGCAGCGCGGTATCCACCGCATTGACCGGCCCGTTTCCAACGGCGACCTCGTGATAGCTGTTGCTGCCGACGGTTATTGTTGCCGTGGCTTCGGATTCAACAACCAGCTGCCCCCGCACATTAAAGCGGCGCTCATCCATCACCCGGAACCGGCCGATGCTGAAGTAATCAGGCACCTCACCAAGCGCCCGGCGGGCCAGCAACTCAAAGCTGGCTTCGGCTGAATCAAAGGCCCAGCCTTCATATTCACGTTCCTTGACCTGTGCGATCAGCTTGTCGAGCCGCTGATCCTTGGCGTCAATTTCGATACCGAACTCGGCAAACCGTGCCAGCATGTTGGATTTGCCAGCCTGGTCGGACACCAGATACTGGCGGGAATTGCCCACCTTTTCCGGCGGAATATGCTCATAGGTGCGCGGGTCTTTCTGCGCGGCAGAGGCATGAAGCCCGCCCTTATGCGCAAAAGCTGCCTCACCGACATAAGGGGCCTGCACATTCGGCGCGCGGTTCAGCCGGTCATCCAGCATACGTGACAGCGCCATCAGACGCGGTAAATTCTCTTCGGGGATATTCGTCTCATATCCCATCTTCAGAATCAGCGTCGGGATAATCGAAATCAGGTCGGCATTGCCGCAGCGTTCGCCAATCCCGTTGATCGTGCCCTGGACCTGCCGGGCACCAGCCCGTACAGCCGCCAGCGTATTCGCCACCGCAAGGCCGGCATCATTATGGGTGTGGATCCCGAGACAGGCATCCGGCAAGGCAGCGCGCACAGCGCTCACAATCTCGAACACCTCATCGGGCAGCGTGCCACCATTGGTGTCGCACAGCACAATCCATGCGGCCCCGCCTTCATGCGCGGCACGCGCGCAATCGATCGCATATGCGGGGTTGTTCTTGTAACCATCAAAGAAATGTTCGCAGTCAAACATCGATTCCCGGCCACGTTCCCGGGCTGCTGCCACAGACTGGCGGATCATCTCAAGGTTTTCTTCAAGGCTGGTCTTCAGGGCAGTCTCGACATGAAAGTCCCAGGTCTTGCCCACAAGGCAGGTTGCCGGCACCTGCGCATCCAGAACCGCATTCAGCCCCGGATCATTGGCCGCGCTGCGCCCGCCGCGACGGGTCATGCCAAATGCCACCATGCTGGCATTTTTCAGCGCAGGTGGATTGCCGAAAAACGCGTCATCAGTGGGGTTTGCCCCGGGCCAGCCGCCCTCGACATAATCGATTCCGATCTCATCCAGCGCATGGGAAATGGCAATCTTGTCGGCATGCGAAAAATCCACACCACGCGTCTGGCCGCCGTCACGCAGCGTGGTATCAAACAACCAGATCCTGTTATCCGTCATAAACCGGTCCCCCGACTGCCCGATGTTAGCAGCCCCCTTTGGCGCTTATTTCATGTTGGCTTAACAAAAATGATGCCAACTGGCTAGGTGCGCCGCCAGATCGTGCCTTCCGGCCCGTCTTCCAATGTAATGCCCTGCGCCGCCAGTTCATCACGAATGGCATCCGCGCGTGCAAAATCACGCCCGGCACGCGCCGCCTTGCGCGCGGCAATCTGCGCCTCGATGGCGGCTTCATCCAGCCCCCCGTCAGCATCGCCTGCCCTATCCCCGCGCGCCCATTCNTCAGCACCACGCTCCAGCAGACCAAGTAACCCGGCACTCGATCTCAATGCAATTGCCGCATCGCCGTCACCCTTGTTGGCTGCACCAGCCAGCTCGTGCAGGCGTGCCATTGCTGCCGGCGTGTTCAAATCATCCGAAAGTGCCGCCAGAAACGCATCATCAATGGCCGCAGGGTCAGCTTTTGCCGTGCCGGCTGCGCGATACAACCTGTCCAGAACGTTGCGCGCCTCGGCAAAGGCATCGTCGCCTAGTGCAACCGGCGCGCGATAATGTGCGGCCAGCAGGGCGGCGCGCACCGTTTCACCGCGATGTGCTGCAATCGCCTCATGCGCACGGATCATATTGCCGAGCGATTTTGACATCTTCTCGTCACCCATGGTCACAAAGCCGTTATGCATCCAGACAGTAGCCATAATCTCGGTGTCATGCGCGCAGCAGGACTGGGCGATCTCATTCTCGTGATGCGGAAATACAAGGTCCAGCCCGCCAGCGTGAATATCAAAGGTCTCGCCGAGATAATGCCTTGCCATGGCCGAACATTCGATATGCCAGCCCGGCCGCCCTTTGCGGCTGTCAAAGGGATTGTCCCAGCCCGGCTGGTCATCACTGCTTGGCTTCCACAGCACAAAATCGGCGGCATCGCGCTTATAGGGGGCCACCTCGACCCTGGCACCGGCAATCATGTCATCCATGCTGCGTCGCGACAGGGCGCCATAGGACGGCATTGTCGCCACGCTGAACAGCACATGCCCCTCGGCAACATAGGCATGGCCCTTTTCAATCAGCGTCGCAATCATCGCAATCATGCCGTCGATGAATTCTGTGGCACGCGGTTCATGGTCGGGCGGCAACGCGCCAAGCGCCGCAATATCCTGATGAAAGCAGCGGATCGTATCTTCGCACAGCCCGCCAATATCAATCTGGCGTTCAGCCGCGCGTGCGATGATCTTGTCATCCACATCGGTGATATTGCGCACATAGGTAACCTTGTCGAACCTGTGGCGCAGCAACCGCACCAGCACGTCGAACACCACGATCGGGCGCGCATTGCCAACATGGATGCGGTCATAGACGGTGGGGCCGCAGGCATATATGCGGATATTTTCTGGATCAAGCGGGGTAAAGGCCGCCTTTTCGCGGGTCAGGGTATTATACAGCGTGATTTCGGTCATGCCGTCTCTCCGCGCAGACGGGCCTGAATACGATCGCGCCCCATAAAGGCCAGCATCGGCGCGATCTCCGGTCCCTTTTCGCGGCCGGTCAGCGCCAGACGAAGCGGCATGAACAGGCCCCGTCCCTTTGCGCCTGTCTCTGCGGCAACCGCCTTGGTCCAGTCGCCCCAGATATCGGCGGACAGATCACCCTCGGGCAACAGGTCCGCCGCCGCAGTGGTAACCTCGGCTGCCGTAATCTGCGGGGCCAGCGGTGCTGTGCATACAGTCCACCAATCGCCCGCCTCTGCCAGCGTCGCCAGATTATCGCGCACTGCCTGCCAGAATTCGCTNCCGCCACCNACACCGGCCGCTTCNAGTTCTGCTNCGACATCTGCGAAATNCAGCTGCTGGATCACNCTTGTGTTGATCTGCGCCAGTTCTGCAGGATCAAACTTTGCCGTCGCACGGCCAAAGCGCGACAGGTCAAACCCGGCAATAATCGCGTCCAGCGCCGCCTGTGCCACAACAGGATCAGAGGTGCCGATCCGCGCCAGCAGGCTAGCAATCGCCTCTGCCCGCATACCATCGCCGCGCAACTGACCGATAGACAGGCTGCCAAGTCGCTTTGAGAGGCCTTCACCGTCAGCGCCAGCCAGCAATGCCACATGTCCCATGGCAGGGGCCTGTGCGCCAAGCGCCTCAAACAGCTGGATTTGCGCGGCTGAATTGGTCACATGGTCTTCGCCGCGAATGATATGGGTGATGCCATGGTCGATATCATCAACGACAGACGCCATCGTATAAATCACCCGGCCATCCTCGCGAAACAGAACCGGATCGGACAGGCTGGACATGTGATAGGCCACCTCACCGCGCACCATGTCATGCCACACCACCTCGGCATCATCCAGCAGGAACCGGTAATGCGGCCGGCGCCCGTCCGCCTCAAAGCCGGCCTTTTGCGTATCTGTTAATTTCAACGCGGCGCGGTCATAAATAGGCGGCCGACCCGATGACAGCTGTGCCTTGCGCTTCAGGCCCAGTTCCTCGGGCGTTTCATAACAGGCATAGACGCGCCCTTCGGCTAGCAGCGTCTGCAGCGCGTCGTCATAGCGTGCAAGCCGCGCCGACTGCCGGTCTTCACTGTCCCACTGCATACCCATCCATTGCAGATCTTCACGGATCGAAGCCTCAAAGGCAGCCGTCGACCGGTCTGTATCCGTATCATCGATGCGCAGCATGAAATGCCCACCCATGCGCCGTACGAAAAGGAAATTCACCAGCGCTGTGCGCAGATTGCCAACATGAAGATTGCCGGTTGGGCTGGGCGCAAAGCGGACCTTGATATCAGTCATTCAGGCATCCTTTCCGGATATCTGCAGCGGATTGAAACCCGAGGTCAACGGCAGACGCCGCTCGCGACCAAAGGCAAGCGCGGTGATTTTCGGGCCAGGTGCTGCCTGGAACCTTTTATATTCGGCGCGGAACAGCAATTGTGAGGCACGCGCCACCTCTTCGGTCTCAAAGCCGCGGGCCACGATGGTTTCTACATCCACCATTTCCTCGCACAGCGCTCTCATGATGGCGTCCAGACGGTCATAGGGTGGCAGTGAATCCGTATCCTTCTGGTCAGGACGCAATTCTGCCGATGGCGGCTTTTCAATAATCCGTGGCGGGATAATTTCGCCTGACGGGCCGGCACCGCCGCGCGGCATGTTTTCATTGCGCCAGCGGCACAGATCAAAGACCTGCACCTTCCACACATCCTTGATCGGGGCAAAACCGCCACACATGTCGCCATAGAGGGTCGAATAACCGGCCGCATATTCCGATTTGTTGCCCGTTGCCAAAACCATCGGGCCCGATTTGTTTGAAATGCCCATCAAGATCATGCCGCGCAGGCGCGACTGGATATTTTCCTCGGCGATGCCGGGGTCGGTACCTGCAAACTGTTGGGCCAGCATGCCATCCATCGCCTGCATCGCAGGTGCGATTGAAATCTCGTCCAGCCGGATGCCAAGCCGTCCCGCAAGGTCGGCCGCATCATCAAGGCTTTCCTGGCTGGTATAGGCCGACGGCATCATCACCGCATGCACCGCTTCAGGGCCAAACGCATCCACTGCCAGCGCGGCCACGATGGCGGAATCAATACCGCCGGACAGGCCAAGCACCACCCCCAGAAAGCCATTCTTGTTTACATAGTCACGCAGGCCCAGCATCAGCGCGCGCCATATTTCGCCCATCCCTTCATCCGGCGGCGCCATCGCCCCGGTCAGGGTCAGCGCACCAAAATCTTCCTTCATCTGAAGGGTGGTCACCGCTTCTGAAAAGCTGGGCAAATGCGCCGCAAGGCTGCCATCAGCATTCAGCGCAAACGAGGCGCCATCATAAACAACCTCGTCCTGTCCACCCACCAGCGCCACATAAATCAACGGTAGGCCGGATTCCGTTACCCGTGCCACAGCGTTTGAAATACGCTTGTCCCGCTTGCCGATCTCGAAAGGTGATCCATTGATCGACACAATCATCTCGGCGCCGGACTCGGCAAGACATTCGACAACATCCGTGCTCCAGATATCCTCGCAGATTGGCAGTCCCAGGCGCCATCCCCGTACCATGACCGGCCCCGGCATCTGTCCGGGGGTAAAATTCCGGCCATCGTCAAAGACGCTGTAGTTTGGCAGGCCAACCTTGTCGCGGCAGGCTTTGATCTCGCCGTCATCCAGCACAAACACGCTGTTATAGACCTTGCCGTCACGGGCGCTTGGTGCGCCAACAATAATCGCCGGGCCGCAATCAGCCGTCAGGGCGGCAAGCTGATCCAGCCCGGCAGCAATTTCAGCCATGAAATCACTCCGCAACACCAGATCATCGCATTGATAACCGGACAGATACATTTCTGGCGCAACGACGATCTGCGCCCCGCTCGCCTGTGCCTGCGCGCGCGCTTCAACCAGCCGCGCAACATTTGCGGGGATGTTGCCCATATGCGGGTTCAACTGCGCCAGTGCAATGGCATTCGCCTTTGCCTTTGTCATGATGTCCGCTCCCTACTTGCGCAGAAGAAATTCTCGGCCAGCCTTCACACGCGGTACGCCGTCATAGGAAATAATATCCGCAGTCGCATAGGTTTCCGACCACTTCTCTGGCAGGTAGGAACCCGTGCCGATCACATCAACCGGCGCACGGGCAAATGAAAAGATCCGGCATTTGTCGGGACCAAATCCACTGGAAGCGACAATCCTGACCTTTTCAAACCCATTGGCGTCCAACGTTTCACGGAGATACCAGATCGCCGCCACACTGACGCCGGTTCCCATCAGATGCTTGAGTTCGGCTTCGGTGCGATAACCGCGTGTGGCGTAGGGCACATGCCGATCAAGAACTGCATAGGACTCAGCTGTATCAAGACCTTCGACAAAACGCCCGCCATGCGTATCGAAACGCACCGCAAGATGGCCATCAGCCGCCAGATCGGGAAACCGGTTGGCAACGGCCAGGGCATCGGTGATTTCCTGGCCGAAATAATCCACTAGCACGGTCAGCGGCGCATCGGGGATGGTGTCATGAAACAGTTCTGCCGCCCGCAATGTCGATCCGGCATAGCCAATCAGCGCATGCGGCATCGTGCCGGCACCGGCCTCCTTGCCGAAAAAGGGTGCTGTGGCATCCGTTGATGACCCGACAAACCCGATAGCACCCGTCTTGGCAGTGGCCTTCCTTGACCCGACCGATGCGCCATATGCCATCAGCTCTGCCATGTCCGAGCCTGCACAATGCCGCGCATCCATTGCCAGAAATGCGACACCCGGCAGTTCAACACACATGTTGTAGGCGTTATAGGCGGCGACGCAGGATGCGCCCAGACGCTGCAGGAAAATGGTTTCCAGATCAGCAAGTGCGGATAATGGCCCACGCAGAAAGCACAGCACATCGCCAGACCCGACCCAGGCCCCTTCCGCGTGCGGCTCGTCAATGGTGACCTCGGCCTTGCGATGGGCACACATCGATTGCAACCATGCCACCGCCAGACGGCCGGCATAGGTTACGGGCCTGCGCATAAACACCGCATATTCCACAACACAATCACCATGCGCCGTAACAATCTGGCGGGTGTGTTTGAAATAAGTATCTGTCAGAGCAGGTTGCCTGTCAGGCGACGGCCCCAAACTGTTTGGTTCAGCCATGCTGATATCTTTCCGTTGGCGAAGTAGCGTCAGGGGATGCCGATGGCCAGAGGCTGGATCAGACCGCCTCGGACATTGACACGGTCCCATCCCGGCGTTGTTTCAGAAGGTCGGCAATCAGGAAAGCCAGTTCCAGTGCCTGCGCCCCGTTCAGCCGCGGGTCACAATGCGTGTGATAGCGATCACCCAAACGGGCCTCGGTCACATCGACGACGCCGCCAACACATTCCGTGACGTTCTGGCCGGTCATCTCGAAATGCACGCCTCCCGGATAGGTGCCGATCTCGTCATGCGCATCAAAAAAGCCCTTTACCTCCGCCATGACGTCATTCACGCGCCGGGTCTTGTAGCCGCTGCTCGCCTTGATCGTGTTCCCGTGCATTGGGTCACAACACCACACCACACTGGCACCGCTTGCCTTTACCGCCTTTAACAATGGCGGCAAACCGCTGCGCACATATTCCGCTCCCATGCGCGCGATCAGCGTCAAACGCCCGGGTTCATTGTCCGGGTTCAGTGTTTCGATCAACCGGACAAGTTCGTCCGGATCGAGGCTTGGGCCACATTTCAGCCCAATCGGGTTGCCAATGCCGCGCATATATTCAACATGGGCACCATCAGGTTGACGGGTTCTGTCACCAATCCAGACCATATGGGCCGAGGTGGCGTACCAGTCCTTCTCGTCGGTGATGGTATCGCGGCGTGTCAGCGCCTCTTCGTAGTTCAGCAGCAGCGCTTCATGCGAGGTATATAATTCGGTTTCAGCAAGCGGCCGCGCGGTTTCAGGCGTAATCCCGCAGGCCCGCATAAAATCAAGGCTTTCAGTGATGCGTCCGGCAAGCTCGGCAAACCGTTCAGCCTGAGGTGTCCCATCGAGGAATTCGACAACCCAGCTATGAACCTTGCCAAGATCGGCAAGACCACCCTGCGCAAAGGCGCGCAGCAGGTTCAGCGTCGCTGCCGACTGTTCATACACACGCAACAGACGCTTTGGATCCGGAATGCGGTCCTTGGCGTTGAAATCCATCGCGTTGATCATATCACCGCGATAGCTTGGCAGCTCAACACCATCGATGGATTCAATATCTGACGAACGCGGCTTGGCAAACTGCCCGGCAAGGCGACCCACCTTGACCACCGGCATGGAGGCACCAAAAGTCAACACCACAGCCATCTGCAACAATACCTTAAAGGAATCACGTATATTGTCAGCGGAAAATTCTGCAAAGCTTTCAGCGCAGTCGCCGCCCTGCAACAGAAAGGCGCGGCCCGACGCGACCTCGCCCAACTTGTGCTTCAGTCTTTGCGCCTCGCCGGCAAACACCAGCGGCGGTTGGTTCGAGAGCTTGTCTTCAACCTTTGCTAGAACCGCATCATCGGGATAATTCGGCACCTGCTTGATCGGTCGTTTGCGCCAGCTGTCGGGCTGCCATGTCATGGGACACCATCCATGTCGTGCGATGCATCCGTTCGGGCATCGCTTCAGTGAAAAATCAGGCAGGCCCAACGCCTGCCACTAATGCCCCGTATAATGCGGTAATTCCGATATTTTTCAAGTTTTTTGCATGTTCGCCAGCAACCACATGCGGTCGGCATCCCTGGCCAGCGCCATATCAGCCCGCGGCGTCACTTGCGTGACGTGCGCATGGTGACAAACTCTTCGGCCGCCGTTGGGTGGATGCCGATTGTCGCATCGAAATCAGCCTTGGTGGCACCGGCGACAACAGCAACACCGATCCCCTGCATGATTTCACCGGCATCCAGACCAACCATATGCGCCGCAACAACCCTGTCACTGGCGGTTTCGACGATCAGCTTCATAAAGGTCTTTTCCGAACGACCCGACAGGCTGTTCTTCATAGCATTGAATTTACTGGTAAAGACTGTAATTTCGCCAAATTTTTCGCGCGCCTCGTCCTCACCCGGGCCAACCGACCCGATTGGTGGCTGGGTAAATACGGCCGACGGCACATTGTCATGTGAAACCGTCCGCGGACGTCCACCAAACATCGTATCGGCAAACGCGTGCCCCTCGGCAATGGCCACCGGTGTCAGGTTGACCCTATCGGTAACGTCGCCAACAGCAAAGATCGACGGCACGCTGGTCGCTGACCGGGCATCCACCGGAATTTCACCGCGTGGCCCCAGATCAATGCCCAGCGCAGGCAGACCCAGTCCGGCGGTAGTGGGCACCCGCCCGGTCGCCGCCATGATCTGATCCGCTTCAATGACGCTTCCGTTACTCAAGGTGACGGCATGTCCGTCATCGTCCTGCGCAACGCTGCTGATCGTGGTGCCGGCGTGCAGGGTGATACCGCGCCCCGCCAGTGCGGTGGCGATTTCGGCGCGCACATCCAGATCAAATCCACGCAACGGCAGGCCGCCGCGGTAAACGAGGTGGGTGTCTACCCCAAAGCCGTTGAAAATACTGGCAAATTCAAGAGCAATATAGCCAGCGCCATAGATCACGATACGCCGCGGCTTTGCCGGCAGATCGAGCGCTTCATTCGACGTAATGGCACAGTCGGCAAGTCCGGGCACGCCGGGGATCTGCGGTGTGCCGCCGGTTGCGATCAGAATATGCGCTGCTGTCAAACTGCGGTCGCCAACCGAAACGCTGTTCGGGCCGGTCAATCGTGCCCATCCCTCTATCAACTCTGCGCCGGCATTCTTCAGCAGATTGCGATAAATGCCCTCCAAACGGTCAAGCTCTGCATTCTTGGCGGTGATCAGATGCGACCAGTCATGGCCGCCAATATCGACCTGCCAGCCATAGCCGGCAGAATCTGCTGCATCCACTGAAAAGCTTGACCCATACATCAACAGCTTTTTCGGGACGCAGCCACGAATGACACAGGTGCCACCGGGACGATCACCCTCGATGACGGCCACTTTTGCGCCGTGACCTGCTGACATGCGCGCCGCGCGCACACCGCCTGATCCCGCACCAATCACAATCAGGTCGTAGTCGTAAGTCATTCCGGATGCTCTTCTTGCTGGTTATGCTGGTCTAGCTGTTATTTATGGACAGGTAGTGGGCGGGCATTTCAGTGCCATCACCATCGTTGGCGACCTACAGCCCTAACCTAGTGCGCATGAAGCAGGATGCAACCTGTCTCTTTTAGCCATTTCGCACTTTGACAGGGTCAATGGCAAAGACAGTTGTTCCGGCATCCGTTTCAGGCGTCGATGTCAGGCATCGGTTTCAGGTGATCTCGTGTTCATCTTCAAGCGGTGCGCACGGAAGACCGATGCCACGCTTTGCAAGCGCTGCCGCAGCAACATGCGCAAATTCCGCCAGACCGCTGGTGATGCTGTCCTCGGTGGCATCGGTGAGATCGACAAACCGGTAAATGGTAATCGTAGCCTCACCCGAATAGACCCCATAGGGATGCGTATTGTTGGCGATTGTGTCCTCCAACAGCAACATGGTGGTAAACGCAGCACGCAGCGGCCCGCTGCCATCGCGCGCGATGGTGGCAAAGACAATTGCCTGTTCCGGGGCATCAAGGCATTCCAGTTGCACAATTGGGCCGGCATCCGTATCCACCATCCAGCGGCGTTTGGACATCCCCTTTACCGGAAAGAGCAGAGATGCTGGAGGTGACGCCACAAAATTCTCCATAAACGCATGGATAGGGTCCGAGGTGGCAGCGTTGATTGACGGGGGCATTCGGAGCCTCATTGAGCAGCAGATGATAAAATTTTCACGAAAGTGATAGCATGCATTAACTATCTGTTTAGCATCATTTTTCAAAACATCCGTGCATCCTACAAATGGATGATCCTATCGACAGCAACACAGCAAAAGCCGCTTCCATCGCTAATTGGTTGTAGGTTCATTTGCTGGGCGATAAGGTCAATCAGCGAGCCATCAGGATCATCGCAACGCACCAACAGTGACCGGACCATGACACGCGAATGACGAACCAGATTTCAAACGGACAACTTCTATGGACACCAGCGGATGACGCGGCAGCAAGCGGCCAGCTTGCCGATTTTGCAACTGCCCTGAAAGACCGCCATGGCTTTGACTGGCAGGGGGATTTTCAGGCGTTATGGCGCTGGTCTGTTGATCATGATCTCGCCTTCTGGGATCTGGTTTGGGACTGGCACGGGGTGATTGGCGAAAAGGGCCAGCGCCTGATCGAAAATGACGGGGCAATGCCAGGCGCCCGCTTCTTTCCCGATGCGCAGATCAACTATGCCGAAAATATGCTTGCCGACGCCGATGACAGGCTGGCCATCTCCGCCCATTGTGAAGATGGGCGTCATGTCCAGCTGACACGGGCCGAGCTGAAAGCACAGGTCATGCAGCTTGCCGGCTGGATGCAGGCAGCTGGCATCGGCAAGGGCGACCGTGTGGCGGCCTATATCCCGAACATTCCGGAAGCCATCATCGCCATGCTGGCCACGGCCACTCTTGGCGGTATTTTTTCAAGCTGCTCACCCGATTTTGGCCTTGGTGGCGTATCAGACAGGTTTGGCCAGATCGAACCAAAACTGCTGATCGCCTGTGACGGATATGACTATACCGGCAAAACATTCGACCGGATGACAATCCTGCGAGACCTAACCACCGCTCTGCCCACGGTAACGCATATGCTGGTTATCCCCTTTCTCGATCCGGCGCCAGACCTGACCGGACTGCCACAGCCCACACTGTTTGATGCCGCACTGCAAACGGCGCCGCCGGTCAGCAGCTTCACACCGGTTAATTTCAATGATCCGCTCTATATCCTCTATTCCAGCGGCACGACGGGGGCACCGAAATGCATTGTGCATGGCGTTGGCGGTGTCATCCTGAAACACATTACGGAAATGCGACTGCACAGCGATATGGGTGCAGATGACCGAATGCTGTTTTTCACTACATGCGGTTGGATGATGTGGAACTGGATGGCGTCTGGCCTGATGATCGGGATGCCGCTGGTCACCTATGAGGGTAACCCTTTCCATCCCGGACCGCAGCGTTTGTGGGATATCACTGAGGCTGAACAGCTGACACATCTCGGCGTATCGGCGAAATATATAGATGCCATTCGAACTGCCGGATACCGCCCCGTGGACAGCAATGACCTGTCACATCTGCGCTGCCTTATGTCGACAGGATCACCCCTTTCAAGTGACGGCTTTGGCTTCGTATATGAGGCGATCCGCGACGACGTGCAGCTGTGCTCGATGTCGGGTGGCACCGATATAATGGGCTGCTTCGTTCTTGGCTGCCCAGTACAGCCGGTCCATGCCGGTGAAATTCAAGCCCGCGCGCTTGGACTGGCGGTTGAAGTCCTGGATGATGACGGACAGCCTGCAACTGGTAAACAAGGCGAATTGTGCTGCTCACGGCCATTTCCCTCAATGCCTGTCAAATTCTGGAATGACACGGATGATAGAAAATACAAGGCCGCCTATTTCGAACATTACCCGGGGCTGTGGCGGCATGGTGACTGGGCCACATTGACGCCGCGCGGCGGCACGATCATCCACGGTCGTTCAGACGCAACGCTGAACCCCGGCGGCGTGCGCATCGGCACCGCCGAAATCTATCGCCAGGTTGAATCCTTTGACACGGTTGTTGAGGCGCTGGTGGTCGGCCAGAACTGGGACAATGATGTGAGAGTGATCCTTTTTGTAAAGCTGGCAGAAGGCGTTACCTTTGGTGACGATCTGGCTGACGCAATAAAACAACGGGTGCGCAGTGGGGCAACACCGCGTCATGTGCCACGCCACATCATTGCCGTGCCGGATATTCCGCGCACACGTTCCGGCAAGATTACAGAGTTGGCTGTGCGCGATATCATCCACGGGCGTGTGGTCAAGAATACAGAGGCGCTGGCCAATGCCGAAGTACTTGAATTCTTCCGGGATTTACCACAGCTGGCGCAATAAGCACCGGCAGTTGGAAAAAAGCCTTATTGTGTGCCGGATGCCTAGCTGTGCTGCCGGATAAGCGTCTGTACCGCGCTGCTGTTTGCATATTGCTTGCGCATCCGGCGAAAATGCAGCACCGACATGGTCAACTGCATTGTTTCAGATTGTTTCACAGCAGCTTCATCGTCGAGGTCGTCAAGACTTGCCGCGTCGCAACGATGCACAATGTAGGTATGTGCCGCGCCAACCCTGTCAGCCTTCGCCTGAAATCGTGCCTTTGACCCCACCGGCCATTTTTCCCGCAAAATCGTGATCACGGTGAAATTGACGCCATCGCCCGATTGGCCCGCCGCAAGCTGTGATCCGATGGCTGTCATCGCTGATCTGAAATCAGGATCATCCTGCAGCGACGCGCCGCGATCCTGATCAAGCCAGTGACCGAGCAGGTTCACCCGGTCATGTACATCCAGCCCCATCAACTTTGGATGCGCGCCGCCATCATGGTCGGCCGGATCAATGTCAACAATATCTGTTTCGCCAATCAGGCGAATAATCATCCTGAGCATATAACAACCCTTTATAGGCGCACTCCACCGGGCCCTTTTTGTTTAAGCCTTTTAGGGCAGCCGGGCCGGTCTTGGCAACCGCTTCACGCTGTATCTGTGCTGGTGATCGTCTGCCGGTCCCGCGCGCGCACAAATTCGCGCCACGCAATAAACACACAGCTGGCAATCACGACAGCTGCACCGATTAGCTCGATCGGCGCCATCACCTCGTCAAACAGAAGGAAGGCAACAAAGGCGGCCATTGGGATCTGCAGATACCGCATTGCAGAAATCACCACCGCCTCGGCAAAGCGGAAGGCCGAGGTGATGGAGAGTTGCAACCCCGCTGCCATGACGCCCAGCAGTAGTAACAAATGCAGTACATCCGGTGACAAAGCAAACAGCTTTGCATCCCCACCCGCAACAACCATGCCAACCACCAACAATGCCAGCGCGATGGTGCCCACTCCATTATACCAAACAGCCACACTGAATGGGTGGTCAATCTTGCCAAGCTGGCGCAGGAAGATCGACAGCCCGGCCCCTGCCAAAGCCCCCATAAGGCCAAATATGACATTGCCCGAAAAGCCGCTGCCGAACGGGTTGGTTAACAAGATAATGCCCAGCATGCCAGTAACCACCGCGCTCCACCGAAAGATGCCGATGCGTTCACCAAGCAGAAAGGGGGACAGGATTGTTACAAAGATGACCGAAGTTTGCAGAAGTGCTGTCGCCTGACCAAGTGGCAGCAGACGTATGGAGGTGAACCAGCACGCCATGGCCGCGCAGCCAAAGACGATGCGTATGGCAAGAGTCCATTTTGCGTTGATCTGCAGGAACTGGGACCGACGCGCCGCAACAGCTGCTCCTATCAGCACCGGCATTGAAAACAGGAAGCGGTACAACAGCAAGCTTACTAGGGCGATCTCTGTCCCGATGGCCTTGACGATTAGACCGGTCACTACACCAAAGCAGATCGCTAGCAGTGTAAGGAAAATACCGATGAAACCGTGTGGCTTGGACAATGGAGGTCTTTCTTTAAAAGGGGCCAGAATGATGAGCCGAGCGCGCAAGCCTAACGGAGATCAGCATCTAATTCCACCGCAGACCGCCTACCAACCTCTTTACATCAGGCGATTAATGCCCATCTCCAATAAGGCCAAGACGGCCATCGGGGGACGGATTACGAACCGGCTGTTGAACGGCCTAATCTGGAGAAAATAGAATATGCCTGTCCGCACCTTTCTGTCCGCCGCCCTTTTTGCCGCCGTCAGCATCGCTGTCAGCCTGCCCGCTGCCGCCGACGTGATTGAAGAGAGAAAAGCCAATTTCAAGGCGAACAACGCGTCCATGCGCGCTATGGGTGCTGCGCTCGGCGCCAAGGACTTTGCCGCTATAACTGCTGAAGCGCGGAAAATCGCCGACTGGGCGGCCGTGATGCCGGATTATTTTCCCAAAGTTAGCGGCAGTGGCAATACCAGCGCCAAAGCTGCCATCTGGGAAGATTTTGCCGCCTTCAAGGCATCAGCTCAGGCCAATCATAACGCTGCGCTTTTTCTTATTGCAGCCTCAGAAGCACAGGACATGGCAGCGACTAAAAACGCACTAGGCCAGCTCGGCGGCAGTTGCAAGGCATGCCACCAGCAATTTAAGGGCTGGTAGCCGGAAGTTGATGTTGAATAGCCGATCTTTAGCGGGTAGTGCTTTACCGGATCGTTAATCAATACCAGGCCGGCCGCAATAGTGGCAAGCTATGGGTTGCGACCTGCAATGAAACGATCAACACAAAGCCAATTAACAGTCGTGCTCTTGTAATTCTGCCGTCCGCCCCGCTGATCTGCGCGGGCGGTTCGCTGGTACGGCCACTGACCATGGCCGCTGTCAGTGGTGTCTTCTTGTAGAATTTATATACCAGAATGGCACCAAGATGCAGCAGCACCAGAGAAATTAAAACGATCTTGCCCCGTTGGTGCCATTCGCCAATCTTGCCGCTGAAATCGGGCACCAGATGGGCCAGCGGTCCGTCATACAGAATGCCATCAGTGGACCAGGGACCAGACGCCGCCATATAGAGCGTGGCACCAAGAAGCGCCAACACTGACCAGGACGCCAGCGGGCTGTGACCTGCCCTGCGCGGACTGGATCCCCCGGACTGGCGCACCCATGCCAATGTGCGCCGCGGGCCCGAAAGAAAATTGGCGAAACGCGCGTGATGCCCGCCAACAAACCCCCAGATAATGCGGAACAGGACAAGCCCAAGCACGGTCAGGCCAGCGCGCTCATGCACATCCATCCGGTCATTCTCGACACTGATCACGGCCGCAACTACCGCTATCGCCAATCCCCAGTGGAAAATGCGTAATGGCAGGTCCCAAACAAAGAGCCGGTCATCTGTGTGCTGTCCCTGCATGATCCTCTAGACCCCCGTCACGTTGTTGCTATGCGCGTCCCTGGTCGCATAGCCTGTTCATGTTGCCTTTGAAACCTGCCCTACCCATCACAATAGCGTGAAACAGACCAGCCGTGAACGGCAGCGGGCATGAATCAGTGGTAGATAGCAAGCAGGCACCCGCCTTGCATGCCGGCTGTCAGCTGATATCCTGCGCAGATGAATGACATGCAGCATAGGCTTTTTACCGATGCCGGGCATGGCGAGGGCGGCGCATTGGAGGCCCTCGGGCGCCGTGACGCCGATATTGCCCGGATCCTGGAGACATATGGCCCGCCGCCTGACAGGTCGCTGCCAGCCAGCTTTGATACGCTGGCGCGCGCTATTGTCGGCCAGCAGGTATCACGTGCAGCGGCCAGTTCCATATGGAGCCGCATGGAAGACGCCGGGTTCACCGATGCGGCTTTCTGCGCGACCAGCACGCCCGAACGGCTGATGCCTGCCGGCCTGTCGCGGCGCAAGGCCGAATATCTGATCGGTATCGCCGATGAAATTATCAGTGGCCGGCTGGATATCGCCGCCCTTGCAGAAATGTCGGGGCCAGAGGTCCAGACGCGGCTTGTTACCATCCGCGGTATTGGCGCATGGACAGCGGATAATTTCCGTCTTTTCGCACTTGCAGATATGGATGCCTGGCCGGTCAAGGATGTGGCATTGCAGGAAGCCATGCGCATTTTAAAGTCCCTGAACCAACGTCCGGACCATGATGCGATGGAAGGCCTTGGTGAAGGCTGGCGCCCCTATCGCGGTGCCGGCGCACTTGTGCTATGGCACCTCTATGCTATCGAGGTGCGCAACGCCACCGTCGCCGATATCTGACGGTCCATTTGGGCGCATGGACCGCCCGGGCATCATCCAAACAGATCGCCCTGCGCGCCGCCATTGCGGCCTGGTGACGAACGCTTATCCGCTGCTTCACTGGCGATAGCCGCATCATCCAGAGGGGTCACCAACCCGGGGTGATCCTCTGACACACGTCCGACATCGGGGCTGACCCGATACCAATTAAAGGCGTTTGCCGGCGCGCCAACACACAGCGCGCGGGCCTGCGTCACATCCCCGGCAAGCCAGCCAGACCACGCCGCTTTCGGCAGTACCAGCGGCTGGCGATGATGCACTGATGCCAAGGTACCATCTGCCGCGCTGGTCATGATCACAAACCTGTCGCTATTTCCCCGGCGCAACAGCAGACCGGCAAACCCCATCACTCCGCCATTGGACAGCTGGACATGCCAGGGCGTTTTCGGCGCTGACCATTCATACCAGCCACTGGCCGGCACAATGCACCGGCGTGTTGCAAAACTGTCACGAAAACTGAGTTTTCCAGTCACCGTTTCCATGCGCGCATTAATCAGAAAACTGCGTCTCTCGGCGACTGGCGGCAATCCCCAGCTGACCAGCCGTGCCTCTGCCTGCAGGCCATTCTGCACAATGATCGGTGCCGATTGTGACGGAGCAAGATTCCAGCGCGGCTGCAAATTTTCCATGACCGTAACACCGAACAGCCGCATCAATTCCTCGGGTGATGCCGTGCTTGTAAAGCGTCCACACATGATGTTCCGGCCTTTCGTCTTTTGCAGCCCCTGGATGATGATGCGACAATGGCTTTGGTGATTCCAGCCCCCAAACAGGCATTTTCGCAAATGTCAAAAGCCTGCTGGCAAGAATCGCCATAGCCTATTTTCGCTTTGTGTCAGGCTTTATTTCACGTTACACCCGCAGCCCATGCCAAGACGTGACCTGTTCGCCGGATCACGGTATAGAAGAATAGCGCGCCAGAAATTGTTTCCACGAAATTGGGCAGAAAGATAGATGCAAGAGGCACCCTGCCTTCCATTGTCAGATGAAAACATCACCCGCGCGGCTGATCTGTTGCGTGGTGGGGGGCTTGTCGCATTCCCCACGGAAACCGTCTATGGGCTGGGTGGTGATGCATGCAATGCTTCGGCCGTCGCCAACATCTTTACTGCCAAGGGCCGACCCGCCTTCAACCCGCTGATCAGCCATGTGGTTTCCGCATCCGAGGCATTTGCACTTGGCATTGAAACACCCGCTGCACGCCGTCTTGCCGATGCGTTCTGGCCGGGGCCGATGACGCTGATCCTGCAACGCGCGCCAAACTGCCCGATTGCCAGCCTGACCAGTGCCGGGCTCGACCGCATTGCCCTTCGCGTGCCCGCACATGAAGGTGCGCGTCGGTTGCTGCAACAATTTGAAGGGCCTGTGGCCGCGCCCAGCGCCAACCAGTCAGGCCGGATCAGCCCCAGCCGCGCTGCTCACGTCATGGCAGGCCTTGGCGAGGCGATTGATATGGTACTGGATGGCGGGCCCTGCAGCAGCGGCGTTGAATCAACAGTGGTTGACACCAGCGGCACACAGGCGGTGATCCTGCGCCCAGGCGGGGTTACCCGTGACGCAATTACGCGCTGTCTGGCTGCTGACGGCCTGTCATTGATGACCGGCACGCAGGATGGACCAAGCAAAGACCGTCCTGTCAGTCCGGGCCAGTTGGAAAGCCATTACGCGCCCCATGCCCGTCTAAAAATGAATGTCATCGCAATTGAGGATGACATGGAACTTATCGGCTTTGGCCCGATCGCCGGTGCCGGCAGGCTGCAGCTAACACTCAGTGAAAGCGGTAATGATTCGGAGGCGGCGACCAACCTGTTCGACATGCTGCATGCTGCCGATGACACCGGGGCCAGCGTGATCGGTGTTGCCCCTGTCCCCAATAATCGGCTTGGCGAGGCCATCAATGACCGGCTGCGCCGCGCTGCGGTACCGCGCGGGTGACCTGGTCCATGGTGAGGGTCAATCGGCCCGCCCGGTGTAGCAATACTGCAGTTGCCGCGTGGCACGCCCGCACGTTATCCTCACGAGCCATAACTACCGGAGGCGCTCTGCCATGTCTGAAAATCTAATTGCGCAACTTGCCGAAATCGTCGGCGATTCCGGTCTGCGTACTGATGACTCGGAAACACTGTCCTTTCTGACCGACTGGCATGGGCAATATCATGGCAAAGCCATTGCGGTTGTCCTGCCGGAAACAACAGCACAGGTATCCGCCATCATGGCCCTGTGCGATGCGAAGGATATCGTCGTTGTGCCGCAAGGTGGCAATACCGGTTTTATGGGTGGGGCCACCCCCGATGCAGAAGGTAGGACCATCCTTTTGTCACTGCGCCGGATGAACCGCATCCGCGAAATTGATCCCCAGAATATGTCAATGACTGTCGAAGCCGGATGCATCTTGCAGGCGCTGCATGATGAAACCGAGAAACAGGGGCTTTATTTCCCCCTGAACCTTGCCGCCAAAGGAAGCTGCACGATTGGTGGCAATCTTGGAACCAATGCGGGCGGGCTGAATGTCGTGCGCTATGGCACTACGCGCGAACTGACGCTGGGGTTAGAGGTCGTGCTGATGGGCGGGCGCGTTCTGAATATGCTGAGCGGCCTGCGCAAGGACAATACAGGCTATGATCTGCGGCATCTGTTTGTCGGGTCAGAAGGCACGCTGGGCGTGATCACAGCGGCGACGATGAAAATATTTTCCCTGCCGGTAGCGCGTGCCACGGCTTTTGCGGAAGTACGGGATGTTGCGGCAGCGGTGGAACTGTTGCATCGGCTACAGGCTACATCAGGTGGCGGTGTTGAGGCGTTTGAATTGATCCCGGCGGATATCCTGCACGTATTGTACAGGCATTTTCCCGACATCCCGCAGCCGCTAGCCACCCGCGGCAAAATGAATGTGCTGATGGAAATCGCCAGCACCAACCCCGCCAGCTGCATCGCCGATGCAGCCGGACAGTCGCCCCTGCGCAGCCTTATGGAAGAGACACTTGGCACGGCGCTGGAAGATGGCCTTGTCATTGATGCCACGATTGCTGCCAGCGAGGCACAGCGGGACGCATTATGGGAGGTGCGGGAAACCGCGCCGGAGTCGCATAAATTGTCAGCCGGTGTGGCACGGTCTGACATCTCGTTGCCGCAATCGGCATTGGCACCATTCTATGACGAGATGGTGGAAGGTATCCGCGCCATAGACCCGAACATCTGGATTTGCGGATATGGCCATATCGGCGATGGCAACCTGCATTTCAATTTTGTTGCTGATGAGAGAAGCAATGCCGCATTTGAAGGAAAAAAGGCCGACCTTTATGAGCTGCTCTATGACAAGGTTGCCAAATATAACGGTTCAATCAGTGCAGAACATGGAATCGGCCAGACAAAGCGGGCCCAGCTTGCAAAAGTCAAACCGCCAGAGGTGCTTGCCGTGATGCATGCCATCAAAGCATCTATCGATCCCAAAAATTTGATGAATCCGGGTAAAATACTCTGAACGGAAACCATCCCGAGGAGGAGGCGTTATGCCAAAAACGGTGACCATTGAGGATGTGCTGCATTTCTGGTTCAAGGAAATCACACCCGAACACTGGTTCAAGAAAGATGATGCGTTTGATGACTCCATCCGGACGCGGTTTGAACCTACCATCGTCGCCGCCCTGTCTGCCCGGCTTGATTCCTGGGCAGACAGCGCTGACGGTTGCCTTGCCTTGATCCTTGTGCTGGATCAGTTCACGCGCAATATCTATCGCAATACGCCGCGTGCCTTCAGTGGTGACGAAATGGCACTAGCATTGAGCCTGCGCTGTGTCGACCGTGACTTCATCGCGCATGACAACGGCGCATGGCGGCATTTCATGCTGATGCCGATGATGCATAGCGAAGATATCACCATCCAGGACCAGTCACTGCCTTTATTCGAGACGCTGACCAATCCGCGCACCTATGAATATGCGGTCAAGCACCGCGATATCGTCGCGCGCTTTGGCCGCTTTCCCCACCGCAACGCCATCCTCGGCAGACCGTCCAGCGAAGAAGAACGCGAGTTCCTGACACAACCGGGATCCTCGTTCTGAATAGCAGGCCCTGTTTTTCAAGATCAGCCCTAGTCGCTTGACATCCTAAAGGTGATCCACCGCGGCAAGCGCCTCGGCAGGCGTTACCTCGGTAATCGACTCACGATGAATCCATCCAGCACGCGCACCGACAGGCGCAGACATGTCCGGGTTGGTATCGCGTCCCATCACCATCAGGGTGGGGACCCCTGCCCGCGCCGCCAGAAAAACCGGGCCAGTATCATTGCCCACAACGCTGCCACTCCTGGCGAACAGGCAGGCCAGTTGCGCAAGGTCGGTTTGCCCGATCAGATCAATGCAGTCTGGCGCTTCATCCAACACCGCATCACCGGCGCCGCGGTCATCCACTGTGCCAACAATCACCACATCCCGGCCCTGAGCCATGGCCAGATTGGCAAGCGCCGCAAAGGACCTGGCTGGCCAGCGTTTGCTCGGTTTTGCTGGAGAACAGCCTGGCACAAGTACGAATATGCGCGCCAGCCTTTCGCCCTCAATTCCCATTGATGCCAGTATGCCAGGCAATTCGACCTCTGCCAGCCAGTCAAGATCGGGAATAGCACCGGCCACACCGCCAGCCATTTCGGCGGCCATTGTCATCCGCCGGACATTATTCACACCGCTCAGATCCGGCAGCCTGTCGCTGGCACCCGGTGCAATGCCCACCCATCGCAGATCATGCGCGGCAAGAAACCGCTGATAGGTTGCGGTGCGGTTACTGCACTGCAGATCAACCACCTGCGACCAGTCACGGCGCAACAAGGTGCGGATACGAAACATCTGGCGCAGATTGCTCACGGCAGCACGATGATCAATCACCACCTCGTCAAACCAAGGCATGGCGGCAAACAGCCCCGAAAATGGAGGGGTTGTCAGGACAGCAATATGTGCTTGGGGATGGCCGGCACGCAAACTGGCATAGGCGTCCATCCCCTGGATTATATCTCCAAGCGCACCATGCTTGATTACAAGAAGTCTTTGGGATGGCACAGTCAGCAAACCTTTTGACATCCGCGACGTGTTCGTGGGCTCTTTCAGCAGGGCGGATAAGACAGTAAGGGATAAGTTGTTGTCTCTGCCGCAAGCTAGAATAGAATAGCGACAGCCATCCGCCAACCCGTCTGCACCAGAAAGTCTGAATTCAATGTCACCTGCCGAACATGACCCTTCTGTTTCTGCTGGCAAACACTACGGCACACCGCGTTATCATCTGTTACTCCCGCATAAGGAAAAATTCTCGCCAGCCAATGCCGGGGCGGTGGCGACCATCGCAGCCGATCTTGCGCGCAGCAGCAAAACACCACAGGCAATCCGGATTTTCGGCACAGCTGTGGATACCCCTTTTCAGGATTGCAACTTCAGCCCGCTTGCCATTCGCCGTCGCTGGTGGCATGGCGGCAATATTGGCCTTGCCGAAGCCTATCTGCACCAGCTTGACGAGATGGCGCTGCCGGATCTGGTCGAAGTTCATGGCCGCTGTCAGGTCGCTTCCCACATCAAGGCCAGACGCCCTGATCTGAAGGTTGCGCTCTATCTGCATAACGACCCGCGTGAAATGAAGGGGGCTGCAACCTCGGCCGAGCGGCGTGACCTGCTGGACAAGATGTCAGCCGTGATCTGTGTCAGCAACTATATCCGCCAGTGCTTCCTTGACGGTGTCGATGCGTCTGCCGCATTTGCCTCAAAAACACATGTCGTCCATAACGGCGTCGAAAGGCTGCAAAAAAAACAGAGCCCAAAAAAACCGGTGATTCTGTTCGTGGGGCGCATGGTGGCAGAAAAAGGTGTGCTGGAACTGGCGGAAGCGGCGGCGCAAATCCTACCAAACTATCCCGAATGGCAGCTGTGCTTTGCTGGGGCCAGAGGTTTTGAGGTTGCCGAGAAAAGCCCCTATGAAAAGCGGGTTGAAGCGGCGCTTGTTAGGCTTGGCGCACAGGCACAGATGACCGGATTTCTGCCCTATGTAGACATCCGCGCCCTTCAGGGTGAAGCTGCCATTATTGCCTGCCCGTCAATCTGGCAGGACCCGATGCCAAAAGTTGTAATCGAAGCCCTTGCCGCCGGCAGCGCACTTCTGGCATCCCGCCGCGGCGGCATTCCCGAGGCTGCTGAAGGGCGCGCGCATATTGTCGATGATCCTAGCGTCGACACGCTGGCTTCTGCCATTGAGCAATTGATCACGGATGATTCCTATCGCAACAGCCTGCAACAGGCCGCATGGGCAGATTTCCCGTTTACCGCAAGGCAGATGGCAACAGATGCGGACTCCGCCAGAAATGCCGCCATAAGCGCACCTGTGGAACGCCGGAAACATGGACTTGGCCGCTAAAACAGGTTAGCTGTAGATCAATATTGATGAATGAGAGTGGTGATGTTTGTGACCTGGCTGAAAGGCGCAATGTTCCTGCTGGCAGGTTTGCTGCTGCTGGCTGCGCCGGCCCATGCTGAAGACGAAATCGGCTTTGAGGCAGATGGTGTTTCTGTAAACCAGAAAGATGCCAGCATGCTGGCCACCGGCAATGTCGTCATGACACAGGCAGGCATGACCCTCTATGCGGATGAGGTACGTTATAATCGTGAGGATGATGTCGCTGTCGCCACTGGCAATGTCCGCTTCATCGATAATGATGGCGCGGTCCATCGCGCCGAGGTGATGACACTCGATACCGAATTTACACATATTGTCGCCGAAACATTGTTCTCGAAATATACCGACGCGTCCTTTTTCATCGCTGACAGCGGCGACATCGTATCCGGCGCCACATCCGTCTTTGATTCATCACGGTTCAGCCCATGTAACTGTAATTTTGACAATGGTGAAACCCCCATATGGGATTTGCGGGCAACATCAACGCGCCATAACGCTGAAACCCAGACCATTATCCACTCCAATGTGCGCATGCACATCCTGAACCTGCCCATCGGCTATTTGCCCTATCTGGCGCATCCCGACTGGACCGTACGCCGCCGGACCGGGTTTCTGGCCCCCTCCTTCCGCATAAGCTCTGATCTGGGCTTCACAAGTTCCATCCCCTATTTCGTGGTGATAGACGACATGCGTGACGTTGAACTTACCCCCTATCGGTTCCAGCATCGTGGAACAGCGCTGAAAACGAAATATCGTCAGCGGTGGGACAACTCGGATTTGAAAGCCGTTTTATATGCCGGTTCGCTTAATACCTTTAAGAAAAATCGCGAAAATGTGGGCGCCATAGATGCCTTGTTCAACACGCGGCTGGGTGACGGTTGGAATGTAAAATTGCGGGCACGCCGGGCCAGCCAGGACACCTTCATGCGGCGCTATAAATTCAATTCGGATACTTGGCTCAAATCATCAGCCACAGCCGAACGCATCAAACCGGATCGCTATTATTATGTCGAAGCAAGCGATGCACAGAGCCTGTCCGCCGGCACCGCCGCAGATCACCAGACAACCATCCTTCCCTATGTGTTCTATGAGGATGTCAAGCCTGGGTTCAGAAACAGCCAGACCCTGAAAACTGAAATCAGCGCCATCCAGCTGGATAATGATGAAGGGCATGACATGTCACGCTGGGTTGGCAATATCGAGCTGAGCGATAAGGTAGGCGCAGGTAATCTGAAGACTGAATTGCGCACATCTTTGATCGGCAGCTATTATTCGATCCAGAAAAAACCGGTATCCGCAACAACGAAGACAGATGATATCGGACGCATCGTCCCGGGCGCCTCTGTAAATTTCCGTTATCCGCTGGCGGTATTTTCAAACAGCGGTAATGCGGTGATCGAACCACGCTTGCAACTGGCATATATCGGTGGCAAGGACCGCACAGGCGAGATTCCGAACAGGGATTCGGCAGATTATCGTATCGACCCTGCCAATCTGTTCTTGCTTAATCGCTTCCAGGGGTATGACTATCTGCTCCCGGGTGGGCGTGCGGACATGGGTGTTTCAATTCATGCCGACAACGCGCTGCTGCAGCGTGTGACAGGATTTATCGGGGTCAGCCGGCGCCTTTCAGGCAAGCCGTCTTCCGGCCTTGCCGTCAATGACAGCAGCAACCTGTCAGATTACGTTGCATCATTTTCCGCACGACCCTTCGACAAGATTTCCTTTTCATGGTCAGGACGTATGGCGCCTGATGACTTCAAACTCAACGAATCCAAGACGAGTATTTCCGGGGATATGTCGCGCTTAAACTATTCGTTTGATCATATGCAACTGGCCAAACCCTATTTTTCATCAGCAGCACATGATCTTGAAGAACTGACGGCATCCTTCACCTATAAGATCGGAAATGGGTGGAGCGCTGTCGGCAAGCAGGTCTGGGATCTGTCCAATGGCAAGACTGTCAGGGACAGCTCAACAGCGGCGCTGAAATGGACCGGCGGCTTGCAGGATTGCCTGAGCATCGATTTTGGCTATGACCGCGACCTGAATGCTGACCGAGACATCAAGGCAGATGACCAGTTCACTTTTACGATGAATTTCAAATATCTTGGGGCGATCTCAAAAGACGCCATCAACAGTACGTTTCTTAATTCCAATTAAACTGACGGCTATTGGAAGAGCGCCCAAACGACGACTGCTATTGTCAACGTGATCAGGCCTCGTGTGAGAAGCTGTTGCTGCGGCATGGCACGCTGCATCAGGGCACCAGCCGCGCACCAGGCAGTATGAAAAACAACCTGCACCAACGCGAAAGTCAGCGGCACCAACACTAGCTGGACGGCAGGCCCGCCCAGTTCCGGCGCAAACTGTGTCCAGGCAAGAAGCGTCATGACCCATGCCTTAGGGTTCAACGGGTGAACAATCACCCCCTGTTTGAAACGGAACTGATGGTTTTGTGAGGCGCTGCCCCCACTGCTGTTCCAAGACTGGGCTGCCAGCCACACCATATAGCCTGCACTGCCAAATTTCAGAACCTGCAATAGCATTGGCTGGCCAGTCAGAAAAATTCCCAGCCCTACGCCAAATACGATGTTTAGGCAGAGCTTGCCGCTGACCAGACCGAGAATAAAACCTTTACAAGGTAATACCCCGTGACGCGCACCGCCGATCATCACGAGCAGATTCGCCGGCCCTGGGGTTCCAACCATCAACAGAACAAAAATCAGGAGGTTGAGATAAGATTCAATCATCATTAATCAGGCGTTTGCCAAGAAAATGCACATCATCCACCTGATAGTCTAGCCCTGCATAAAAGGTGAGGACAGCTGCATTGTTCTTCCGCACGCAGAAACTGACCTTTGGACAACCCTGCTTAATGAGGAATGCTTCAGCCTGCGCCATGATATGGGTCCCACAGCCAGACCGGCGCCATGCTTCGGCAATCGCAAGATAATTGATTGTCCCGCGATGACCGTCATAACCGATCATCACAGTGGCAATGATATCGCCAGATTGGTCTTCCGCGACCCAGAAAGCCCCGTTACGGTCGGCAAGCTTGCGCTGGATATCCTTGTGCGGATCATTCCACGGCCTTGTTAGGCAGCAAACGGTCCATAATTCGACAACGGCATCTGCATCACTGGAAACAAAATCCCGCAAAGCCGGCAGCGTGGTGTTCATCATAGCTATCTTCCAGTTGTGACGTCTTTCATTTTGCAAGTAATCCGGCCAGTGCGCGTCGATAAACTGTTATAGCGGTCAGGGGCGCGATAGTTGTTATCCTCGGCGATCCATATTTTTGACCGGCCAACCGCGTGCCGCCATAATACTGTCAATATCCCACAAAAGCATCTCGCCGAGGTATTTGCCGCGTTGCGCGGAGTCCACAAACAGATCGTCAAGAAAACCCAATTCGGTGCCCTAACACGACAAATGTATCGCACGAAAATGCACCGCCGATGTCACCACAGTCGTGGGCATTGATAATAGGATTAAGTTTTTTTCTATGTTTATTAATCAACCTTTAAATATTTCTAATTGTTGTAGTTTGGTTGAAAAGTTTGGGGATTTTCCTACTACCAAATGCTCCGACTTGAAAATCAACAACTATAAAATTTGATTTTCGTATTTTCATTTCTTCTACCTACAATATTCTATTCTACAGTATCGTTTGTGCGGTGTGGGTGGGAGTTTTCCATTGCTGACCTAACTTTCAACTTTACCCTCACCTGTCGCTCGCCTGCACTCTCCGGCAATCATTACTCCGACTATCAATTGTTCCTCTATCAAACCATCTCTGAGCATCGAGAGAAAGGGATGACCTTTGATGCCATTGCTGATTGGTTAAACAAGGAAGGATACCAGACAGTGCGTGGCAGAACGTTCAAAGGAACACACGTCCATTCAATCTTGAATAAGAGATTGGCAAAGGAAGAGTTGCTGAACCGAGAGTATCCACCAGTTTGGTCAGAATTCAGTTTGGAGGTAACAGATGTGCGGTGTAATGATGCACTTTCCATCACTGACCTAACTTTCAACTTCATGCTCACCTGCCGTTCCCCTGCCCTCTACGGCAATCATTACTCTGAATATCAATTATTCCTCTATCAAACCATCTCTGAGCATAGAAAGAAAGGGATGACCTTTGATGCCATCGCTGAGTGGTTGAACAAGGAAGGATACCTGACCGTGCGTGGCAGGACCTTCAGAGGTGCTCACGTCCATTCAATTCTGAAAAAGAGATTAGTGAAGGAAGAGTTATTTAACCGAGAGCATCCTCCAGTCTGGTCAGACTTCAGCATGGAGGTGGTGGACAAGACCATTTTGATGAGTGATTTTGGGTTTCCAGACAAACGGGACTAAAGGGAAGATTCTTACTTGATGCATGTATGCGTTGTTTGAGTTGATGTATGTCCATACCTCTGTTCCTTTCAGAGGTATTTATATGGAAAGATAGTATCAGATTGAAATAACGAGACTTTTATCTTACGGTTTTTGCATGGCAATTGTT
>PCBG01000009.1 GCA_002731315.1 Rhodospirillaceae bacterium | reverse complement strand
CCGCTGGCCCACAGCCGAAGATCATTCCGGTAACGCGCCGCTATGTCATTAAGGTTTTGGCGGCGGCGCAAGCCTACCAGGCGGAGGGACGCGACATCAGCATTGATGCGCAGTCCGACCAGGGAGTACGCATGGCCGGGTATCCTCTGCCACCATCCCCCGGAATAACCACTAAGGAAACCACCCTAATTCTGGCTCGAGCGGGCACCTTGTCCAATGATCCCAGCAGTGGCGCCTTGCGCATGCATCTGAAGGAGGCCGATTTCTGGATGGCGACGGCGCAGGCAACGCGCAATGCCGGTGAGCTGTCGACTGGACGGGTTAATGCCGGCTCCGGGCCTGCCAGTACACTAGTTGCGAGATTGCGAGACAACCGGCAGGCCTTTCGTCACTGGTTGAAAGCAAGCCAGTGATCAGAGTAGCCTTGGCATCATCGGGCCGGACAGATGTCCCGCCATTAGTTGACGGAGGCGGCGGTGCCAGATCTTTCACAATTACTGTCGAGCTGCTCAGTTCCCGGCGCTTCAGGCGCTTGCAGCACCGGCCGCGCTCGATGGTAGACCCAACCGAAATACTGGCTGGCTGGGCGGAGTTCACCCTGACCCCGCCATCGGAATTTCTTCTGAACTGCCTGCGGTCTGTCGGCGAGGCCACCGCCGGCAATGGCGCCCCCGCCTACCAGCCGGACACTATCAGCCAACTCATCTCGACGATTGCCGGTCGCGGCTATGGCCCGCTTCTGTTCAGGTCGGTGCATGTCATGTCGGCCGCGGCAGCCCAAAATATTCAGCTCGATCAATTGCTGGTAACCGCGCACCCAATGACAGCCCGTCAAGCAAGCCGTTTGCTGTTCTCCGCCACAGCCGACTCTCCGCCAACTTTGGCGAGACGCGACGGCATACTGGAATTCCGCGAGCCCGGCAACGATATGACGATCTTCAAACTCACTGGCGGTCAGGTGCCACTTGCTGTCGCCTGCCTCGAATTCCTGGTTGAGGCATTGGGGTTCGACTGTATTCACAATGCCTTTTCGGATCTCGCGGCCGACCATGGCAGCGCGCCTCGAAAGGCCGTAACAAAGGATCTTTCCGCGCGTCTCTACAACTTTCTTGGCGAACATCTGCCACAAATGGCGGAACGGAACATGGCGCGGCTACTGGTTGAACACCTGGAGACAAAAGTCGGCGTGGCACGGTTCACCGCCGAGGACATTGACGACGGGTTGATACTCGATTTCTGGATAGAGAATAGCGCAGAAAATGCGCTATCCTTCAGGCTGTTCGGCACCGCCGCAAAGGCCTGGATGACGTTCCGGGACAGCCTTATTCATTCGCAGAGCGATGCGTTCGATGTTCATGTTTCGCTGACAGCGAGTTTCGAGGATGAAGATATTGACAGGCTCTCGCAACTTGCGATCAGCAGTGCCCCGGATGCGGAAGATAATGGTGGCACCACATCGCCGGACCTCGGGCAACTTGTCGGCGATGCCGCGACACCGACAGGCTGGATTTCCGACCTGCAACGCCGGCCATGCAGCGCAATCAAGTTTCTTACCAAGACCGAATTGGCGCAGCTGTCCGTGCCCGCCCTCGCAGGCGCCGCCGGCCACGGACTTGTTCTGACATGTCTACGGCTTGCTACCTTTGGTCCCGTGCAAAATAAGCTTGTTCAGGCCAGCCGCGGTGGTGATATTGGCAAGGGCGACATCGAGCTTGAAATGGCCGGCATAAGCGACACTGTCTATGAGGGCCATTTGGCAAACTGGCGGACGCTGAGGACCACTATCGAAAACATCGCCACGACCGCCTTCCTGCGTTTATGGGACGCCCGCAACCCAGCTATTTTCGAGTATCTATCACGCTGTGGCAATGATGAAACAAGGCAGGAAATGGCGGCCATCGCCACCGATCTGCAAGACCGGGTGGCGCCCATGGATACGGACGATGACCCGGTCGGCCAGCTTGCCCTCATGGTACTGGACAGGATCGACACTTTGCCATCCGACAGCCCGATCGGCAACCAACGCAAGCATATGAAGCGTATCGCTCAATCCTATCGTCGCCAGGGGCTGCGTGCCGCCGATGTCGTGGTGGAACCGGCACCTGACGGAGAACAGGCCTCGGGCCCGACCTTGTCGCTGACAGATCCGGATCATCTCCATGCGCTGATCTACGGCGGTGACCGTCTGTTAAAACTGTCTGGTTTCCTCGCCTCGTTGGATCAACCGGATCAATCCATGCGGTCACATGCCAGGGATGATTTTGTGATTTTCAGTGACCAACTATCCAAACTGCACGAGACTACATCATGACACCGGCCTCCTCCCCAGATTCCTCCACTGTCGATCGTGAAACCGCCGAACTGCGGCTAACCAATCGCCTGTCCTTCGAAGCGGTCATGGTCGCGCTCGCCCAATCAGGCGACCCCACATCGATCGGTGGCACCCCGCGAGTGATTCCGTTCCGCATGCTGCACAAGCTCGCAACAGGCAGCTATGAAGGGGATGTCACCCCGCTTCTCGATCAGATTTCGCAGGACTTCAACAAGCGGCGTCAGTTTCGCGGCATACTAGGCACGGTGTCGATTGCGAGGCAACAACAGCAGGCGGCCGCGGCGTCACGTGACAGCGCCAGTACCAAAAATAGGCCGGGCCCGGCCTTCGACCTCGTCCTATCGGCCTCGTCGCGAGATGACGGCGCGATCTATCTTCAGATAAAATTCCACACAAACCCCAGCCAGGGCGCCGAAGACGATCTCGACGGCCCGCGCCCGACCATGCTCTTCGCCGACTGCGACGGGCATTTCACGATGGTGAGGCTACCGGAAATGATGGATGACACCATTCAAATCATGCTAGATCAATCGCACGCTATCGTGCAGGCCGTCCGCGATCCGGAAACGGAGTTCTTCATCCGGTGAACCCTTTCAAAGTTTTTATCCCAACAACAAGAGGCGCCGTGCGCGTCCTCTCAATTACAAGGGAAGCGCCTGAGATCCGATCGGTGATCTGTATTACTGGCAGCTTCGAAGCCTTGCCGATCAGCGGCAACTACGACCAATTCGTGCGTCGACCAACCGGGGTGATTGAAAAGCTCCTTGGAGAGGGATCCTACCGCACCGACCTCGAGGGGCCCGTGACACAGGGGGACAGCTGGCAATTCGGAATATTGCTGGCGCATATGCTGCAGAAGTCCGGCAGTCTCGTGGGCTCGCACGGCGCATCGCACGGGAACGACGTCATCTGGGCAAGTGGCGAAGTCAGCCCGACACTGGATATCAGGCCGGTCGATCATATGCGGCAGAAATTCAGCGAGTCCTACGCTCAGCTGCGGGCCCTGCATGACAATGGTGAAACCGTCACGGTGCTTCTTCATCCCTCTAACCGCGAGGAGATCGCTGATCTTATCCCGAAAGACTGGATCATCATCGCTACCGAGCGGGTTTCGGACGCTGCCGCCGCGATCGGGGTGGAGATTACCGCGCCCTCTGCGAAACCGCGCCGCCAGATCACACCTGCTTCCTCGCTTCGGCGCCGGGCCGGTGTCGCAATCACCCCGATCCTGGTGACGCTGTGCCTGATTGGCTATCATCTGCCCGTTCAGGCACTGAAAAACGCCTTTAGCTATGAGCAGGCTGGGCAGCACCGGGCGCTGTTGATGGAAATCCGCACCAATCTGGCGCTCAGGAATTGGGTTGTTACCAACGCCTTCTATTTCTTCGAGGTGTTCTATCTTGGGGCGAAGTCTGAAAGACTTGCCAACGCCCTTGATATCAGCGTCAGCACGGATGACAGACAGGCTCCCAACACAGGCGGGGCATGCGGGGAGGCCTTAGCCGCTGTCCAGCGGATAGATGGCGTGTTTCCTATGCTGCCCGCCAAGGACTGCACGGTCAGGCTCACGGTGGAAAACCATTTTTCCCACAAGGTGCGGGTCTGGCTTGCCGTAACCGGCCAGAACGATGACGGCATGCCGGAAGTGAAATTCCGCAGTGGCGCGGACCTACGTCCCGGGGATCGCTTCCAGACCCCTTCCTTTGTCATCAGCAACGCCGACCTGTCACTCTACGCCGCCGTGTCGGACAGGCCTGATTTCGGTTGGCGGAGATGGTTCGAGAACATGATCGAAACGCCGAACGCCGCCGTCCAACGGGCCAATATCGACCGCCTGACCGACAGCGGTGTCGGTGTTTTCGTTGCGCGCCAGCCGGACGGCGGGGATTTCAACTAATCCGACGGTCATATACAGCTGTCTTGATCAAGGCGAACACGGCCATCATGCCGCCGTCCGCTCAGCGTCAGCTTGCCAAGATAGAGCGCACCTGCCTCGATCTGATACTCGGCCGTGACCCTGCCGCGCGTCGGCAGCCCGCCAAGGGCTCGGTTTAATGCCGCAAGAAGCTGGATGTCATGCGCCCGCTTGAAGACCCGAACAGCCGTGCCGCCCTTGGCGGTGATCTGCAGGTCAGTCATGATTCGTTGGATATTCTGGCGTTCCCGCGGATCGACGGGCTGATCGACAAGACGCATGAAAGGGGAATGCAGGGCGGCGTTGAATAACCTGCCGCCACCCGCACCAATATACACCTTCCCGTCCCCGTCGATGACCCCTATTTCAACCCCAAGGCATTCCGTAAGGCGCGAATAGATGCGGGAATGGACACGCCGATCTGCAGGCCACAGGAATTCCAGAGACAGTTTCTGCGCCGCGTTATCCATCAACCGACCAGCCGCCTGCAGGTCGGAAGCCCTGGGTTTCAAGAATTGCGGCATTCCAGAGGTCGTCAACGATCTAGGTTTTGCCGGATCCAGCCGGCCTTGGGCCGATGACAACATGATTGGATTACCTACCGGCATTACCTGTGGCATGATATCCCACGGCCGTGGCCGATCCGGTGCCAACGGCACAAGGTGCGGTAGCGGCTTCGCATCAGAACCGGCTTCGTTCACCTGCGCCCCCTGGCCTGTTTGGCTGAGCGGCATCAGTGCTCGTACCATCGCTACCGATCTCGACACTGGCAACAGGGGTAAAGCCGGATCCAGCGCCGTCAGTCTTCCGGTCTCCATAGGCACGATCGAAGGTGGATTGGACGGATTGGAGCTTGACACGTCTGGACGCAGCGTCAGTGGGCCAGGCGTTGTCGAGCTGTCTGGCCGCGATATCATCGGTGTCGAGGGGGACGAATCCAGCTTTGCCACCACCGCCAAGACTGGAATCGGTGGCGCCGGGGCTTCCAAAACCGGCGCGTCTGCGAGCAGCCTCTCCGGCAAAGCGACGTCCGCTAGAGCTGGCATCGCCACGGCGGTAAGTGTCATGGCGGGCCCACCATCGGACAGATTGTCGACAAACTCGACGGTCAGCGGCGGCGAAACAACAGATTTCTTCGCCTTAATCTCGGCCCTTGCCGTCTGCTGCTGCGTCGGCGCCATCGCCGTGGCGAAGTGTGACGCAGCCAAAAGCCCGGTTAGGAAGGCCAAATTGATTGGGATGCTGAGGTTGCGGCGATCAGCCACCGGTTCGTTCCAGATACATGAGTTGCAGCTCCTCTACCATCATAGCGAGGCTGTCGGCCCTCTGACCGGGTGACATAAAAGCGGGTGATTCCGGAGCGGTAGGCGCGGCTGTCACTGCTGTGGCTTCGACAGGAACACCATTAACCTGGCCATCACCAACTGCATCTATTTCCCTCGGTTGCGTGGCTCCCGACGGGGCCGGGTTCGGGCGCGCCGCCTGCTGAAGCCTGGAAAAGGCGGTGGCGATTTCCTCGTCGCTCATCTCCTGCGGTGCCGCACTCGGCGCTGCCGAGCCATTTTCGCTGATTTCCACCGCTCCTGAACGAGCATCATGGGGGCCGTCCGGCGTGGCTTTTGTCGGCATGCTCGGGTCAGCCGCCGCGAAACTCGATGCCAGACCAGTTGATGGCCTGTCTGCAGGGCGGTGCTTTGGCTGAAGCTGGACGTTTTTAGCCTGGTCACCCGCCGGGGTTTCTGGGCTGTCGGCATCCGCACTCGCATCCTGATCATCGCCTACCGTTACCCTGGCATCTATCAGGCCACGGATCATGCTCTCGATATCCTGTATCGTGACAGGCCGGGCATCGTCAGTGGCCAGATCGACCGGCGCTGCAACGGTCTTTATGTCGTCCGGCGTTGCCGGCTCACCGAAGCGCGCCGCCGGCACTCGTGCCGCCACCGGACCATCTGACGACGAGAGGATCTGTTCCACAACCGGCTCCACGGCCTCGAGCAGAGCGCGCCCAGCGGTGGCGGTGGGATCATCACCAGGCATGGAATCACGGCTGGCTGTTCGTGCCGCGTCGAACATCTGGGGAGCCTTGCCGATCCAGCTCGTGAAGGACTGATCGGGGGACGCCATAAACAGGTAGCCAAGCGCCGCAAGGACAGTGACATTGAAGATGAGGTAACGCATGGAAATTAACCTCCGATTTACGAAAGTGACAGAGTTGTGACTGGCTTGTCGCCAACGGACGCCGGTATGGTGCTCGGGGTGCTGCCGAATGCCAGCGAGGCGTTCAGGACAATGAAAACGGTGCGAAGAATGGCCGACAGCGGCAATCCGATCACCGAGGTCAGAAACGCCATGCTGAAGTCATCCGTCAGTGACGCAATTACCTTGTCAATACTGTCTGGTGTTAGGCTGCTATTCGACAACTGCCCGATCCCAAGGCTGATGCCAAGAAGGGGGAATGTCAGTGCCAGCGTGGCGATGCCGTTGCATGCCTGCAGACCCGCCTGTAACCATTTCTGCCGCTCCAGGTCTGACGGCGCGTGACACGCGCTGTCAATCAACCTGACACAGCAGAAAATCGCGGTGATCACCAATGCTGATAAGAGCAGCAAAAAAATGCTGCCAAGCATATCAAGTCCCCAGCTGAGGACCTGCGCCGGCGCCATGCCGGTGGTGAAGGCGGTCAAACTGGTGATGATGACGATCAGCCCCAGAAACAGGCTCAGCGCCTGCATCATCGATCCGAGCCCACCTGCGGCATGGCCGGACTTTTCAAATCGACGATGCGCGCCAAGAATGAGTGAGATCATCGGATTGACCTTGTATTCATCAAATCACTTGTCGAAAGTCCAATGCCTTCAAGCCAGTGTGTCGACATCGAGCGCCTGGATTCGGCGGCCGAATGCACGAGAAATGACATCTCGTAATTCTTGAACACCTTCATCACCAGTGGACTGCGTGACTCCTTCAGCGCCTTGTCGTTCAAAGCGATCCGTTCTAGATCGGCAAGACGACGCTTTGAGAAGGCGATTTTTTCCTGCCGCTGGGCGATATTGAGGTCGGCGTCAAGCAGGCGTGAGACCATGATTGACCGCTCGCGTTCTAGATTTTCAAGCGATCCCGCAACCACCGGGGCGCTGATCAAAATCGCCGACGCAACAAGGCAGATTTGGATGATGTTTCGGGGCATGATGGGTTTCCTTTCAAAATGGATCTGGATTGAGGATGGCGAGTGGCGGCTCAGAAATTCACGAACAGTTTCACACCTGCCGCTGGCGATCTGAACTCAGCGTCCTTTGGTGCCTCTTCATTAGCTAGATAGGCGATTTCGGCCACTTCCTCGGCAAAGGCCATCGCGTCAAGAGATAGCAGCTTTGCCATATGGCCCAGCACCTCATCCTCCATGTCCAGGATTGCCAGCTGAGCTTCGACACTCATTGTCAGCCGCTGCAATTCCTCAAACTTGTTGAGTGGCGCGTCGCTGCCCCCGTCTGCCTTGTTCAGCGGATGGTTGGCGATGGCACTTCGCAGCGACTCGATGGCCTGCCGGTTGGCCGCGTAATCCTCACCAAACTTGCTCTCTGGAAGATTGGTCGAATAGAAAAGCTCCTCTCTCAGCTCGCTCTCTACCGCGCCAGCTCGCTGCTGTGCAGCATCGATCGCATTAGTGATCTCACGCCTTTCCGCGAGATTGCTGTCATTACGGCGCGCCGTTCGCGTTAGATGCCGGTAAAGCCAAAGTTTGGTCTGAAGTTTCTTGCGCTTCATGCCAATCTGTTCACCCATCAGGCCGATATAGGCGCGTTTGGCAGCCAGCACCTGATGCTTGACCTCGACAGCGGCCTCACCCTCATATAAATGCTGGTTCTCGCTCAATGACTGGATATTGGTGACCTCAGACACAATCTGCTGGTCGACATTCATCATGTCGCTAGCCAGCGGCGAAGCGGCGAAATCCCTCTGGATTGCACGTTCCAGCTGCCTCTGCGGCAGCACTAGGATTTTTTCGCTGATCTGCGGCTGCCATCCGCGCGGGCTTGAAGCTAGTGCCTGGCTGCTCAACGTTAAGGCGATCCCGGTGAAGGCCGCCATCATGAAGGGTCTGTGTGAGCCGGTTGGACGATTATGTCTCATAAGGGATGATCCTTTCTGCCGATTTAGTTAGATTGCCAATACCAGGCGCGCCGCACCTCGTCCTTGACCTTTCGACGGGCATTCAAGGACGCCAGCTTGTAGGTGACACCGTTATCAAAACTGTAGAGCAGCGCATGCATGGTGTCCGAAAAGGAACTACCATCGGCATAGATCAGATCGGCACCATCGAAGCTGGCCTCGAAATCCGTCAGCGCAAGCCGGGCCGCCTGGATATCCCCACCCTTGATGAAATTCTGCACGGCAAGGGCCTTAGCCTGCATCCGCTGTTCGATTGCAACCAGCGACGCGGTGTCGCGTAGTTTCGATTCACAGCTGGATAAGGTTTTGGCACTAGCAAGGTACTGGCTCCGCTCGTCGCTGGCCGCCGCCTGCGCATCCTGTTCGAGCCCATTGCTCAGGCAGGAATCGAAATTCAGCACATTTTGCATTTCATTGGCGCGGTCGATCACCGATGTGGTTGGTGCTGAAGAAGTCAGCACCGTCTGCTGGCAGGCGGCTAGGCCGAGTGCACCGAGCGCGATTATGGGAACGGATAAACATTTCATAAGTGGATCCCTCCTTCATTTATGACAGTTAGGTTATGCGGCTTGCGACTGCTTCAGCGCAGAAGACCGTAATTTGAAGACACGGACAGACTCACGCGCTGGTTCACGCGATAGCGGCGATCCGAACGGAAGGTTAGATCGCGTTCATCGGCACGCACATGCACCAAATAATGATCGGCAACATTTTCGGTCCTTTCACGATAGCTCGTCTTATCATGACAGACCCGACGTTGGCGCGGAGACCTTTCCATGGCGGCGGCGGCACCAAACAACGCCCCTAGAGAACCAGCGCCATGGTTGTCACTGAGCTTGTTGCCAATCGCTGAGCCGACAAGGCCGCCGATGACGACATCACCAATGTTGCCTTGATAGCCTGAATGCGACTGGCTGGTATGGCAGGATGTGATTGTCACTGGCTCATGAATAACCCGCTGCGTCCACACTGTCTCGACAGCCGTGACATATCCGGTGCGCGTGTCGTTGATCATTTGGGCTCTTGCCTGACTTGTGCCCGACACAATGCCCGTCAAGATCAACACAGAGATAAACTTGTTTAATTTCATCCAAATCTCCTGAAGAAGATATTTGCACGGACGTCATGAAATATTTTTAGCCAGAATTGTTTGCTTGGCGTTTAAAAGTTTGCTTTACAATTTATGTAATCAAAAAAAATTTATAAATTTCAGATAATTAACGTGATTTAAATTTATAATTAAATTTCTATGTTCAATCTAATTCTACGAACTTTTGATCAGTAAGTAGAGTGCCAACGCCTCCATCAGCACTCTCCTTTGCTCGAGAAAGTCAGTGCGGTTATAGTCGCGCTCTATGAGCGACCTAGTTTGATGTGCGATGAAGGTCATGTCGGCACTACTGTAAAGGATTCTCGCAAAATCAATCGTTCTTCTGCGGCCTGCAGCTTATACTGCCAATCTACCTGGGCTTTTTCATAGGCTTCATCACCACGCAGTGTTCGCAATGCATCATTCTTGTCCTCTTCTGCAGCAATCATTCGCTCTATAGAGTTACAAAACGCTTCGGTAATATCGTCCTGCCGGATGACCTGCCAGCCAGCAGATAGAAGCATTGCCGGATATTCAGCATCGCCGCGGATAAATTCTGGGCCCGCTTGCAATGCGCGCTTCATAGCGGTCCCCTTTAAACTATCTGCCAACCTGATCACAGTAAAACACATCCGGCCATCGGCGCTTATGACCCGCCGACATTCCTGCAGAACGGTCAGCTTGTCTTCAAGACAACACAGCACATCGCTATGGCTAATAGCCTTGAAACTTTCCGAAGGAAACGGCATCTCGGCAGCATCTGCCAGCACAGTGGAAAGCTGTGATGTCATGCCATCGGTTTCAGCTCGCGCCTGTGCCAACCGCAATCCTATTTCGGGAAGGTCAAGCAGTGTCACGGCGCAACCGGTTTGCAGGGCGAGGTACAAACCGGGCCAGCCAGCCCCTGCGCCAATATCTAGCAAATTATGAGAGGCCTTCAGACCTAGATGCGCAATCATCACGTCGGCTTCTTTGCGTGTTGTCCAGCTGGTGCCGATATAACCGCAATCGCACACTTGGTTGGTGATGGCTTGAAACACGGGTGATTGCGCATCACGGAATTCAGTGTCGAGACGGGCGGTCTGTTTTTCTTCGGCTACGCTTCGCACCATGGCATCACCTGCTCCCAAAATTGACAGCCGAGCGTTCAATCATGCGGCTATAAAATTGATCCATCATACAAACAAATCATGAATCGATAGCCTGAACAACGCGCAATCAGCCGTCCACGATCGCCGGCGCATAGCTCGAGGGATGAAAGTGCATGAAGGGTGGGCAGCGACGCGGACATCAGACGGTGATGGATGTGTGGAGGCAAAGTTGCATTTTTCATCTATATACCACATCTGGTTTTGTCAGCGATTCTCGACATAACATATCGCGGGATTGGTTGCACCGCGTCGAGGTAAGCAGAAACACACAACTGGCACGAGGTCGTAACAAATATCAGCCCCCTGACACGGCCACAGATCACCTCTTGCAGAAGGAAGGCCAAAGCACTCGGCACTGCAAGTGGCAAAGGGCGAAGTCTCTAGACATTTTTATCAATGTGTCAGAGGCATCCCTCTACACTTCGAATGTCTCTGGCGAGCAGCTCATGCTAAAGGCAAACGGTTTTCGACAATACGCGCCATAATGGAAGCACCGATTGGCAACAGCTCTGTACCAAGCACAAACGCAGGGTTATGTAAGCCTTTGGTACCCGTATGTCCAACGCGGCAATAAGCACCTGGCACCAGACGGAGCATATCAGCAAAATCCTCCGAGCCTGTGGCGGGTACACTGATATCAGAAACATTTTCTGACCCAAGAATATCCGTTGCAGCCTCAATGTATGCATCTGATAATTCTGGATCATTCACGAGTACGTCAAAGACATTGCGCATGTCTAAGTCAATCTCAACTTCATAAGCCGTAGCAATGCCGTTGCAAATCGTTTGCATGCGGTGCATGGCAAGGCTACGCACCTCATCGCTAAAATAGCGCACTGTGCCGGCAATATGTGCTGTCTCTGGAACCACATTATACGCTGCCCCAGCATGCATTTGCGTGACAGACACAACACAGCTTTCAAGCGGAGCAACATTTCGACTAACAATGCTTTGCAGTTGGCTGACAAGGGCTGAGGCAATCATCACGGTATCGCGCGACTGTTGCGGCATAGCCGCATGGCTGCCAACTCCGCGAATATGTGCATCGAAGAACATAGCGCCTGCCATTGCGACACCTTTACATATGTCAAATGTGCCGGGCCGACCGTTAGGGGAATTGTGCATTCCGTAGATCTCGTCAACAGGAAATTTCTCAAAAAGCCCGTCGGCAATCATCTGTCTTGCGCCTCCAAGCCCTTCTTCAGCAGGCTGAAAAATTAGTACAGCTGTTCCATCAAAATCACGTGTTTCTGAAAGGTGTCGAGCGGCTCCAAGTAGCATCGTTGTGTGGCCGTCATGACCACAAGCGTGCATTTTGCCTGATGTTTTTGACGCAAACGATAAACCGGTTATTTCATCGATCGGCAATGCATCCATGTCAGCTCGTAGACCGACGCGCCGATTACCCTTTGATTTTCCGTGTATCAACCCAACGACACCCGTCTTTCCCAATCCTCTATGAACTTCATCAACACCATATTCGGTTAATTTTTCAGCAACAATTGTACTAGTTCGAGTTTCTTCAAAACCAAGCTCTGGATGGGTATGCAGGTCCTTGTAGATGGCCTCCATCTCTTCTTTAACAGCAACAATAGCTGGCAAAATATTCATGGAATCGCTCCATAACTTCAAATCAATACTAGTAGCACCGTACGCTTAAATTAAGCCTCTCCGCCGGCTAGCCAAGAGAGATTGGAATACCCGAACAGTAACTCACATAATTTGACCTGCATTAGCCTCATATGGCAACTTCTCACTCGATCAAAGTTAAATCCAAATGATTTCAAGGTTATTCTGGCCCAAAGGCCAGATTTGGCAGCCACGAAGTTAGTTGCGGAATATAAGTCAGCATCAGCTGGACAATTATAAGCGGCAAAAGAAAGGGCATCACCGCAATCGCAAGCCATTCAAACGGAACCTTGTTGACCTCGCTGACGATATAAAGACCTATCACGATGGGCGACCTAGCGAGTTTGATTGAATGCTATATCGCGTATGGCGCCCAATTCGCCATTCCGTCCGGTAGCGCAACGACGATTGGTATCTGCCAAGAAATGAGAATCTGCAACAGAGGGTTTTGGGGCACAAATAATTTAAGATCTGTGCGCCAGAAGATGACGCGCGTAACCGGCCAACATCTCGATCGCTTGATCTTTCTACAAAATAACGTCTCAATGCAATCTGGGTCTTTGCAAACGGTGCGTGCTATGCCGGAATATGTTGAATTCGACTATATTATCATCGGGGCTGGTTCGGCGGGATGTGTGCTGGCCGGCAAGCTTAGCGAGTCACAAGAATTCGACGTACTGTTGCTAGAGGCGGGGCCGCCGGATCGCAATCTTATGATCCATATTCCGGCTGGTGTTTATAGCGCCTATCGCAATCCGAAGATCAACTGGAACTATTCCAGCGCCGCAGAACCGGCACTGAATAATCGCTCGGTATGGACACCACGCGGCAAGGTGCTGGGCGGGTCGTCATCAATTAATTCTATGGTCTACATGCGGGGCCACCCAAGCAATTATGATGGCTGGGCGCAGGATTTCGACCTGCCAGAATGGAGATTTGAAAACTGTCTTCCTTATTTTCGTGCTGGTGAAACATCAGATCGTGGTGCCGATACATGGCGTGGCGACAGCGGGCCGCTTCAGGTAAGCAAGAGCCGTCACCAAAGCCCGCTGATCGATGCATTTTTGGAAGCCGGCACTGAAACAGGACAGGGACGGTCAGATGACCTGAATGGCTATAGACCGGAAGGGCTGAGCCGCCTTGACGCCACGATCGGCAACGGCCAGCGTTGCAGCGCGGCGGTGGCTTATCTGAAACCAGCACGCGGACGAAGCAATCTGACAGTTCAAACAAGGGCGGCAGTTCGTTATGTGGACGTCAGGGGCAACAGGTCAAATGAAGTACTCTACCATCATCACGGGGTTGCCTGTACAGCGAGGGCCCGGCGCGAGGTGATTTTGTCGAGCGGGGCCATAAATTCGCCGCAGATATTACTGCGGTCCGGCATTGGCCCTGAGGAACATCTGCAGGCGGTCGGCATTACGACAAAGGTCAGGCTGTCCGGCGTCGGTCGCAACCTGCAAGACCATCCGACCATGGTACTGCAATTTGAGAGCACAAAGGCCTTTGAAATGCATGGCCTTAACAATCCACTCCAAAAGATAAGCGCCGGATGGAACTGGATAATGCGACGGGAGGGGATCGCCACCTCGCATATCTGGGAGGCAGGTGGTCTTGTCCGCAGCCACGACAATGCTGACGTGCCGGATATCCAGTATCATTTTAGCCCTACCGGATTTGAGGAAAAGCACAATGATTTCCGGGTGACACAGGGGTTTTCCTTTCATATCGATCTCCTGTATCCCCGTAGTCGTGGTCGCGTCGAACTCAATCCTGACGACCAGTTTGGAAAGCCAGTTATACGATTCAACTATATGGATGAAGCAGCTGACCTCACCGGCATTATGAATGGCGTGAAACTAGCGCGGGAGGTGACGAAGGCTCCTGCTTTCAACGGACTGAATGGAGGCGAGACCGGGGTTATGGCGCAGGCGCGCACCAATGATGAGATCAAATCCGTAATTATGAACGAATGTGCTACCGACTATCACCCGTCTTGCAGTTGCCGCATGGGCTATGATGACGATGCAGTGGTTGATGAATGGGGCCGGGTACACGGTGTCGAGGGTTTGCGCGTGGTCGATTCCTCTATCATGCCGCGGATCATCGGCGGCAATCTAAACGGGCCTACACAGATGATGGCATCGCGTATTGCCGACCATATTCTGGGCAGGCAGCAACTGGCACCTGAGCAGGCTCGTTTTTCATTTCAGTAAACAATTTCTGCACGATTGGACTTAAAGCGTGGTGCGTAAACCGTCTCAACCAGCATAGATGCTGCCTGCCAGACCTAGCCTCATGCCGGACTGCAGCCGCCGAAACGGAAGACGATTCAGGTCTCAGATGGCGAGGCTGTTGCTAGTTACAGCCAGTCGTTTGCTGGCCAATACTGCAAAATCAGCAATGAGGTTAATAGCACTATTGACCGGAAGGATGGCACAATCCTTAAGCCTGATTCCAATGTGACGGAACTCCCCCAACTCCAACAACTAGCATCGGATATAGGAGACAACCACATCAACCGCCTGCTACCGACAACGCGTAGGCAATCCGCCGCCAGCAAGAGCAGTTAAGATTTTGGTGTTGTCGAATGGCGCACAAAGACCTTGGGCTTGATACCGTAAGTAAACCTTTCATCCGCCAGCCAATCCATAAGGTCGAGCACCGCTATCTCATTGAATTTAGTTGCGTGCCACAACAGCATCACATATGTAGGCGCATGCGGGCTGACCGACAATCGATTCGCTGCGACTGAATATCACAAAATTTTCACTTGCCGCCTGTCACAGTCCGCTTTAACTTTTTCAATTGATAATGATTCTCAATCTCATTCTCAATTGAAAGATTTTGGGTAAAATGGCTGATTAGTTGACGCGGAATGAAAGTAGAAAGAAAAGTACGAAAGAAGCTGTGGGAATTCCCGCACAACTTTCAATGTTCCATTATCGGAACCTGCCTAACGCTTGCTGAAGCCCGCAAGGTTGGTCGCAAATTTGGCGTGATCTCTGATGACCCAACCCAGCTGGATACCACAGTCCATAGTTTCATTGTGCGCGAGGCAAGTAAACAGAGCATTGTATCCACACATGTCTGCAACCTCCTAAACCGCAAGTTCGAAGGTATGATCCGCAAGGCATCTGCCGCCGACACGCCACCCAAGGTCATGGCGTTCTGGCGTGAAGCCTGCAACAGCGGACTGGTCCCGTCGGGCTACTGGGCAGCGCTGACGTGCCCGGCACTCGACGAAGACGGTATGATCAGAATTTTTTCAGATGTGCACATGCTGTCCCATATCAACGGGTCCAATAATGTTGTCCTGATGCGGCGGCTTGCGCATACAGAAAAGGCGCTCGAAGAAAACCTCGAAAAACAGTCAGAGTTACAAAGGCGCTCTATCATGCGCGAAAAGGATCTTCGTAAGAAGATCGAAATTGAAACAACCAAGACCAAATTCGCAAGACAGCAGCTTGAAGGCCGCGTCGAAAGCCAGTGCCCTGATCATCGGGAGATGACCAAATCTCTTGAAGGGAAGCTGGATAAACTGCAGCTGCAGACCAACAAGCTGAGTCACCAACTGTGTGAGCGGAACCACGAGCTTGCCGCGGCGCGAAACATCCTAAAAGTTAGGGACGAGGAGATTGCCGATCTGCGTAGGCTGCTGGAATCCCAAGACCGTCGTTTCCACACCAACATTGTCCCTGCCGCGCCGGATGTGCAACCGGTGATCAACGGTATGCAGCTTCTTTATGTCGGCGGGCGACCGCAGACCAAAATCCGTATTCAAAATCTTGTTCAGGAACAGGGTGCGGAACTTGTCTGTCATGACGGCGGGAAGACCAAGACGAGCATTTGTGCGCTCAAGACACTGATAGAATCCTCGCATGCCGTTTTCATGCCGGTTGACAAGGTTAGCCACGCTAGCGCGATAGAAACGAAACGGCTCTGCCGCCAGTGCAACAAGCCCTTCATTACCATGAAGAGTTGCAGCATGGCCTGCTTCCAGCAGGCACTACTCCAGCTTCAAGCCTACAAAAATAATGATGCTAAAAGCGCTGAACATACAGCAACGGAATAAGCTAACGCCTAGAAGACAGTGCTGTTAACAGCGGTGCGCCTAGCCTCTGCAGTATTGCTAGGAGTCCCAGTCAATACTTAGGTCGCCTGACATGGGCACAAGATTCTTGTCGCGACAGCGCTGATGACTGAAACTGACCATTAAAGATGGCCAGGGGAGCGTCATGACATTTGAGGGACAGTGCGTTCTTGTTACCAATGCGGTCGATGGTGTGGGGGCGGGCCACAACAGCTGCCTTTCGCGCGAAGGGCGCATGGCAAGGCTTAGCTTGCCCGGGTAAGAAATCGGCTATTGAAGACTGGCGCCCGCGACCTACGACCTTTTCAGGCTTTTCAGAATCCATGCCGCACAGTGTTATGACGCGCCTTCGGCAATCGCTGCAAATCACATATTCCGCGCTTTGTTGAATTCCCGCAGGCGGGCAAAGACATCGACACCGATTTGGTCATACATATGCAGCAGATCGACCATCACCCAGTTTTCCCGGACCAGCCCGCCTTCCAGCCGCCAGAAATCAAGGCTGCGCATGGTGATTTCCTTGCCGAGTGGCGGAATGCCCAACCAGCCATCTTGGCTGATGGTCTGGATCATATTGGGCCACCCGGTGACCGCCGCATAATCATTATCCCCAAAAAAATGATAGATGATCTCGTCAACCTTGCTGCCGCGATCAGGCATCCCCTTCAGGAACGGGATCTGGTGCCAGTTGCGGAACCCTTCGATGCCGCGCCCGGTGCCAATACCCGCCGGGCCATACCAGTTCATCCGCGGATGCCAGAAACGCGGCATCTCCATTACCTCTGCTCCACCTTGCGACGGGTGACGCTTCATATGCTCCAGCATGTCGATTATCAGCTGGCGGCTGGCCTCGGACTGGTCTTCGTCCCGCGCCGCACGGATCAGCCCGTCACCCGATGCCGGACCGGGAATGCAGAATTCACGTCCCAGCGACGGCACCATCGGCCAGGTACCGGCCTGCATCATCACTTCCGGAATATCCCAGAGCGCCTGATATTCAGTAACCTTACCATCCGTAAACCGGTAGAATTCATGAAAGCGCATATGCGCCAGATGCCCGGTCGGGGGAATATCCAGAAATGGCGCAGTGAAAGTGCCTACAAAATGGCCACCGCAGCCGACCCAATCGGCACCGCCATCATCACTGCCAGCCATCACCAACCAGTCACGTCGTTCGACATCCGGCCATGCGGCCTTCAGCCTCGCAAGCGCCCCGTCATAAAAACCCTGTGGCCCGGTCATGTCGCCAAACGGGTGGGCCAGTTGGAACAGGGCGTCCGGTGCCGCTACTTTATCAAGGGCAGCGCGCATGACCGCCTCGTTTCCGTCATACTGGGCAGCACGAAGCACATCAAGACGGCCACGATTGGCTGCGTGACGGTTACTCATTCTGCCACCTCGCAACGGCACGACGCCTGCCGGCAATGGTGATACCGGCGGCGGGTGCCTGCATCATCCGGTAATCTGTCTGCGGCCTGTTTGAACGCGGTCGCGATTGGTGTGGCATTGTTAAAGCTAACCATCTGGTCCACCTGTCAGCCCGATCATGAAGTCAAAGAGACCAGCACCTTTTTGATCCATCGCGTCCCTGAAAGCCACATGTATACTTTTCGGCTGCTGACGGTCCAGCATCACCACCTTCAACCCGTCGGAGAAATTCGCTGACGTCAACTTGATCGAGATATCCTCGAAAATCTGTTTCAACCGCGCGACATTGGAATCAAACCATTCCTGTTTAAGGTCTTCCTCGCCTGCCGGAAAAATATACCGGTGATCCGTCATCTGCTTGATATGCAGGACGCGTTCGGCGATTTCCTGAAGCCTTGAATAGCCTCCGATGATATTCACCGCGTCAGGCATATCGCGGTTAAAGCCCAAACCATCGGCGCGCCGGATCGGTTGTGGTGGTAGGGCATAAAGCGGCTGCACGGCATCGCGCGACACATCCTGAAATTTACTTTGTAGCATGGGGCAGTTTTTAGCCCAACATAACGCAGAATGCCAACCCACTATCGGTATTTTTCCTGATATTGCGGCTCCTGTCTCACGGCCGGGCCGTGAGACGCTGCCAACCAGGGGACCGGATGCGACCATCGCGTGCCGACCGCATTATACTTTATGTCTTGCTAGTTGTGGTTCCAGTCATCCGGATCATCAGATTTGTTCGGCGAAAGGCCAAGGATATCGCCGGCTGTGGAACAGCCAAGGCCGAGAACCGTTCGGTTGGCATAGTTGAAATAGGCCGTGACCTGATTGATCTCGAGAATCTCGCCATCCGAATAGCCGGCCTGACGCAGACTATGGATAATTGATTCCTGCATGCCGCCCGGGTCCCGGGTGATCTGGCGCGCATATTCCATCGCCGTCTTCTGTGCATCATCCATTGGCGCGGCATCGATATTGCGCGTTTCAATGGAGTCTCGGATCGCGGCCGATCTGGCATCATCCGCCAGAAGACGTTGCAGACCGGCAAAATGATGTTCTACACAATAGTCACAGTCATTCAACCGGCTGACCCAGACGCCCAGCGTTTCCAGAAACCATTTCGGGATGCTGTTACCGGTATGGTGCAGCACATATTTATACATTGTCATATGTGCCTCCATCGAGTGGGGACGCAGAGAATGCAGCATCATGATGTTGTCTACATTATTGTCAGGCCCCTTCACGCGGTCATACAGCATCTTCACCTTGCCATCCGCATCATCATAGGAAATCACATTTATCCAGGTCATCTCATATCCTTGATCTGTTGGGAGACCTTGTTCCGGGCCTCTGTTTTTATGCTATGCACGCCAGGCCAGACGACCAGCGCCTAAGCCGTTAACAGGAAGGTAACCGACAAGAGGCCTAACCAGCAATCCATCATGCCCTAGAGAGCGCATCGCGTTCAGGGCGCAGCATGGTGACATGCAGGAGGGGTGCGGTTCCATTGCCCCGCAAGATGTCAAGCTGTTCTGCAGACGCCAAGTCGCCGGCAGGCCACGCTTTACAACGCGATGGGCCCATCGCATAAAACAGGCAAGATGGACAAGGCGGACGCCATGGCGGAAGTGATGACAGAATTTGACTATATCATTGTGGGAGCTGGGTCAGCCGGATCCGCCCTTGCCGCACGCTTAAGTGAAGATCAGAACATGCGTGTTCTTGTTCTCGAGGCTGGTCCCTGGGGAAAACACCCATGGCTTCATATTCCAATCGGCTATGGCAAGGTGTTTTATGACCGGCGTTTCAACTGGAAATACAATACCGAACCGCAAACCAACTTGAATAACCGGTCCATCTACTGGCCGCGCGGCAAGGTTCTGGGTGGCTCCTCCGCCATCAATGCAATGGTCTATGTGCGCGGCCACCCCAGCGATTTTGCAGAATGGGGGAATGTGGCCCCGGGCTGGGGCTGGGATGATGTCGAGCCGATGTTCCGGCGCATGGAAAACTGGCAGGGGGCACCTGACCAGAAACGCGGCCGCAGTGGCCCGTTGGGGGTTACGGATGTCACATCCATGGCACATCCGCTCAGCCGCGCCTATCTGGAAGCAGCCGAACAAGCCGGCATTGCAACCAATCCCGACTATAATTCCGGCGACATGGACGGGGCTGCCCTGTTCCAGATCACGACGAAAAACGGCCTGCGCGCATCGACAGCACAGGCCTATCTGAAACCGGCAGCAAAACGGCCAAACCTGAAAATTTTCACGCGCGCACATGCAACCCGCGTGTTGCTGGAAGGCCGCATCGCNNCCGGTATTGAATATCTGCTGGACGGGCGCCGGATGACCGCNACNGCCNGCCGCGAGGTCATTCTGTGTGGCGGCGCAATCAACACACCCCAGCTGCTGCAGCTTTCTGGCATTGGCCCGGCGGCNCTGTTACAGAAACACGGCATANCNGTTGTNAAGGATGCNCCNCATGTAGGNCGCAACCTTGCCGACCATCTTGGCTTTGAACTTGTCTATGCCTCAAAAGTGCCGACACTCAATCAGGTGCTGCGCCCNTGGTGGGGCAAGGTGANGGTGGGCCTTGAATTCATGCTGCGCCGGACNGGNCCNCTGACCATGAGCCTCAACCAGGGGGGCGGCTTTGTCTGGCTGGGGNATGCTGNCGGACCNCCTGATCTNCAGCTCTATTTCATGCCGATGAGCTANACNCGCGCGCCGGCAGGTGTNCGCCCCCTGATGAACCCTGACCCGTTTCCNGCCTACAAGATCGGNTTNAATCCGTGCAAGCCNCGAAGCCGCGGTTATCTCGAAATCCAGTCGCCTGACCCGATGCAGGCCCCNCGGNTGGATGCAAATTATCTGTCCGATGAACGGGACTGGCAGGAGATGATTGCCGGTACAAGGCTGGTGCGCGACATCGCCCGCATGCCNGCGCTTGCCGACATCAGCGACGGNGAAATNGCACCGGCACCAGAGATGGANAGNGANGANGATATCATGGATGTCATCCGCGAGCATAGCTGGACGGTGTTCCATCAATGCGGCACCTGCCGGATGGGGCGGGATGCCAGCAGCGCCGTTGTTGATGAAAGGCTNGCCGTGCATGGNATNGACNGGCTGCGCATTGCGGATGCNTCNATCTTTCCGACCATNCCNACAGGGAANACNAATGCACCGGCAATCATGGTNGGGGAGAAGGCCGCCAGCATNATCAGGGGTGAGACGTAACNGGGACNCGTGCAGATGAANCTNAAATCCATCGAGACATTCTNTAATCAATATGTCGGCTTTGTCCGGGTNACCGCCGAAGATGGCAGCACGGGCTGGGGCCAGGTNTCGACCTATCACAGNGATATCACCTGCATGGTTCTTCACCGGCAGGTNGCGCGCTGGATGCTGGGCAGGGATACAACCGANCTTGATGATCTGCTNGATTTTGTGACCGANCGTGAACATAAATTCCCCGGNTCATATCTGCGGCGGGCCATGGCGGGTGTTGATACAGCCATCTGGGACCTGCGCGGNAAACAGGCCGGCAAGCCGGTNGCCAGCCTGCTGGGAGGANCGCCGGGTCCGGTGCGTGCCTATGCAAGCTCGATGAAGCGGGACATNACCCCGGCCGATGAGGCTGACCGGCTGAAAGCCCTGCGGGATNCGCATGGATTTNATGCCTTCAAGGTGCGGGCGGGTGCCGANGTCGGACGCAATCAGGATGAATGGCCCGGCAGGACCGAAGAGATCATTGCNACCATGCGCCGTGAAATGGGTGACGGTGTTGATCTGTTGATTGACGGGAACAGNTGCTATACCCCCCAGCGCGCCATCGAAGTGGGGCANATNCTNCAGGCCCATGGCTTTTGCCATTTTGAGGAACCTTGCCCNTATTGGGAACTGGAACAGACAAAACAGGTCACAGACGCGCTGTCACTGGATGTCACNGGCGGCGAACAGGATTGTGACATTCCCACATGGAAGCGGATGATNGACATGCGGGCGGTGGATATCGTCCAGCCNGATATCCTGTATCTTGGCGGCATCAACCGCACCTTGCGCATCTGCCGGATGGCCGAACAGGCCGGCCTGCCGGTNACGCCNCATTGNGCCAACCTGTCACTGGTGACACTGTTCACCATGCATCTGTTGCGGGCGATCCCCAATGCCGGAAAATATNTGGAATTCTCTATCGAGGGGGCNGATTACTACCCCTGGCAGGAAGGGCTCTNTGTCGAAACGCCCTNTNAGATTGAAAATGGNCATGCCACGGTGTCGGACAGGCCGGGCTGGGGGATNGANATTGANCCGGAATGGCTGGCCCNTTCCACATATCAGTCNAGCNCCCTNTAGCGGNCGCAGCGCCCGGTCGTCATATCATGCATGANTTTGCCGGCAGCAAGATTGACAAATACCGGCAATCAGGTCACTTCTTCGCGCCATGTTGAAACTGCAGGACATCACNTTTGCGATCGACGGCAAGCCCCTGCTGGNTGAGGCATCAGCAGTCATTCCNGCGGGCCACAAGGTTGGTATTGTCGGGCGCAACGGCACCGGCAAGACCACGCTNTTCCGGCTGATCCGCAACGAATGGTCACTTGATTCCGGCNCCATTGACTATCCGGCGCATTACCGTGTCGGCGGTGTGGAACAGGAAGCNCCGGCNAATAATGTCAGCCTGCTGGATACNGTGCTGGCNGCCGATATCGAATATGATGCGCTGCAGGCCGAGGCAGAGACGGCAACAGACCCGATGCGGATTGCCGAAATCCACACGCGCCTGTCGGATATNAACGCCCATTCCGCNGAATCACGCGCNGCCACCATTCTTGCNGGTCTNGGATTTGACNGCCACGCACAGGCCCGGCCCTGTGNCGAATTTTCCGGCGGNTGGCGCATGCGGGTGGCNCTTGGNGCGGTNCTGTTNGCGCAGCCNGACCTGTTGCTATTGGACGAGCCGACNAACTATCTCGACCTTGAAGGCGCTGTCTGGCTGGAAGGCTTTCTGGCCAGATACNGCCATACNGTGCTTGTCATCTCGCATGATCGCGGNCTGNTGAACCGGTCGGTCACCGGNATNCTGCATCTGCACGATATGAAGCTGCGCTACCATACTGGCGGCTATGACCAGTTTGACGCGGAACGCCGCNTGCGNCTGGAACANCAGATGGCGACAAAGAAAAANCAGGATGCGCAGCGCGCGCATATCCAGTCATTTGTTGACCGNTTTCGCTATAAGGCATCCAAGGCNCGTCAGGCGCAGTCGCGGCTGAAACAGCTGGAAAANATGCAACCTATTGCAGCNNTGTCCGAAAGCGCGGTCGCNGCCTTTCAATTCCCCTCNCCCGACCCGCTNCCNCCGCCCTTGATGGTGATTGAAAANGCGGTTGCCGGCTATNACGGACAGGCGGTGCTGCGCAANATCGATCTGCGGCTGGATCAGGATGACCGNATNGCCNTGCTGGGCATGAATGGNGAGGGCAAGTCNACCCTNTCCAAACTGATTGCCGACNGGCTGGCCCCGATGGAAGGNNACATCCGCAAATCCGGCAAACTGCGTATCGGGTTTTTTGCNCAACATCAGCTGGACGAGNTNGTNGNAGGTGAGACACCGCTTCAGCANATGGCACGCCNGCGTCCNGATGCNCTGCNAANCGCGCTGCGTGCGCGGCTGGGGGCAGCNGGCATTGGCGCCGATATNGTGGAAAACCCNGTCGAACGGCTGTCCGGGGGGCANAAGGCAAGNCTTCTNATNGCGATGGCNGCAATTGATGCGCCGCATATCCTGATCCTTGATGAGCCGACCAACCATCTGGANATCGAAAGCCGGGAGGCGCTGATCCACGCNCTGAACGACTATCAGGGNGCCGTCATTCTGGTCAGCCACGACCCNCATCTTGTGGAAACNATNGCCGATCAGNTGTGGATTGTCCGCAACGGGGCGGTNCAGCCTTTCGATGGCGATATGAATGATTATCGCAAATTGCTGTTGCAGCAGCAGGGNGGCAAGGGGCGCNCNGCCACATCACAGGATGCNGGCGNNGAAACAGCCACGGGCAANCCATCAGGCAATGCTGCGGCGCGCCCGGCACGCGCCCTGTCCGGCAAGGAACGCCGCGCCAATACCGCCGCTGTGCGCAGCGCCATCACCCGTAGTGAAAAGGAACTGGCAGCACTGAACCAGCAAAAGGCGGCGCTGGAAGCTGAGATGGCAGCGCCCGGTTTCTTTGACGCGGCCAACAGCATGCTATCGGCCGACGGGGGTCGCCGGCTGGCAGCCCTAAAAAACGCAATTGAAGCAGCAGAGGACGCATGGCTAACGCTGCAGGAAGAGCTGGAAGCAGCCCTCGCGGAATAAAGCCGTCAGCCCGGGCAGTTTGCCAGTAAGCCGTCGCGCGTTTCCACCAGCACCAGCAAATAGGAGAACCAGCCGCTACCGCCATAATTCATCTCGATAGATAGCGGCCAGTTTGCCATGACGGCATCAGAAAAATCGCCGCCGGTATAGTGAATACGCATGCGGTAGTCGGCGGTCTGCACCTCTGCCAGCGGATAATCCGCACCCTGCGAATCGGTTTGTCCTGTTATGCTGAATGACGTGACTTCGGCAAGGCAGTCTGCCGCCGGGACAGCTGTATCCTGGCGCAATATGGTCTGGATGCAGTCAGGGGACAGCACAAGGGGTGCGGATGACAGATCAGACGCAGCCACGCCACCTGGCGGAAGCTAGAGGCCGGCAAATATTGCAATACAGCATAAGGCGTGCAGCAGCCTGGTCATGACGGCGCTCTTTATCAAGATCGGGATACGGTCAGTTTTCCCGCGAATTGTAGCGGTTTGGGGCAGATGGCATCCTGCTGGCCCCGATTGGATGTTATGCGCGGATGTTAAGTGCGGACATTATGGCCAGTCGACCCTGACCATCGCTTCATTGCGGCGCAGAAAAAATGGCGTGAACGGCCCGTTATAGGTGGCCTTCATCGGGGTCGCCAGAATACGAACAGCGTCAGCCTGCAATGCGGCCAAAAGCTGTTTCCAGTGTTTTGCAAAATTCCGGTCTGTTGCCCGTCCGGAATAGCTGATGACCGCAAAATGCCCGCCTTCTATGGTGCGGATTGTCACCTTTGCGTTTGTCGGCACGGGTGCGGTATCAGCGGTAAAGCGCGCGGGCAAATAGAATTGCATGACATTGCCCCCTGCCCCCGCAGACTGCGTGACAGGTGCCGTCATTTCAATCTCTGTCGACTGGGTAACCGGAACGGTCATCTCGATCTTGCTGGCCACCTTGTTGTCCCCGGAGATATAGCCAAAAAGGCGCTGAAACCCCCGGCCGTCATCATCATAGACAGTTTCGGCAACCAGACGGTCCTGATAGCGCCGCACTTCATAAAGCGCGGTGCTATGCACAATTGTGAATCCTGCCTCTTCATAGGCCATGGATTTTGGCGCAGGGACCATCATCATACATCCGGCACAGACAAGGATCAGCGTGTTCCAAAACCGCTGAGTTAATCGTGGCATCACCTTCGGCTCCGATATAAGAGCGCTATGAGAAACGCGTTGGCGAATTGTGCAACAGGGCGCGCCATTCCGCCAGACCATAAGCGTTCTCTCACAGACCGGCTGTCAGACAAGGGCGAGCAGGATTATGCCCGTCCCCACCACGGCAGCCGCGCATAGCCGGCTCCTGACCGGACCTTCACCAAACCAGAACACACCGATCATAGCTGCAAAAATCACCGACGTTTCACGCAGCGCCGACACCAGGCCCAGCGGGGCCTTCGTCTTTGCATAAAGCGTCAGCGCGTAGGCGAGTGCAGACAGCAGGCCGCCTGTGAACATCACTAGCAATTGCCGATTTGATTGCGCTTTCAGGCGCTGCATGCGCGGCAGCAGGATGTAGAGCACCGCTGTGCCCTCTGCGATAAACAGCCACGTGATGTAGGTCAGCGGCTGGTTGGCAAGCCGCACACCTACGCCATCGACCAGTGTGTAAAGGGCAATTGTTCCACCGGTCAGTCCAGCGACGCCAAGTGCCGGCAGCGACTGAAGGGCGCCCTTACGTCCAAGCCCGATGATCAGGATGCCGGCCGAAATAAAGAATAACCCAGCCCATGCAGCCACCGGCAGCGCCTCGTCCAGCCATATCAAGGCCGAGATAGCCACCAGAAAGGGCGCGATGCCGCGAGCCACAGGGTATACAAGCGACAGATCGCCCAGCCTGTATCCGGTATTTAGGAAATAATAATAGCCCCAGTGAATTACCGTCGACACGGCGACGTAGAACCATAAAGAAGGGTCGGGCAACGGTACAAAAGGTGCAATCAGAATGGCGGGAACCGTATGCCCCATCACCAAGAACCCGAAAGAAATGGTGCGGTCAGCGGCGCCCTTAACAAGGGCATTCCAGACCGCATGCATAAGGGCGGCGAACAGAACGATCAGAAAAATATCCGCTGACATGGCAGAAAGCTGCCACGGTATGAAGACAAAAAAAAGCATTGAATGATACCGCTGGCCTAACTCTAGAGGCCGTCGCCAGCAAACGCATTATTGTTTGGGTATTTTCTGGTTCTGTGATCCTGTGGGCTAACCCCATTAATATTTAAAACCGAGGGGCGGGTAAATTTCCATCGGCGCAGTCCTCTACAGGACTGGCAACCGATCAAACGAACCGCAAACGGGAGAAGAACATGTCAGCATACGCCATAGTGATGTTTGTCGCAGGACTTGGCATACCAGTACTGGCCGCATTGAATGCGGCGCTTGGTCGGCATCTTGAGGCACCATTCGGCCGCCACCATTCTATTTTTCATCGCTCTTGGCTGCTGTCTGCTTGTTTCGACCATGCAAGGTGGGTTTTCGGCAACGCTGGCGATGGAGGCGCCAAAACATTTTTTCTTCGCCGGCTGCCTTGTTGCCTTCTACATCGTAAGTATCACCTACGTCGCGCCCCGCTTTGGCCTCGGAAATGCAATCTTTTTCGTTCTGTTCGGCCAGTTGTTCAGCGCCGCGGCAATCGATCATTTCGGTCGTTTTAATGCTCCAGAAACGCGAATCAGCCCGTTGCGCGCATCCGGTCTTGTGGTGATGGGAATCGGATTGTGGCTGACGCAGATCGCCACCAGCAAATAGCGTCCGTGCCGTCAACGTGAACCCGACCGGCCGTGGCCGAACGGGATCACCGTGATGTTGAGGCCAATCTCGATCGTCATCAGATCCTCAGCCACAAGCACCATGCCGTCATATTCTGATGCCACGCTCCCGGTTACGGCATTGATTGGCATTGGGTCAGGGGGTAACAGGACAAGATGCGTCAGCATCGCCAGCTTTGGCCGGGTCTGTGCAAAGACCCGGCCCACCTCATCAGGGGTTGCGTGATGGTCCAGCACCACCCGGATTCCTGGATACTGGATCATTGTTTCCTCGCGCGCGCGCCGCAACTTCATGCACGAATACGTCCGCACCCTGAGCCTGCGCGATTAGGTTTTCATTATACCGTGTGTCGTGACTATGCACAAAAACATGGTCTGCATATTCAACCCGAAAGGCATAGGCCGGCTTAATGAATTCACCATGGTCGACCTCGATTGCAATGATGCGCAGCCCTCCCTGATCATAAACTAGCCCCTCGCCATATTCATGGGCGATAATCCGCATATGGTCGGGGTTGATTTCATTGTCATCGGTGCGGATCTTGCGATCCGGTCGGGCGATAATGTTGCCGCCCTCCTCGATATCTTTGACCCCCGGCGGGCCAAACACATCCAAGGGGCATTTCCGGTTTGCATAAGGTTGCGGGATCGTACCCGTCATCAATAGGTCAAAAAGACCGGCATAGTGGTCGGAATGGAAATGCCACAGAAACACCTTGTCAACAGCGCCAAGTGGGATACCAAGCTGCGCCATGCGTATTACCGTGCAACGCCCACAATCCAGCAATAAGCGCTGCGATCCTGCCTCGATAATGGTGGCTGTGCCAAAGGCATTGATGTCCGGATTGGGAATGCCTGTTCCAAGGAGAATGACCCGCAAAATTTCGTCGGTCTGTTCCATGGCCTGTCCCCTCTGAATTTAGCCATTATTAT